>NZ_JBNPUO010000027.1:0-1597 GCF_051168215.1 Bradyrhizobium sp. HKCCYLRH2015 | reverse complement strand
TCAACCGGCGAGCCGCTTTTATCTTGCCGGGAGTAATCGGGCGCTTCTCCGCGTTCTGCTCCGACATGATCGTCTCCTCTGCTTGATATTATACGGCTGCACACGAGCGGTCGACAACGTGGCATTGGTCCGGCTTTCGTCATGATCTCGGGGTGATGACATCTGGTGGTCCATCCAGGAGTTCGTGCTCAGCCCCGCTAGCCATGCGGGCGCACATGTCGTCGTCAGGATCGCGGGGCAACACAGACACAGTAGCGCGCTCGACGTCTCAATCGAGCTGTCGTCGCCGGCAAGATAACGTGCTCTCCGCATCCGCTTCGATCCACCAAACGCCTCTCCGCCGACCGGCGGAAGCTCAGCCAATCTTCTGTCGTCGCACTGTCTGTCAGACGGCGCTCGCCAGAGCTCTCACATAGCGGCGGCGAGCGCCGTCGGGTTGCTAAAACTCGGTTCGGCTGCACTTTCATCTTCGGCTGCGAACCGGAACACAGATCCATCGATCCACATGCGATGCATGACCACCGCCAGCTTACGCGCGACGGCCACCACCGCGCGTTTGTGGCCACGTTTGGCTGCGATCCGAACACCCCAGGCCTTGATGCCGCACCATTTCTTGGAGCGCACCAGCATCGCGCTCGCAGCCTCGTAGAGCACGGTACGAACCTCCCCATCCCCGCACTTCGAGATGTGCCCTTCGATGTCGATCGATGTGCCCGTCTGTATGCGGCGGGAGGTCAGCCCAAAATGCGCCCCCACGGTCTTGGACTTGCTGAACCGGTGCGGATCGTCGATCGCTGCCTTGAAGGTCAAAGCAGTCACGGGACCAACGCCTGGAATGGCGCAGAAGCGCCTGCAGAGCTCGTCCCGGCCGACCATTTGAACCAGCAAGTCGTGCAGCCTCTTGTACTCGGCCCATAGTGCTTCCCAGGCCCGCAACATGCATTCCGTTATGCCCCCAATCAGACTGTCATGAGCCACCAGGTCTCGCACCCGCGCTGTAAACGAGGCCCGCTGAACCCGCGGTCCAACCAACAGACCGAACACCTTCAGCGACTGTCTGATCTCGTTTTCGATGTCGAGCAGCTTGCGCTTGAGCGTCCGGCGGTGAGCGAGGAGCAGCCGTAGTTTATGGCTCTCCGGGCTCTTGACGTGGACCGGCCGATACCATCCCGCCCTCACCAGATGCGCCAGACCGCGCGCGTCATTCTTGTCGGTCTTGTTGCGCTGGGCCTGCAGGGCAGCCGCTGCCTGCCGTGCTTCCAACAGCACCATGGGAAGGCCCAGGGACACGAGCTCACGGTGCAGCCAAGGTGCTACACTGCCTGCTTCATGACCGACCTTGTCGAGCCGCGGCAGATACGGCGCAAGCGCTTCAAAGATGATCGCCGGATCTGTCAAAACGCTGGATTCGAACACGATGGTGCCGTCGCGGCTGTTCATCACGCAGATCGCGGTCTTGGTGCTCGAGGTGTCGAGTGCTGCTGAGAGTTTCATCGGCGGACGTCCTCTTCGGCGAATCAATGTTGATTCACCGCAATGCTGCGCCTTTGCCGCCAACACTGTCTCGTCTTGCGCGCGCCCGATTACGCCGACACTT
>NZ_JBNPUO010000026.1:0-1724 GCF_051168215.1 Bradyrhizobium sp. HKCCYLRH2015 | reverse complement strand
TCTTGCTGCCACAGGTCATCCTCGGAATGCCTGTCACTGAGATTATCGTGTCTCACTTGAGGGGTGCAGTCCAGCACCGTCACCGTAATTCCCATACTCACCCCGCGCGACGAGAGGCAACCAAAGAAGTCTCAGTGGGGAAGCCGACCGTTCCCGAGATCAAGAAACCTCCGAGCCGCTGAAAAACTTTCGCAGATGACCCGATATCGAGAGAATGGGCTTGCTCCGCTCGTTCTAGTGAGCAATCAATGCGACTACCCGTTGATCGTGCCAGTTGCTGGGAAGGGGGAAACCGTGGGGGAGAAGAAGCAAAGGCGCAGGAGTTGCATGACCAGTTTGAAAACGACAACAGGGCTATAAAAGAGCAAATCTTCAAAATGATAGGCCGCAATATTTCATTGTGGTCGAGGCTTGAAGGTCATCTAGTCTACGTTGCTGCTTTCCTGCTGGACGTTCCCGCGGACAAAGCAGGACTGATCTTTTATTCGATCAATTCGTTCCCGACATGGATCCAGATCATAGACGAGCTCTTTGTGTTGGAAACGCAATTTTCTGTTTGTCAAAATAGTTGGTCAGCCATCAGAAGCCGGCTCCTTAAGCTAAATGGAAAACGTGTGCGAATGGCACACCACTTCCTTCAGGGCGGAGAAGACCTTTCCGATATAATGAAGCTGTCGGACGCCGAACTCGAGTCAGACGAAGTGTATCCGAGCCTGAAACCTCATAGGCTTGATACGCGCGCAAAATGGAAGCAGCCTGCTCTCGGCGTAAGTGAAATCGCCTCATTTCCAGAGGAGATTCTTTGTGTGTCTGAAGCAATGAGTGAGTTGCTGGATAAAATGGAGCCGATCTACTTTGGACCAAAGCGAGC
The DNA here is from genome assembly GCF_051168215.1 of Bradyrhizobium sp. HKCCYLRH2015. Taxonomy (NCBI): domain Bacteria; kingdom Pseudomonadati; phylum Pseudomonadota; class Alphaproteobacteria; order Hyphomicrobiales; family Nitrobacteraceae; genus Bradyrhizobium; species Bradyrhizobium sp. HKCCYLRH2015. The sequence goes on along the minus strand of NZ_JBNPUO010000026.1, from coordinate 853 downwards.
GGTCACTGCCATAATGGAGCAACATCTCAAAAAGCAAGCTGAACAGCAGCCGCCCGTTCCACAGGCAACTACCAAAGGGCGGGCGGAAGAATAGGATCCTGTCCAGATGATCAGGGCGACTTGGATCAAATGCTCATCATCATCGAAAGGAGCCTGCTTGTGTCGCCGGATCCCGCGGTAAACGCCGCTCGATGGTCATTTGTGGCCGCAGCAGCGAGTGTTCTAGCAACGGTCATCGTTGGTGGGATGTCGTTCCGGACTTCTAAACAGTCCCTCACTCATGCCGTCGTGATGAGCTACTTCGATGCCAACCTGACCTCGAAGCTAACGTTCCCTCCGACCGATCCAGAGGAGATGAAGGACGTCGGTCGTTTTATTGTTCGGCTTGAATATATCGCGGAACTCATCAATCAGGGCGCGATCGACCCAGCGATCGTTCCGACCACAATCAAGTGCAATATGTTGATTGCCGAGCAAATGGGCTATCGTGATCCTTATAATGCCACCACGTCTACTGCAGCCCTCCGCGAATTTCTCAAACACTACCGTGTGGGCTGCGGATCTGGTTCGGTGAAATTCTCGAAATAGATGGGCGGCATACCCGCGCAAGACCCCTCTTGCACTCGGCGGTATAGTGCGGACTCAATGGCGGATGCGACCCAAACTCTCGTTCGCCTGATCAAGCACGGCAAGTCTTCCTATGAAGTGAGGAGGTCCACGTTCTTCTATTTCGACACCAGCCCCGAAGCTGCGGTGAGAAGTTACGGTGACACTAATGGACTGCACCCCTCAAGTGAGACACGATAATCTCAGTGACAATGGGTAAAGTCATCGCATCGTGTTTTGCTTGAAC
>NZ_JBNPUO010000025.1:0-1927 GCF_051168215.1 Bradyrhizobium sp. HKCCYLRH2015 | reverse complement strand
TCCTGCTCGAACCGCACCAATTGATTGTCGACGGTATCCAGGCTCTCGCTGGTCTCCGTCAGGAACTCACGCAACAGATCGTCCATGAAACTGGCCTTCCAAGAATTGGCGCCGCGGTCACGGGGCGACCGCTGATCCTGTCAGAGCGACGGTCGGTCCCGGCCTTCACCAGCAGCGCGGATCGATACCCGGCCCTCGCCGACTCGGCTGAACAGACTTTCGTCCAAGCCATCGTTAGGTGGGGCTTTTATCCGTCCCGTTAATTTTATCGTCCGTGCTAATACGGACGTAGCACCGACCTCTCAGGCTGAGGTGAGCCCGGCCCCTTTCCGCGGCCGGAATGTCAAGGCATCGCTTCTGCCGGCGCGACTGCGCGATCCTCTCGCTCGATCAGCGCCCTGATCTCCTTCAGCGCCTTGTACAGCGCTCCTTCCGTGACATGGCGATCCACCATCTCGGCTTGGCCGGCGGCTTCCGGAATCGCCCTGCGCAACTCGTTCATACAGGCGAGATAGGACGCGCGATAGCGGATCGCGGCGTTCTTCAGATACATCGTCTGGACGCAGAGGTAGAGGCGCTTGGCCGGCGTATCGGCGGTCTCGGCGGTGACGGTGTCACGCTCGCGGAGGATAGGCGCGTCGCCTTCGACGATGAAGCGGGCGCGCGTGTTCGAATTCACGATGACACTGTCGCCGATCACGATGCGCTCGAAAGGCTTCAGCTCGACCCGCAGGGGCATGGCCCAGTCTCCTCTCAGAAGGCTCCTCTCGGGAGTCTCCTCTCGGGAGCGGCGTCGTCGGCAGGCTGCACTCGCGTCGACACGACGTTGCTCTCGTGCTCGCTGTCCGGCTGATCCGGCGCCGCAGCCGAGCGGCGTCAATTTGCGAATAGTCTAGAGCCGAAAACGGCGGGGCAAGCCCCGCCGCCTCCGATATTCGTGGGTGCCGTCCGCGCCTTAGCGCAGCAGCTGCAGCACGCTCGCCTGCGACTGGTTGGCGAGCGACAGCGCGGACACCGCGATCGACTGGCGGGTCGACAGCGCCTGGCTGTTGGCCGCTTCCTCGTTGGTGTCGGCCAAGGTCAGGTTCGACGAACCGGTCTGCAGCACGTTGATCAGGTTCTTGTTGAAGTCCTGACGAACCTGCACGACCGAGAGGTTCGAACCCAGCGTCGAGGCCTCGTTGCGCAGCGTGGAGCTCGCCGAGTTGAGCACGCCGATGACCTTGTTCGCCGAGTTGTTGTCGAGGAAGTCGGTGCCCGAGGTCAACGTCGAGAGGCCGAGGCCCGCCGAGTTGAACGTGACACCGGTGATCGACAGCGTCGACTTGCCGGTCTCGTTGAAGGTCAGCTTCAGCGTGTCGCCGTTCAGCAGGTTGATGCCGTTGAACGAGGCGTCAGCCGCGGTCGTGTTGATCTGCGCCAGCACGTTGTTGTACTGGGAGACCAGGCTCGCGCGCTGCGTCTGAGCAGTCGCGTCCGCCACCGGAGCCGCCGCCGTCAGGCCGTTGAAGGACTGGCTGGAAGCAGCCGCCGTACCACCGATCGCGCCGATCGTGGCCGAAGCCGCGTCGTTGGTCGTGGTGATCGAGATCTTGCCGGTGGACGAGTCAACGGTGGCCTGCAGGTTGTTGGCTGCGAGCTTGGCGTTGAGATCGTTCAGCGACTTGACCTGCCCTGTCCCCAGGCCGAACGTGATGCTGGTCGCCGTGCCACCTCCTGTGGCGCCGACCGTCAAGGTCTGACCCGACAAGCCGTCGCCGACGGCAGTCAGCCCGAGCTTGGCCAAGGTGCCGCTGCTGCCCGAGAGCGTCAATCCCGCCGCCGGCGGCGTCAGGGTGATCGCACCCGCGGTGATCGACGCCGTCACGCCGGTCTGGGTCTGGATCGCCGACAGCAGGTTGCTGACGCTGTCGCCGATGCCGATGTT
>NZ_JBNPUO010000024.1:0-2099 GCF_051168215.1 Bradyrhizobium sp. HKCCYLRH2015 | reverse complement strand
TTGGTCGGATTGTCGAGCGCCGAGTTGACCTTCTTGCCCGTGGAGAGATTGTTCTGGGTGGTGGCGAGGAGCTGAGCCGTCGACTGCAGCGAAAGCAGATTCTGACGCACCGACGCCGAGAGAACAATACCTGACATTTTCATACCCTTCTGGTGTGAAACAAACTGCCCGATCCATTCAGGATCAAGGCGAAGCCCGCGGGTGACTGCACCACTGGGCGACGTGCGTTAAGGTAAATGCGAGCGGCTAACAAACAGTGAAGTGACGACCGCTCGCGTTGCCCGACGCGCCGCACCGGCACGGCCGCGCCGAGGTGATTCGCCGCGGATCACATTGAAAACACCGCATATTCGCCGGGCACGCGCGGCCATTTACCGTCCGTTAACCATGATCGGAAAGGATTGCTGCGCGCCGACCGATCGAGCGCGCAGAATTCCCGCGCGATTGAGACTGGCAGCTGGACCAGTCATCGGCCTCGACGCAGCAGGTTCGGCGCCACGCCGATTGCGGCAACGGAGAATGAGAATGGCCCTGAAAGTCGAACTGAAGCCGCATGAGCGCATCATCATCGGCTCCTGCGTGATCACCAATACCGATCAGCGCGCGCGCCTCCTGATCGACGGCGAGAACATTCCGATCCTGCGCGAGAAGGACATCCTGACGCCGGAGACGGCCGACACGCCGGCCAAGCTCGTCTATCTTGCGGTCCAGCTGATGTACATCTCCCCGGGCGCAGATGCGGATCACGGCACCTATTTCAACCTGCTGCGCGACATCATCACGACGGTGCCGAGCGCCTGGCCGATCATCGAGGCGATCAACGGCCATATCCTGAACGGCGATCTCTATCAGGCCCTGAAGGAAGCCAAGAAGCTCGTCGCCTACGAGAAGAAGCTGATCGAGCAGGCTGAAGCCGAACAGCAGGACAAGCCGGTGAGCTCGGCGGCCTGAGCTTTCGCGTCCTCACATCGGAAGGCCCGGCTCGCCAGTCGCGAGGCCGGGCCTTCCGATTTATTGCGCGCCCGCCAGGCTCCGCCGCCAGCAACGTCGGACCTTCCATGTCGTCCGATGAAAAAGCGGCGGGGTTTCCCCCGCCGCCTTGGTCGTCGAGATGCGATGCGTGCGGATCAGCGCAGCAGCTGCAGCACGCTCGCCTGCGACTGGTTGGCGAGCGACAGCGCGGACACCGCGATCGACTGGCGGGTCGACAGCGCCTGGCTGTTGGCCGCTTCCTCGTTGGTGTCGGCCAAGGTCAGGTTCGACGAGCCGGTCTGCAGCACGTTGATCAGGTTCTTGTTGAAGTCCTGACGAACCTGCACGACCGACAGGTTCGAACCCAGCGTCGAGGCCTCGTTGCGCAGCGTGGAGCTCGCCGTGGTGAGCACGCCGATCACCTTGTTCGCCGAGTTGTTGTCGAGGAAGTCGGTGCCCGAGGTCAACGTCGAGAGGCCGAGGCCCGCGGAGTTGAAGGTCACGCCGGTGATCGACAGCGTCGACTTGCCGTTCTCGTTGAAGGTCAGCTTCAGCGTGTCGCCGTTGAGCAGGTTGACACCGTTGAACGACGCATCGCTCGCGGTCGTGTTGATCTGCGCCAGCACGTTGTTGTACTGGGAAACCAGGCTCGCGCGCTGCGTCTGCGCGGTCACATCCGCCACCGGAGCCGCCGCCGTCAGACCGTTGAAGGACTGGCTGGAAGCCGCCGCCGTACCGCCGATCGCGCCGATCGTGGCCGACGCCGCGTCGTTGGTCGTGGTGAGGGTGATCTTGCCGGTCGACGAATCGATCGAGGCCTGCAGGTTATTGGCTGCGAGCTTGGCGTTGAGATCGTTCAGCGACTTGACCTGCCCTGTCCCCAGGCCGAACGTGATGCTGGTCGCCGTGCCACCTCCTGTGGCGCCGACCGTCAAGGTCTGACCCGACAAGCCGTCGCCGACGGCAGTCAGCCCGAGCTTGGCCAAGGTGCCGCTGCTGCCCGAGAGCGTCAATCCCGCCGCCGGCGGCGTCAGGGTGATCGCACCCGCGGTGATCGACGCCGTCACGCCGGTCTGGGTCTGGATCGCCGACAGCAGGTTGCTGACGCTGTCGCCGATGCCGATGTT
>NZ_JBNPUO010000023.1:0-2318 GCF_051168215.1 Bradyrhizobium sp. HKCCYLRH2015 | reverse complement strand
AAACCCACAACAGTTGAGCCTCGCAATATGCGGAAGCTGAACCGGACAGCCGTGGGTCAAGCCCGGCCATGACGACGGAGGTGGTAGTTGCAGGTCGCGCGACAATCTGGAAACCGGACAATACAATGAACCTCCACGCCCTCCTCCAAGCCCGCGCCGCCGCCGGCAAGCCCGTGCGCGTCGCGTTGATCGGCGCCGGCAAGTTCGGCTCGATGTTCCTGTCGCAGGTGCCGCACGTGGCGGGGCTCGAGGTGCCCGTCATCGTCGACCTCGATCCGGGGCGCGCGCGGGACGCCTGCCGCACCGTCGGCTGGAGCGCCGAGCGGATCGAACGCACCGCGTTCAGTCCCGACGGCGCAAAAGCGCTTGCTGACACCATTGATGTCGTCGTCGAAGCGACCGGCAGTCCGGCCGCGGGCATCCGCCACGCGCAGGCGGCCATCAGGGCCGGCAAGCACATCGTGATGGTCAATGTCGAGGCTGACGTTCTGGCGGGGCCGTTGCTGGCCGACGAGGCGCGCAGGGCCGGCGTTGTCTACTCACTCGCCTATGGCGACCAGCCGGCATTGACAGCCGAGCTCGTCGACTGGGCGCGTGCGACCGGCTTCCATGTCGTCGCGGCAGGCAAGGGCACGAAGTATCTGCCGGCCTATCACGACGTCACGCCGGACGGCGTCTGGCAACATTACGGCCTCACCGCCGGCGAGGCGCAGTCGGCCGGGATGAACCCGCAGATGTTCAATTCCTTCCTCGACGGCACCAAGTCGGCGATCGAGATGGCCGCGATCGCCAACGCGACGGGGCTCGACGTGCCCACGAACGGACTGCTGTTTCCACCCTGCGGTGTCGATGACCTGCCGCATGTGCTGCGGCCTCGCGACCGCGGCGGCGTGCTCGAGCGCTCCGGCATGGTCGAGGTGATCTCATCGCTGGAGCGGGACGGGCGTCCGGTATTTCGCGATCTGCGCTGGGGCGTCTATGTCGTGCTGGAGGCGCCGAACGACTACGCCGCGGACTGCTTCCGGCAATACGGACTCAAGACCGATTCAAGCGGCCGCTATGCGGCGATGTACAAGCCCTATCACCTGATCGGGCTGGAGCTGAACGTCTCGGTGCTCTCGGCGGCCCTGCGCAAGGAGCCCACCGGCCAACCGCTCGGCTTCCGCGGCGATGTCGTCGCCGTTGCCAAGAAGGATCTGCGGGCTGGCGAGATGCTCGATGGCGAAGGTGGCTATACGGTGTGGGGCAAGGTCGTACCGGCCAGGACCAGCCTGCAGCTCGGGGCACTGCCGATCGGGCTGGCGCACCGGCTGAAGCTCGTGAACGACGTCGCGCATGGCGAGATCGTGCGCTGGAGCGACGTCGCAGCCGATGCCGCGGACGAGACCGTGAAGGTACGCAAGCAGATGGAGGCCGCGTTCGCGCGCTGAGCGTGCGCTCCGCTCGCATGACCCATAACGAAAAAGCCCCGACCGACGGTCGGGGCTTGGCGGATCGAGGTGGAGGCAAAGCCTCGGTTGTCAGTTGTCGTCCTCGCCGAAGGCCGCGGCGAGCTTGTCGTAATATTTGACCACGAGATCGATATTGCCCTTGTTCTCGACCTCCGGCGGCTTCGCCTTGAGCGCCGCATTGAGATCGTTGAGGACCTGCTTCTTGTCATCGGGCTTCATCTTGGTATCGGCCTGGACCTGATCGATCTGCTGCTTGATGACGGCTTCGGGACCGATGTACTTTTTCGTCTTCGGATCGATGCCGCCCATCACCAGGCTGATGTTGTCGACGGCGACGTTGAAATCGTCATAGCTGGCGAAGCCGTATTTCTTGGCGACGCCATCGAGCTGCGTCACAACCTTCTGGTCCGGCGGCGCGTTCTCGGGAAGCTTGTCGGTGACGGCATCCATGTCCTTTTGCGATGCCAGCACGTTTTCGATCTGCTTGTCGGTCAGCGCGATCTGCTTGAGCTGCGGCGGCTGGCTGATGGTCGGACCGGGCGGCTGCGCCGGGGAATCCTTGGCGGCCTGCGCGAGGGCCGGAAGCGTTGTGAGGGCCGTCATCGCGGCGCCTGAGCCAGCAATGGCTAGCGCGACGAAGGTGGTCCGGACGAACATGCGCATGAGGATCTCCTGTGGGACAATGTCAGCGACGACAGACAGCGCAGCATTGCGTACGTTCTGGGGAATGAACCGCAACTGAACCCGGTTTTGCGGCTCAATCACACGGTTGTGCTGCCCGCGGCATCGACGAACGACCGCATCAGGACAAACGACAACGCCGCGCTGAGGTTTCAGCGCGGCGTTGTTGTTTTGGGGTGTGAAGAG
>NZ_JBNPUO010000022.1:0-4756 GCF_051168215.1 Bradyrhizobium sp. HKCCYLRH2015 | reverse complement strand
ACGTCGGGCCAGTCGCGATTGAAATCGGCGGTCAGGCGTTTCATCTCGCGCCGCCGATCGCACGCTCCACCGCGGCGCCATCGTCGAGCGGCGCGGCTGATGGCGGCGCAGCGGCCGATGGGTTTGCAACGAGTGCGACGCTTGCGACGACCATACACCTCAATGCCATAGCCAGGTTCAGAAGCTCCGATGTTCAATGTTGTCGACTACGATTCAGGACGACGCTCGCGCGGCAGCCCTTGAATAGGCGGGGAACTACGCGTTCGGACGACCAACACTTGAGGATCGGACATGGTGCAGCGATAGTGATCCGGCCTCGGGAGGAGCGGACGCGGTCCAGTCGAGTATAGCTTGATCAGCCGCTGGCGAGCGGATTAGACTGAGTACCCGAATTGAAGAAACGTTCAGAGCAAACAGTGTTTTGTCGTTCCATTACCTTGGTATCGTTGAGCTTCCTGGCCTCAGCCGTCGGCGCTCAGGCGCAGGGCGACCCAACGCAGATTTTCAACGGTGTGTGGGTGGCAGTAAATCCGCCAGGACCGCACGTCGTGTTTAATATGATTAGCCTGGGTCAAAGAGAGGCTAGTTTGCCGATACTTGGCCAAGCCACGATAGGTCCATCCAATGGAGAAGACGGATCAAATTTCCGAATCTCGGGCCCAGGATTCACCTGCTTTTACCTGATACTCACCACCAACCAGCGGACAAGAATGGTCTGGGAGCTGAAGAGCGGTGGGGACGTCTGTTTCAAGTCAGCTGCTTTCGAGCAAGCCGATAGCCCGGTACCGGTACCAGTACCGGTACCAGTACCGGTACCAGTACCGGCGCCGGCCCCGTTACCGCCGCCTCCGCCACCGCCTCGCCCCTCCGTCTCTCCGAGCTTCTCCTGCTCCGCTCGATTGAATGAGGCGGAAAGAACTGTCTGTTCAGACGACGGCCTAGCTCAGCTCGATCAAAATCTCGATGCTTTGTATACATCGGCTCAGGCTTACGCTCGCAGCAACGGTGACGCGGCAAGCTCTTCAAGATTGGCTGCAACCGAGAAGAGTTGGTTGTCCAACGATCGAAATGCCTGTGGTACGAATATAACTTGCTTGGCGAGGGCCTATTCGAGGCGGATTTCCCAGTTGAAAGCCTGCTTATCTCGGCTTCGCAGTGGTGACGGCTGCTAACAATTCCTTCGAACTCAACCGTATGATGGATCGGATCGGTCTCCATCGACAAATGCATTAGAAGCGGTGCTTTGGACCAGGGCCTCCATGCGAGCATTGTATTGCCTTCGTACTGTGCTTCTCACGAGCAGCCTTAGCAGTATCGCCCTGATACCCACCGCAGCACCACAGTCGGTGTCCGTGCCGCACTGCACATCGATCGTGAAGGTGATGCTGGACGTCGGCCACACGCCTGAGCAACCCGGAGCGACTAGCGCGCGCGGCGTGCCGGAGTTTGAGTTCAACCTCAGCCTCGCTCGCAGGGTTTCATTAGAACTTGCAAGGTCGGGGTACCTTGTGAGCGTGCTGGTCGTACATGGCATAGGCCAAGAACAGCTCCTCAACCGAGTCGTCCAGGCTAAACGCTATTCTCCAACTCTATTTATCTCCCTTCATCACGATTCAGTTCAGCCGTTGTTTATCCATCAATGGAGCTTCGCCGGACGAGCAAACCACTACAGCGACGAATTTTCCGGCTTTTCGATCTTCCTGTCTGAGCTCACTCCTAAGTTTGCCGAGAGCTTAGCGGCTGCCCAGCTTTTGGCAGATGAACTGATCAGGCAAGGACTGCGGCCTTCGCTGCACCATGCGATGAAGATTCCCGGTGAAGGGCGAAAACTCATTGATCGGCAGCGCGGGATCTATCTGAATGATCGGTTAGCCGTGCTGAAGGACGCTCCCTATCCGGCTCTGCTCCTTGAGGCGGGCGTGATCGTCAACCGAGCGGACGAAATCAATCTTCAAACGGAGACAATTCAGGCGCAAATAGCTCAAGCCATCACTCAAACCGTCAGCGGACGGTTTTGCGGGACCAATGGATCAAAAGCCCCATCGGATCTGCTCGATGAGCACAATTCAGATCGGAAGTAGCCCCAGTCGCTCAGGGCTCCACCCGCCGGTAATCGCCTGCCGCGGCTCTACAGGCCACGTCCGGCCCACCCGTACGGAATGAGAGATTTAGTCCTTCACCGGCAAAAGCATACCGGTAGGCGCACCTAAAACGCGGCCCGACCAGGCAAATATTCGCACCGCCATCGGCACACCTCTCGACCGATCCGACTCCGTTGAAAACGGTTGCCGCCCCCGAAAACGAAATGTTCAAATCACCATTTGACAGAAAGCGAATATTGTCTCCGGATCCACTCTTGAGCCAGTTGCCGAGCAACCGACCATCGAGAAGCCCTTGGGTTTGCGCTTGGGCTTGAGGCAGGAAAAAGGCTGCCCAGAGGCCGGCCACCAGAAGCTTCGAAAAGAAATCAATCTTCCATACCCTAACTATCAACATACTATCCCCCTCTGCCCTTATTCCATGCTCAGTCCGGGCCTCGTCAAAACACTGGAAATCCTAATGCAGTGGTTGTAGCCTTGGCAATGCCGCGCATACGGCTTTTTGAGCTTAGTATATTAACCTGAAGGGGAAGCGCAATGCGCTGTTTTTTGGTCGCTCTCGGGTGCTTTCTTGTTTTTGCAACCGCTAACGCTCGGGCGGACGCGCTGGACATTTTCAACGGCGTTTGGGTTTCGGTCAATCCGCCCGGTCCGCACTTCATCTTCAACAAGGTGGGCCTCAACTCTCGTGAAGCCAGCCTCCCTGTCTTAGGACAGGCGGCCATCCGGGTATCAAACGGCGAGAACGGGTCGAACTTCCTGGTCTCCGGCGAGGGCTTTTCGTGTCAATACTTCGTCGGCAAGATCAACAATAGCGAGATGACCTGGGAGCTCAAAGGTGGCTCATCGGTGTGTTTCCCGTCTGCGCATTTCAAGAAAGATCCTCCCTAGCGCGGAGCAGTGAGCGATGCGCGTTCGCGTCTTTCTCGTTGCCGGAGTGACCAGCGTATCATTGGCTTTCTCGGCAAGTGCGCTCGCCGACGATGCCTTGCAAATGTTCGACGGCGTGTGGGTTTCGATCAGTCCGCCTGGACCGCACATCGTCTTCAACAAGATCGGGCAGACACGCGAAGCTAGCTTACCCAATCTCGGTCAGGCCTCCATCACGAGTTCAAGGGGCGAAAGCGGATCAAACTATCAGATCTCTGGCGCTGGGTTTACCTGTTACTACCTCATTCTTACTACGAATGCTCAAGCCAAGATGGTATGGGAGTTGAAGAGTGGCTCAAGCCCTTGCTTCGCAAATGCCGTCTTGGAAAGGGCCGACTCTGAAAATGAGAGGGCCAACTCGAGTGCTCGACCCGCAACGGCTATAGCACCCGCTGCGCTTCAGGCGCCCAACGCCGCTTTAGCACCCAGCCCTGCGCAGCCGAGCCCGCCCTCGGAAGGAGGCCGCAGGTGCGGTTACTACGCGATAGCATATTGCTCCGAAGATCTAAGTGTCGCCCGTGGAGTCAGCGGTGCGCTTCAAGCACAACTCATCGACACAAATGCTCGTAATTACTATCCCAACTTCCGCGCCGGCTGGTACTGTGTTGGAGTCGGCCCGCTGAATAGGGACACAGCCCAGAGCACCGCACAAGGATACAAGCAGCGCGGATATCCAACAGCGTACTTTAAAAATAGCTGCTGAATCGCGCCTAACTTGGGTGCCGATCGGCCGGCTTGGGCCGCCCTGACCATCGTCTAGGTATTCCTAATAACACCCGAATACGCTCCATTCGAACTTCAGACCCGAAGGAATGGCTATGGGGAAGCAGCTTGTTTTGTTACTCGCGCTCGCTGCAACCCTTTCGAATTGCAGCGCGACCAGTACCGAGCGGTCCTCTGCTGACCGAACCCCAGAAGCTCAGGGCGCGCAGCCGGAGATCATCTCGCGCGAACAATGGCGAGCGAAATCGGCAAATGGTGGAATGACAGCCCAGACTGTCATTGGTATTATTATACATCACACGGGCGTTCGCAGTAACATCTCGACGAGCATCGAAGCGAAGATGCGCGGCTTGCAGGCATTCTCGCAGTCGCCGGGTCGAGTCTCACCATCAAAGTCAAAACCATCCTGGCCCGATGTACCTTATCATTTCTATATCGACGCAAGGGGCTCAATCGCTGAGGGACGGGATGTAAGGTTCGCCGGTGACACTAATACGGGCTACGATCCTAGAGGGTACATTCAGATTGCTGTCGAGGGTGACTTCGAACATGAAGCGGTACGCCCAGAGCAAAGAGAGGCATTGCGGGGCCTTTTGAAGTGGCTCTTAGTTCGTTGGAATCTTCCAACGTCCAGCGTCACTATCCACAAACTTCATGCCCCTACCGACTGCCCCGGGCGAAACTTGATACCCGAAATTGAAGCTATCCTGAGGGAGATATAGATGGGTTTAATATTTCGCTGGCTGGACTCGACCACGTGAGACCATCATTTCCGTATCCAGCACCGGCCTCACAAGGCTGGGCTATTGTCTGAGTGCGCATTGTCGATTACTTACAATTGCGAGCCTTTGGCGACCACTCGCTAATTGATGGCTGCCGCAGCTCGATGAGCAAGCACCCAAGTCAAGAACCAATTGGAAATCTTTCCGCCAGCACGAAGCTCTCGCGCGTCCGGGTCACGTCGGGCCAGTCGCGATTGAAATCGGCGGTCAGGCGTTTCATCT
>NZ_JBNPUO010000021.1:0-4763 GCF_051168215.1 Bradyrhizobium sp. HKCCYLRH2015 | reverse complement strand
CCCTCTTGCTGCCACAGGTCATCCTCGGAATGCCTGTCACTGAGATTATCGTGTCTCACTTGAGGGGTGCAGTCCAGCACTGTCACCGAATTTCGACTGTCGCCGAATTTCGAATTTTGAATTAATGGACCCAGCCCCACCTCCCCATATTGGATCACTATTGATCCGGCCTCGCCGTTGACGTCTCGACTTTCCAGCTCAACACAACTGCCAATAACCTGCGGTCCACATCATTCCAGTCGGATATGTAAGCCTGGGCGCTCGGCGGCTCCTTGTCGGGGTCATCGTCGGGTACGGTCGTGTCGTAATCGATCACGACTCCCTGCGTCACGAGCCGGCGGCGGCATACGTAACGCCGGCAGCGATTGAGTCCATTCTGGCTTTCGGAGTCAGCGTCTGGAGCGACCGTCACCTGGATTGCCGCACTCCTGCATCCCTCATCATAGACGCCGAGTCGAGGGTCATGCAGACACACATAAGCAGTGAATCCGAAGCCGTTTGGGACGACGAAGTCGACCACCGGGCGATAGTGCCAGGGGACCTGGAAATGCTGTCCGCTCACGACCCGGTCGTATGATTGCGGTCCAGAAGGCGTGAGCGCCACGCAGATCGGCCCGCCGAGGAAGATCGTGAACCAATAGACGATCACGGTAACCGATGCGGCGAGGCGCCTCCCCGCGGCATTCGCAATCGATGCGACGATCGCTGCGATCAGACCGAAGGCTGGCGCAGCCAAGGCGACATAGATCCTGGTCGTCGCCATCGGGATGTCTTGGTGCAGAGAATTGTGCGCGACCCAAGAGCCCGACACCATCGAGAGCGCAAAAGCGTAGTATGCGGTCGGCAGAATCATGAGCCAGGACAGGACGACGAGCCAATGGGCCTTGCGCGTCAGAAACTCCTTGAAGGCTTGGACATCAGGCATGGTGAGTCACCCCGCACGCCTCAAGCCAATTCGCTGCGCGGCCGAAGCCGCATCACCGCCGCCGGCAGATGGGCCGTCAGCCATTCCGCAATCACCTGCTGCTTCCGGTGATACGCCAGCCCCACCGCCACGACCGCAACGCCGATCAGCGACAGCGCGAACGGGAACAGCAGCGAGTTCTTGAAGACGACGTCGGCGAGATGGCCGAGATACATCGTGATGCCGATGGCGCCGAACACGGCGTAGGCGCGGCGGACGATGATGACGGCGATGGCGAGCAGGCCGACGTTGAGCAGACAGTAGACCGCCTTGCCGAGCTCGGTCGCGCCTTCGGTGGCGCTGATGCCGCCCCAGAAGGCCATCAGGCCGAAGAGGTGTAGCCAGAAGCCGAAGTCGCGGCTACGGCTGGCGTAGTCGACGGTCCAGGCGACCGCGAGAATGCCGAGGCCGAACCAGATCGAGACAATGCGGCGCATCTCCCAGTCGATGTGGCTGACGTTGAAGATCCAGGGCGTGAGGTCCATCGACATGAACCACAGCGCGACCGAGATGATGGCGACGATGAAGGGCACGCGATAGAAGCGCAGCGCGATGGAGCCTGCGACGACGGTCGCGATTTCCATGAACAGCCAGCTGCCCTTGATCCAGACGTAGAAGTCGTGGACCGTGCCGGGCTTGCCGAACCGGCTCCACCAGCCGAGCTCCTCCTGCACGCCGTAGACGGCGAGCGGCGCCATCGACACGGCGATGGCGATCAGCAGGCCGCCGGGGACGCGCAGGCCGCGGCGCCAGAGGTGGTTGCCGGCGAGACCGAAAGCCGCGGCGTAAGCGAGCGCGCAGGCGGTCAGGGCGCGGCCGCCCATCTGCGAGAACGCCACCGTCGAGAACAGGCCCATCGCGCCGATCACGATCAGGGCGCCGGCGTACCAGAGCAGATGCGCGGCATCGAATTTGGCGCGGGGCGCTGCCGTTGCGACGCGCTGGTGCAGGAAGGCGAGCAGGCGCTGCAGCTCGTCGGGACCGATCGCGCCGGCAGTTTCGGCAGCACGGAGATCGTGGTCGGAATAGGACATGGTCGTCACCTCATGGGCGCGCCGGACATGCCCGTGGCGTTCGCGCGAACGCTATTGCGTTGCGCGTCGCGATACGCGGATGCCGGTGCGAACAGGGGGTAGTCTAACGGAACTTGAGCGACGTTCAAGAAAATTCTGAGCGTCGCTCATGTTTTTGAGTGAAGGGTTGCTGTTTGGCGCCGGGCGCCGTGCCCTCGTTGGCTCACGCTCTCTCCACTCGTCATGGCCGGGCTTGTCCCGGCCATCCACGTCCGAGCCCAGAAGGCCGACGTGGATGCCCGGGACGAGCCCGGGCATGACGATGGGGTTGGCAGGGTGCCCCATCCTGAGGGCGGACGATCGTTGAGGGGCCGATGCCTCAGACTTGAGGACGGGCGCAAGAGGCGGCGCTCGACCCTATCCTCAATCCTTGAAATACGGCTCGACCGGCCCATGCACCTTGATGGTCAGCGGGTTGCCGTGGCGGTCCTTGGCGGTGCCGGCGGCGACGCGGATCCAGCCTTCGCTGATGCAGTATTCCTCGACATTGGTCTTCTCGGCGCCCTTGAAGCGGATGCCGACGTCGCGCGACAGGATCTCCGCGTTGTAATAGGGGCTCTTCGGATCGACCGAGAGACGGTCGGGGAAGGTGAAGGTCTCGTTGTCGCTCACAGCAGTGCCTCGATCTCTTTCTTCAGCGCCTCGGGCGTGGTGGTCGGCGCATGGCGCGATGCCACGTGGCCGGTGCGATCGACCAGGAATTTGGTGAAATTCCATTTGATCGCCGAGCCCAAGAGGCCCGTCTTCTCGCCCTTCAGGAACCTGTACAGCGGGTGCGCGTCGGCGCCGTTGACGTCGATCTTCGCAAACAGCGGGAAGGTGACGTCGTACTTGCCGGCGCAGAACGCGCCGATCTCCTCGGCCGTGCCGGGCTCCTGGGCGCCGAACTGGTTACAGGGAAAACCGAGCACGGCAAAGCCCCTGTCCGCATAGGCGCGGTGCAGCGCCTCCAGGCCGCGATATTGCGGCGTGAAGCCGCAGGCGCTGGCGGTGTTGACGATCAGGAGCACTTGGCCCTCGAAGCGCTGCAGCGGCACCTCCTCGCCCTTCAGCGAGGTCGCGGTGAAATCGTAGATGCTGGCCATCAGCCCAGCACCGGATCGATCGGTGACGGCGGCGTGCCGCCGGCCTCGATGGCCTCGCCCGCGGCAAGGCACATGTCCTCGCGAAAACGCTGGCCGACGAGCTGCACGCCGACGGGGACGCGGCCGACCATGCCAGTGGAGACCACGAGGCCCGGCAGGCCGAAGAAGGGAATGGCGATCTGCGTGAGCTGGGCATGCCAGACCTGCCTGAACGACTCCTCGTCCTTGCGGTCGAGCTGGTCGGCGAACGGCAGCATGCCGGAGACCGGCATCAGCAGCAGCGGATGCTGCTCCATGAACAGGAGCCATTGCCGTGTCAGCGCGGCGCGGCGGGCCAGCGTCGCCGAGAGGTCGAACGGATGAACCTTGTCACTGACGCCGCGCAGGCAGGCCAGCGCGCCGGGATCGCCTTCCTTCTCGGCTGCGGCGAGCTGCGCCTCGTAGCCGTCGCCGAGCCAGAGCCGGGTCTGCAGCAGCGCGGCCTCCTGCAGCGGCGGCGTGTCCGCGATCTCCTCGACGGCCCAGCCGGCGGCTTCGAGCCGCCTGGCGGCATCGCGCAGCGCGGCGACGACTTCCGGCACCGGGTTGAGGCCGTCGGGGTTGACGCAGAGCGTGACGCGCTTCGGCAAGGGAGGGCCCTCGAGCGGCACCGGCATCCACCAGACATCGCGGACGTCGCGCGCCGACATCGCTGCCAGCGCGATCCTGACGTCGTTGACCGTGCGGGCGAGCGGGCCGGAGACGGCGCTGATCTGCGGGCCGATCGGCCGCTCCGGCAGGCAGGTGTTGAAGGCGGGGATGCGGCCGACCGTCGGGCGCAGGCCGTGGATGCCGCAGGCATAGGCGGGATAGCGCACCGAGCCGGCGATATCGGTGCCGTGGCCGATATGGCCGATGCCGGCGGCGGTCGCCGCGCCGGCGCCGCCGGAGGAGCCGCCCGGGGTGATGCCGGGATCGCGGGGATTCCTAGTGTGGCCATGGATGAGGTTGCTGGTGAACCAGCGATAGGACACCGCAGGCGTGTTGGTGCGGCCGAGCAGCACGGCGCCGGCCTTGACGAAGTTGTTGACGACCGGATTGTGGGCCGAGGCGATCGCGTCCTTCTGCAGATTGAGGCCGTTGGTGGTGGCGAAGCCTGTCTGGTCGACATTGACCTTGATCGTCACTGGCACGCCGGCGAGCGGCCCGGGGTCCTCGCCGTTCGCCAGCCGGGCGTCGATGGCGTCGGCCTGTTTCAGAACCTCGTCTGGACGGTGATCGATCACGGCGTTGATCGCGGGGTTCACCGCATCGAGCCGCGCCAGCGCTGATGTCGCGGCCTCGCGGGCGGAGACCTGTTTCGACTTGATGAGGGCGGCAAGATCGGCAGCCGGCAGGCGCCAGAGATCGGTCATGGGGAGCTCCGTGGTGGTCTCGCGTTCTTAGCGCGACGGATGGCAGGGAGAAAGCGGTCTAGGCGCGGCTCTCCTGACAGGCCTATGCAACAAAGCGCATGGGTGTTGTTGTTGCGCGCCGCCCTCTCCTCCTCGTCATGGCCGGGCTTGTCCCACGGCTGTCCGGTTCAAGACAGACTGGACATGGTGCATGGCGTGGATTCTTCTGCGGTCTTGAGCATCGCCAAATGTTCGAGACACACCAGGA
>NZ_JBNPUO010000020.1:0-28360 GCF_051168215.1 Bradyrhizobium sp. HKCCYLRH2015 | reverse complement strand
TCGCAGCCGACGATCAGGATCCGATGACCCATCTCGGCGAGCGCCGCGAGCGTGTTCTGCGACGTCGTCGATTTGCCGATGCCGCCTTTGCCGTAGAATGCGATTTGTCGCAGTGATGACATTCTGCTCTCCATCAACCGATTGCCTATGTCGCGCCCGCGCTGTTCGCGAGGCGTGACCGCGTCCTCTCTGTGTCCGAACCGGCAGACGGGTTGTTGGGAAGGAGAGCATCGCTCGTCCGAAGCGTCGGCGTGCACTCAGCCCTCAACCATTGCCTGGGCCCAGTTTTGCAACGGCTGTGCCAGCACGCGCACGGCGTCAAAAACAGTCATGATTTAAAGGAGATGCGGAGCATTCCGTGCGCGATGGCGGGTTGTTGCAAACCCGACATCGGAATGCTTCGCAAGATGCGACGACGCGCGGTGCTGTCCGAAACGACACAACGGCGGCGGCTTTTCAGCCGCGCGGCGCCCGGAACGAGATTTGCTAGGTCCTCTCCGCAGCCCTGCGGCACAGACGCTGACAACGTTGAGGAGGATGCAATGCAGATCGGAGTGGAGACGGCCAAGGCCGTGGACCAGCGGCGCGTGTTCGTGATCGACGACGACGAGATCACGCGCGCGGCCCTGCAGTTCATGTTGCACGACGAGATCGAGACACATGAATTGGCGACTCCCGAGGAGGCGTATGAGAAGGGCGTCGACTGGCTGGCGCCGAACGTGGTGCTGCTCGGGGTTTCCTTCCTGAAGCAACGCGGCCCCGAGCTCGTCCGCGAGATCCTGGCGAAGTTCAAGGGCGTGCGGATTCTGATCGTGACCGCCAAGGCGGACGAGGCGATCGCGATCGAGGGTCTCAAGGCCGGCGCGCATGGCGCCGTGGTCAAGCCGCTCACGATCGAGTCGGTGCGCAAGAAGGTCGACACCATTCTCGGCCGCGCCGGCGGCGCGCAGCTCGTCCAGCTCGGCGGCGCCTGACGTGACGACCGTCGTCTTCTACGAGAAGCCGGGCTGCAGCACCAACGCCCGGCAGAAGCTGATGCTGACGCGCGCCGGCCACGATGTCGTCGCCAGGAATCTCTTGACCGAGCCCTGGACCGGCGAGCGGCTGCGCGCGTATTTCGCCGGGACTCCCGTCTGGGCCTGGTTCAATCCAGCCTCGCCGCGCGTGAAATCAGGAGAGATCGAGCCAGAGACGATCGAAGCCGTCGCGGCCATCGACCTGATGCTCGAGGATCCGCTGCTGATCCGCCGGCCATTGATCGAAGCCGGCGGCCAGTGCTGCGCCGGCTTCGATCGTGAACCCGTGATCTCGCTGCTTCGGCAGTACGACGATCTGGACGACGTCCAGGGCTGCACGCGTCCGGAGGCGTCGACACCTTGTCCGGAGCCGCGCTGAGCGGCTCCGGACAGCACGTCAGCGTTTCAACACCATGACCAGGCGATCGACACGCTTGCCCTGCTTGAAGTGGGATTCGACGATCTCGTCGATATCCTCAGCGGTGGTCGGCCGATACCAGACGCCGTCCGGATAGACCACCATCATCGGTCCGGCGCTGCAGAAGCCGAAGCAGCCGGCAGCGGTGACGCCGATGTCCGTCAACCGCTGCGCCTCGATGGTCTTGGTCAGCCGGTCCCACAGCGGCTGCACGCCGAGCGCGCCGCAGCTGCCGCGCGGATGTCCGGGCGGGCGCTGCGTCAGGCAGACGAAGGCGTGGTGTTTGTAGAGCTGCGGAATCTCGAACGCGTCATCCGCCTCGGCGACATCGGCATCGCTCATGACGCAGGCGCCTTGATGCCCTTGTCGGCGAGCAGTGTCGCGAGCTCGCCGGCCTGGAACATCTCGCGCACGATGTCGCAGCCACCCACGAACTCGCCCTTCACGTAGAGCTGTGGAATGGTCGGCCAGTTGGAGAACTCCTTGATGCCTTCGCGAATGAAGGGATCGGCGAGCACGTTGACGCTCTCGTACGCCACGTCGAGCTTGGCCAGGATCTGCGCCACCGCGGCGGAGAAGCCGCATTGCGGCGCGGCCGGCACGCCCTTCATGAACAGCACGACATCACTGCCGTCGATCAGCTTCTGAATGCGTTCGGATGTCGACATGGACTGGATCCTTTCCCTGAATGCGACCGATCAGCCGGGCGGCAACGATCACTTCGGCAATGACGTTTCGAGCGCCAGCGCGTGCAGCACGCCGCCCATCTGGCCCTTGAGAGCCGAATAGACCATCTGATGCTGCTGCACCCGGCTCTTCCCAGCGAAGGCCTGTGAGGTGACGCGCGCCGAATAATGGTCGCCATCGCCTGCCAGATCCTCGATCACGACAACGGCATCCGGGAACGCCTCCTTGATCAGACGCTCGATATCCGTTGCTGCCATCGCCATCGCTGCTGCTCCCGCTGGATTGATGACGGCATCATGCAAGCTCCGAACCAGTCATTTGCGCGCCGCAATCGCCGGCTCGCCGGCATCTGACGACGTGTCCACGCCAAATCGCGCAAGCGTCGCGTCGTGTTTGCGACATCGGCCGCGGGGCGGCGAGGAAGCGGCGTTCAAAATCCAACATCGGCCCGTTCTTCCACCCGCCTCGTGCCGGCTTCGACACTGCTGCGCCCGCGCGAAAACGGTCCGCGTCTTGCAGTGATTTGATCGAGGTCAATGCAGATGCTCGAACTCGTCAGCGAACCCGACACGATCAACTTCGGCGATCTGCCGCAAGAGATCGATGCCCTGTTGCAACAGGGCGTGGCGGCCTATCGCCGCGACCACGCGCAGGCGGACCGGCTGTTTCGCCAGGCGCTGGCGGCCGCTCCGCAGCAGCTTCCGACCTACTTCTGCCTATATAAGATTCACACCTATCAGGGCCATCTCGACGAGGCAGAGGCGGTCGCCGAGCTGGGCCTTGCCGAAGCGGCGCGCCAGGCCGGCTGGCCACGTGATTGGCGGCATTGGACGCCGCATGATCCGCTGCCGGACGGCGCCGGCCGTTTCGCGCTCTACACGCTGAAGGCCCTCGCCTTCATCCATCTGCGCAAGACTGATTCCGAGGGTGCAGCCGAAATGCTCGCGGCGCTGCGGCGACTCGATCCCACCGGCGCCGTCGGATGGCCGGTCGTCGCCGCGCTGGCCGAGGGGCTCGGTCCGGAATGAGGCGACGCCATGCACGAGCGAAGCGAAACATGACTCGAATTGCAACGACCATCCCCCGGTGCGAACCAGGATCATGAGAGGAACCAACGCATGATGACCATGCACGCCCCGCCCCCTCCTTCCCCGGCGCAGACCGCCGTAGCGACCGGCTCCCAGAGTGCAGCCGAGAGCGTGATTGCGGCGTTGCGAACGGTCTATGACCCGGAGATTCCGGTGAACGTCTACGATCTCGGGCTGGTCTATCGGATCGCGCACGAGGGCGGCGGCGCCGTCGAGATCGACATGACCCTGACGGCGCCCGGCTGCCCGGTCGCGAGCGAGATCGTTCGCATGGTGGAGGACGCCGTGCAGGCCGTCGACGGCGTCGCATCGGTGAAAGTCACGCTCGTGTTCGAGCCGCCCTGGGACAAGTCGCGCATGTCCGAAGAGACCGCGCTGGAGCTGGGTTTGTTGTAACGCGCGCCAACCGCGCAACGGAAGCAGGAGCATCACATGCCTACGGAGAGCACGATCAAGCTGACCGCCAGCGACGGCCATACCTTTCAGGCGTTTCGTGCCGATCCCACCGACGCGCCGAAGGGGGCGATCGTCGTCCTGCCGGACGGCGCTGACGCTGCCGGCAGGCTACGCAAGATCGCCGATACCTTTGCGGCCAGCGGATATGTCGTGATTGCGCCGGAGCTGTCACCTCCTGCGGCGGTCGAATCGACGGTGGAGGGCGAGCCGGCCAAGTCCGTGCCGGATCCGGCAACGCCGCTGCTCGCCGAAGTCCAGTCGACCGTCGACAGCGTCAAGGACTGCGGCAAGGTGGCGGTAGTCGGCTTCGGCGCCGGCGGCGGTCTGGCCTATGACGCGGCCAACCGCGTCTCCGGCGTGGCCTGCGCGGTGAGCTACTACGCGACAGGTGTCGTCAATGCGGCCGGCGCCAAGCGCAAGATTCCGACCCTGCTCCATTTCGGCGAGGCCGACATCGTCGTGCCGTTCGCGGAGGTGACCATGTTCCGCGCCTATCATCCCGAGGTCAGCGCATTCTCCTATCCGAATGCCGCGCATGCGTTCGACGGCAACGGCGAGACCTATGATGAATCTGCAGCCGCGCTGGCACATGAGCGGACACTGGCGTGGATCTCGCAATACGTCGTCGGCCAGCCGCCGATCACGCTGAAGAATGCCGGCGCCTACGCGCTCGCCAAGACCGACAAGAAAAAGAAGAAGAAGGCCGACGACGACATGGGACCGCCGACCGATTGAGAATCCGATGGAGTGAGAGCGTCGCGATGCTGCCGACCACCATCCTGATCGACGAGCGGCCACGTTGCGTGGTGCGCCCCAACGACACCAAGGATCTCAACCGCTTCATCCGCAACGGCAAGCCTTTTCTGCTCGCCGAGCATCCGGACGGCAAGATCACCCACCGCAACGCCAGCGGCACCGAGCTGATCCAATGGCAGAACGCGCTGGCGCTGCACCGCGCCTGGGGCGGCGACGACGAGAATTTCTTCGGCGTGCCGTTGTATTAGTTGGGTACTAGTTGTGGTCCGATGGACTACAAGAACCTTCGGATCACCTACAAGCTCGCTGCGCGATACAGCGCCCTCTCCCCTTGTGGGAGAGGGCATGCAGGACAGCGCAGCAGACTCGGTTGGGTGAGGGGTCTCTCTCGCCGGGCGCCACCTCGCAGAGAGCCCCCCTCACCCGACCAAATATGTGGAGAGGCCGGCGATGCCCTCTCCCACAAGGAGAGAGGGCCCATTCTTGAGCACCGCGGCTTACCTCTCAGCTCACGGTCGCGCGGCCCGCGCGTCGTGCGGATTGCCGGCCTGGTTGCGCATCCAGTCGGCAAGCTTGGTCATCGCGGCGTCGACATCCTGGCGGGCCTCGATGTCGCTGACGGTCTCCTCGAGCGCGCCGCGCATGCAGAGCAGCCAGGCGTCGCGCTCGGCATTGCCGATGGGAAAGCCCATATGGCGCTGACGCAGCCGCGGATGCCCCTTCTCAGGTGAATACAGCTTCGGGCCGCCGAGCCATTCCGAGAGGTATCGCTTCAGGATGTGCTTGATCGGCCCAAGATTGGTGCCGTGCATGTCGCGGATGGCCCTCGCCTCGGGCAGAGTATCCATCCGGTGGTAGAACGACTCGACCAGACGATCGACCACGACGGCGCCGCCAATTCGTTCATAGGGCGTGACGACCGGTCCCGCTTCTGAAGTCCCGGTCTCTGAAGTCCCAGCATCCGCCATCGGTCGTTCCTGTCTCTACTCGTCCAAGCTCGGCTGCAGGATGACCTCAGCCGGCGCCCCCGGGCCCTGCTGGTCCACGAGCTCCAGCGCATCGACACGCGACAAACCGCCGCCACTGTCCATCAGCACGATAGCGTCCTTCGGCATGCTGGCAAGAGCCTCGATCAGCTTGGCGACAGTCACGGTCCCTCCCGCTCACGCAGCGTCGTGCGCGGCCACAGGCGCGCCGGTCTCGTCGAAATTCAGCGTCACCGGATCCTCGTCGAGCATCACGATCTCGGCCCGGCTCAGCGCCCCATTGGCATGGTAGCTGTAGCAGTGCGTGAGCTCGATCTCGCCATAGACGATCTTTTCGAACCCGGTCAGTACGCCGTCGGCATCGAAATAGCCGCGGATGAACGTGTTCCGGTTCGAGAGCTGCTCCGGCGCGATCGCAGTCACCAGCCGCAGCGGCAGCTTGACGCCGGTGTACGAGACGAAGAATCGACACGCCTGTCCCGCATCCGCGCTCATGCTGCCGCTCGCATCGAAGGTCACACCGCCGCCGTCACGAGACGGCTGCGGTCTTCAGAGCCTCGATCTGGTCACGGTCGACCTTGAACACGCCGCGGCCTCCGGCAAAGGTCTGATAGGCCTTCATGCCGATCGCAGCACTCAACTTGTCGAACCATTGCTGTGGCGTCAGGTCCCCGGGGCGTTCGCTGATCTCGGCGACAGTGCCGTCATTGGCGAAGCGGACATGCAGCGTCAAATTGTCCATGGTATCCTCCTCTTACAGGCCTGAACCGAAGCCGAGCAGCTCGATCTTGACGTTCTCGGTGCCAAGGATGGTCGCCTGGCAGGCGAGGCGCGACTTCGAGCCGACGCCGACGATGGTGTCGAGCTTCTCGTTCTCGAGCTTCGTCACCTTCGACACGCCCTTGCGTCCCTCCTGCAGGAAGATGTGGCAGGAGCCGCACTTTGCCTGGCCCTCGCATTTGTGCTGGATCTCGACCTCAGCGCCGAGCAGCGCTGCCAGAATGGTGGTGCCCTCGCCCACCTCGATCGTCTTGCCGGAGGGCATGACCGTCAGAGTTGCCATTGAATGTCTCCTTTGCTGGGTTGAGTTCAACTGGTGTCAGTAGATCGCGGCGCCCGCCCCGACATTGACCGAGGCGTCCTTCATCGTCGCAACGATGAAGGCGATCTGGTCCGTGGTGAGATGGACGTGGAACGGCAGGGCCACCACACGATCGGCCACCTTCTCCGTCACGAGATAATCGCCACGGCGATAACCCATGTCGAAATAGTGTCGCTGCAGATGCAGAGGATTCGAATAGGCCACCGCCTCGACCTGCTCGACTCTGAGATCCTCGACGATCGAGTCCCGGCTCGACTTCGAGAACCGGGTGCCGAGATGGACCTGGTAGAGGAACCAGTTCACCTCGGTGACATCTGGACCGACATAGGGATCCTTGATGCCCTCGAACGACTGCACCTCGCTGTAATAGATCTGCTCGATCAGCTTGCGCCGCTCGAGGATCTCGTCGATCCGCCTCAGTTGCGCCAGCCCGAGCGCGGCGGTCACGTCGCTCATCACGGCCTGGTGCGACGCGCTGCTGCTGACCACGACCGATGCGCGCTCGTCGAGCCGGTGCGACCGGTGCCGACGCACGGCCACCGCGATGTCGACGTCGTCGGTGACGACCATGCCGCCCTCGCCGCAGGTCAGCGCGAAGGGCTGCGAGAAGTCGAACACCGCGGCTGTACCGAATGTGCCGACCAGCGCCCCCTTGTATCTCGAGCCGATAGCCTCGGTCGAATCCTCGATGACAGGCAGTTCGTGGGCTTTCGCGATCGCCTGCAGCTCAGACCATTTGGCCGGGTGGCCGTTGGTGTTGCCGGCCAGGATCGCCTTGGTGCGCTCCGTGATGCGCGCCTCGATCTTGCTCGGGGCCAGCGTGCCCGAATAGTAGTCGATATCGGCAAACACCGGCTTGGCGCCGGCGATGCTGATCGCATGCGCGATCTCGCGGAACGAATACGACGACGCGATCACCTCGTCGCCGGGCCCGATCCCCATCGCCTTCAGAATCAGCAGCAGACCGAGCGTTCCGCTCGGGACGGCGATGGCATATTTGCGCCCGAGATAGGCGGCGAACGTTGCCTCGAACTCCTCCACCAGCGGACCGCAGGACAGCCGCGGCGAGCGAAGCGTCGCCTCGACCGCCGCGATCTCCGCCGTCGTGATGTCGGGATCGGACAGCGGGATGAAGTCGGAGCCAACCGGCGTAAGTTCGGTCTCGTCCTGCTCCTGTCGATCCGCATCGTGCACCAGAACGGGATTGATCATGATCAGCTCCGCCTGGCGAGGATCAGGCCGGTGGCCTTCGCCGGATCGTCGGTGACCCCAGCGCA
This sequence comes from Bradyrhizobium sp. HKCCYLRH2015, assembly GCF_051168215.1. NCBI lineage: Bacteria > Pseudomonadati > Pseudomonadota > Alphaproteobacteria > Hyphomicrobiales > Nitrobacteraceae > Bradyrhizobium > Bradyrhizobium sp. HKCCYLRH2015. Next base: position 20,574 of record NZ_JBNPUO010000020.1, on the reverse strand, counting down.
ATGTTCGCTGGCGTCGAGCAGATGCAGATCGAACGCCGGATAGCTGCGGAACGGCGCCTCGGTCACGTCGGAGGCATCACACCGCGTCAGCGCCAGCTTGGGAAACCGACGGCGCAGTTCGCCGAACGCCGCGCTGCCGGCATCTGGTCCGGTGAGGACCTGCTCGATCTCATTCAGTTCCTGCTCGGCAAGCGCCATGCCACCCGTCCTCTTTGCTACTGCCAGAATATCCGCTCGGGATCGGCGTTCAGTTCGTCAACCGCCGCGGTCAACCGCCGATGCACGCTGTGCAGCTCCCAAATCCCCCGACCGTGATCTCTCCAGAACAGCTTCCACATTGCGTTCGCGGCGTCATGACGCAGCAGCGCGACGTCGATCACCCCGCCGTCCTTGTCGATGTTGCGCGAGCAGCACGGACTCTGGACGTGATAGCCCTCAGTCGCCGGCGACACCGTCGGCTCGACGTAGCGATAGCGCTTGCGCGACTTCAGCGCGCGTTCGATCCGCTTGCGATCCAGTTCGTTGGGATGCGCAGGCAGGATGACGCTGGGCTCGAGCGCGGCTGCGATCATGGCAGAACATCTCCCTAGACCGGGACGATCTCCTCTTCGAGACAGCCCACGACGAGCTGCTCGCCGAACTCGACGAGATAGATCGGCATGTTCGCCTCGGTGTGAGTGCCGACCTGGACGATCTCGCCCATGTCGCCGACGCCGACCAGCTTCGCCTCGGCCGGCGCGTTCGGAAACGAGCCGTCGTTGACCAGATCGATCAGCGCCTTCACCCGCTGACCCCATTGATATTTCGGCAGGCGTGGCTCGATCATGACTTGTATGCTCCCGGCAGCGGCAGCTCGTCCTCGGCCTCCCCGCGGGGAACGGTGGATTCGAGCTCCTTGCGCTTCATGCCGACGCGGTTTCCGCTCTCGAGAAACTCGACGCCGTAGATGTAGAACTGCTGCAGGAAGGTTCCGATCGAGACGACGTAGCCGACCTCGCCCTTCTTCGCGAGGATCTCGCCGATCTCCTTGCCTGCATAGGTGCCGTCGTTGCGGATCGTACGCTTGGCCTTGACCTTCTCGCCGAACGCGAAATACGGCGGCGCGGACAGCTCCACGACCTCGCTGTCACGAACGATGTTGCTCATGCCGGTTTCTCCATCGCAGCTCCGGAACGATTGTCGAGCCGGCCGCGCGCCATCTCCTGCACCAGCGGATCCTCGTCGCGCGCCAACTCGCCGAGCTCGCTGAGCGCGATCCGGCTCGCAACCTCGTGACGCACACGCCAATCGGCGTCCTTGCGCATCGCGGTGAGAAGATCAGGCACGAGGCGCTCGGCGATCTCGAGCCGTACCCGTGGATCGGGGTCGCTGATCATGCCGAGCAGCCAGTCGCTCGGGATGCGCCGCGCGACGACGCGGCGGACCTCGGCCTCCGGGTCCCCCATCATGCGGCCGAGCACAGACGGCACGATGCGGCGCGCCACGACGAGGCGGACGTAATAGTCGTCGTCCATCATCATCGGCATCAGGTCTTCCGGATCGAGCACGGTCGCGATCCGAATGCGGACCTCGCGATGCGGATCATGGCGCAGCCGCAGCACCAGCCGCTTCGGCAGCCGCCGCGCGGCGTTCCAGCGCACCGTCTCCTCGGGATCATCGAGCAGCGGCGGCAGAAAGAACGGGCTGGCATGCTTCGCCGCGATCGCACGAACCTCGAAGTGCGGATGCTTGACGTAGCCGTTGGCGAGCGCCGGATTCCAATTGAAGAAGCGGTCGATGCGACGGGCGTAGCGGTCGTGCACGCAGGCGTGCCGAAGGCGACATCCGCCGGATGCGTTGAGCGGCGCGTGTTCGCAGCCCGCGCAACTGATCTCGTTGCCCTGCCAGTCGATGGCCTCGTCGATGTCGTCATTCATCGTCGAGCTCCACCCGGTCGACCACCTCGAGCAGGACGCGTGCGCCGATCTTGTCGCTGGGATCGAGCTCGAGCAGCTTCTGCACCGCAAGCCGTCCCTCGACGAGATTGCCGAGGCGCATCTGCAAATAGGCGTATCCCTTCAAGGTGAACATGAAGAAGCGCGGCAGCATGTTGTCATAGCTGCCGAACTCGGCATGACCGGCGCGAACGTCGCGCCAGTGCGGTGGCAAGCGGTTTTCGACGGCCGCCTTGGCGAGGCACCGCTTGGCGATCCGCAGCGCGTCAGCGAGCCGTCCCTTGTAGAAATAGAAGCGGTAGAAGCCGATCAGGACCGCCGCATGCCCAGGCGCCAGCGCGTCCGCCTCCTTCAGATGCGTCTCCGCAACCTCGTCGAGATGATAGCTCTGGCCCGCCTGCCACAGATGATACTCGGCTTCCTCCGGCAGGCCGCCGCCGAGCAGCGCGTCGGCGAGCAGCGCGTCCTCGATGGCAGTCTGAGAGCTGGGCCGGGCATCGGTGGGCATGGCGAGCTGTCCTAGTGCTCCAGCGCCTTCAAGGCATGGGTCGAGCACGAGACCTGTTTCGGATCGTAAAACACGAGGCCGGTCTGCGTCGCGGTATCCGCGAAGTCGATGGTGACGCCGTCCAGCAGCAGCCGGCTCTCTGCCGGCAGGAACAGCCTGACGCCGTCTCGCTCGACCACCGCATCGCCGGGCTGGGGTACGGCGAGGACGCTGATGTCGGCGGCGAGCCCGGAGCAGCCGCCGGGAGAGACGGCGAGCCGGAAGCCGGAACCCGCAGTGCCGTCGGCCCGCAACATCATGCGCATGAATTTCTGCGCGGCCGGCGTGAGCGTGAAGTTCATCTCGGTCTCCCTCAAGCCGGCGGCTGGTAGCGCGGGAACGAATTGTCGATCACGCAGGTGTTGTCGACCGGGCAGACCGCCGCGCATTGCGGCTCGTCGAAATGGCCGATGCACTCGGTGCACTTCTTCGGATCGATCACGAAGGTGCCGTTCTTCTCCGAGATCGCCACGTTCGGACATTCGGGTTCGCAGGCCGAGCAGCTCGTGCACTGCGAGGCAATGATCTTCAAGGTCATCAAAGGCTCCTGTCGAAGGGACCCGGCGGCGGGATCGCGCCGCCGGGGTCTGATGTCACGCCGCCGAGATCAGGGCGCCCTGGCGAATTTCGGCGTCGCCGCGCACGACGTGCTGGATCTCGCCGCTGTTCACCCTGTCGAGATAGCTCTTGAACCAGGCGATCGCGGACTTCTCGATGAACTCATGCGCGAACTGGTCAACCGGCTCGATGCCCGCCGCCTGCAGGTCGCTCTTCGGGCAGCCGCCGATCTTGGCCACGAACACCGCATGGCAGTCGTTGATGGCGCGGATGACGGTCTCCAGGCTGTCCTCGTCGCCATAGCCGCCCTGGCAGTACAGGTCGACGCGGCGGTGACCAACGAACTTGGCACCGGCCGTGGAGAGCTCGTAGACCTGGAACTCCTTGGCGTGACCGAAATGCTCGTTGATCAGGCCCGAGCCCTTGGTCGCGACCGCGATCAAGAGCTTGATGTCGCTCGACTGGCCGGCGAGCGAGGCGAGCTCTTCCTGCTTCGCCACGACCTTGGCGACGCGCTCGCTCTCGACCGCCTCCTGATAGGCCTTGCGGCTGTCGATGTCGTAGTTCACCTCCATCGCCATGATCTTGTCGGTGGTGAACTCGGCCGAGCGATCCTCGCCGAGCAGGCCCACGGCGTCGGCGCGGCACTGGCGGCAATGCCGCATCATGTTCATCTCGCCTTCGCACTCGTCCTGCAGCGCCTTCAGCTCCTGCGCCGTCGGGCCGCGCTGGCCGGTCAGGCCGAACACCGTGCCGTGCTCCGGCGACGAGATCAGCGGCATGATGTTGTGCAGGAACGCGCCGCGCGATTTCACCGCCTTGTTGACCTCGACGAGGTGCTTGTCGTTGACGCCCGGGATCATCACCGAGTTGACCTTGCAGAGGATGCCGCGCTCGGTAAGCATCTCCAGGCCCTGCAGCTGGCGATCGGTGAGCAGCTTGGCCGCCTCGACGCCGGTGTAGCGCTTGTGCTTCCAGAACACCCAGGGATAGATCTTGGCGCCAATTTCAGGGTCGACCATGTTGATCGTGATCGTGACGTGATCGACGTTGAATCCGGCGATGGTGTCGACATGGTCGGGCAGCGCGAGGCCGTTGGTCGACAGGCAGAGCTTGATGTCCGGGGCGGTCCGGGCGATCAGCTCGAAGGTCTTGAACGTCTTCTCCGGATTGGCGAGCGGATCGCCGGGACCGGCGATCCCGAGCACGGTCATCTGCGGAATGGTCGAGGCGACGGCGAGCACCTTCTTGGCGGCCTGCTCCGGCGACAGCTTCTCGCTGACCACGCCCGGACGCGACTCGTTGGCGCAGTCATATTTGCGGTTGCAGTAGTTGCACTGGATGTTGCAGGCGGGCGCGACCGCGACATGCATGCGCGCGTAGTGATGATGCGCCTCCTCGCTGTAGCAGGGATGGTTCTTCACCTTCTCCCAGATCTCCGGCGGAAGGTCGTTCTCGCCTGCGCCCGAGCCGCAGCTCGCCTTGCCGCTGCCGCCCGAGGTGCCGCAACCCTTGTGTTCCGCGATGGTCTGCATCACCGAGCTCAGCTTGTCGCCGTCCGGTATCGTCGCCTGTTCGTGCTGCACTGACGCGTCCATGTCCGCTCCTTACGTTGCTGGCGAGCCGCAAACCGCCTTGACGATGGTTCAGCAACTCGCGTGCCACGCCGCGGAAGCGGTCATTTCGCCGGACTATCAACGTGTTAGTGAGATGATTGCGCCTGTCGCCTTGCCAACATGCGAGAGGCTCGCGATCGCGCGGATGTTAGAAACGTTACAGACTCGGCCAAGGCCTCAAGCCGAACAGCAAGACAGCGCGGCATGCGACCGCGCTGTCCGATGATCCGATCGATTGGTTGTATTCAGCCGCCGATGATGATCTCGGTGGCGCGGACCAGCGGAATCGCGATCGGCGTCAACCGCTCGGCAATGAAGAACTTCAGCTCGTTCTTCGACAATGAGTCGGGCTCGACCAGGACGTAATGCTCGGCGCCGGAGCGCTTGATCACCTGGCGACCATAGGTGCGCAGCAGCTGGTCGTTGAAGCGGCAGCCGATGAACAGGAAGCTGCGGTCGGTGCGCCGGTCCTTGACCGTGTCGGGTATCGGCGTCTGGATGTCGATGTCGGTCAGCACCTCGACATAGTCGGCATCGGTGATCAGGAAGTTCTTGGCCGGCGTGATCCCGCCATGCGGCTTGTAGAGCAGCGTGGTCCAGCTTGCAGCCTTCTCGCGATCGCTCTCGGCGCCCGCGGCGTCATAGAAGCGATACCAGCGGTCCTCGCCGATGCCGGCACGGGTGATGCCCTGCACCTCGCCCCAGTCAGTACGTCCAGCCAGCGCCGTCCGCATGGCGCCGTCATACCAGCTGTCGACGATCATCGGCAGCGGCAGCGACGCCAGATGCTGCTGCAGCGGTGTCGGCGCGACCGGCGCGGCAAAGGCTTCAGCCATCAGCGCCGTCACCGTCGAGCGGTGGCGCGTGCTCTCGATGTGCTGGGCTGAAGCCCACGCATTGCCCTTGGCGCGGCGCGGCAGCGCCACCTTGGTGCCGAAGAACGCGGCCAGCGCTTCAGGATTCATCGGCACGTCGGCGCCGGACTGCTCCGACACGGCGGGACCGAGGAACGGGACGACCTTGCCGGCCTTCAGTCCGGCGACAACGTCCTTGAGCAGGGCCTCGGCATCGGCCTGCTTGACGATGTCGATATGAGGAAGCGGCGCGTTCATCACTCGTCCCCTTCGCCACCGCGCTTGCGCGCATTGATCGTGATCGGCAGCCGCGTGTCGGCGGCCATCTGCGGCAATTCCAGCACCCAGCCATTGGCGATGCGGATCCAGCCGCCCCACAAGGACTCGTGCTCGGACTCGACGATGGGCTCCTCGAGGTCCTTTTTGGGGACGTAGATCGACAGGCCCGTTTCCGGCGAGCGGCGGATCATGACTTTCATTGCGTGAGCTCCGTGGATCGAAGGGGGTCCGCCGATTGCGGAGGATGATGCTGCAGCCAGGCCGGCGAGGTCTCGCGCAACCTGGCGACGATATCGGGCAGAACCTGCAGCACGCGCTCGATGTCCTCGGTCGACGTGTCGCGCGACAAGGAAAAGCGGACGGCGCCGCGCAGCAGATCGGCCGGAACGTTCATCGCGCGCAGCACATGCGACGGCTCCATCGAGCCGGACGCGCAGGCGGAGCCGAGCGAAGCCGCGATGCCGGCCTGGTTCAGGCGCATCACGATCGGCTCGCCTTCCAGATGCTGGAAGGCGATGTTGGAGGTGTTCGGCAGGCGATGGTCCGGATCGCCGAGCACGGCGCAATGGCCGACGCTCTGGATGATGTCCTGCTCCAGCCGGTCGCGCAGACTGCGCACCCGGCCCTGCTCATCGGCAAGATGTCGGCCAGCGAGCTCGGCCGCCTTGCCGAGCCCGACGATCGCGGGCACGTTCTCGGTGCCGCCACGCCGCCGGCGCTCCTGCGGGCCGCCGCGCAGAAGCGGCACGAACGGCGTGCCCTTTCTGACATACAGCGCACCGATGCCCTTGGGACCGTGCAGCTTGTGGCCGGACAGCGACAACAGGTCGATATCGGCGCTCTTCAGATCGATCGCGATCTTGCCGACCGCCTGCACGGCGTCGGTGTGGAATAGCGCGCCGGCCTCATGCGCGAGCTTGGCCAGCTCGGAAACCGGAAACAGCGTGCCGGTCTCGTTGTTCGCCCACATCACCGAGGCGATCGCCGTGCGCGGCCCAAGCGCGCGCCGGTAAGCCTCCAGATCGAGGCGGCCGGCGGCATCGACGCCGACCAGATGCACGGTCGCGCCACGCCGATCCCGCAGATATTCGACGAGCGCCAGGATCGCGGGATGCTCCACCGCCGTCGCGACGATCTCGTTCCGGCCCTCCTGCGCGTCGAGCGCCGACAGGATCGCGGCATTGTCGGATTCCGTCCCGCCCGAGGTGAAGACGATCTCGTGGTCGAAAGCGGCGCCGAGCAGCGCCTGCAGGCTCTTGCGCGCCTGCCTCACGGCCCCGGCGACCTCGCTGCCGAACGCATGCGAGGACGACGCATTGCCGAACTGGTCCGTGAAGAACGGCAACATCGCGGCGACGACCTCGGGATCCGCGCGGGTCGTCGCGTTGTTGTCGAGATAGACCGGGCGCAAGACCGCTCCTTAATGCCGCGCCTTGGCTGCGCCGGCCACCGGAACGAGGCGAACGAACTCGCCGAGCTTTTCGATCATGCGCGCCTGGATGCCTTCGAGCGTCGCGCTGGCGAGCTTGCAGAAAATACAGGCGCCGGCGAGCTTGACCATGATCTTGTTGCCGTCGATCTCGACGAGTTCGCAATCGCCGCCGTCGCGCTTGAGATTCGGACGGACCTCCTCGATCACGGCCCGGATGATCCGCTCGCGCTCGCTCATCTGCGACGGCGCTTCGACGATGCCCTGGGATTCGACCAGCATGGTTTCACTTCTCGCGTTTTGAATGATCGAGCGAAAGATCAGGCGAACGACTTGCCGCAGCCGCAGCTCGACTTCGCGTTCGGATTCTCGAAGGTGAAGCCGGAGCCCTCCAGCGCGATGACGAAATCGATCGTCGTGCCCTCGAGATATTCGAGGCTCTTGTGATCGACGAGCACGCGCACGCCCTCGCGCTCGATCACGGTGTCCTCCGGCTCGCTGCCGCTGACGAGACCCATGTTGTACTTGAGCCCGGCGCAGCCGCCGGCTTCGACCATGATCCTGAGGCCGTCGACCGGCTTGTCGGAGGTCGTGATCGCGTTGCGAACCGCATTGATGGCGCTGTCGGTCAGGTTGATCATCATCGTCTCGCCCTTTCCCATTCGGCTGTTGCGAATGGGATTGGCAAGTCCCGTGCCATGCAACAATCGCCTGAAAGACCTCATGTTTTCATGCCGTCGCTGTGGCGTTTCCGACGCATGTCGGGTTTCCGACACGGATGACCGACGCCGGGCCACGGACGTGCCGAAGGAATGTCGCGGCGGAAACCCGACAATGCCCGGAGGTCGCGGGCGAAAGACCAAGTGAATCAAGGCGCAGCACACATCGGCAGACAATTTGCATTCCAGCCCTTTTCGACCGCGCCGTGCGGCGAACGGCTGACCAGGACATGCGAGAGAATTGCTGATGACGACATTGGAGAAGACGGTTGCAATCGAGACCACCGCGCTCGCGCAGCTCGACAAGGAAGGACGGCTGTTGAACGCCGTACTCAAGGCGCCGACCACCAAGCCGGGGCGGTTCGGCTTCCGCGGCGACATCGCGCTGAAATTCCAGACCCAGGTTGCGGACGAGAAGCGCCCGCCGGACTTCTCGATCGAGCAGGTGCTGACGATCGTCAACGACGGCGAGGCGACGATTCCGGTGCTCGTCGGCTACATCCACTCGCTGGCTTATCTGGAGACCGCGGTCGAGGTGCTCAAGGGCCTGCTGACGCCGGACGGCAGCTACTTCATGTTCTGCAACAACATCGATCTGCTGGCGAAGTACCGCATCAAGATGGGCGACGTCACGTTCTATGTGCTGCCCTGCGACGAATCCACCGTCTGGAAGGAGATGATGGATCTCCTCGGAATCGACAAGAACGACATCAAGAAGCTCGATACCGCCGGCAAGCTCGACTACGTGCTCGATGCCGCCAAGAAGTTCAGCGAGAGCTATGAAGTCATCGCCTATGCAGATGCGCTGGCCAAGATGGAGCCGGTGAAGAACCGTAACGAGAACCGGCCGGTCTGACTCTCGTTCCTTCACGCGCAAGCTGAAGTCCCGGCGCTCGCGCCGGGACTTCGTGTGAGAGCTCAGCCTTCTTCACACTGAAGACCCGTCTCTTCAGCCTCCTCGTCATCCTCGACCAGGGTCACGCCGGTCACGCAGATGTCGCCGTCGAGGACACTCAGCGCGACCGGCGTCAGGCTCTCGCCCTTGCACGGGCCGTCGACGCAGAGTCCGGTGCCGATCTCGAACAGCGAGCCGTGCTTGCCGCACAGGATGCGCAGGCCGTTGCCGTCCAGGAACTGGTTGCGTTCCCAGTCGAGATTGACCTTGTCGTGCGGGCACATGTTCAGATAGCCGAACACCTGCTTGCCCCAGCGGATGACGAAGATCGGCCACGGACGATGGCTGCCGTCCTCGGCCACGATCATGAGCTGAAAGCCCATGGCGCGGCGGCTCGGAATGTCGTTGAAGCTGCAGATGGCGTAGGCGACGTCGGTCGTCATGTCAGGCCTCATCGATGTCTGGCGCATGTCCGACATTGCCGCTCTCGGCCCAGCGAGAGCGGCGGTCGGCTCGGTGAAGGACCACGTTGCAAGATTCGCGCAACTCCGCCTGTTCGCCTCGCCTTCTTCGCCGCTGCGGGAGACTGGCACAGAACTTGAAAATTTCTCCTGCAAACGCGGCTTTGTAAGGAGATCGACATGAACGTGGCACTGGAATTCGTCGAGAGCTCGCTCGACGACATCAAGGCGGCGCTGGCTGGCGGCACGCTGACGGTCTACTCAGTGGCACGCCCGATCACTGCAGACAAGGCCGTCGACCGCAGCGGCGTGCTCGCAACCTTCACGTTCGGCTCGCCCGCCTTCGGCCCCGCGGCGGACGGCCTCGAGCAGCCGAACTTCGTTGCGGCATCGGTACCGGCGGCCACCGTCGGCACGCCTGGCTTCGCGCGGGCGCGCAAGGCGGACGGCACCACTGTCGCCGATTTCTCCGCCGGCCCAGGCGAGCGCGAGATCAAGTTTACCGAAATATCATGCTCGCCCGGCGCGCCGGTCACGGTCGCGACCTTCAAGATCATCGCCGAAGGCGGCTGGCCGGAGCGTCCGGAATACTACGACACGCATCCGCGCCCGGGCTATCCGATGCCGAAGACGCTCTGACGCGCCACGTGCAATCATCGGATCGGCATCTCTGTTGGATCAACGACATCGCGAGCGCATCCATGAACACGGACACCTCTGACGCCCTGGTCAGCTCGGAATGGCTGGCACAACATCTGTCTGACCCTGCCATCAAGATCCTCGACTGCACCTGGCACCATCCGAGCACCAACCTGGACGGCCGTACGCAATATCGCGGCCGGCACCTGCCGGGCTCGGTGCATTTCGACATCGACCAGATCGCCGACAAGTCGAGCCCGCTGCCGCACATGCTGCCGTCATCGGAGGATTTTGCCCACAAGGTCGGGCTGCTCGGCATCAGAAATGCCGACCGGGTCATCGTCTATGACCGTCACTATGGCGGCTCGGCCGCGGGCCGTGTGTGGTGGATGTTCCGCGTCTTCGGCCACGACAACGTCGCCCTGCTCGACGGCGGCTTCGGCAAATGGACCAAGGAGAAGAAGCCGGCGGAGATGACGCCTGTGCGCCCCGTGCCGGCGAGCTTCAGCGCGAGCTTCAGGCCGGAGCTTGTGGCAACCTCGGACGCCGTGCAGAGCTTGCTGCACAGTGGCGGCGCGCAGTTGGTCGACGCCCGTGGGCCGGGCAAGTTCGACGGCACCCAGGCGGACGTGTTCACGTTCAAGCGCCAGGGCCACATTCCCGGCGCCGTCAATCTGCCCTGGGCGGATCTGGTCGACCCCGACACCGGCGAACAGCTGGCCTCTGATGCGCTCGGCGCCCGCTTCGCCGCCGCTGGCGTCGATCTGGCGAAGCCGATCGTCACCACCTGCGCCTCGGGCATCACGTCTTGCATGCTGGCGCTGGCGCTCTATCGCCTCGGTGTTCCGAACGCGGCCGTCCACGACGGCGCCTGGGCGGAATGGAGCCAGCTCGACGACACGCCGGCGGCGGCGTGACAAAGCGGACTTGGATGACCGGAGCACGAGCATGGCAAAGACCCTGGTCAAGACGACGCAGGACGGCCGCAAGGTCGAGGTGATCGGGCTGGCAATCTGCCTCGAAGGCGAGCTCGAGGCGTTCGAGCTGGTCGAGGTGAAGCTGCATCCGAACCGGCGCAAGATCTGGGAGGCCGCGCCCGACGCCACCCACATGGCCGGCCGGATCACGCTGACGAAGGACGAGGCCGCGATCGTCGAGAGCGCGTTTGCCGCCGCCCAGGCCGAGATTCTCGCCAACCCCGCCGCAATCAACGAACGCTTCCGCATCGCCGCGATGTGGAAGGCCAGGGAACAGGGAATCGAGTAGGCGCCACATTCGGAGTGGTGCGCACCTCCCTCCGCCGTCATTCCGGGGCGCGCGCAGTGCGAGCCCTGAATCCATAGCAACGACCGGCTATGAGGCGCGAGATGTCCGTGGCGCCTGTCTGCGAAAACAAGAAACATTCGTGGCTATGGATTCCGGGCTGATCGCTGCGCGATGCCCCGGAATGACGCATGGATGAACTGTGCCGCCATGGATGCGGCAGGAAAGACTCGTAGGGTGGCAAAGCCGTCGGGCGACGCGAATCGGCGTCCGATGGTGTGCCCACCATTATCGTTCCGGATGCGCAGATGGACGGCGGGCACGGCGCGTGAGACCGAATCCCCTATTGAGAGACCGCCCAGGCGCCTTTGCCCACCCTACGGACCAATGCCCGTCATCGCGAGCGCAGCGACGCGATCTAGGGCGGCGCGAGGACTCTGGATTACTTCGTCGCCTGCGGCGACTCGCAATGACGCTGTGGCGCGCGTCCGTCCCTGCTACTGAAAAATCCGGCCACGGTAGTGATAGCTACCGCCGTCATCGACGTCGAACAGCTCGCCGATGTCCGGATGCTTGACCGGCTCGCCCGAGACGTCGGCGACCAGGTTCTGTTCGGGCACATAAGCGATGTAGCTGCTGTCGCCGCATTCGGCGAGCAGATAGTAGAACGGCTGCTCCCGATCGAGCCGCGTATCCATCGTGATCGCCCGCCAGCCCTCCTCCTCGGAGAACGACAGATCGACGTCGAACACGACACCGCGCAGGTCGTAGACGCGATGCCGGGTCACCTGGCCGATTGTGAACTTTGCTTCCATCCGCAGCATGACGGCACGCTCGACAGTCTCAGGCCGCCGGCGAATGGGTCTGGCAGTTGGTCGGGCAGACCCGGGCGCAGGCGCCGCAGCCGATGCAGGCGCCGGTGTCGTGCATGACCATGATCTTCTTCTCGACCTCGTCATCCTCGTCGTCGTCGAGCTCGACAAACTCGCCCTCGTCGTTGATGCCCTTCAGGGTCATGACCTCGCGGCCGCAGACCTTGTAGCAGCGCCCGCAGCCGATGCACTTGGCCGCATCGATCGCGACTAGGTAGTCCGGCCGCCAGTCGCGGCCGTCACGGGTTAAATTGGACATGGTGACGGGTCCTTGTACAGGCTCACGCGGCCTCGAGCTTCTTCAGCTCGGCCCGCTTCTTCTCCAGCTCGGCGAACGCCTCGTGGGCCTTCTGCGCCGTCGGCAGGATCTGGTCCCAGTTGATGGGCAGCTCCTCCGACAGATCATGCAGGTTCATCTTGGCATCCATAGCGCGCGCCGACAGCTTCTTGATCTCGGCCTTCAGGGTGTCCAGGTCGCTCATCTCTCATCCTCACAGTTCAGTAATTCGCGACATCCTTGAACTTCTCGATCATCTCGACGCCGGCCTTGACGAACTTGTCGCCCTCGTCAGCGAGCTTGGCGAGATTGTCGAAGCCGAAGCGGTGCACGTCGCGCAGCTGCTTGTTGACCACGATCAGCCGACCGCCGATCAGCACCATGCGGCCGAAGCCCTCGTGGCTCATCTTCAGCATCGGCGAGATCATCACGCCGGTGGCCTTCTCGATCGACAGCGCGACCGCGTTGAAGAACAGCTCGAGCCGCCAGATCGTCTCCGGATCGGGATCGCCGATGATCGGCAAAGCGCGCCGCTTCTCCTTGTCCAGGATGTAGGGCTCGAGCAGATCGACATCCTTCTTGCCCTCCCAAGCCCCATGGGTGTCCTGGGCACGCCAGACCTTGATCAGCTCCTTGACGAAGGGCCGCTGCTCGGCGGGGACGGTTTCGACGGCTACCGCGGTATCGGACATGGTGGTTTCCTCATTCCTCGAAATCCAGCGCGCGTTCCTGACCCTTCGCCAGCGCCTTGCGCAGCCACGGCGGCGGCGTCCCCTTCAGCACGGTCTGCAGCTTGCCCAGGAGATCGGTGATCTCCTCGGGCTGATTGACCTTCATCGGATGGATGTTGTTGGCGACGACGCGCGCTGCGCCGGAGCCTCCGATCGCGGCGACATAGAGGATGGCGCAATCCTTGATCGCCTCGATCTTCGGCGCCAGCTTGTCCTCGTTGCCGTCCTCCTTGAGATCTCCGTCGAACTCGACGCTCTCGACGAAACGGTAGCCCTCGGGATCGAGATCGTAGATCGCGATGTTCTTGGCCCAGCCGAAATGGGCATCGACGCGTTTCAGATCCTGGGTAGCGAATGCGACTTTCATGTCGTCGGTCCTTTCTCCTGAAGCGTCAATGCAGCGGCGCCACGACGGCGGAGTCCAGCGACACCGGCGGCGTATCCTTCCAGGGATCGAGCCAGGTATCGGGCGTCGGCTGATGGTTGTCCTCGCGATCGGCGATGATGAGATTGGCGAGTGCGAAGATCAGATCACGGGTGCCGCGATAGCCGACCGTCAGCAGATGCCCTGCCCCGAGCCGGTCGAACATCGGGAAGCCGATCCGGTAGAACGGGATCTTGAGCCGCGCGGCGGCTTGGCGACCATGCGAATGCGTGAGCATCAAACCGCAGCCGCGTTCCTTTGCCAGGTTTTCCAGATCCTCGAGATCACCGATCAGCACCTCCTCGCACGGCATCCGCTCGAGCACCGGCGACTGCGTGGTGGTGATGGCGACCGCGATCTCGGCCCCCATGTCGTGCAGCATGCTGGCGACGTCGAACAACAGATCCGGCTCGGCGCCGATCGCGAGCTTGCGGCCGCCGATGTGAAAATGCGCATCCAGCATGGCGTCGGCGAGCTGACCGCGCTGACGGCGATATTTCGCCGGAACCGGACGCCCCGAGATCTCGCTCAGGAAGGTCATGAACTCGTCGTTCGGCAGCAGTCCGCAGAGCCGCTCGAACAGCCGGTACGGCACGCCGGTCCTGGCCTGCATCGCCTCCGCCGCGCGCTTCATCTGGGCCCCGATCGCGATCGTCCAGGACGCGCTGCCCATGACCGCGATCTCCTCCAGCCCGATGCCGCCGATCGTCGTCGGCGTGAACTCGTCGGGGATGTGACCGTCGAGCGAGCCGCCGATATCCGGCAGGAACGACGGCTCCAGCCCGAAATCCTCGATGATGGTGCGCAGCTCCTCGATGTCCCCCGGCGTCAGATGACAGCCCGGCAGCACGTTGACCCGCGCTGGATCGCGCCTTGTCGACGTCGGCTTGTCGACGAGCACCTCGACCATCTTGGCGACGGTCTTGTCCCAGCCATCCTGGAACGCGTCCTTGAAATCCGGCGTGGAGACATAGACCAGCGGATAGTTCGCCAGCTCCGGATGCTTCTCGCGGATCAGCCTGATGTAGCCGTCGACGTCGTCGCCCTTGGTCTCCGTGACCCCGGTGGAACAGATGCCGATGATCTCCGGCTTTTGTCGCTTGTGGATGTTGAGGATCGCCTGCTCGACATTCTCGTAGCCGCCGAGCACGGTGGCGACCTCGCTCATCGCGGTCGTCTGCATCGGCACCGCTTCCTTGAAGTGGCGCACGAACAAGGTCAGGCCGAACGAGGTGCAGCCCTGCGAGCCGTGCAGCAGCGGCATCGCGCCGCGCAGGCCGAGGAAGGCGAACGAGCCGCCGATCGGCTGGCTCATCTTCAGCGGATTGACCGCGCAGGCCTTCTTTCCGATGATGACCTTGGCCATGAGCGCTCCTACTCCGCCGCCTGCAGCAGCTCGGCCGGCGCCTTCTGCGCCGCCAGGATGTCCTCGACCCGACCGGCACAGGCGCCGCAGCCGCCAGAGGCGTTGGTGTGCGTGCGCACACCGGCGACGTCGGTGAGGCCATGCGCCTTGATCGCATCCTCGATGGTGCCGAGGTCGACCGTCTTGCAGTGGCAGATCTTCTTGGCACGCCGCGCGGCTTCAGCTGCGACTGGATCGGCCGCGAGCGCGGCAGCTTCGGCATTGGCCTGAGCGATCGCCCTGGCCTGCCAATTGTTGCTGGCCGTCTCCCAGGGCGCCCGCTTGCGCAGTTGCTCCCACATCGGGTTGTAGATCGCCTTGTCGATCTCGGCGACCAGCTTCACCATGCCGATATAGCCCATATAGGCGTGCGAGCGCTCCTGGTTGATGTCGAGCCAGGGCATCGCCGCCTTCAGTGCCACGAATTGCGACTTGCCGCCCGACAGCATGATGTCGGCCTTGGCGTCCTTGAGCATCTTGTACATCTCGCGCGGCGCCATATCGTCGATCATGTGCGCGTCCTGGCCCATCAGCTCCTTGATGCGCTCCTTGTCCTCCTTGGTGGACTTCTTCACGGAGGTGCCGACCAGCTCCATGCCGGCCTCCTGCAGCGCCGCCACCACCGACCACGATTTCACGCCGCCAGTGATCAGGAGCACCTTCTTGCCGGTGAGCCGTTGCTTGAACGGCTCGATCGCCGCCCAGGCCTTGGCTTCCTCGCGGGCGATCACCGCCTCGGTGCGGTCCAAGAGATCGGCCGGCGCGCCGCGCTCGACCAGGAGACGCGCGATCTCGCGCAGCGAATCCGAGGAGTCCTGGATGCCGTAGAACGAGCCCTCGAAGAACGGGATGCCGTAGCGCTCCTCCATCTTGCGGGCGACGTTGATCATCGCCTTGGAGCACACCATCATCGCTGCGCGAGCGCGGTGTGACGACGCGACGTCCTTGTAGCGGCCGTCGCCGGAGATGCAGGCGGAGATACGGATGCCGAGCTCGTCGAACAGCGGCTTCACCTGCCAGAGCTCGCCGGAAAGATTGTATTCGCCGATGATGTTGAGGTCGTAGGGGGTGGTCACCTCCGGCTCGACGGTGCCGATGACGTGGTCGAGCAGCGCCTCGCCGGCGAGCTTGTTGCCGAGGTTCTTCGGGCCCACAAAGCCCGGTGCATTGACGGGAATGCACGGCTTGCCGAACTTGGCGGAGGCTGCCTTGCAGACCGCGTTGATGTCGTCGCCGGTCATGGCGGGCACGCAGGTCTGGTAGACGAAGACCGCCGGCGGATCGTACTTCTCGATGATCTCCTTGATCGCCTTGTACAGGCGCTTCTCGCCGCCGAACACGACGTCGGTCTCGTTGATGTCGGTGGTGAAGCCGGTGCGCCAGATCTGCGCGCCCGACGAGGCCGCACCGCGATTGTCCCAGGAATTCCCCTCGCAGGCGATCGGCCCGTGCACGAGATGCGCGACGTCCGTCAGCGGCTGCAGTGCGACCTTGGCGCCGTCGAAGGCGCAACCACCGGCCGCGCCGCCCGGCTGCAGCTGCTTGGTGCAGCCCTTCTTGCGCTCGGCCTCGGACTTGTTGGCGTTCTTGCCGCAACCCGGCTCGTTGAAGACGTTCTGGATCGTGGCAGACAGCGAGCTCATCGGCTTCTCCTGTTGGCGGACCTTCTGCGCGTCTTGGTGAGACGAGGAGGCTCCGGCCTCTGCGGCCGTCCCCATGAGCCTTGTCGTCCAGATCGAAGCGCGGCGGCCCTTGAGGGACCGCCGCGCGCCGTCACTTAGCGGATGATGTCGAAGCTGTAGTCCGACTTGGCCGGCACGTTGGTGTTGCGGTCGATCTCGTCGAAGATCTTGTCGAGGATCGTGACCAGCACGTTCAGGCCGCCCTGATAGCCCCACACCGGATAGCGGTGCTTGTGGTGGCGATCGAAGATCGGGAAGCCGATGCGGATCAGCGGCGTGCCGGTGTCGCGCTCCAGATACTTGCCGTAGGTGTTGCCGATCAGGAAATCGACCGGCTCGGTGAACAGCAGCGAGCGCATGTGCCAGAGATCCTTGCCGGGATACACGTGGCAGTTCTTGCCGAACGGCGAGCTATCGAACACCGCCTGGACCTTCTCGGCCCAGTCTTTGTTGCCGTTGGTGGCGAGCACATGGGTCGGCTCGGCGCCGAGCTCGAGCAGGAACGCGGCCAAGCCGAGGCATAGGTCCGGATCGCCGTAGATCGCGAACTTCTTGCCGTGGATGTGCGCGCTGGAGTCGGCGATCGCGTCGACCAGGCGCCCACGCTCGAGAGCGAGAGATTCCGGGATCTCCTTGCCGCTGATGCGCGACAGCGCCATCACGAAGGCGTCGGTGCCGGTCACACCGACCGGATGGTTGAAGGAGACGACCTCCTGGCCGTGGTTCTTGATGAACGGCAGGGTCTTCTCGGTGCAGAAGTGCTGCATCGAGATCGTCGCCTTGGCGTGAACGGCGTTGGCCGCGTCCTCCAGGGTCGTGCCGCCGTCGTACATACGGAACTCGCCGTCGGTCGGCGTGTCGAACACGTTCGAATTGTCGCCGAGGATCGTATACTCGATCCCCATCGCCTCGAAGATGTGCTTCACTTCCTTGATGTTGCCAACGGTGTAGCCATCGAAACCGCCGATGAAATTGATCTTCTCGTTGGGAACGCGCTCCAGCTTCGGCGCGGTGCCGGCCTTGCCGTCCCAGAAGTGCTCGAGAATGCCCTTCATCGCGTTGTCGTAGCCGGTGACATGGCTGCCGACAAAGGCAGGCGTATGGGCGAAAGGCACGTCGAATTCGGCCGGAACCGAACCCTTCTCCTTGGAGGTCTTGATGAAGGCGTTGAGGTCGTCACCGATGACTTCCGCCATGCAGGTAGTGGAGACCGCGATCATCGACGGCTTGTACATGTTGTAAGCGTTGGCGAGGCCGTCGATCATGTTGTTGAGGCCGCCGAACACGGCGGCGTCCTCGGTCATCGACGACGACACGCAGGAGCTCGGCTCCTTGAAGTGGCGCGACAGATGGCTGCGATAATAGGCCACGCAGCCCTGCGAGCCGTGCACGAACGGCAGCGTCTTTTCGAAGCCGACGGCAACGAACACCGCGCCGAGCGGCTGGCAGGCCTTGGCCGGATTGACGGTCAGCGCCTCACGGGCGAAATTCTTCTCGCGATATTCGGGCGTCTTGGCCCATTCGCGAATGCGCTCGACCTCGGCGGGGTCGCGCGGATTCTCGAACATCTTCTTCTTGTTGGCCAGCATCTGCTGGTATTCGGGACCACGGAAAAGCTCGAAGTGATCGAGCACATGTTCGGCAGACTGCGTCATGGGAAAACCCTCTTTATGTTCCTGTGTCGATCAGGGAGCGCTGGCTCTCCGCCGAAGGAGAGCCAGGCCGTGGGTGGTGGTGGTTACTCGGCCGCCTGGAGCAACGGCTTGGGCGCCTGCTTCCAGGGTGCCTTGGCCATCTTCCAGACCGGCGAGTTGATGGCCATGTCCATGTCGCGGGCGAAGATCGCGAAGCCGTCATAGCCATGGTACGGACCCGAGTAGTCCCAGGAGTGCATCTGGCGGAACGGCACGCCCATTTTCTGGAACACGTACTTTTCCTTGATGCCCGAGCCGACCAGGTCCGGCTGGACCTTCTCGACGAACTTCTCGAACTCGTATCCGGTCACGTCGTCGTAGATCAGCGTGCCGTCCTTGACGTAGTGCTGGGCGGTGCGCTGATAGTCGTCGTTGTGGCCGAACTCATAGCCGGTACCGACGACCTCCATGCCGAGGTCCTCGTAGGCGCCGATCACGTGGCGCGGACGCAGGCCGCCGACGAACAGCATCACGGTCTTGCCTTCGAGGCGCGGCCGGTACTTGGCGATGACGGCGTCCATCAGGGGCTGGTACTTGGCGATGACACGCTCGGCACCCTCCTTGATCTTGTCGTCGAAATAGCTCGCGATCTTGCGCAGCGATTCGGCGATCTTGCTCGGTCCGAAGAAGTTGTATTCGCACCACGGAATACCGTACTTCTCTTCCATGTGGCGCGAGATGTAGTTCATCGAGCGGTAGCAGTGCAGCACGTTGAGCTTCGCCTTCGGCGTCGCCTCGAGCTCCGCCAGCGAGCCGTCGCCCGACCACTGGGCGATCACGCGCAGACCCATCTCCTCGAGCAGGATGCGGGACGACCAGGCGTCGCCGCCGATGTTGTAGTCGCCGATG
This sequence comes from Bradyrhizobium sp. HKCCYLRH2015, assembly GCF_051168215.1. NCBI lineage: Bacteria > Pseudomonadati > Pseudomonadota > Alphaproteobacteria > Hyphomicrobiales > Nitrobacteraceae > Bradyrhizobium > Bradyrhizobium sp. HKCCYLRH2015. Next base: position 1,446 of record NZ_JBNPUO010000020.1, on the reverse strand, counting down.
ATCGCGACGTCGTAGGCCGACGGCTCGAAGCGCGGCGCGGCATCGGCCGGGAGCTTGTCGAACACCCAGTCCCGGATGGCGTCGTTGGCGATATGGTGACCCAGGGACTGAGACACACCGCGGAAGCCTTCGCAGCGCACGGGGACGATGGTCTTGCCGTCATACTCTTTCGACTTGACCTTGGAGACCGCCTCGATGTCGTCGCCGATCAGGCCGATCGGGCATTCCGACTGCACGGTGATGCCGTTGTTCAGCGGGAACAGCTCCTGGATCTCGTCCATGATCTTGGCTAGCTTCTTGTCGCCGCCGAAGACGATGTCCTTCTCCTGGAAGTCGGAGGTGAACTGCATCGTCACGAAGGTGTCGATGCCGGTCGTGCCGATGTAGTAGTTGCGGCGCGCCGCCCAGGAGTACTGGCCGCAGCCGACCGGACCGTGGCTGATGTGGATCATGTCCTTGATAGGTCCCCACACCACGCCCTTCGAGCCGGCGTAGGCGCAACCGCGGATGGTCATGACGCCGGGGATCGACTTGATGTTCGACTTGACGCCGCAATCCGACTTGCCGTTCTCATGCACGTTGAGATGCTTGGCACGGCGCTTGGCGGTCTTTTCCGGATAAACCTTCAGGACCTCGGCGATCAGTTCCTTGTTGCGCGCCTTGATCTCGGCAACGCTTTGTTTCTCGATGACGCTCATCTGGCTTTCCTCGATGATCGGTTGCGGAGGTGCTCCGGCCCTTGGAGACGAAGGGCCGGAGCACCGGTGGCGGTTACGCCGTTGCGGCGAGCTCGGCGGCGGACTTGCCGATCTGGCTCTCGTCCACGGCCTTCATGATGCCGTGCTCCATCAGCATGTCCTCGAGCTCGTCCATCGTGATCGGCGTCGGGATGATGCCCTTGCCGCCGTTGTTGTGGATCTTCTGAGCCAGCGAGCGGTAGTGGCCGGCCTGGACCGAGTCCGGCGCGTATTCCAGCACGGTCATGCGGCGCAGCTCGGCGTGCTGCACGATGTTGTCGCGCGGCACGAAGTAGATCAGCTGCGTGCCGAGCTTCTTGGCGAGAGCTTCCGCCAGCTCCAGCTCCTTGTCCGTCTGGCGCTCGTTGCAGACCAGGCCGCCCAGGCGCACGCCGCCGGAGTTCGCGTATTTCAGAATGCCCTTGGAGATGTTGTTGGCGGCATACATCGCCATCATCTCGCCGGACATCACGATGTAGATCTCCTGCGCCTTGTTCTCGCGGATCGGCATCGCGAAGCCGCCGCACACCACGTCGCCCAGCACGTCGTAGGACACGTAGTCGATGTCCTCATAGGCGCCGTTCTCCTCGAGGAAGTTGATCGAGGTGATGACGCCGCGGCCGGCGCAGCCGACGCCCGGCTCCGGACCGCCGGACTCGACGCAGCGGATGTCGCGATAGCCGACCTTCATGACCTCCTCGATCTCGAG
>NZ_JBNPUO010000019.1:0-31098 GCF_051168215.1 Bradyrhizobium sp. HKCCYLRH2015 | reverse complement strand
AAAACCATGGTGTTACCTTTGAAACATTGTCCGCCGAAGTCTTCTCGTCCGATCTCAGAACCAAAAGCCGAAGCTCTTAACCCCGAGACCCGCAAGGACTCCGCCGTCCACGTTTCTCTTTCTTCATCTTCACTTGTCAAACAGCCCGGGACCTCGGTCCCACCCTCATGTGGAGGGGTCGCTCAACCTTTTTCGACGTCGATGAGCAACCGGGTTTTACCGGTTGTGCATCACTCAACGAAAGTGAGGAGCAATATTGGCGCGAATGCTCGCCTCGGTGTGTCCCGAAGCGGCGCCGCGCTCAGTGATCGGGTTTATAGGGGGGGCCGATCGGGGTGTCAACGCCCAATGTCAACAAATCGTCGCATCGAATCATTTTTTTCCGGACAGCAGGAGAACCCCGATTTCTTGCGGACTTCGTGCCCCACTTGGGCCACAATCCTGCGACGATTTGTTAAGCATCGACCTGGGTTGATTTGGGTCCAGCGGGGACTGCCATCGATTCAAGGATGATCCAGATCAAGGAAGCGGCGAGCCCTTCGCCTGATACGGCCGAGACGACATCGAGAGATCCTGAAGAACAATAGCGGTTCGTGGAGTCCGGCTTTCGGGCCAGAGAGTCTCGAACCGACAGAAGCGCGCCATCATTCCGAGCCGTTTGTCTTGGACGTTAAGCCAACCGGCAGCTGAGTGATCTCGGTGCTGACTTTGAACTTGGGGGACGAAGGTTGAGCCATCGGACGTCACGCGGGGGGTACGGACGCGAGATCGGCATGATCGATCTCGGTCATGAGCCGCCGCTATCGGTCGATGGCTCCGAAGCCGCGGTGATCGATCGCCGCCGCGTCTCCGTGCAATGGTTCTCCGGTACGATTCTGACTGGTCTGTGCGGCGCAGCCCTCATCGGCGGCGCCGTTTTTGCGTCGCTCGATGGCGAAATGACCTTCGCGCGCATGCCGGAGCGGATGGAAAGCGCGCTGCGCGGCGCCTTCGGCGCCAACGACCGCGTCGCCACCTTGCGCAAGAGCGACCGCCTGCCCCCGCCGAGCGAAGCCGCCGCAGCGCGCAACGTGGTGCGCATATCGACCGTGACCCGCGCGGGTTCGCGCGAGCTGATCCGGGTCCGTCCCTACGTCCGGATCTCGGGCAACCTGTCGATGGCGACCAGCGATCTGTCCGCCAAGATCCCGCCCTTCAACGCCCAGCGCCTGCTGAGCGACACCGACAACGACAAGACGGGGTCCGGCGAGGATCCGAACAATCCCGAGGCCGTCGAGCCCGACGCCGAGGTCTCATTCGTGACCAAGGATCTCGCCGCCGTGCTCCCCAAGGCGAAGATCGCGACCTCGGTGGCGCTCGACGAAATCGTCATGCGGGTCCGTGATGCGGCGAACTGGCGCGGCAACAATGGCGGCGTGCGCTACGCCTCACTTGCCAATGCCGCCGCCGACGCGGCCGGCGCGCAGGCCGTCCAAGGCGGCGACCTGAAACTGTCCTATGCCAATGACGGCACCTCGCCCGATCCTTACGCCGGCTTCGAGACCCGGGTGGTGCCGGAAAATGTCACCTTGCTGCCCAAGACCAAGGACCAGATCACCGGCGGCAATCCGCTCGGCGAGCGGGTTCACCTGGTCAAGAAGGGCGATACCGTCGCCTCGATCCTGCGCGACCAGGGCGCGACGCCCGACGAAGCCAAGGCGATCGCCGCCCAGCTCGGCCCGCGCGGCCGTGACGGCGGCCTGAAGGAAGGCGAGAAACTGCGCATCCTGATGGCGCCATCCAGCCCTGCCCCCGGCGCCCGGCTGCAGCCGTTCCGCGTCATCGTCGCCAACGACACCATGATCGAGGCGGTCGCCGCGCTTTCGGACCTCGGACGATACGTCGCCGTCGACGCGCAGAGCATGAACACGGTCACCGAGACCGCCGACAACACCAACGACGAGGAGGATGACGGCACCGGTGTCCGCCTCTATCAGAGCATCTACGAGACGGCGATGCGCAACAAGGTGCCCACGCCGGTCATCGAGGACATGATCCGCATCTACTCCTACGACGTCGATTTCCAGCGCAAGGTGCAGCCCGGGGATTCGTTCGACGTCTTCTATGCCGGCGACGACGACGACAAACCCGGCAACAACGACAAGACCGAGGTGCTGTTCACCTCCCTGACGGTCGGCGGCGAGACCAAGAAATACTACCGGTTCCAGACCCCCGACGACAGCGTCGTCGACTATTACGACGAGACCGGCAAGAGCGCGAAGAAGTTCCTGGTGCGCAAGCCGGTCAACAACGCGATCATGCGCTCCGGCTTCGGCGGACGCCGCCATCCGATCCTCGGCTTCGTCAAGATGCACACCGGCGTCGACTGGGCCACCGCCTACGGCACCCCCATTTTCGCCTCCGGCAACGGCGTGCTCGAGAAGGTCGGCCAGGAAGGCGGCTACGGCAAATACATCCGCATCAAGCACAACAACGGCTATGAGACCGCCTACGGCCACATGTCGGCCTTTGCCAAGGGCATGGAGCCCGGCAAGCGCGTGCGCCAGGGCCAGGTCATCGGTTTCGTCGGCTCGACCGGCATGTCGACCGGCCCGCACGTCCATTACGAGATCCTGGTCAACGGCCGCTTCGTCGACCCGATGCGCGTGAAGCTGCCGCGCGGCCGGTCGCTGGAAGGCCCGATCATGGCGAGCTTCGAGAAGGAGCGCGACCGCGTCGACCAGATGATGACCAGCCGCGGCCCCGGCGCGTCGCGCATCTCCGATGCCGGCCCGATCCAGGTGAATCGGTAGCCCTGCCCCTCAGCATGCTCCAAACGCAAACGGCCCGCGCTTGGCGCGGGCCGTTGCCGTTTGAGTGCTGCGGATGTTCGAGATCAGTTCAGCTTGCGCTTCGGGATCGGCGCCTCGAACGTCGCGATCTCCGCCGTACGATGCGCCTTGCCGTTGAAGGTCAGCACATTGCCTTCCGACGAGATGGCGACGTTGTCGCCATCCTTGATGTCGCCGGCGAGAATCATCTCGGCGAGCGGATCCTGCACGCTGCGCTGGATCACCCGCTTCAAGGGACGGGCACCGTAGGCCGGATCCCAGCCCTTGGCGGCGAGCCAGTCGCGCGCGTCGCCATCGAGCGACAGCGTGATCTTGCGCTCCTCCAGAAGCTTCTGGAGGCGGGAGAACTGGATCTCGACGATCCGGCCCATCTCGCTCTTCTGCAGCCGATGGAACAGGATGATCTCGTCGACGCGGTTGAGGAACTCGGGGCGGAAATGTCCTCGCACCGTGCCCATCACCAGCTCCCGCACCTCGGACGTATCCTCGCCCTCGGGCTGGTTGACCAGGAACTCGGAACCGAGATTGCTGGTCATGATGATCAGCGTGTTGCGGAAGTCGACGGTGCGGCCCTGGCCGTCGGTCAGACGGCCGTCGTCGAGCACCTGAAGCAGCACGTTGAAGACATCCGGATGCGCCTTCTCGATCTCGTCGAACAGGACGACCTGGTACGGCCGGCGGCGCACGGCCTCGGTGAGCGCCCCGCCCTCGTCATAGCCGACATAGCCGGGAGGCGCGCCGATCAGCCGCGACACCGAGTGCTTCTCCATGTACTCGGACATGTCGAGCCGAACCATCGCGGTCTCGTCGTTGAACAGATACTCGGCGAGCGCCTTGGTCAGCTCGGTCTTGCCGACGCCGGTGGGGCCTAAGAACATGAACGAGCCCATCGGCCGGTGCGGGTCCTGCAGGCCGGCGCGCGAGCGCCGCACGGCGGTCGCAACCGCATGCACGGCCTCGAACTGGCCGACGACGCGCTTGCCGAGCGAGTCCTCCATGCGCAGCAGCTTGTCCTTCTCGCCCTCGAGCATCTTGTCGACCGGCACGCCGGTCCAGCGCGAGACCACCTGCGCGATGTGGTTGGCGGTGACTGCCTCCTCCATCATCTCGCCGGCATTCTCCTTGGCCTCGATGTCGGCCAGTTGCTTCTCCAGCTCGGGGATGCGGCCATAGGCCAGCTCGCCCGCCTTCTGATACTCGCCGCGGCGCTGCGCGTTGGCGAGCTCGATCCGCAGGCCGTCCAGCTCGCTCTTGAGCTTCTGCGCGTTCGACAGCTTGTCCTTCTCGGCGCTCCATTTCGACGTCAGCGCCGCCGACTTCTCCTCGAGATCGGCGAGCTCCTTCTCCAGCGCCTGCAGCCGCGTCTTGGAGCCGAGATCGCTCTCCTTCTTCAAGGCCTCCTGCTCGATCTTGAGCCGGATGATCTCGCGGTCGAGCGAGTCCAGCTCCTCGGGCTTGCTGTCGACCTGCATCTTCAGCCGCGCCGCCGCCTCGTCCATCAGGTCGATGGCCTTGTCGGGCAGGAAACGGTCGGTGATGTAGCGGTTCGACAGCGTGGCCGACGCCACCAGCGCGGAGTCGGTAATGCGCACGCCGTGATGCTGCTCGTATTTGTCCTTCAGGCCGCGCAGGATCGAGATGGTGTCCTCGACCGTGGGCTCGGTGACGTAGACCGGTTGGAACCTGCGCGCGAGCGCCGCGTCCTTCTCGACATGCTTCTGATATTCGTCGAGCGTGGTCGCGCCGATGCAGTGCAGCTCACCGCGGGCGAGCGCGGGCTTCAAGAGGTTCGACGCATCCATGGCGCCGTCGGCCTTGCCGGCGCCGATCAGGGTGTGCATCTCGTCGATGAACAGCACGAAGGTGCCTTCAGCGGCCGTGACCTCCTGCAGCACGGATTTCAGCCGCTCCTCGAACTCGCCGCGATATTTCGCGCCCGCAATCAGTGCGCCCAGATCGAGCGACAGCAGCCGCTTGTCCTTCAGGCTCTCCGGCACGTCGCCATTGACGATGCGCAGCGCGAGGCCCTCGACGATCGCGGTCTTGCCGACGCCGGGCTCGCCGATCAGCACGGGATTGTTCTTGGTGCGCCGTGACAGCACTTGAATCGTACGGCGGATCTCCTCGTCGCGGCCGATCACCGGATCGAGCTTGCCGTCGCGCGCCGCCTGGGTCAGGTCGCGGGCATATTTCTTCAAGGCATCATAGGCGTTCTCGGCGGTCGCCGAGTCGGCCGTGCGCCCCTTGCGCAGGCTCTCGATCGCCGCGTTGAGATTCTGCGCGGTGACGCCGCCCTTGGCGAGGATGCCGCCGGTCTCGCTGTTCTTCTCCAGCGTCAGCCCGAGCAGCAGGCGCTCCACCGTGACGAAACTGTCGCCGGCCTTCTCGGCCGCCTTTTCCGCCGCGTCGAAGGCGCGCGCCAGCTCGGGCGACAGATAGACCTGCCCGGCGCCGCTGCCCGACACTTTCGGCAGCTTGCCCAGTGCGTCCTCGGTCGCCTTCAAAATTGCGCGCGAATTGCCGCCGGCGCGATCGATCAGACCGCCCGCGAGGCCTTCGCTATCGTCGAGCAGAACCTTCAGCAGATGCAGCGGCGAAAACTGCTGATGGCCGTCGCGCATCGCCAGCGATTGCGCCGATTGGATGAAGCCCCGCGCGCGCTCGGTATATTTGTCGATATTCATGATGTTTCCCTCAGCCTGCTGTGACGCCCCGAAGGCACGGCTTCAGCATCTTCATTGGGTTTCGGACCGCGCACGTTGACGTCCATCAACGCCGCAACCATTGACGTCGCCGGCTTGCGCCCGGCTTGAGTGGAAATGTGGGAAGGCGGTGCGAAAACGGAAGGGGCCGCTTCACAAATTCGTGTGCCCTGGCCGCGACCATGGGAATCTCCTATGAGGCGGCATGAGCCAGACCCCTCCCGCGCGCATCGCCGGCCTGTACCGCTATCCGGTCAAGGGCCTTACCCCGGAACCACTGCAAACGGCCCCGTTACGGGTCGGCGAAACGCTGCCGGCCGATCGCCGCTACGCGCTGGAAAACGGCCCAACCGGCTTCGATCCGGCGGCGCCGGTGTGGAAGCCGAAAACGGCGTATCTGATGCTGATGCGCAATGAGCGCTTGGCCGGGTTCAAGACGCACTTCGGCGACGCGACCAACATCCTCACCATCCGCAAGGACGGCGCGATCGTCGCCCAAGGCGACCTCGAAAGCGCCGACGGCCGCGCCGCCATCGAGGCGTTCTTCGCGCGCGCGTTTGCCGACGAGCTGCGCGGCCCGGTCAGGCTGCTGTCGGGCGGTGGCTACGCCTTTACGGATCTGGCGCGCAAGGTGGTCTCAATCATCAACCTCGCCTCGATCGCGGAGATCGAGACCTTGGTCGGCGCGACCGTGCATCCGCTGCGCTTCCGCGCCAATGTCTACGTCGCCGGCTGGCCGGCCTGGCACGAGACCTCGCTGATGGGCGAAACGCTGCGGATCGGCTCGGCGCGGCTCAAGGTCGTCAAGACCACCACCCGCTGCGCCGCCGTCAACGTCGACCCGGACACCGCCGCCCGCGACCTCGACATCCCGCCGGCGCTCATGGCCCGGCGCGGCAACAATGAATGCGGCATCTACGCCGAGGTCATCGAAGCCGGGGATGTCGCCGTTGGCGACGAGTTCGCCGTGGAACAGCCCCGGCTGGTGTAGTTCGCACCCTCACCCCGCCGACGGTGCGCCCCCCTCTCCCGCGTGCGGGGGAGGGCTGGGGTGGGGGCAACCCCACGCGAAAATCCTCGTGGGAGAGAGTTCCCCCACCCGCATCGCATCTTCGATGCGATGCGACCTCCCCCGCACGCGGGGGAGGCGCGGACCGCGCGAGCCGCGAGGGCTCATCTCATGAGTTCAAAGGCCGAAGCTCTCAGTTCGGCATCACATAGGCATACACGCGGCCGCGCGACACCGCGCTCTCGCGGACGCGGTTGCCGTTGTTGCCGGAGATGACGATCGGATTGCCCTGGGCATCGACGCCCGAGACCACGCCGACATGACCGCCGCCGCGGCGGCTCATCACCGCGATCGCGCCGACCTGCGGGCCGGAGACGCGCTGGCCATAGCTCGCAAACGAGCGCGCCATGTCGGAGCCGGTGCCGCGATGGCCGGTGCGCTCCAGCACCATGTTCATGAAGCGCGCGCACCACAGGCTGCGCCGGCCGGTCGGATTGCCGCTGCCGATGTAGCTGCGCGCCGCGGAGACGACGCTGCTGCCGCCACCGAAGCCGCCGGACGAGGCCATGCCGTCGGACGCCGTGCCCGGCATCATGACGCTGGCCTGCGCATCGGCAACGCCGCTCACCTGCACCCGCGCCACGCCGCGCTCCCAGCGCGACAGCCGGGCGACGGAACGCCGGTGGTGATGATGCCTTGCGTAGTGATGGCCGCCGTGGCTGCGGTGGGCATGATGCCCCGAGCCGTGATGCGGACGGGCCGATGCCGGTGTTGCGGTGACGGCGACGACTGCCGCACCCATGGTCAGCGCAACGATGTGAAGCGACCGGCGAAGGGTAGACACAACCATACTCAATCCTTCTGTTACTTCCCCCAGTACCCTGACTTGGCACCCCCTGGTCCTCAGCGCGGCCCCTCTGCAAGCCGCCAGCGGAGGTCCGTAAAATGTTGCGCTGTGACGAAACCATGACCATCGACGGCAAAAGCCTGGCGACGAGAGGGTGATTCCGAGTCTATGTTACGGCGAAAACAAGGCCGTCGATCGGGACGTTGTCGCGTATCGCGCGACTCGTCATCATCAGGCACGCGACACGGGAGGAGCTGACGATGCCCCATGCAACGGCCAAAGATGGCGTTCGCCTCTATTTTGAAGAGGTCGGCGTGGGCACGCCGCTGATCTTCCTGCACGAGTTCGCCGCCGACCACACCAATTGGGAGCCGCAACTGCGCTACTTCGCGCGGCGCCACCGCTGCATCGCCTACTCCGCGCGCGGCTACACGCCCTCGGACGTGCCGGCCGCGCCCGACGCCTATAGCCACGTGCATTTCTACACCGACGCGATCGCCGTGCTCGACCACCTCGGCATCGACAGCGCCCATTTCGTCGGCCTGTCGATGGGCTCGTACTCCGCGCTGCAGGTGGCACTGAACGCACCGGATCGCATCCGCTCGATGGTGCTGGCCGGCGTCGGCTCGGGCTCCAGCCTCGAGCATCTCGAGGCCTTCCGCGCCCAGTGCCGCGCCACCGCCGAGCAGTTCGAGACGCTCGGCTCGGCCGAGACCGCCAAGGTCACCCGCGAGGCCCCCGGCCGCATTCCCTTCCTCATCAAGGACCCGCGCGGCCATGCCGACTTCTACGCCGCGCTCGCCCGCCACGACGCGCGTGGCTCGGCCAACACCATGCGCGGCTTCCAGGGCAGCAGGCCATCGATCTACACCATGACGGACGCCATCCGCCGCGTTACAACCCCGGCCCTGATCATCTGCGGCGACGAGGACGACGCCTGCATCGCGCCGAGTTTGTTTCTCAAGCAGCATCTGCCGGCGTCCGGGCTAACGTTCTTCCCGAAGTCCGGACATGTGTTGAACCTGGAGGAGCCGGCGCTGTTCAACGCATCCGTCGAGCGCTTTATCGCCCTGGTCGAGGCCGGCCGCTGGGGACCGCGCGATCCAAGGTCGATGGCAGGATAAGGAGGCATGCTGCTGCTCCGACTACATCTGTCATTGCCCGCGCACTGGATCGCACGGTCAAGCCGGGCGATGACAGCGTGTTTTGCAGCAGCCACTGTGCGTCCAGACGTCCCTCAGATCGCCGCCTCCTCCAGCCGCTGCCGCAGCAGCGGCACGGCGAAGTCGACGAAGGCGCGCAGCTTCAGCGGCAGCCGGGTCTGGCCGTCATAGACGAGATGCACCGGGCGCGGCGCCGGTTCGAAGGCTTCGAGCACGAGCTGAAGTCGGCCGCTGCGGACATGATCGACGACTTGATAGGACAACGCCCGCACCAAGCCCGCTCCCGACAGGCCGGCTTCGATCGCCGCATCGATCGTGTTGACGCCAAGGCGCGCGCGGAAGCTGGCGGGGATCTCGGCGCCGTCGACTTCGAACGGCCAGGTGCCGGGCACCGACACGCTCTGGAACGAGATCACGCCGTGCCGTGCCAGATCCTCCGGCCGCGCCGGGCAGCCATTGGCGGCGAGATAATCCGGGCTGGCGCAGATGACGTGGCGGACGCTGCCGAGCCGGGTGGCGATCAAACTCGAATCCGGCAACTGGCCGATGCGCAGGGCGACGTCGACCTGGTCGTCGAGAAAGTGCGCGACACGATCGGTCATCACGAGATCGACCGCCACGTCCGGAAAGGCGCCAAGGAAGCGCGTCACCACAGGCAGCGCATGCAGCCGGCCGAACATGATCGGCGCCGTCACCACGAGATCGCCCTTGGGCTCGGAATATTCGCCGCTGGCGACACGCTCGGCCTCGGCGACCTGTTCCAGGATCGCGCGCGCCGCTGCGACATAGGACCGACCCGCCGGCGTCAGCTCCAGGCCCTTCGCCGAGCGGATCAGAAGCGAAGCCTTCAGATGCGCTTCGAGCTCGGCCACCTTGCGGCTGACCGTCGCGAGCGGCAGCCCGAGCGTCCGGCTGGCCTTCGACAGACTCCCGGCCTCGGCTGCGGCCAACAGCACCGCCATGGCGTCCAGACGATCCAACGTATCTTTCCAAAAAATGGGAGGCCTCTTCTCGAATCTAGCGACTCGCGCCCGATTTTGGAAGGCATAGAACCAGGGTGACGGGCGGCCAACGAGTCCCGACCGCCCGAGACCAGGAGCTTCCCCATGACCACCCAGACCCGCTTCCGAACCGCGACCGTCCACGGCCGCAACGTCTTCTACCGCGAGGCCGGCGACCCGACGGCGCCGACGATCCTGCTGCTGCATGGCCTGCCGACCAGCAGCCAGATGTTCCGCGACCTGATCCCCGCGCTCGCCGATCGCTTCCATCTGGTAGCGCCCGACTACATCGGATTCGGCCATTCCGACGCGCCGTCGCGTGCAGAGTTCGACTACACCTTCGACAACCTCGCCCGGCATGTCGCGGGTCTCGTCGACGTGCTCGGGCTCGAGTCCTACATTCTCTACATGCAGGACTATGGCGGGCCGGTCGGCTTCCGCCTGTTCACGCAGCGGCCGGAGCGCGTGAGAGGCTTCATCCTCCAGAATACCAATGCCTATATGGAGGGGGTCGGCGAGGCGCCGAAGAAGGTGCTGCTGCCGTTGTGGGAGACGCGCACGCCGGAGACCGAGGCGCCTGCTCGCGAGCTGCTGAGCCTCGACGGCACCAAGTTCCAATGGCTGGTCGGCGCCAAGGATCCTGAAGCCGTCAATCCCGACAACTGGACTCTCGACCAGGCGCTGCTCGACCGTCCGGGCACGCAGGACTACCAGCTCGATCTGCTGGAGAACTACAAGACCAACGTCGCGCGCTATCCGGAGTGGCAGGCGGCCTTCCGCGCCCACAGCCCGAAGACGCTGATCGTCTGGGGCCAGCACGATCCGTTCTTCATCCCGCCCGGCGCCCGCGCCTATCTCAACGACCTCGCCGACGTAAAGCTGGTGTGGCTCGACGCGGGACACTTCGTGCTCGACGAGAACACGCCGAAGGTCGCAGCCGAGATCAAGGCGGTGTTCGCGGGCGAGAGAGCGCGCGCATCATCTGCGGCCTAATCCAACAGGGATCGTCACACCACGGAGTGCTGGCAAGCGCGACAGCCGAGGCTCGAGTCGCGCTCTCGCCACGCCGGTCGCTGTGTCCTCCGAGAGGCCGCGGCGTACTGGATGCCCGCTTGCGCGGGCATGACAGCCGAGGCTCCCCACCCTCCTCCGTCATCGCGAGCGCCAGCGAAGCGATCCAGGGGCCATACGGAACGGCGTCACGCGTGGCCCCTGGATTGCTTCGTCGCTTGCGCTCCTCGCAATGACGCCCGAAAGCTCCGGCGTCCTCCTACTCGCCGATGATCTTGATCAGCACGCGTTTGCGCCGCCCGCCGTCGAACTCGCCGTAGAAGATCTGCTCCCACGGGCCAAAGTCGAGCTTGGCTTGCGTGATCGCGACCACGACCTCGCGGCCCATGATCTGGCGCTTCATGTGGGCGTCGGCATTGTCCTCGCCGGTGCGGTTGTGGCGATAGCCCGCCACCGGCTCGTGCGGGGCGAGTTCCTCCAGCCATTGCTCATAGTCGTGATGCAGCCCGCTCTCGTCGTCATTGATGAAGACCGACGCCGTGATGTGCATGGCGTTGACGAGCACGAGGCCCTCGCGCACGCCGCTCTCCTTCAGCGCCGCCTCGACCTCACGCGTGATGTTGATGAAGGCCCGCCGGCCCGGCGTCTGGAACCAAAGTTCCTTGCGGAACGATCTCATCGGAACAATTCCAATCTCGTTTGCCATGGCTGCTGATACAGCATGATCGTGTCGGTCCTCGAGTGTGCCGCAGCTCACAGCGCACAGTTCCGACTTCGCCCACACTGGACACGATGGGGTGCATACTGCAAGTCACGAGGCACAGTCTCGCTCCGTCATACAATCCAAGATTGAACCGAACGTTGCGCGGACAGACTTAACTGCATTGCCGATCTCATTTCGACGATGAAAACGACAGCGTGGCGGCTCGCCTTTGGGCGACGACCGTGCAGACCTGATCCGGCTGCAGCCGCTCAATCTCATCGCACGAGAAGCTCGACTTCTGCAGGCCCGGCGCCGATCGCAGCGAGTCGCCATTCAGAGGAGAGAGACAATGAGTTTGCTGCGTATCAATCTGTTTGGCGGTCTTGAAATCAGACGGGTCTCGGGCGAGCAGGTCGTCATTCCAAGCCGCAAGGCGGCAACGCTCCTGGGCTATCTCGCCCTCACCTCTCCGCACGGCATTTCACGCAGCAAGCTTGCCGCGCTCCTGTGGGAAGGCCGCTTCGGCGACAATGCGCGCGCAAACCTGCGCCAGGCGCTGTTGACGCTGCGCCGGGTGCTGCCGCAATGCGCCGACGTCATCTCGGCGGAGCGCGACGACATCCGCATCCATCCGAACGCCGTCACCACCGACGTGCAGGAGTTCGAGCTGCTGCTGCAACTCGGCGATCTGGAGACCATGGCCCGCGCCGCCGCGCTGTTCCGCGGCGAGTTGCTCGACGGCATCAGCTCGACGTCTTGCGCGTTCGAGGCGTGGCTCTCCGCCGAGCGTCAACGCTTGAAGACGCGAGCGATCCGGGCGATCGCGGGTCTACTCGACGTCGGCGGCCGGGAACATGTGGAGATCGCCACGACGTTCTCATTGCGTGTGCTGGCCGCCGATCCGCTGCAGGAGGACGTCCACCGCACCTTGATGCGCTGCTACGCGCAGCAGGGCCGCCGTGCCGACGCCCTGCGTCAATATGACTTCTGCCGCACCATCCTGCGCAAGCAGGTCGGCGCCACGCCGGAGAGCGAAACCGAATCCCTGCAGCGTGAGATCAGGCGCATGCTCCGCGTCTGACGATCGGCGCGACCTTGCTCCATGCGTTCCACACACGATCGATTTTGACGGCACTTTCACGCCCTGCTTGACACTTGCATCACGGCCACACGCGCAACATCGCCCTCGATCGACGTCGCGCAGCAACTACTCCTGATGAGGTCAAGCGGCGCGCCGCTCGAAGATCAGACAACGAGCGAGGAGACTCAACATGAGTGGCATGCAGCAGTCGACTGAAGACTATGGTCAATTGAATCCCGAAGGGATCTTCGGCTCCGTTCTCGGCAGGTTCGCCGGACAAGCGATCGGACGCCTGATCGGCGGTAAGACCGGCCGCGACTTTGGCGGCGCCATCGGCGGAATCGCCGGCGGGTTCGCGCCGTTCTCGGTCGGCCCCGGCACCGAGCAGCCGTCGGACATGGAATTGCAGGGCTTCTGGAGCGTGCTCAAGAAGGTCGGACAGGGCGTCCAGACCGGACTCAACGTCGGCCACAACCTCGGCATCTTCAGCGCCGGTCCGCAGGCGGCCCCCGCCGCCACACAGCCGACCGACATGGAGCTGCAGGGCTTCTGGAGCGTGCTCAAGAAGATCGGTCAGGGCGTCCAGACCGGCCTCGATGTCGGCCACAACCTCGGCATCTTCAGCGTCGGTCCGCAGGCCGCACCCGCCGCGGCGCAGCCGACCGACATGGAGCTGCAGGGCTTCTGGAGCGTGCTCAAGAAGATCGGACAGGGCGTCCAGACCGGCCTCAATGTCGGCCACAACCTCGGCATCTTCAGCGCCGGTCCGCAGGCCGCACCCGCCGCGGCGCAGCCGACCGACATGGAGCTGCAGGGCTTCTGGAGCGTGCTCAAGAAGATCGGACAGGGCGTTCAGACCGGCCTCGATGTCGGCCACAACCTCGGCATCTTCAGCGCCGGTCCGCAGGCCGCAACCGCCGCGGCGCAGCCGACCGACATGGAGCTGCAGAGCTTCTGGAGCGTGCTGAAGAAGATCGGACAGGGCGTCCAGACCGGCCTCGACGTCGGCCACAACCTCGGCATCTTCAGCGCCGGCCAGCCGAGCCAGCCGGCGGCGGCCGCACAGCCGACCGACATGGAGCTGCAGAGCTTCTGGAGCGTGCTGAAGAAGATCGGACAGGGCGTCCAGACCGGCCTCGATGTCGGCCACAACCTCGGCATCTTCAGCACCGGGCCGCAGGCCGCCGCGGCCGCGCAGCCGACCGACATGGAGCTGCAGGGCTTCTGGAGCGTGCTCAAGAAGATCGGACAGGGCGCGCAGACCGGCCTCAACATCGGGCACACGCTCGGCATCTTCAGCGCCGGCCAGCCCGCGGGCACGATGCACTAGTCGATCTGAAACCGTGACCCGCGACGTTCACGACGCAGGTCCAAGCAAGTGAGGCGGTGGGCGCACGATCAGTCCGCCCACCGCCGAGCTGACATGGAGGGAGCGACGCATGGCGGATCCGAACTCGGAGCAGGAATTCATCGTGCAGGGCGAGCCGGTCAAGTCCGGCCAGCTTGCTGATCATCTGAGCCGCGAGCCCGGCGTGAAGCGCATCGGTCAGGTCGCCCCCGACGTCGTCATCCTGTCGATGACGAAGAGCCAGGCCGATCGCCTCCGATCGACTTTCAGCACGATCGTGGTCGAGCCGAACGCTCCACTGAAACCCTTTGGCGCCGGCTGACTCCAGCCGCGCCCCCGACGATGTCACGAGCGAGGATGAAGGAGCCCGCAGATGGCCGCACGAAGCAAACCTGAAATCTCGGATCAGAAAGACGCGGCCGGCACGGCCGTCAACGGCACCGGAGCACAACCCGGAGCGGAGCAGCCGTCAGCCGAAACCGCACCGCAGGCCGCAGCAGCAGCACGGGTGACCGCCGCGGCAGCCCCTGTCGCGCAAGGGGCCGGTCGCAGCGACGGCGGCAAGGCGGCGCCAGCGACGGGGCAACCCGGCGCAACGATCTCGCAGCGGCGGGCGCAGTACATCCTGGCCCCGCGCCAGCAGACGGGGCTTGCGACCTTCAGCGCCGACTTCATCGTCCAGCAACTGACAAACACTCCCGACATCGACGTGGTGAAGACGATCCAGCCGCCGCGGCTGCTTGGATTCCAGAGCGCCGACCCGGGACAGGCGCCGCTCGGCCCCATGGTGCTGGCCCGCATGACGCCCGACAAGGCCGAATTGCTCAAGGCCCAGGCGGGAGCGCGGCTCGCGGTCGAGCGCGATGCGCCGCTCACCTACATGCTCGATCCGACCGTTCCGCAGACTCCGGCGCCGCACCAGCTTCCCAATCCCGGCGTTCTCATTCCCCTGGCCGACGGCTTCTCGACGACGATCGAAGTCATCGGCGAGAGCGGACCGTTGCCCGAGACGGAAGTCTATGTGTTCGGCAGCGTGTGGCCGGTGCAGGGCGTCACCGACGCCAGCGGCCGCGTCACGCTCAAGATTCAGGGCGAGACGCCCGACACCATCCGCTCGATCCTGATCAAGCCACGGGTCGATTACTGGACCTTCTGGCTCGATCGTCCGCAACTGACGCCCGACAGCGTGAATCGCATTGCCGCGAAGACGCTGGGCGCCTATCTGCGCGGCTTTCCCGGCCAGCAATTGCTGGGATGGGGCCAGCGCGCGATGGGCCTCGATCGCGTTCCCCTCGCCTACAATGGCGCGGGCGTGAAGATCGCCGTGATCGATTCCGGCGCAGCACCAACCCATCGCAATCTGCACGGCGTCACGATCGGCAAGAGCATCGTCGGCAATGATCCCGCGAGCTGGACCATCGATACCATCGGTCACGGCTCGCATTGCGCCGGGATCATCGCCGGCGGGCCGGTCGGCAGCGGCGGCGGCATTCGCGGCTTCGCTCCGGCGGCCGAAATCCATGTCTGCCGGATCTTCCCGGGCGGCCGGTTCAGCGATCTCGTCTCGGCGCTCGACTACTGCATGGAGAATGGCATCGACGTCGCCAACATGAGCCTGGGCGGCGGCGAGCCGTCGCAGATCATCGAGGAGCGGATCCTGCGGGCCAAGCAGATGGGCCTCGCCTGTATCGTCGCCGCGGGAAATTCGTCGGGGCCGGTCCAGTTTCCCGGCTCGACGCCGCATTGCCTGTCGGTCGCCGCGATGGGCAAATGGGGCGAGTTTCCCGAGGACAGCTTCCACGCCCAGCAGGCGCTGGACGGCTTCCGCAGCAGCGACGGATATTTTCCGGCGAAGTTCAGCTGCTTCGGGCCGGAGATCGACGTCTGCGCGCCGGGCGTCGGCATCGTGTCCTCGCTGCCGGCCGATGGCTTCGGGGCGTGGGACGGCACCTCGATGGCGACGCCGCACGTCACCGGCCTTGCCGCGCTGGTGCTGGCGCATCATCCCGACTTCAAGGGTCCCTTCGCGACACGCGACGCGCGGCGTGTGGAGCGGCTGTTCCAGATCCTGAAGGAGACGTCGACGCCGCTGCAGTTCGGCGACCCCAATCGTGCCGGAGCCGGACTGCCGAATGCGATGCGCGCCCTCGGCCTGGAGGCGAGCGTTGCCTCCGCGCCCGCGGCCGATCCATCGCTCGACGTCCTTCGTCGTCTGCTGGGACTGGCGCGCGGCGAAGCGCCGAACGCCGCGACGTCTCCGACGCTGGCGCCGCAGGCGCCCAATGGCAAGCCCAACGGATCCGGCTCGGTTGCCAGGGGCCCGGCAACGACGACCGGCGAGTGGTCGAGCCCGGCCGCCGGTGATCCCAGTCCGGCGCAGATCCGCGACATGATGCACAAGGTCGGCTTGCTGTAGATTGCCGACGAGGCAGCAGCGACCAAGCCGCATCAGACGTTGTACGACGGGCAGTTTGCGCATGAGCTTCATGCACGAACTGCCCGTCACGTTAGTTGTCATTAGATATGCGACCACCGTGTGAATGAGTTAAGTCCAGAGGGATTGAAGACGCGCAATCCTCGCCGGATCACCGCGGCGGTCTGCGCTATCAAGCCGCCGCAGCCAGAATCTCTGCCCACGCCTCCGGCGTGACTGCGTAGGGACCAACGGCGCCGCTATGGAATTTGCGCCATAGCGACGGGCGGATCAGCGACGCGCCGAGCGCAGCGATGACGGGAACGAGCGCAAGCGGATCGCCCGCGACTGGCGTCAGTTCCTCGGTTGATCCGGCGTAGTCGCCGCGTGCCGCAATCGCATCGATCGCTTCGCGCAACACCGCGATCCGCGCCCCCGTCTGCTCGGCGGCGCCAAGGATCGCCAGCAGCGTCTGGCGGGTCCGCACGCCGGCGGCCCCGGCCGGACATTCCCCAGTCGCAGCACCAATGGCCGCATCGATCATCGCCGCAACGAGATCCACACCCGCCGCGAAGGCGTTGGCAGGTTCGACCAGCCGGGGATTGACATCAATGATGACCGGTCCGCCATCGGCGATGATCACATCCATCGACAGCCCACCGCGCCAATCCAGCAACGCGACCAGCCGCGACAGCATGACGGCCAGACCGGGCAGCACGATGCTCTGCTTCAGCGACGCTCCGCCACCGACGCCCTCGCGCACGCGAAGGCAGGCATGATGCGCGACCAGCCGGCCGCGGTTGGCAACGGCCTGCACCATTGCGAGCGGCCCTGCCACCTCGGACTGGACAATCAACGCCGAGCCGTCACCAAGTCCAAGCTCGCGCGCGGCTGCATTGAGCTCGGCGGCGTTTCGCGCCCTGCGGACGCCCGAGCTTGCCGTGCTGACGGGGCGCTTCAGAAAAACGGGATAGGCTGCGACGTCACGGAGATCCTCGATCCGCGAGACCATCGTCGTGGGCGGCTGTGGCACTCCGGCGGCCTCGAGCGTATGAAAGGCCGATATCTTGTCCTGAACCCGCGCGAGACTTTTGAACGGCGGCACGATCGTCGCGACCCGGAGCTGCGGCAATCTTGCCGAGAGCACCGTCACCTGTTCCTGCGTCGGAAACAGCAGATCGACCTTTCGCTCGGCTGCAATGCGTTCTGCCGCGGCGAGCCATCCGAACGGATCGCGTCCGAACCGCGGCACGGCGTGAACAGCCCGCACATGCCGGGTGAAGCGCGACAGGCAGATCCGCGTCGAGGACAGGATCTCGACCTCATGTCCGAGCGCGCCGAGGCGCCCGGCGACCTGACGCGACGTGAGACCTGATCCTTCCGACAGCAGGACGCGCATCCCAGATCGCCTCACGTTCCTGAAGAGAAGAAGTGTCGGAGATCGCGAAAGGTGGCATCGAACCGCGGCCAAATCAATGTTTGTGCTTGGCTCGCGGTCTCGGCGAGCCTTGAGCCGCGTCCATCAGCGATGATTAAACGCGGCGCATCGGTTCGGAGAGTCCGGGATCGACCTGCCAACGCCGCGTGATGTTGGTGACAGGGAGAATGCGCGTGATGTCCGCACGACGGGCAGATCGCGCATGACGCTCATGCACGAATTGCCCGTCGTGTTAGTTCGTCGCACGAAAGTCCTTGCGCCGTCGGGCAACTCAGGCGCAGATTTCCGCGCGTCCCGCCTCACAGCAAGAGCGGCGTATCGCGGTCGTCACGAACGCTGAGTGTGGGATGCGATGGGCGTGTCGGATTGCGCGTGGGATTGCCCGCGCGGACGAACAATTCCGATGCGCACGGTCAAGTCGCGCGGTCCTGGCATCCCGACGCTGATGTCAAGTTCGTTGTGGTGCTCTGCATCACGCGGACGACGGTGGCCAGAAAGCCGGCGCACCGGGGAGAACGCGAAGCAGCCGTTCAACCATCGCGCAGGGAAGGCCGGGTGTTCCGGCTCGTACCTGTGGTTCCTGCCGCCTGCATTTTTCCGCAGGCGGGCCATGGGTGCGGCCAGCATCCGGCCTTCCCTGCGCCTCTGCGTTATCCGGAGGCGACGCGTGACGCAAAGCTCGGGCGCGGATGCGCCGCGAGGATAAGGCAGCATGTCTCAGACTAACCGCTCTTTGAAAAGTGGAAACCGCCAACCCTAAGCTCGTCATGGCCGGGCTTGTCCCGGCCATCCACGTCGCTCCGCAAATACGATTTACATTGTGATCGTATCGAAGAGATCGTCCCAATCTGGATTAGTTGCAATGATCAGCCCGACCTTCCAGGCACGTGACCAATGCTTGATGTTGTGCTGCGCTGGATCGCGCTCTGAATGTCGTCGAAGACTTCGAAGTAAACGAGCCGCTTCAAACCATATCGCTTAGTGAAGCCGTCGACGAGGCCAGATCGGTGCTGATACACCCGGCGCACGAGATCACTGGTCACACCGACGTACAGCGTGCCATTCGGACGATTGGTCATGAAATACACGTAGCCGCTCGCCATGTCGTCATACTGCAAGACGTGGATGGCCGGGACAAGCCCGGCCATGACGTGGGGAGAGAGCGAGGACCAAACTTCGGCAGCACCCCGGGGCTGCGCTCGGTTCCCTACCGCCGCTCACCCCTGCTCAGCAGAAACACCCCCTGCTCGCCGAACATGTTCCAGAACCACCAGGGCATGGCGACGCGCAGGGGACGGCCGTAACTATCGAGGGCGACGGCGCGCTCCATCTTGACGCCGATCTCGTCGCAGAGCTGCACGAAGTCCTTGATGGTGCAGAAATGAATGTTCGGCGTGTCGTACCAGGTGAAGGGCAGATTGTCGGTGCGCGGCATGTGGCCACCGACCAGCAACTGCAGCCGCAGCCGCCAGAAGCCGAAATTCGGAAAGGTGACGATGGCGCGGCGGCCGATGCGCAGCAGGTTCTCCAGCACGACCTTGGGCTGCCGCGTCGCCTGCAGGGTCTGCGAGAGAATCACGTAGTCGAACGCGTCGTCCGGATAATCGACGAGATCCGTATCGGCGTCGCCCTGCACCACCGCGAGCCCCTTGGCGACGCAATGGTTGACGCCCTCGCGGGACAGCTCGATGCCGCGGCCGTCGATGCCGCGGCTTTCCAGCAGTTGCAGCAGATCGCCATCGCCGCAGCCGATGTCGAGCACCTTGGAGCCGCGCTCGACCATGCCGGCGACCAGCAGATGATCAGGCCGATAGGCCAGCACCTCGCCGCCAGTGAAGCCGTTCAGCGGCAGCACACCCTGCATGCTCATGGCTCAGTCTCCCTTCGCATGGGCAAGCCCGCGCGCCTTGCCGGCGGAATCGAGAAACGCGCTGGCGATCTCGAAGAACTCGGGGACATCGAGCAGGAACGCGTCGTGGCCCCGGTCGGTCTCGATCTCGGCGAACGACACCCGCGCGCTGGAGGCGTTGAGCGCATGCACCAGCGCGCGCGACTCCGCAGTCGGAAACAGCCAGTCGCTGGTGAACGACACCACGCAAAAACGGGTCTTGATGCCGCGAAACGCCGCCGCCAGCACGCCGTCATGGTCGCCGGCGATGTCGAAATAATCCATCGCCCGCGTCAGATAGAGATAGGAGTTGGCGTCAAAGCGCTCGACGAAGGACGATCCCTGGTAGCGCAGGTAGCTCTCGACCTGGAAATCGGCGTCGAAGGAGAACGTCGGCAGCTCGCGGTCCTGCATGCGGCGGCCGAACTTGCGATGCAAGGCGGCGTCGGAGAGGTAGGTGATGTGCGCAGCCATGCGCGCCACAGCCAGGCCGCGATGCGGATGCGTGCCCTTGTCGGCGTAACGGCCGTGATCCCAGTCGGGATCGGCCATCACCGCCTGGCGGCCGAGCTCGTGGAAGGCGATGTTCTGCGCCGAGTGGCGCGTCGCGCAGGCGATCGCGAGATTGGCGAACACGCGCTGCGGATAGGCCACCGTCCATTGCAGCGCCTGCATGCCGCCCATCGAGCCGCCGACCACGGCGAACAGCGTGTCGATGCCGAGATGGTCGATCAGCATCGCCTGCGCGCGGACCATGTCGGGGATGGTGATGATCGGGAAATCGAGCCCCCACACCTTGCCGGTGGCGGGGTTCAGCGAGGCCGGCCCGGTCGAGCCCATGCAGCCGCCGATCACGTTGGAGCAGATGATGAAATAGCGGCCGGGATCGAGCGGGCGGCCGGGGCCGACCAGCGTCTCCCACCAGCCGGGCTTGCCGGTGACGGGATGGCGGTTGGCGACGTGCTGGTCGCCGGTCAGCGCGTGGCAGACCAGCACCGCGTTCGACCGGTCGGCATTGAGCTCGCCGTAGGTCTGGTAGGCGATCTGGAACGGCGACAGGTCGACGCCGCACTCGAGCCTGAGCGGCTTGTCGGCGCCGAACTGCGCCACCGGCGAGCTCGGATGATCGACCTCGTGCGAGCGCTCGTCGGGCGCGACCGTGCGCAACGCGGATGTAGGCGTCGCAGATTTGGACGTCGCAGATTTGGACTTCGGCGTCAGACCTGTCATGTCTCTCACCCCAGCCATCCGGCCAGGGCTCCCGAACCACGTGACACATCAGGCCATGAAAAACCCGGCCTGAACTGGGGTTCGGCCGGGATCGATAACGTCCCCGGCCTGTTTAGCGAGTTTTTTAACGTGGCTGCAAGCCGGCCGGCTCAAATGACCACGGAACGGGCAGAAACTAGTCCCGCGGGCGCTATTCGTCAAGGCAAGCTGGGGTTGACCGTTGGTCGGGCGCTCCGCCGCAGGTCAGCCAAGCCTGGATGGCGCAAGGTAAACTTGCTGTTGCGCAGGTCCGCGGCATCGGAGAGAACGGCATCCGTTCCTTTGGCCGCAGGTTTTCCCGTGGCCTCGCGAAGAGTGACACGGACCATGTCGAACCCGCCGCCCGCCCCGCCCTCGCTCGCCGATCTGCGCAAGGAGATCGATGCCATCGATGAGCAGGTCCATCAGTTGCTGATGAACAGGGCCGACATCATCGACCGGCTGATCAAGGTCAAGAAGACCCAGGAGGTCGGCTCGGCGTTCAGGCCCGCGCGCGAGGCCGACATGATGCGCCGCCTGGTGCAGCGCCATCGCGGCATCCTGCCGCTCGACACCGTCGAGGGGATCTGGCGCGTGATCGTCTCGACCTTCACCTATGTGCAGGCGCCGTTCTCGGTTCACGCCGACGTGTCGGTCGGCGAATCCGCGATGCGCGATTCCGCCCGGTTCCATTTCGGATTCGTGGTGCCCTACGTGCCGCATTTCAGCGCGCAAGCCGCGGTCGAGGCTGTGGCGCGCTCGAAGGGCGATCTCGCGCTGGTGTCGACGACCTCCGGCCATACGCCGTGGTGGATCACGCTCGAGCCCGTGGGCGCGCCAAAGATCATCGCGCGGATGCCGTTCATCGAGCGCGCCGACCATCCCGCCGCGCTGCCGGTGTTCGCGGTGTCGCGCGTCGCCGACGATGCGCTGGTGCTCGAGGTCGAGACCTGGAGCATCCGCGTCTCCGGCTGGAATGCGCAGGTGTCGCGGGCGCTGTCGCCGCTCGCCGACGTCATCGCGGTGCCCGATACCGCCTTCGACGGCGCCGCACTGCTGGTATCGATCGAGTCGCCGTCGAACCTCGACAAGATCAGGGCTGCCCTGATCGCGGCGGGCGCCTCGGTACGCTCCGCCGCCCTCGTCGGCGGCCATGCGAAACGCTATACGGTTCCGAGCTGAGACGCCCCGCGCCAGTGATGATTTTCCGGAGTTGACGATGAACCGCCCCGTGCCGAACCCCGGCATCCTCGATATCGCGCCCTATACACCGGGCAAGAGTCCCCAGCCGGAGCCGGGCCGCAAGGTTTTCAAACTGTCGGCCAATGAGACCCCGTTCGGCCCCTCGCCGAGGGCGATCGAGGCATTCAAGAGTGCGGCCACTCACCTGGAAGATTATCCGGAAGGGACTTCACGGGTGCTGCGCCAGGCAATCGGCCGCACCTACGGCCTCGATCCCGACCGCATCGTCTGCGGCGCCGGCTCCGACGAGATCCTCAATCTGCTGGCACACACCTTTCTCGGCCAAGGCGACGAGGCGATCTCCACCGCGCACGGCTTCCTGGTCTATCCGATCGCGACCATGGCCTGCGGCGCCAGGAACGTGGTTGCCGCGGAGACGGAGTATCGCACCGACGTCGACGCCATCCTTGCCGCGGTGACGCCGCGCACCAAGCTGGTCTGGCTCGCCAACCCGAACAACCCGACCGGCACCTACATCCCGTTCGACGAGGTCAAGCGGCTGCGCGCCGGCCTGCCGTCGCAGGTCGTGCTGGTGCTCGACGCCGCCTATGCCGATTACGTCTCGCGCAACGACTATGAGTTCGGGCTCGAGCTGGTCGCCACGACCGAGAACACCGTGGTCACCCATACGTTCTCGAAGATCCACGGGCTCGCGGCGCTCCGCGTTGGCTGGATGTTCGGCCCGGCGCATATCGTCGATGCGATCAACCGCATCCGCGGGCCGTTCAACGTTTCCTCGCCGGCGATGCTCGCGGCGGTCGCCGCGATCGAGGACACCGCGCATCAGCAGATGTCGAAGACGCACACGGAAACGTGGCGCAACTGGCTGACCGAGGAGATCGGCAAGCTTGGGCTGAAGGTGACGCCGAGTGTCACCAATTTCATCCTGATCCACTTCCCGACCGACAAGGGCAAGACCGCGGTCGAGGCCGACGAATTCCTGACCCGGCGCGGCCTCGTGCTGCGCGCGCTCGCCAACTACAAGCTGCCGAACGCGTTGCGCATGACGATCGGCACCGAGGAGGCCAATCGTCTAGTCGTGGAGGCTCTCAGCGAATTCATGAGGGCGACATGAGCGTCGCGGGGCGATTCGAACGCGTCGCGCTGATCGGCTTCGGCCTGATCGGCGGCTCGATCGCGCGCGCGGCGCGGCTGCAGGGCGTGGCCGGCGAGATCGTCACCACGGCGCGCTCGGAGAAGACGCGCGCGCGTGTCGCCGAGCTCGGCGTCGTCGACCGCGTCGTCGCGAGCAATGAAGAGGCGGTCAAAGACGCCGATCTCGTCATCCTCTGCATTCCCGTCGGCGCCTGCGGTCCGGTTGCGGCCGAGATCGCGCCGCATCTGAAGCCGGGCGCCGTCGTCTCCGACGTTGGCTCGGTGAAAGGCGCGATCGTGCGCGACATGGCGCCGCATCTTCCGGCGAACGTCCACTTCGTGCCGGCCCATCCCGTGGCCGGCACCGAGAATTCCGGCCCCGATTCCGGCTTCGCCGAGCTGTTCATCAACCGCTGGTGCATCCTGACGCCGCCCGACGGCGTCGATGCCGGCGCGATCGATCGTCTGCGTGCGTTCTGGACGGCGCTCGGCGCCAAGGTCGAGATCATGACGCCGGACCATCACGACCGCGTGCTCGCGATCACCAGCCACCTGCCGCATCTGATCGCCTACACCATCGTCGGCACCGCCGACGAGCTGGCGCAGGTGACCGAGTCCGAAGTGATCAAATTCTCCGCCGGCGGCTTCCGCGACTTCACCCGCATCGCCGCCTCCGATCCGACGATGTGGCGCGACATCTTCCTGAGCAACAAGGATGCCGTGCTCGACATGCTTGGCACCTTCACCGAGGACCTGTCGAAGCTGACGCGGGCGATCCGGCGCGGCGACGGCGAGGCGCTGTTCGATCACTTCACCCGCACGCGCGCGATCCGCCGCGGCATCGTCGATATCGGCCAGGATTCGGCGGCGCCGGATTTCGGCCGGCCGCTGCCGCAGTTGAAGAAGAACTGAGGTCAGAACAGCGGAGGGACGCGGGCGACCTTGAACGGACCGAGCACGACGACGCCATCGGAGAACCGCAGCGGGAAGGTCCGCGCCTTGCGGCCTTCGAGGGTGGCCTCCTTGCCGAGCGCATTGATGCCAAGTGCGACGCCGACATTGGCGTTCTGCTTGACGACCTTTCCGAGGCCGGGAATGGCGCGGTCGAGCGCTCCGAGCAGGTTGTTGACGTCCTGCGACTTCACACCGGGCGCCACGCGGTCAAGCGTTCCCTGCGGCACGCCGTTCTCGAGCATCTTGTCGAGGCCGAGCGCCGGGATGACCTTTTCGATCCCGGCGACCGTCATCTGCACCTCACCATCGATGTTGCCGTTGACGGTCAGGCTGAGCGTGCCCGAGGCAACGGCGAGCAACTCGCCCTGCTGGATGCGCGACTGGACGATCTCGACATGACCGCCGGCCGACTGGATCTCGCGAAACCGCTCCGGCCAGGGTTTGGGCCGGAAGTCCTTGAGCCCGGTGACGCGGGCCTGGATGTCCGAATTGAACGGCTCGGCCAGCAGAGGATGACCGCCCTGAATGCTGCCGTTTTCGATCTGGAGCGCAGTCTCCAGCACCGGATGATCGGACGGCGTGCCGTCGGCGAGACGGCCGTGCAATTCGGCATGATCGGCGCGCGCGGCAGGCACGGCGGTGTTGCCCTCGATGCGGTCGATGGTCGGTTGCTCGAACACGAGATCGGCACGCTGCGGCGGTCCCGGGAGGCCGCGGACGCTGGCCTCGCCGACGCGCCAGTTCACGGAGAACGAGGTCGGTCCGCGTCCGTCGGCAATCATCGCTGGCCCCTTGAACTCCGCGATGATCCGCTTCGGATCCCACACTTGCGCGACGACGAGGATCTCGTCGAGCTTCGCATTCATCAAGGGCGTGCCGGCGGCCTGCGAGAACAGCGCCACGCTCGGATCCGTGCAGCGGACCTCGAGCCGGAACGGGAAGCCGGCGACCGAGCGCTTCGCGCAATCATAGACGCGGCCGGACTTCGCCTCGCGGGCACGCCAGGCGTCGGCCTGGACATCCACTTGCGAAGCGGCGAAGAACCAGAATGCGCTCCACGCAACAGCGGCGATCAGGAGCAGGATGGGAGCGATGAAAAGCCCCAAGCGAGAGCGCCTGCGCGGCGGTTGCGGCAAACGAGACATGCAGGACACCCTTTGGGCAGCAATTTTGGCAATTCGGCGATCACGGATTGTGTATCTAAATTAACAATTCGCGAGCACCACACTTAGGCCTCCGCATTGATGTCCGCAATGACCCTCTCCGAACGCGACCTTCCCCACGGCGACCTCTGGGTCTTCGGCTACGGCTCGCTGATGTGGCGGCCCGGATTCGCCTTTCTCGAGCAGGTGCCGGCGCGGCTGATCGGCGAGCATCGCGCGCTGTGTGTCTATTCGTTCGTCCATCGCGGAACGCCGGAAAAACCGGGCCTCGTGCTCGGGCTCGATCGCGGCGGCGCGTGTCGCGGCATTGCGTTTCGGGTGGCAGCAGACAAGCGCGACGAGACCATCGCCTATTTGCGGGCGCGTGAGCAGGTGACGTCGGTCTATCGCGAAGTGACGCGCTCCGTGTGGCTGGAGAACGACGCGCGCGAGCGGGTGAGCGCATTGGTCTATGTGGTCGATCGCGGCCATGTGCAATATGCAGGCCGGCTGTCGCCGCAGGAGCAGTTGCGCCATGTGCGCCAGGGTCACGGCCAGTCCGGCGCCAATCGCGACTACGTGATCTCGACCGTGAAGGCGATCGAGGCGCAGGGCTTTCGCGACACGCAGTTGCATCGGCTGGCGACGATGCTGCACGATGACGGCCACTCGCTGCATCCTGCGCCAGGCAAGACATAGCCCTCAAGCCTTCACCGGCGCCCGCACCCCGCCAAACAACTGCGCCTGTTCCGCTTGCCCCGCGGCGACGAGCCGGCCGGTCGCCTCTTCGATGACACCCTGAATCCGCGCCATGAACTCATCGCGCGGCAGGCCAGGCGGCAGCGGATCGAGAAACTCCACGACGAGCGTGCCCGGATAGCGCAGAAATGTGCGGCGTGGCCAAAACAAACCCGAATTCAGGGCCACCGGCAGGCAGGGTACGCCGCAATCCGTGTAGATCAAACCGACGCCGCCCTTGTAGTCCGGCGGTGCGCCCGCCGGGCGCCGGGTGCCTTCCGGGAAGATCACGAACTGACGGCCATGCTTCACCTCCTCCGCCGCCCGCCGCATCACCTGCTTCAACGCGCGGGCGCCGGAGCTGCGGTCGATCGCGATCATGTCCGCCTTGACGAGATACTGTCCGAACAAGGGAATGCGCAGCAGCTCGCGCTTGAGAACGAAGAATGGCGCATCGAAGAAATGCAGCAGCGAGATCGTCTCCCACATCGACTGATGCTTGGCGGCGACGATCAGCGGCCCCTTCGGGATCTTCTCGACGCCGCGATATTCGACGCGGATGTTGCAGACGACGCGCATCAACACGATGTTGCTCTGCGCCCACCAGTTGGCGACGCGCAGCAGCGCCTTGCGGGGCATCGCCAGGGTCGGCAACGCGATCAGCGCCCAGAGCACGAAGTTCGGGTAGAACAGGATGTTGAACAGCAGCGAACGAAGGAAGATCGAGACCATCAGAAACCCAGTTCAATTGGCTTGCGCCGTCGTCGGTCGGCGCGACACCGAGCCGGTTGGCGGATCGACCTCGGGCACGAGATCGAGGCCGAGATCGGCCAGCCGCAGCCGCATCTCGGCGGCGACATATTTGGCGTATTCGGACAGCAGAAGTCGCACCGTCGGCGCGCTGGTCCACCACGGCTCGTCGCGCCATTTCTCGCCGACGACGGCATAGGGAATGAGATCCATGCCCGGCATCGCATGCGACAGTTCAACGATGGCCCGCGGCATGTGATAGTTCGACGTCACCACGATCAGCGACTTGAAGCCGCGCTCGCTGGCCCATCGCCGCGTCTGCGCGGCGTTGCTGCGGGTGTTGATCGCGGAATAATCCAGATCGACGCAGCAGTTGATGAACGATCGCGCCTCGGGCAGCGACCGGGTGATGTCGCTGGCCTCGTTGGTCGGGTGCACGCCGGAGATCAGCAGCCGCCGGCCATAGCCTCCCGCCAGGAGTTCCACCGCGTCCGATACGCGTGACGAGCCGCCGGTCAGGACCACGATTCCGTCCGCCTTGCGCTCGGGCTGGATCTCGGCGCCCCGCAATTGCGAGAGGAAGCCGACGAAACCGACCGCCGCGACGAAGAAGCCGACCCCGAGCGTCGCCACGGCACCCGCGACCGTCCGCCACACCGCCACGGTGAGCGGCAGCTTTCGCCTGCTATGGTCGGTCTCCGGCTCCATGCAACGCCTGGCTTGTCCTTGCCTGCCTGCGCGCGGCGCCATGCCGTCGCGCGATCCCGTCGTTCAAGTCCGGGAACGCAGGCAGGTTTCGCCGGCCTCCCGATCACGTTCGCTCGCCGCCAATCCTGGCGCGCGATCTCCGCCGTGTTCGTGACCCAGCTCACCCCGTCCTGCCTCATCCCGGCGCAGACGATTTTAGGCGGTTTTCGGGCCAAGTGAAATCCGCAACGAGACGGCTGGGGATAGAAGCCGCCATCAGTCGATGCTCGCCAGCGTCGTGAACAGGGTCCGGCGTGCGGCCCAGCCGGTCACCGCGGCGATCACCACGGCCTGCAGCGCGATCGCGACATAGCCGAGCGGGCGCAGCGAGAACGTCCCCAGCAACGCCGCGAACTGATCGCCGACGGGGGTGCCGGAGAACCAGTTGGCGATCGACTCCGAGAACCCGAATCCGAGCATCGCAAGGCCGCCGCCGATCACGCCCCCCTCCAGTCCGAGCTGCAGGAAGTGCCGCAGGAAGTGATTGGCGATGTAGCGGTCACCGGCGCCGACGAAGTGCAGCACCTCGACGATCGGCCGGTTCGCGGCCATCGCGCCGCGGGTCGCGAACGACACCGAGATGATGGTGGCCGCGATCACCAGCACGAGGATGCCGAAGCCTGCAAACAGGGTCGCGCCGGTCATCGAGCGCATCCGCTCGATCCAGGCGCGATGGTCGTCCACGCTGGCGGTCGGCGCAACCTGGGTCACGCGGGTGCGCAGGGCGTTGAGATCGAAGCTGGTGCCGGGCTGGACGCGCGCAATGATCACGCGCGGCACCGGAAGCTCGTCGAACGACAGGCCGCTGCCGAGCCACGGCTCCAGCAGCTTGCTGGATTCCTCCTTGGTGAAGGGCCGGACCTCGACGATGCCCGACTGCCCCCGCATCGCGTCCGTCACCAGGGCAATGTCACGCTCGATGTCGCGGCCGGTCTTGGGACGGACCTGGACCGTGATCTCGCTCGCCACCTCCGACTGCCACTCGGCCGCGGACTCGCTGACCAGCAGCACGCCGCCGGTCGTGATCGAGGCCAGGAAGGTCATGATCGCGACCACGGCGACCAGCGCGCGGCCCGCGATCGAGGCGCGCGGCACGATCGGCGACACGATGCGGGCCTGCGCCGGCAGTTGCGGGCGGTCGTCGCCGAGATCGACCAGAAGGCCGCGATCGTCTACGCTACTCATAGATGTGCAATCGTCCCTGATGCAGCACCAGCCGGCGGGCCTCGTATTGGTCCATCAGCGTGATGTCATGGGTTGCGATGATCACCGCCGTGCCCGAGCGGTTCAGCTCGATGAATAGCCGCAGAAGGCGGCGACCCAGTGTCGGATCGACGTTGCCGGTCGGCTCGTCCGCGAGCAGCAGCTGCGGCCGCGAGATCACGGCGCGCGCGATCGCCGCGCGCTGCTTCTCGCCGCCCGACAGGATCGGCGGCAGCGCATCCATGCGCTCGCCGAGGCCGACCCATTTCAGGAGGTCGATGACCTCCTTGCGGTAGCTCGACTCGTCGCGGCCCATGACCCGAAACGGCAGCGCCACGTTCTCGTAGGTCGTCATGTGGTCGAGCAGCCGGAAATCCTGCAGCACGATGCCGATGCGCTTGCGCAGATCGGCGATCTCCTCCTTGCTGAGCAGCGAGATGTCGTAGCCGAACAGATTGACCAGGCCGCGGGTCGGCCGCAGCGACAGGAACAGCAGCTTCAGCAGCGAGGTCTTGCCGGCGCCCGACGGGCCGGTGAGAAACTGGAAGGAATGGGCCGGAACCTGGAAACTGAGGTCGCGGAGGATCTCCGGCCCCAGTCCATAGCGCAGCCCAACATTTTCGAACCGAACCAAAGCGTCAGCTCCGTTCGACCGCGTGCGCGGCAGACCCGCACGCTCCAAGCTCAGCGGTACGATGGCCCGATTGAGCGCCCGTTATGGTTTCCGGTTCGTTAACGGTCGCCGTGTACCATTGGCGCGATTGAGTTCCGAAGTTCGTCGACATGGCGGTCCTTGTAGCACGAACTGTCGGAAACAAAGCGGCAATGGCCGTTGGAGAACCGGCGCGATGTTCATCGTTTGCCCTCATTGTACGACATCTTATGCCATCGACTTGGCAACCCTGGGTATGGCCGGCCGCAGCGTACGCTGTTCCCGTTGCAAGGAGGTCTGGCTGGCGCGACCGGAGGATGCGGTCGAGGCGCCCGCCCCCATGCCTGCCATGGCGGAGGCCGGCGCGGCCGCCGCGCCGCGTGACGCCGCCGACGAGTGGGAAGCCCTCGCCCGCCAGGAAGACGACGACGAACGGACACCCGATGTGGAAAGTCCGCCGCTGGCCGCCGGCTGGCCCGAGGACGCGCTCGCCGAGCCCGAGGACGACACCGAAGAGGCCGAGCAGCCGGTGCAGAGCGGGGCTTCGCGCCTCGCCGGTCTCCGCAAGCTCATCAGGCGCCCGAAATTGCCGGATGTCCCAGGCAATAGGCTGTTGAACCTGCCGGTGCTGACGGCCGCCATGGCGGCGCTCACGATTGCGCTGGTGGTGTGGCGCGCCGACGTCGTCAGGCTGCTGCCGCAGACGGCGTCGTTCTACAAGCTGGTCGGGCTCGAGGTGAACCTGCGCGGCCTGAGCTTCAAGGACGTGAAGGTCGCGACCGAAACCGTCGACGGCAAGCCGGTGCTGGTGATCGAGGGGACGATCGTCAGCCTGACGAAGAAACCGGTCGACCTGCCGCGGCTGCGCTTCAGCGTCCGTGACGCGCAGGGCACCGAGATCTACGCCTGGAACACCCTGCTCGAGCAGACCGCGCTCAAGCCCGGTGAGCGCACGACGTTCAAGTCGCGGCTCGCCTCGCCCCCTCCCGAAGGCCGCAATATCGATATACGGTTCTTCAACCGGCGCGATCTCGCCGCCGGCAGTGCATGATGGTTCCGGTCTCGTGGGTCGCCCGCGGGGCCCACGACACGGAGACGAAACGACATGTCGCGCGTGCTGATCGCCGACGACGAAGATTCGATGCGGACCTTGGTCGCGCGCGCCATTGCCATGGATGGACATGAGATCGTGACGGCGCAGGACGGTGCCGAGGCACTCGACATCCTGACGCGCGAGGCCGGCGCCTTCGACCTGTTGCTGACCGACATCCAGATGCCCATCATGGACGGCATCGCGCTGGCACTGTCGGCGGCGCGCGATTTTCCCGACCTGACCATCCTGCTGATGACCGGCTTTGCCCATCAGCGCGAGCGGGCGTCGAATCTCAGCGCAATCGCTCACGACGTCATCACCAAGCCGTTCTCGGTCGCCGACATCCGCACCGCGGTGGCCGATGCGCTGGCGTCGAAGGCGGCGAAGGCGTAGGCGCCTGCGCGAAGCGTCGCCTGCCAGACGCCGGATGGCTCGCGCATTGGGATCTGCCCCTTAGCTGCGATCCGCGGTATTCCTGCATTCTCCGCTGCCGTCCCTGCGAACGCAGGGCCCCATAACCACCGGCGGCTGTTGAAGCACGACGCTGGTCCCCCATCGTGTGCAATGACATCGTCCTGTGGCTATGGGTCCCGGGTCGGCACCACGCCGTCGCTTCGCGCCGTCGTGGCTTGCCCGGGACGACAGTTACATTTTGGCGCACGCCTGCATTCCCGCGGCGTATCTCGCCCGAGC
This sequence comes from Bradyrhizobium sp. HKCCYLRH2015, assembly GCF_051168215.1. Taxonomy (NCBI): domain Bacteria; kingdom Pseudomonadati; phylum Pseudomonadota; class Alphaproteobacteria; order Hyphomicrobiales; family Nitrobacteraceae; genus Bradyrhizobium; species Bradyrhizobium sp. HKCCYLRH2015. The sequence goes on along the minus strand of NZ_JBNPUO010000019.1, from coordinate 106 downwards.
TCTGCCGGTCGTCGTCGCCCTCAACAGGTCGGAGGGCGCAGGGAATGCCGGGTGAAGGCCTCACCCATGGCCCGCCTGCGAAAAAAATGCAGGCGGCAGGTACCAC
>NZ_JBNPUO010000018.1:0-36208 GCF_051168215.1 Bradyrhizobium sp. HKCCYLRH2015 | reverse complement strand
CGGTTGTCGAGACCCTGGGCGGTGAAGAAGTTGGTCGGATTGTCGAGCGCCGAGTTGACCTTCTTGCCCGTGGAGAGGTTGTTCTGCGTGGTCGCGAGGAGCTGAGCCGTCGACTGGAGCGAGAGCAGGTTCTGGCGAACCGACGCAGAGAGTACGATACCTGACATTGTCATTCCCTTCTGGATGAACATGAGTAGACATCGCCGCACCGTTCTGTCGGCGATGGCGCAGACTGGTCCGCGGATTCCTACCCGTTCGTTAAATTGACTTCGGAACGGCATATCGGGGCGTCGGCCGCCGCCGTTAATGCTAATTGGCCGCTAATCAGTTCGATCAATTGCGCGCAGATCGCTGGAATTCGCGGTAAGATGGCGCGCAAACGCGGGCCTTGCGGCGGCCAGCGTCCATGCGCGGTGCGACCGTTAAGGCAGCGCTAACCAAGAGCTTGGGGAAGAGTGGCCGGTCAGGAGGGGGCGCGGCCGGCGCACGGGAGGACGATCTCGACGCTGGCGACCCGGCCGTGCGGCTCCTTCAGCTCCAGACGCCCGTTCGAGCGCCTGACGAAATCCTCGACCAGCCGGATCTCCGAGAATACGGCATCGGCTGGAGCCGCATCCGCCGCACTCGCTGACGCCGTCAACACGATCTGCACGTCGCAGGAGTTGCCGCCGGCGCCCGAGCCGGCGGCCCGCATGCGCCTGGCCTGGATATCGACGCGACCGCCACGCTCCAGTCGATGCCGCGCACCGATCGCAAGACATAGCAGTGCCGCCATCAGCTGGCCCGGATCGGCGAAGACGGCCGGCACGTCCGCGTCCACCACTGCCGTCACCTCGACCTCGGTGCCCAATGTCGGGCGAAGCAGACGAGCGACGTCGACCAGGAGCTCGTTCAACTCCACCGCACATGGCTGCGGCGGCCGGCCTCTCGCGAACGACAGAAGCTGCGACGTCAATCGGGCGCCACGGGTCGCGGCCTCGTCGATCAGACGCGCGACGGCCGCCAGTTCAGGCTTGTCCTCGACCGCTTCGGCGAGGATGTCGATGGTCCCCGTGATCACCGTCAGAATGTTGTTGAAGTCGTGCAGCAGGCCACCGGCAACCTGTCCGACGATGGCCATCCCAGGATGGATGTCCGGCGTCGCTGCAGCCGGAATGTCTGCGCTCGGGCTCGGCTGCGACTGATTGGACCGCTGGTAGGTGGAAGAGGCCATGAATCCTGCAATACCTGTTGGGGGGAGGATGACGGGGCTATCGGGACGCAAACGAACGGACGCCGCTGCAATATTCAGCTTCGTCTTGACGCTCAGCCTCGGCGGTCAGTCTCATCGCTGAGCATCGATCGCGCCCCGGCTGGATGCAGCATCAGTCGGACTCCTGCTCCTGCCATGACGACAACCTCGTCACCGCCAGTCGCAGGACACCGGCCGATGCCTCCACTCGCGACGAGAGTTGCATCCGACAGAAAAAGATCCGTCAACGAATCAGCGCGCTTATTAGCGATTTTGGCTTCAAGATGTCCGCTGTCAATTGCGGCGCTTGCTACGTGGTGCCGTGCCCGGCGGAGCTGCGGCGCCCGGAGCAACGAGACATTCGCCGCAAGCGTGCTGCGCTGCCTTCACGAGCCGAGGCAGGGGCCGATGCGTGCCGACTGTATACAACCGCGCGCGGTCAGACCAGCACATCGCACACACGTTGATGGCTTGAATCCGCAACGCGCATTCGCGCCCGTCTGCACGACAACGCACACAGCAGGAGCGAATGGTCTTTACTGGGAATATTACCCGCGATTCTTCTTGTCAGCGGATGGGACGCAGTTCTATGGAACCATGAGGGCATTGAGATCTGCGAGGCTTCGTTACTGCAATGCAGGAGATGGCTTTGGACCCCAGCTTGCGTTCTCCGAACGGCTTCCTGTCGTCGCTGTCCGACGATGATTTCGAGCTGATCCGACCCTATCTGCGGACCGTGGATCTGGTGCAAGACTCCGTTCTCGCCGAGGTCGGCGAAAAGCTGACACGCATCTACTTCCCCCATCGCGGTGTCATCTCGCTGGTCGTGAACCTCGCGCGCGGAGAGCGCGTTCAGGTGGCCATGATCGGTCGCGATAGTCTCTTCGGAAGCATGTCCCTGCTCGCAGGCAGCGATCCGGTGGTGCTGAACAGCGCGGCGGTCCTCGTTCCCGGTGCTGCATCGGTCGTCGACATCGACAGGGTCCGGGCAGCCGCCGAACAGAGCCCCTCGTTTCGCGCGCTGATGTTGCGCCACGCACTCGCCATCTACGTGCAGAGTCAGCAGACCGCCGGTTGCAACGCCGCCCACACCGTCGAGTCGCGTCTCGCCCGTTGCCTGCTGCAGACGCATGACCTTTCAGGCGGCAACAAGCTCTACATCACCCAGGAGTCCCTGGCGCAGATGATCGGTGCCCGTCGCAACAGCGTCTCGCTGGTGGCGAGCACGCTGCAGCAGGCCGACTTCATCCACTATAGCCGCGGCCATATCGAGATCATCGATCTGGACGGGCTGAAGAGGACGGCGTGTGAGTGCTACGGCGCCGTGAAGGCTCACTACGAGAATCTGGTCCGGCCGCGCAGCCTGCCGTAGGCAGGCGTCGTTCCGGCCGTCGCGCGCCGGCGCCTCGCCGAACGCCCTTGCCTCCGTACAACTACGGCCCATCGCATGATCCCCATCACCGATGCGGACGGAATTAACGCGCTGTTCAACGGGCGCTGATAATTGTCGACGTGCTGACGAGCGCGAGTTCCAAGAAGCGTCGAATAATCTTCGTGCTGATATATCTCGCCCGTGTTCGGCTTTTGACCAGACGCGCGGAGTAATGACATGGCCTTTGATCTGTCGATGCCGATCCTGGTGGTCGATGACTACGCCACTATGATCCGGATCATCCGCAACCTGCTGAAGCAGCTTGGATTCGAGAACGTCGACGACGCCAGCGACGGATCGGCCGCGCTCTCCAAGATGCAGGCCAAGAAGTATGGCCTCGTGATCTCCGACTGGAACATGGAGCCGATGACCGGCTACGACCTGCTGCGCGAGGTGCGTGCCAGCCCGGAACTGTCGAAGACCCCGTTCATCATGATCACGGCCGAGTCGAAGACCGAGAACGTCATCGCCGCCAAGAAGGCCGGCGTGAGCAACTACATCGTCAAGCCGTTCAATGCTGCGACGCTCAAGACCAAGATGGAAGCCGTGTTCGGCCCGGCCGAATAGCCGCCCCCCCTTTGAATGCCCTGCGCGGCGGCCGGACCGGTGTCCGGCCGCTTTCTCTTTGGCGGGCGAACTCCGCGCGGTTGACGTCGGCAGGACGCATACATCGCCGCCCCCTCCCCGTAGTCGTACGGAAACCAAAATTTACGAGGGGGTCAGAGCCGGCCGATAGACGTAATCCTGCTTGCCGATGACCATGTCAGGGTGGCAACGGGACAGGGAATTCATGCGCAACGAACTCCTCGTGATCGAAGATGCCGCCGTGCATCTTTCCATCTTGCGAAAGATTGCAGCCCAGGCCGGCCTCGCCACGACGGGCGTGAGCTCGGTCGACGCCGCCTCGCTCGTCCTGCACAAGAGGGACTTCGACTGCGTCACGCCTTACCCCTCCCTGGGCGACCGCTCCGGCACCGAGGGTTCTCGAGCTCGACATAGCTCCCCCCTTCTCGACGCCGATCGACCTGATGCGGTTCCGGTAAGCTCTCAAGCAGATCGCGCAGGAGACCGATCGCCGGCGGCTTTCAGAGCGGCAGGCTGGTAGCAGGCGATGAGCAAAAAGAAGCGCTTTCTGGGAGCGCCTGCAGCGATCGCGCTGATCCTCATCTGCGTCATTGCCGGCAGCAACCTCTTCTTCCTCACCAACCTGCGCGAGAACGCGCTTCAGCATGCCGAGGAAGATCTCAGCCGCCATAGCCTCACGCTGGCGGAGAACGCCGACCGTTCGGTGAAGTCCGTCGACCTCGTGCTCACGAGCGTGCGCGACTACCTCGTGCGCGGCGGCGCTATCGACGCTGCGACGTATCGCAATGTCGCGTCAGACCATCAGACCCACCTCCTGCTCAAGGAGAAAATCGCGGGACTGCCGCAGATCGATGCGGTGACGCTGATCGACGCACAAGGCAGGCTCCTGAACTTCTCGCGCTACTGGCCGATCCCGGACGTCAACATCGCCGACCGCGACTACTTCAAGGCGCTGAAGGCCGACCCTGCGCTGCAGACGTTCCTCAGCACACCGGTTCAGAACCGCGGCGACGGCACCTGGAACATCTATTTTGCCCGCCGGCTCGACGATTCCAATGGCAAGTTCATGGGCATGATGCTCGGCGCCATGTCCGTACCCTATCTGGAGAACTTCTTCGGCTCCACCGCGCAGGGTCTCGATGCCGCGGTATCGCTGGTCCGCGAGGACGGTACGCTGCTCGCGCATTTTCCGCCCACGAGCGAGATCGGCAAGCCGACCTCCGGCTTCGGTCAGCGCGCGCTGTCGGCCGGCGGCGTGCTGCGCGAGCCCTCCGCACGAACCGGCGAGATGCGCCTGCGGGCCGCAAAGATGCTGCCCAACTATCCCGCGATGATCGTGGTGTCGGTATTCGAGCACGACGTCCTGAAGGCCTGGCGTGACATGGCGACGCTTCTGGTCATCGTGTCGCTGGTGAGCGCGATGGCCGTGCTCGCGGCCGCGGTCCTGATCTCCCGCTGGTGGGAACGCCACGAGCACCTGATCGAGGCCGCCGAGGCCGCGAACGCGGCGAAGTCCACCTTCGTCGCCATGATGAGCCACGAGATCCGCACGCCGATGAACGCGGTGCTCGGCCTCGCCACGACGCTGCTGGAAACCAATCTCGATCCCGAGCAGCGCCGCTCGGTGGTGGCGATCCACAATGCCGGCGACAATCTGCTCGAGATCCTCAACGACATTCTCGACTTCTCCAAGCTCGAATCCGGCCAGCTCTCGCTCGAGGACATCGCCTTCTCCGCCGAGGCCCTGGTCCACAACACGCTCAGCATCATCGGGCCGCGGGCTTCCGCCAAGGACCTGAAGCTGAGGAGTGTCGGCGACCCATCCGTGCCGCCGGCGCTGGTCGGCGACGCCGGCCGCATTCGCCAGATCCTGCTCAACCTGGTTTCCAACGCGGTCAAGTTCACCTCGTCCGGCGAAGTGGTCGTCACGACGCGCTGCATCGAGCAGGATGACGAGAAGGCGACCGTGGAATGGACGGTGACCGATACCGGAATCGGCATTGCCGCCGACAAGATCGGCTCGCTGTTCGCGAACTTCGTCCAGGCCGACAATTCGATCAGCCGCCGGTTCGGCGGCTCCGGACTCGGACTCGCGATCTGCAAGCGACTGATCGAGCAGATGGGGGGTGACATCAAGGTCACCTCGACGCTGGGCAGCGGGTCCACGTTCTCGTTCCGCCTGACGCTGCCGATTGCCGAGACCGTCGCGGTGCCAGAGCAGAACGACGACGGCATCTACGCCTCGCTGCAGAACCGGATCGCGGCGTTCGGCCGGCCGCTGCGCGTCCTCGTGGTCGACGACAATCCGACCAACCGCCTGGTCGCGACCAAGATGCTCAAGGATTTCGACATCCAGACCGACACGGCCTGCGACGGCGCCGAGGCCGTCACCGCCGCCAGCCGCTTCAACTACGACCTGATCCTGATGGACGTCCGCATGCCGGAGATGGACGGCTTCCAGGCGACCCGGACCATTCGCGCGCGAGGCGAGCGCCGCTCCAACGTGCCGATCATCGCCTTCACGGCGAACGCCTTCATGGAGGATATCCGAGCCTGCCGGGAAGCCGGGATGAACGACTTCGTCGTCAAGCCGGCCCGCAAGAAAGCGCTCGTGGAGGCGATCCTGCGCGTGCTGCCCCTGCCCGTTCCGGTGCCGGTGCCGGAAACCGCGGCGTCGGACGCCCCGCTGGTGCCGGCTCAGCCGGATGCCGCGGCCGCCGACGTTGCCGCCGACACCGAAATTGCTCCCGAAGCTGCGCTGGACCGCGAAGCCTATGCCGAGCTGGTCGGCGAGATCGGCGACGAGGCAGCACAGGAGATCCGCGACGTGTTCTTCAGCGAAACGGATGCGCGGCTGAAGCAGCTCCGCCAGCTGACGCTCGACGGCGAGCGCATCAAGATCGGCCGCGAGGCGCACTCGCTGAAGAGCGCAGCCGGCACCTTCGGGTACCGCCGGCTCGCAACCTACGCACTCGCGCTCGAGAAGAGCGCGCCGCGCCTGTCCGCCAGGGAGTATGCCGAGCTGCTCGACAACATCGAGGCCGCCTACGCCGCCGCCCGCGCCCAGGAGCTGCAATATTGAAGCGGGGAGGCCGCAGGCCTCCATGGCGCATGCCGATCGGCGCGACGTCCCCGTACGGCGCACCGCGGCGACGAGGACGGGCTCGGACGATCGAGATGGCAAACGAGACGTTCACGACGCGGATTCGCCGAACCTGATCTTCATATTCCCTTACAATGGGTTGACGCCGTACTTCTACGGCTCACGATTTTCACAATCAACTAATCATGAGCTGCCAGACTTGGGGTCACATAGGAGATGTGTCCCATGTTTACTTTTGAAACCGCCGACCAGAAGGAAGTCAGGCGTTTCCGAATTGCGCAGTTCAACGGCCGGACCGCGACCGTGAAATCCGGCGGATCCACGATCACCGGCCACGTCCGTTCAGTCATGGAAAAGGAAGCGAGCGTCCCGCCGCGCTGGACCATTACGATTGTGCCGACGCCGCCCAAAGCCCAAGCGCCGCTGCGACCGACCTCCCGGGTTCGCCCCTTCGCCGAGGATTATTTCTGACAGCACGGACGTCCGCGTCCGCAATCAGCGCGTTCGACCGAGCCGGTCGGACGCCAATTGTCGTTGTCTGCGTTGCGGGGGCACCGCGGGGTGGAAGGCGCGAGCGCGGCATTCGCGCTCGTCCGTCGTCATCCGATCTGGTTGAGGAGTGCTGCGCGGACGAGTTCGGCGGTGTTGCGCGCGCCGACCTTGCGCATGGCTTCGGCGCGATGGCTCTCGAAGGTGCGGGGGCTGATGCCCATGCGCAAGGCGCCCTCCTTGTTCGAATGGCCTTCGCTGATCAGCTTGAGGACCTCGTGTTCGCGCGGGGTCAGCGACTTGCTGGCCCGGCCGGGCGGTCGCGCGGACGCCGCGCCCTGCTCGTGAGCCGGCACCGCCCGCGACAACGGTCCGAACTGCCCGTGCGCGCCGGACATCTGGTTGACCAGGGCGCAGACCCGCTCGGTCTGTAGCAGCGCATTGTCGACGACCACCTGGACATGCCGGCGCTCGCCGGGCGTCCTGGCAATCTCGTCACTGCGCTGCTTGATCTCCTCCATGTAGAGCATCAGCGCGGTCAGCGAACCGTTCAGTTGACGAGCCAAGGCGAGCGTGCCCCGGTCGTCCTGCTGTCCCACCGCAAGCGGGGCCGGGGCGCGCAACCGGGGCGCCGGGAGGCCCGGGTCGTTAACCTCCAGGCCGCCGGGAGCAGGTGCGACGTGATCGTCGGATAGGCTGTTGTTCAGCTGTGCCATGCCTCATTCTGGCGCCACAGCGACTTTAACATGGTTAATTCTACTACCCGTAGCAATACGGGCTTCTCCGGCAACTCGCGCAACCGTCGATAATTTCTCCCGAAAGTTGCAAGCCGAAATAGTTAAGCCGGTGCGCGATGCCGGGCTTCGGAAGACCGTCCCCGGCGTGCGCGGCGGCGCCTGTCCAAGACGCCGCGCATTCCTACGATTGTTTACTGACATTAATTTCGCACCAACTGTTTCGTGCTTCCATGCGTTCCGTGCCCGTCCGTAGAGACGAGCGACCTTGACATGTAGCTGACAGCCTGACGCCAATGGGACCGGTCGACCGGATCTGGGAATTCCTGCAGCGGTTGTCACCGCTGACACGAAGCTGTCTGCTCAGCGAGCTCGAACGGCTGGAGCTGAGCGGCGTCGACATGCCGGGATCCGCCGACCTCCAGGCGCGGCTGCGCGCCGAGATCCGCAACAACAACGGCGCCGGCGGCCACCGCACCATCAATCCGTCGCGCTACTTCTTCATGCCGGTCGAGCAGCTTCTCATCGACGGATCGCCGGAGCATGCCAATGAGGGCCGCATTGCCCGCGGCTCCCTCACGCCGATCTGGGAATGGATCTCGCGCGATCTGCTGCCGACCATGGCGCGCGACTACAACGCACAGATGAAGGACCTCATCGCCGCGGACAAGCAGCGCGAGATCCGCCAGACGGCGAGCGCGTTCCAGACCAAGGTGACGAAGTCACTGGAAGGCACGCTGGCGCGCGCCGAAGGCATCGAGCAGGTCCGCAGCAAGCTGAAGGCCTATACGGCATCGCCGTCGGTGTTCGACGACGTCGTGAAGCTGATGAAGGCGCTGCGCGCCCGTGAGGAACTTGCAAAGTTCGCCGATTCGTTGCCGGACCGGATCGCGGAGTTCGACGATCCGCAGGTGAAGAAGATGGTGCTGCTGCTCGATGCGCTGCGCAAGAAGCAGCCGGAAGCCGTGCCCTTTGCGTTGACGCTCGTCGCCAAGCGTCTGAAGGAGCCGTGGCAGGTGATGCGGCTGGCGACGAAGGCGGCGCGTTCGAAGAACATCGCCGACGTCATCGCGGCACCCTACGCGATGACCGTGCCGATGGTGCTCGACCAGCTGGAGGACAAGCGGCTCGCGCTCCGGATCGCGCTGAAGAACAACCGCGTCGTGACCGCCAAGGAAATCCTGACCAGCATCTATGACATCGAATATGCGATCCAGGTCCGCATCGATCGCATCGAGGACTCGGACTGGGGGACGCGCCTGAACGCCATCATGGCCAATACCGACAAGATGGTACAGGCCGAGGTCAAGCGCTTCCCCGAAGAGGTCGGACACGTGCTCGGCTCGAACAGGCTGCGCAGCCATCGCACGTTCGGCGGCCGCCTCACCTATTTCGCCTGGAAGGGCCGCGATGCGATCAAGACGGTGCTGCGGTCGGCAACCGGTTGACGGCCGCGCGTTCGAAGCGGCCCCTGGACCGATCCTCAGCCCTGCGCCATACGCTCCCGCGCCGACTTGAAGCCCGCCACGAAGCGCGCCAGCGTGTCCGAGGTCTTGCCGCGCGGCAGCATCACTTCGATCAGCGAGAACCGTCCCCGACGATGCACCGCGCGCTCCAGCGCGGCGACCAGTTCGCCGCGGGTGGCGACGCGCTCGCCCGTGCCGCCGATGGAATTGGCGATGTCGGCATAGTGCCAGTCGTCGAGATCGTTGAACCGCGACTCCGGCTGGAACACGCGCAGCATCTCCCAGCTGCAATTGTTGAACAGCACGACGATCGGATCGAGGCCGTAGCGGCGGCAATTGCCGAGCTCCCATCCGGTCATCTGGAACGCGCCGTCGCCGACCAGGATCAGCGGACGAAGCCCGGTCGCGGCCACGCCGATGCCGGCCGGCACGCCGAAGCCCATCCCGGCGTAGTAGCCCGGCGCTGCCAGCGCCGTGTTGTCGATCTCCATCGCCGTGAACAGGCAGTCGCCGATATCGGAGGTCATCGGCATCCGGCCATGGCGATCGAACATGTCGTTGATCGCGGTCGCGATGTCCGAAGGCGCGATCGGCGCGCCATCGGCAGCCAGGCCACGCGGATACGCCGAGCGCTGCCGCGGCAGACCGGGAGCCGCAGCCTGCGGTGCCGCGCGCTCGTCCAGCGCATCGATCAGATCGCCGAGCGGCATGTCGCGATAGGTGTGATGGCCGATCTGGACCTCGCGGCTGGCGGCCAGGATCATGCGGCGCGGGTCCGGCGCCCGGTTCGACAGCGCGAAATTGGTGTCCGAGAGGATGACGCCGAGCATAAGCACAAGATCGGCATTCTCGACCAGCTCCGTGATCGCCGGATTGCCCGCGGCGCCGAGATAGGTGCCGGCGACGACATCGTCGGCCCTGTCGAGCAGGCCGCGACCCATGAAGGTCGTCACGAGCGGCAGGCGGAGCTTGCGCGCCAGCGCGGCGATCCTGTCCTCGACGCCGTAGCGGCGGATTTCGACGTCGACGACGATCACGGGACGCTCTGCCTGCGCGATGCGGGCGAGGATCTCCTCGACGCACTCGTCGAGCGCCTCGCGGCTGGCCCGCCGTGGCGGCAGCGGCGCCACCGGCTCGACCTCGGCATCGACCATGTCGCGCGGAAATTCGAGATACACCGGCAGCGACATCTCCTTGGCGCTGCGCAGCACGCGCGCGATCTGCGCCGGCGCCGTGGCCGGATCGCTCAGCACCGCCTGATCGCAGGTGATCTCCTTGAACACCGCGAGCTGCGTGTCGACGGTGCGGGCCTGATGATGCAGCAGGAAGCCGGAGACGCGCTCACGCGCACCGGGCGCGCCCGCGATCACCACGACCGGCGAGCGTTCGGCATAGGCGCCGGCGACCGCGTTCACGACGTTGAAGGCGCCGGCGCCATAGGTGACGACGGCGACGCCGAGGCCGCCATGATAGCGCGCCGCCGCATCCGCCGCGAAGCCGACCGCCGGCTCATGGCTCAGCGTGACGCTCGGCAAGATGTTGCTCTCCTCGATGACCTTAAACAGCGGCAGCACGAAGTCGCCGGGAATGCCGAAGATCTCGCGGGCGCCGTGGTCCTTCAGGGCGGCAAGCAGCGCATGGGCAAGAGCAGGCATCCGGATCCCCTGAGCGTAGCGTGACGTTCAGCCGGTGCTACACGATGAGGGCCGGACTGCCAACCACCGGCCGCTCGGTCGGCGAGCCATGCCGTCCGGATCGCCTCGTCCAAACTTCATGAGGGAGCGCCAAGGCCCAAGCTCACCCGCGCCGCATCAGTTCGCCGTCAGCAGCAGGGCCTGGGCGGAGGGTGCGCCGCCATGCGGCATGGCAAGCGTAACCGTGAACAGGATGGCGACTGTCATGATCATGCAGAGCTTCATCATGACCGTCCTGCGATCGGTGATCGGCAGGAACAGGAAGAACAGCAGCATCGCCGCCAGCGCGAGTTCGAAAACGTAAGACATGGATGACCTCCTCCGTTGCCAGGAGGATGGCGCATGCCGGAAGCCCAGACTGTGCGTGCCGTCACATCGGTCCCATGGTCCACGCGAGCCAGTATCCCGGCCTCCGCAGCGGGACCGCGCAAACCAATCGATTGCCACCTCTCAGCCGTCGAACAGCGCGGCCTCGGTAAAGGCGAGATCGCCGAGACGCGGCGGATGCGGCCCTTTGGCGTATTTGCGTCCGCGCTTGTCCGAGTACCAGCCGGCCAGCCCTGCGATGGGCGCATTGGCATCGAGCCGCACCAGCAGGCCGCCGCGCCGCAGCAGCAGCCAGCCGATGTTGCCTGCCAGCCGCACGAGGTCGGCGACATCCCGGCAATACAGCAGGCGATACACCGGCAGCGCATTCATCACCCGGTGCTTCTGAAACACGAACGGATACGCCGCATCGGCCGCACGCGCGACGAGACTGAGACATCCCCACTCCGCATGCTGCCGCAACAGCTCGGCCTCGTCGGGAGACAGCCCGTGCAGATTGTCCGCGGAGAATTCATCGACACGGACATCCGGGCGCGGTCGTGACAGCGCCAGCGCGGCATAGACCTGTCCCTTGCAGTAGACCGAAAAGCCCTGAGCCTCGACCTGCGGCCAGGTGTGCGGGGCCGGCGTGATGTTGAAATAGGTCACCGTCTTGTCGCGCGTCGCCGCGCGCACCAGCATCGAGCTGAAGGCACGGAACGCCGGCTCGACATACCAGCTCGAGACATTGGCCCTGACGATCGGCTCACCGCCGATGCGGAGCGCGGAGAACAGCAGCAGGATAACGCCGACGGGGACCCCGCCATGGTCGAGACAATAGCCGAACGCCGGATAGCCGGCCGGCCGCGGGCGCGCCGCGTGGCGTTCGAGTCCGCGCAACCAATAGGCCTCACTGCGAAAGGCGAAGCCGCGCGTCAGCAGTGCGGCGACCGCCGGCAGATCCGCCGCGCCGATCTCCCGGATGCGAACGCCGGTCACGGCCCGCGCGGGCGCCGGCCTGTCGTTTGCAATCTCAGCTTTTTTGATTGGCTGCATTCCAGCATCACCCGAGAGAGGTCCAGCACACCGTCGCGTGGCGGGATCGTCATGGCGGCAATTATCGTAAAAGGCTTTGGCGGCAGTGAACCACGTCTTGCTGGCCTTACTTTTCAGTTAATGGAATGCGCGAGCCATACCCGTCACGCTTCGATCAGCGTCGACATGATCGTCGCGAACGGCGCTGCCGCTCACGGCCGCGGGATGCGAAACATGTAGGTTTCATCGGCATTGAGACCGTCGACGAAGAAGCGGCCGGGCTTCGCCTCGATCCGGCGCCGCAAGCCATCCCAGCCCCAGACCTCAAGGCTGCGCGTCCATGTCGGCAGGTCGAGCTCGACCGCGCGCCCCGGCTGGTCGGTCCAGCCGGCAATGTTCTGCCACACGATCAGATCGGCGTCGGCTCCGCGCAGCGTGTACAGCGCCAGCCGCCGGTCGATGGACACGATCTTCATGTGGCCGGCGAGCTGCAGCACCGTCTTCACCACGAGGCTGCGCGCCTCCGGGGTCCAGGGATCCTTGCCCGTCGCCATCGCATAGGCCAGGCCGTCGACATCGGGCGTGTCGCCAAGATTCCACGGAAACGCCAGCACGGATACCGGCGAGCGGCCGTCCTTGCCGACCACCGCGAGCTGGTCCCAGATCGCATTGAGAAACAATCTCGCCGCGTCCGGCTCGCTGTCCCACGCGCCGGCGCGCGCGACGTTGAACTCGGTGGCGTAGAAGTTGATGTCGCGGCTCAGCCCCATCGCCCGCTTGATGCGGTCGAAGCAGGTCTGCACCGAGAACTCGCGGCCGTGGGTCATCGGATACCATTTGTCATTGTAGTAGGTATGCAGGTCGATGCCGTCGAGACGGCCGTCCTCAAGCAGATCGGCGATCGCCGGACCGTAGCCGCGCAACGTCGCATCGCCATGCGAGTTGCAGGTGGCGAAGCCTCCGGGAACCACCCGCAGCTTGGGGTCGACGCTGTGAACACCGTCGGCAAGTCCGGCCAGCGCGTCGTGATAGTCCTGGCGCGGGATCGTGGCCTGCACATCGGGCTCGTTGATTGCGGTGAAGACCGTAGCACCCCAATCGGGAATACCGTTTTCGCGGCCCCAAGCGCCACCGGGACGGAAACGTCTTGCCATCGCCTGCCCAGCCGCGAACCAGTCCTGATAGGACCCGATCGGCTGCGGTGGATCGAGGCTCTGATAGCTGCCTTCATACTCCAGCAGGATCAGCGGCATGATACCGTTCTTGTGCGCTTCCAGCATGGCGGCATCGAAATCGTGCGGTGTCGGCAGCCGCGCCAGCGTCCGCCAGCCATAGGAGTCCATTCGCCCCATCCTGGCACCAACGCCGTGCAGCGCCTGATAGATCTGCTTGCTCCTGCCGGCCAGATGCGTGACCAGATTGCCGCCGCCGATGCGCTCGTCGATCCGCAGTGCCGAGGCGTTCGTTTCGCCGGCGCGGACAGCGCTCGGCCATGGCGACGTGAAAAACGTTAAAAGGGCTGTGCTAATGACCAGCAGATTGGAACGAAGTCGCAATGTCTGATCCCTTAGATGTCCGTTATGACGTTTGAGATCGTCCAGGTCGTTCAAGAGATAAGCAATGCCGGCGGCGTGGAAACCGTCGCTATCGAGCTGGCGCGCGTTTTCGGCCGGAATGGTTTATCGAACGTCGTGCTCGCAAGCACCGTCGCGGACAATCTCGAGCACACGATCAGGGTCGAGCGCGTCGCGCCATGGCTAGCGCGGATTCCGACGCGCGGACTGTTCCGGCACATCGGCCGCGCCATCGTCGTGCCGCTGTTCACGGTGGCCGCGACACGGGCGCTGGCGCGGCACCCCGACGCCGTCGTCGTCAGCCACGGCGACAGTCTCAAGGGCGACGTGCTGATCGTGCATGCCGTCAATGCGCAGAGCCTGGCCGAGAAGCGCGCCGCCGGCAGCTGGCGCTGGATGCTCAACCCGATGCATCTGTGGGTCGCGCTGCGCGACCGGTTCATGATCGGAGGCCTGCGGTATCGGGCGTTCGTGGCGGTGTCCTCCCGCGTCACCGCGGAGCTGCAGCGCTTCTTCCGCGTGCCGGCCGCCCGCATCCACGTCATCTCCAACGGCATCGATCTCGCGCGCTTCAAGCGCGACACCGCCAGCGGCCAGGCGATCCGGCGTGAGTTCGGCATCCCGGACAATGCGCGCCTGCTGCTGTTCGCCGGCCACGAATTCAACCGCAAGGGACTGGCGCATGCGATCGGCGCGCTCGATCGGCTCGGCGACGACGTCTGGCTGCTGGTCGTCGGCTCGGACAATCCCGCGCCCTACCGCAGGCTGACGCGCAACGCCCAGCAACGACTGATCTTCGCCGGTTCACGCTCGGACATGCCCGCGCTGTACTCGGCGGCCGACGCCTTCGTGCTTCCCACGAGCTATGAGACCTTCTCGCTGGTCTGCATGGAGGCCATGGCCTGCGGAGTGCCAGTGTTCGCAACGCCGGTCGGTGGCATCGAGGATTATCTGCACGACGGCGTCGACGGCTTCCGCATCACGGCCGATGCCGTCGATATCGCGGCCAAGCTCGCTTCCGTCTTCGCCGATCCCGCGCTGATGCGCCGGCTGCAGGACGGCGCCCGGGCGACCGCGCAGACCTATGGCTGGGACCAGATCGGACTGCAATACATCGAACTGCTCAAGCAGATCGATGCCGCCAAGCGACAGCCTGGCCACGCAGCGATGGCGCTGCCGGTGAAGGCCTAGCTAATTCGTCTGCAGCCGCTGTGGGCGGGCGAGGCCGGATGCGGCTCTCGACTGATGCGCCGCACGGCATGCCGTTTCAATCGCCGCCGCGACCGCTTCATAGGTGAAGCGCCGGAGCACGTTCGCGCGGGCCGCTTCACTGCGAACGGCGAGCTCCGCCCGCCGGCCGCTGAGCTCATGGATGAGCCGACACATGCTGCCGGGGTCCCGCTCCGGCACGATCCAGCCGCCGTCGCCGACGACATCCGGAATCGCTCCGCAGGTCGATCCGATCACCGGGATGGCACAGGCCTGGGCCTCGATGATCACCCGGCCGAACTGCTCGCGCACCGCGTCCGTGGTGCGCGTCAGCAGCAGCAATGCGTCCAGGCCGCGCAGAAAAGCCGCAACCGCAGCGGGTGCAGCCCAGCCCTGGATGGTGACGCGCCCGACCAAGCCAAGTTCGGCGACGCGCCGGCGGAGATGCGGCTCGTGCGGACCTTCGCCCATGATGCTCAGCGTCGCCGCCGACTTGCTGCGCGCGAGCGCTTCGAGCGCATCGTCGAGTCCCTTCTCGACCACCAGCCGGCCGACATAGCCGAGCCGCAGCGGCGAGCCGGCCGTCGCATTCGATCGATCATCCGCCGGCATGAAGGTCGCGAGATCGACGCCATAGCCGATCGGCGTCACCGGACCCGTATAGCCACACGCCCTCACGACCTCGGCCGCATCGGGACTGCGTGACAGGATATGAGCGGTGCGGCCGAGGACGAATTTGCGGATCGCCTCGAATGGTGGCGGCAGCCGTTTCAGGATGTTCTGGTCGACCTCGAGCACGAGCGCCGCACGGCCACGCAGCATCTGCGCCTGCAGCGCGACGATGCTCCAGGGCTCCTCCCAAAGGTGAATCACGTCGGGATCGAGCTCGCGCAAAAGGCGGCGCAGCGCCGGATAGAAGTGCAGGTACCATTTCATCGGACCCGCATCGGGGAGCCGGATCGGGAGGCGATGGATGGGAAACCCTTCATTGGAGTGAGCCGCAGTGATGGTGCGGCCGAACTCCTTCCACACTTCGGGCACCACGAGATGCAGCTCGACGTCGGGCCGGGACGCGAGATGGCGGTAGCGCAGCCGGCCGGCCTCGCTGCTGGTGGCCGGATGCGCAATCGAGACGATCCGCAAGCGTCCCCTGCTAGACACGGCCCATCACCTTCGCTGCAGTCCCGCTGAAGCCCGTGAGATGCAGCTCCATCGCCGCCAGCGTCCGATGCGCGCCATTCATGGTGTTACGCGGAATCGAGAACGCATCCTGCCCGGCTTTGACGAGGCCCTTGCGGGTGGTGGCAGCACTGGCAAATCCGGCCTGCCGCGCCAGCGCAAAGTCCCGCGGTCCGCAATCGGCGGCGCGCCCGTAGGGAAACGCGAAGTGCCGGACGTCGATGCCGAGCCGCTCGTTCAATCGCAGCCGCGCGCCGGCCAGCTCGCGCAGGGCGTCTTCGGAAGACAGCGACGAGATGCGCGCATGCGACACGGTGTGAGCTCCGATCTCGACCAGGGGATCGGCTGCCAGCCCTTCCAGCATGTCCCAGGAGATCGCATGTTTCCAATGCATCGCCTCGATGTCGATGGCGTTGGCGGCACAGAACGCGGCGTAACGATCCGCGGCCTGCGGGCCATCCCAGCGCGAGACGACCTGCGCGAACACCGCGCGGCGCTGCTCGTCGCTCGACAGCGCGATCCTCTCATCGTCGACCGTGACATGGCCCCTGTGCCGCAGCGTATCCTCCAAGCCAGCGGCCCACAGCGGCAAGGTGCCGTCGGGAATCCCGGTCGTCACGAACAGCGTCACCGGCACCTTGTGCCTGCGGAACACCGGCACCAGCAGCTCGCACGTATCGCGGTAGCAGTCGTCGATCGAGAAGTTGACGTAGCGGCCGGACGGCTCGGCGCTTGCAGCCCGGCGCAGCGCCTCACTGATCGTCACGATATCCCAACCCTGGTCGAGGACATAGCCGAGGAAGCGATCGAGAAAGTCGACATCGACGTAGAAGTCGCGATTGGGCAGACGCTCCCACTGCTCTGCCGGCGCGGTGCGATGGAACGTCAAACAGCAGCCGCGCGGGCCGAGCACACGATCGACGGCCTTGGCGACAGGAAGGACGAAGGCACCGGATGCCATCATCGCCTTGGCGGCAGCGAGGGCCAGCAGGGTCAACTCAGCTCTCCCTTCATCTTGAACGTACGACGAACATGACGGAGCGCCGTGCCCACCACGGCCGGCAGCAGGATGCCGATCGCGAGGGCCAGGCAGAGCAGATACGCCAATCCGCCGGCGAACAGGCGCGGCAGCAGGCCCGGCACGGAAGTCTGAATCATCAGGCCGAGCACGACCATCAATGCGGTCGGCAGCAGGGCCAGGCCGATCACGAGCAGGAGCTTTCGCGCATCGCCGAGCACGAACACCACGCCCGACAGCAGCACGAGGCTGCGGATCGCTTCGCCAACGCCGAGCAGCTGCATGCCGGCCGCCGGCGACGGATCGAACAGCGGCATCAGCAGGTTGAAGCCCATGTTGGCGAGATAGGCCGAGACGATGATGACCGCAGCGACGCCGTTGCGCCCCGCGCCATTGAGCAGACGGATCAGGATCCAGCCGAGGGTCGCAGCCCAGACGCCGCAGGCGATGCCCTTGAGCGCATGCGAGGTCAGCAGCAGGGCCTCGTCGCCGAACGCGCCGCGGAAATAGATCAGACGGACGATGTCGGTCGAGAAGACCAGCAGGAACGCCGAGGCCGGCAAGGTCAGCGCGAGCAGCGGCCGCAGCAGCGCCTCGGTCTGCGCGCGCGGATCGCGCGGGGCGTGCTGCGACAGCACCGCCATGCCGAGCGGCTGGCTGATCAGCAGCAGCGCGCTCTCGGTCAGCGAGCGCGCGTAGTCCAGCGACGCGACGGCGCCGGTCGTCAGCCGCGATGCCGTGAAGCGCTCGATCCAGACGTTGCCCTGCTCGGCCAGCGGCAGCGCCAGCAGGACCCGCAGCCGGCGGAAGAATTCGAACCCCTTCTCGATCACCATGCCGACGGTCAGGCCGGAGACGCTCAGCGCGCCGTCGCGCCAGAGCGTCAACAGGCCCCAGGCGGCGAGGCCATTGAAAGCAACGGTGAAGGCGCAGGCGAGCATGTAGGCGTCGCCGGTCAGAACCAGCAGGCCGATGCCGCCGATCACCGCGACGTTGAGCAGGCTGGCACGGACATTGGTCAACCGCGTGCGGCCGAGCGCGATCTCGCCGGCGGCAAGCACGTTGAGCACCGCCGAGGCCGGCATGCCGAACGCCATCATCCGCACGAAGTGCAAGGTGAGCTCGCGCCCCTCCGCCGAGAAGCCGCCGACGACGGCGTTCACCCAGAGCTCACCGAGCAGCAGGATGATCGCGGTCACCAGGCTCGAGACGACGGCAATGACGATCGTCAGCGCACCGAGGCTGCGCGCGGCATCAGGCCGCTGCAGCGCCTCGCGATGCATCGGGATCATGATCGCCGGCACGCTCTCGTTCTGCAGGAACGCGAGCGGGATGAGCACGGCCGCCATGGCGGCGCGGAAGCCGTCGGCGACGAGCGAGGCGCCCAGCACATGCGCCATCAGCACCTCGCGACCGAAGCCGAGCATCTTGCTGGCCAGCGCACCGCTGATCAGCAGCGCACTGAAGCGCTTGAGCGAAGGACCGGAGGCGCTCATGCGACCCCCTCCGATACGGCCTGCGGCCCTATCCACCGCGCAGGGACTTGTCCGTCCTCGAGCAGTTTCGGCCACGGCAGCACTGGCGCGAGAATGGCGAGGGTCGGGCCGAGCGAATCGCAGTCTGCGACGAGATCGACCGTACACCGCTCGGAGGACGGGGCAGATGCAACGATCGTGCTCACACCGCCGCTCCCGCGCCGACATTGCGGATCAGAAGCCCGATCGAGTCCAGCATGCGTGCAAGACTGTAGTGGGTGCGCGCGCGGCGCGACGCGTAGTCGAGCTGTGGCGCGAGGATCTCGGGTTCAGCCAGCACCGCGTCCAAAGCCTCGGACAGCGCACGCGCATCACCTGGCGGCACGAGCAGACCGGCCCGGCCATGTTCGAGGATGTCCGGCGCAGCGCCGGCGTCAGTGGCAATCACCGGCACGCCGGCGAGCATCGCTTCGACCAGGGTGCGGCCGAACGGCTCGGGATCGATCGACGGATGCACCATCGCGTCCATCGCCTGCATCAGCAGCGGCACGTCGCTGCGATGTCCCAGGAAATGAACGCGGTCGCCGAGGCCGAGATCGGCAACGAGCCGTCTCAGCTCAGCCGCGTAGTCCTGCTCGCCGAACAATGCGTCGCCAACGATGACACCGTGCACGCCCGGCAAATCGGCCAGCGCCTCGATCAGAACATGCTGTCCCTTCCACCGCGCGAGCCGGCTGAACACGCCGACCAGCGGTCCCGACGGCAGGCCGAGCCGCTGCCTCAGCTCCTGGCGCGACGCCG
Source organism: Bradyrhizobium sp. HKCCYLRH2015 (assembly GCF_051168215.1). Classification (NCBI taxonomy): domain Bacteria; kingdom Pseudomonadati; phylum Pseudomonadota; class Alphaproteobacteria; order Hyphomicrobiales; family Nitrobacteraceae; genus Bradyrhizobium; species Bradyrhizobium sp. HKCCYLRH2015. Next base: position 16,877 of record NZ_JBNPUO010000018.1, on the reverse strand, counting down.
GCACGGGTTCGACGGCGAGACCATTGGGCACGACCTCGACGAGAGAGCGTCGACCTCCGGCCGCGATGAAGGCGGCTGCGGCGGCTTCGGAGGGGACGACGACCTTCGCCGCAAAGCGGTTGGCGAGAAAGATCTGCATGCGACGCTGCAGCACGCCGAAATGAGCCGGGCTGATGATGTCGTGCAGATGCCAGATCAATGGCCGCCGTGCCGCGATGTTGGCGATGGCCGACAGGACAAAGGCCTTCTGCGAATTGGCATAGAGGACGTCATGCTTGCGTGCGACATGCGCGAGCTCCGCGGTGATCGCCGCGAGTCTGCCGAACAGCGGCAGCGCCTTGAGCCACGAACTGTCGCGTCTGAACTGCCCCAGGCCGCGGCCCCAGCGCGACGTGATGACCGGCATGCGACGCTCAGCCAGCGCCTTGCCGAGCGGGCCCGGCTCGAACAGGAACACCGCGGAATCCCTGCGGCCCTGGACGACATCGAGCAGGATCAGCTCGGCGCCGCCGATCTGCCCGGTATGATCGACGAACAGGACACGCTCGGTCGACATCACCCGGCTCCGGCGTAGGCTGCCACGGGCGCGGTCTGGACCACAGGCGCGCTGCGGTGCTCGACGTCGGTCATGGTGACGACGATGCCGACATCGCGGGCTCCGAGGGTCCTGCTCCTGTTCACCGTCGCGACCGCCGGCTCGATCAACGACCGGTCGCTGCGAACGCAGACGATCGCCCAGTCCGTACCGGCAAGGAAGTCGTTCCGTTGCGACGGCAATGGTGTGTCGACGATCACGGCATCATAGCCATCGAGACCAGCGAGGAGACCGTCGAGGCTGATCGCGTCGAGAATGTCGCCGACGGGACCGGTCGCCTCACCAACCGGCAGCACGTCGAGCGAGGGATGCGCGGTGGGCAGAACCATGTCCCGGAGCGGCGTCCCGCGCTCCAGCGCGCCGACCCATCCGGGGTTTGCCGGCAGCGCCATGATCTCGGCAAAGGCGGGATTCGAGACGTCGCACTCGACGACCAGCACGCGCCGGCCTGCGGCCGCGAGGTGCTCTGCCAGCGCACAGGTCGTGGTCGTCTTGCCATCTGCGGCATCAGGAGAGGTCACGACGATGCGCTGCGTTCGGGCGGACCGCTTCAAACCGAGTTCGTGGACGAGCTCATGCAGCGTGTGCTGAAAATCAGCGTCCTCGGAGGCGAGGCGCAAGACGCGCGGGATCGCCAGCGGTTGATGGCCCTGCAGGATCGCGCCGAGCGCCGACATCTCACGCAGGCTCTTCAGGCGCGGCAGGCAGGCCAGGATCGAAACGTCGGCGACGCTCGGGAGATGAGACCCTCGTTCGGGCGCTGCCGGTGGCTTCGCCGCCTCCGGTGCGGTCACACGCTCGGCCAATTCAGGGACGATGGCGGGAGCCTCGTCGACAGCGGGCGTCTCGACCTGCCCGGCCGGCGCTTCCGGAGCGACGGGCACGGGCGGGCTGATCAGGCGCGCGCCGAGCTTATCGGCGAGCAGCGCAGCGCCGACACCGAAGATCAACGCGAGCGTCATGCCGGCGGCGAGGAAGGGGATCTTCTTCGGGAAGAACGGCTTGCTCGGCAGCTCAGCGAGGCTGACGAGACGCGTGCTGCCGCGCAGGACGCGCCGTTCGGTCTCGAGCTCGCTCGCTTTCTTGTAGAGCTCGGCATATTGCTGGCGCTTGATCTCGGTGTCGCGCACCATGCTCTCGATGGAGGCCTCGTCCAGCGTGGCCGAGCCGGCCTCCGCCTTCGCCGCGTCCATCTGCTTCTTCAGCGAGGCCACCAGCGCGGTGTTGGCATCGTACGTCTTCTGCGCGCTCGCCGCGATGCTCTGCATCTCTGCGACCAACCGCTGCTGGATGATCGCCTGCTCGCGCGTCAGCGCCAGGATCGAGGGATGCTTCGGCCCGAGCACGCCGGTCGCGCTGGCGAGCTGCGCGCTCACGGTCGTCAGTTGCTGCTTGAGGTCGGCGATGGTGCGGCTCTGCAGCACCGACGGGGCGTCGGTCGGCCCGCGCTCCTGCTCCGACTTGATCTCCTGCAGCCGCGCGGCAGCGTCGGCGCGCGCGGCCTCCGCCTGCGACAGCTGCTGGCCGATGCTGGTCAGCCGCTCCGAGGAGATCGGCGCATTGGCGCCACGCATCAGACCCTTGGTGCGGCGGAACTTCTGGATCTTGTCGTCGGCCTCACGCAGTTGCTGGTCGAGCTGCTTCAATTCCTTCCAGAGCCAGGAGCTCGCGACCTCGCGGCTGTTGGCGCCTTCGGTGCGCTGGTCCTCGAGAAAGGTCTGCGTCAACGCGTTGGCGAGCGTCTTCGCGACCTCGGGACTGCTCGACTGATAGGAGATGTTGATGACGCGCGAGCGGCCGGCCGAGGCGATGCTGAAGCGGCTGTCGACATGATCGATGAACGCGCCCGGATCGGTCTTGAGGCGCTGGCACGCATCGGCCGAGCCCATGAGACGGCCGCGCTCGCATTCGCCAACCACGGCGTCGACCACGCCGGGCGACGACATGATCTGACGCAGCAGGCGCGGCGAGCGGATCACCAGGAGCTGGCTTTCCATGTCGGCGGGATCGCCGATCTTCTGCGCCCACGCCGCCGAGGTGTTGGCACCCGGCTCCTGCTCGGCGATGATCACCGAAGCGGTGGCGAGATAGCGCACCGGCAGCAGCACGAGCGCGGCCACGGCAAGCGCGAGGACGGCGCCGGCCACGACGGCGAACACGCCGCGGCGGCGCCAGATCCGGGCGACGGCGTCAATGCCGGACATGGCCTCGCCAAGAGCCGCCTGCCTCATGATCTGCACCCGCGCCACATCCAACACTACGCAATCAGCCGCGTCGCGCGGCCCTGATGTCCCGCACGGAAACTGTCGATCTCCTCGTTGACCGCCGCGACGAACTGGCTGCGGAAACGCTCGGCCGAGAAGAAGCCGGCGCGCTGGCGGCAATCGAGACGCGAGATCGACTTCTCCTTGGCCGCGAACTCACGCACGCAAGACGCGATCGCCTCGGGCTCGGGCGACTCGAAGAACATGCCCGTCGGGCGCGGCCCCGTGGTGAGGATCGACTCGCGCGCACCGCCGCGGCCGAGCGCCAGCACCGGTGCGCCTTCGGACTGCGCCTCGACCGGAATGATGCCGAAATCCTCCTCCGCCGCGAACACGAAGGCGCGGGCGGTGGTCATGAGGTCGCGCAACTGCTTGTCGGGCACGAAGCCGGCGAACTTCACGTTCGGCCCCGCGATCGCCTTGAGCCGTGCGGCCTCCGGGCCGTCGCCGGCCACGACCAGCTCGAGATCCGGCATGGTGTTGAAGGCGCGCACGATCGGCTCGATGCGCTTGTAGGGCACCAGCCGGCTCGCGGCGAGGAAGTGGTTGCCGACCGGGAGGATCGCCGCGCGCTGCGCGATCGTCACCGGCGGGTAGATCACCTTGGCGTCGCGGCCGTAGATCTTCTTGATGCGGCGGGCGACGAACTGCGAATTGGTGAAGATGGCGTCGGGGCCGTGCGCGGTGCGGGCATCCCAGATCCGCATCTTGTGCAGCAAGGCGCGGGCGATCAGGCCCTTGACGCCGGTGGCGTAGCCGCTCTCCTGCAGATACTGGTGCTGCAGATCCCAGGCATAGCGCATCGGCGAATGCACATAGGCGATGTGCAGCTGCTCCGGCCCGGTCAGAACGCCCTTGGCCACCGCGCAGCTCGAGGAGATCACCAGGTCGTAGCTCGACAGGTCGAGCTGCTCGATCGCGAGCGGCATCAGCGGCAGATAGGAGCGGTGATACTTCCGCAACAGCGGCATCTTCTGCAGGAAGCTGGTGCGCGACATCTCGAATCCCAGCTTGGCGCGGTCCTCGGGACGCAGCAGGTCGAACAGCGTGAAGACGTCGGCGCCGGGATAGCAGCGCAGGATCTCCTGAAGGACCTTCTCGGCGCCGCCGAGAACGTAAAGCCAATCGTGGACGATCGCGACGCGCATCGCACTCTCCCAATTCCCGGGGTATTTAATAAAACCCTTAAGGGAGACGTTCACGCGCACAAACCCAATCCTAAACTTCTAGTTAATCGCCCTTCTCCTCCGACCCGTCGAATCCGCTGCTAACAAGTAAGGATCAGTTAAGGATCGGCAAGACGCATCGCGTCTCAGATCGTGACAGGCGTGTGCCGGACCAGAACGCGCAACAAGACTTTGGTCCGCTTCGGCACACTCGGGCACCCTAGGCGGTCTTGCTTAACAGGCCCTTGCCGATTGCAACGCCTGCGCGCGCCGTGATCGGTGGAGCCAAACCGCGACGACGCGCCGCGGCCCGTTCGTTAACCTCTGCCGCCGCACACGAACGTGATCGCGATCAGCCGGCGATGGCGAGCTGCTCGACCGCGTAGCCGTGGCGGATGGCGCGGTTCAGCACGGGATCGACCAGCTCGAAATCGAAGCGGTCGGCCGGGCGGATGCCGCCCTTGGCGGCAAAGGTGCCGCCGAACATCGCGGTGCCCTCGGGCAGGCCGGCCTCACCATAACGGCGCGCGATCAGGTCGAAGGGCGCCAGCATGCCGCTCAGCGCGCCCTCCTGATACAGCACGCGCTCGCCGTCGATGGTCGCGAACGCGCGCAGCGTCAGCCGGTCCCAATGCGCGGCGACGTCGTCGACCAGCCACAGCTCGGGCGCGACCGGCTTGTCGCACATCTGCTTGGACACGGTGATGTTGTAGGTCTCGACCTTGCGGTCGGTATGATCGGAGCCGACGCCGACCAGCAGCCGTCCGCCCGCCTGCACCAGCACGAACTCGACCTCGCCGGAGGAGTCGCCGCCGCTGACCTCGATGCTGTCCGACGTCGTCAGCCGGCTGGCCGCGGCCTCGTAATAGATCGGCGTCGTCGCGGGCCTGGGAATGCCGAGCTCTTCCAGTTCGGCGATGTGCTTGTCGCGGGCGACCGGATCGCGCCCGGTCCAGCCGGCGATGACGAGGCGGCTCAGCTTGATCCGCTGCCGCGTCGCCGCACCATCCGCGTGAACCAGGACATCGATCGTTGCACCGCTCATCGTCTCATCGCCTCTTGCTGACCAGCCCGCCGCTTAGCCGTCCGGCCGCGCGCTGGCAAGCCGCCCCGCCGTTCACTCCTGCTCGGCCTTCTCCGCCTCGTGATCCTCCTTGAGGTGCCGCTTGCGGATCTGGTGGGTGGTGAACCAGATCAGCGCGATCGCGGCCGGCACGAAGGCGGCGGTGGCCAGCGTCGGCTCGACCGGCAGTCCGGTGTCGTGCGCGCCCTTGGCGAGATAGCCGAACAGGCTGACGACGTAATAGCCGATCGCGGCCACCGACAGGCCCTCGACCGTGCTCTGAAGGCGCAGCTGCAGCTTGGTGCGCTCGTTCATCGAGCGCAGCAGATCGCGGTTCTGCTGCTCCAGCTCGACATTGACGCGGGTGCGCAGCAGATCGGCGGCGCGCGCCAGCTTGAGCGACAGGTTCGACTGCCGGCCCTCCAGCGCGTTGCAGGTGCGCATCGCCGGCGCGGTGCGCCGCGCCAGGAACGACGACCAGCTCGAATACGGCGCGACCGGCTCGCCCTCGATCACCGCCAGGCGGGCCTGCACCAGGTCGTAATAGGCGCGGCTGGCGCCGAACCGGAACAGGCTGCCGGTGGCGCCGCGCTCCAGCAGCGCTTCGAGCTCGGTCAGCTCGCGCAGCAAATGGTTGTTGAGCTTGAACGACTGCGCGCCCTGCATCTCCGCGAGCACCTCGACCAGCCGCCGCTCGATGCGGTCGACGTCCGGCGCCAGCGCCAGCGCCGCCGGCAGGCCGAGCAGCGCCAGGGTGCGGTAGGTCTCGAGCTCCAGCACGCGCTGCACCAGCGCGCCGAGGCGCTCCGGGGTCGGGCCGTCGGCGCAGACCAGGATGCGGGTGAAGCCGTCATCGTCGAGACGGAAATCGGAGGCGACCGCGCCGGCGCTGCCCTTGATCGTCACGATGGCGAGGCTGCTCTTGTCGAAGATCTGCTCCGCGCGCGCCACCGGATCGGCCGCGTTCTCGACCTCGAGCTTGACCGCCACCAAGAGCTCGCCGGCCTGCGGCAACGCCGCGATCAGCGCCTGCAGCTCGGGCGCGATGGCGCCGAAGCGGCGCGGGCCGGAGTCCGCGGGCGGGCTCCAGATCCAGGTGAGGGTGGCGAATTCCGAATGCTGCTCGAAGCGCAGCCTGACCGGGCCGAGATCGACCTGGTGATGCTTGACGCCCGGCTCCGGCGGCAGCGCACCGTGCTGCGCGCAGAACGCGGCGAGGCTGGCGCGGTCGACCGCCGGACTGTCGCCCTTCGCCATGAAGGCGAAGCGGATCACCAGCACCGGCTGCGTCAGCGGCGTGAACGGCCGCGCATGCACCTCGTTCAGCACGCTCTCGCGCAGGGCATGCGGCGTGAAGGCGGACCTGTCGAGCGACGTCATCGGGAGAGTCCGCTGTTGAGAGCGACACCTGACGCAGATGATCGCGCTGCGCCTGAATTGATCACCCCCGTCATGCCGTCCATCCTCCTGACGTCCATTGTCGCCCGGCCGCCGACGCGCCGGCAGCGTGTGACAGCAGTGTAGCGCAATTCGATGACGGCGCCACGGCCGCGGCCATGTCGGGCGCGTCGGCGGCTCTCTCGGCGCCACCGCACGTCGACCCTGATGCACGCAGACACACCAACACCTCCCGCGGCGCGATCGCGCCCGGGATCATCATCACCAAGACCCTCTTCAAATGCCGAGGGCGCAGGGAAGGCCGGACCTCGACTGAGGCCCGTGGCCCCCGTGCGGAAAAATTGCACGGGGCAGGAACCACAGGTTCAGCCGGACAGACCCGGCCCTCCCTGCGCGATGGGTTTAACGGCTGCTCCGAGCTCTCCCCGGGGACCGGCTTGTTTGCCCCCGTCGCCTGATGACACGTCATGTCATCCAGGCTTGGCGCCAGCGTCGGGGCGCCAGGACCACACGGCTTGACCGTCCGCGAGCTGCCAATCGTCCAGCGCAAAAGCACCTGACAGGCCCGCGGCCACCGCTCCCCGCCTCAACGTATCGTGACGACGCGTACGCCCCTCTGCATGAGGACGGGATGCGGGGAGTAGAGCATGATTTCGGAAATTTAGCAAGTGGAATTTTTCGGCTATAGCCCGGTTGGCGGACCAATGCCAAATTCTTCAGGAGTTTTCGTAGCTCAACTTGATGAGCGGCATGGCCCGCTCAAGGTCCTCCGGCTTGGTCAGGGTGATCTCCAGGTCCCCCGTGCCGAAATGGCCGAGATTCGAGACATCCCGGGTGAAGCCGGGCTCCAGCGTGACGGTCGACGGGTCCACCTTCACGAACATGAGAATCTTCGAGGCGGTCGGCCTGAATTCCACGCACGCAAAGTTCTTGATCCGCTTGAACGCGATGTAGAGCTGCAGCTTGGTTTCCTGCACGTCGTCGCCGAGCGCCAGCATGTAGGCCCGCAGCGCCTCGAAGCGGTCGATCATGGCGGCATCCAGCTCTTCCATCACCGAGCTGATCGTCTTGTATCGGCCGGAGCCGGCCAGACCTTGCTCCGTGGCCTGGGAGCCGGACACGGACGTTGCCTGCGCCTTGACCGAGGTCGCAACCAGCAGATCGAGCATCAGCAGGTCGGGACCGAAGCGACGATAGCGGATCAGCTCGATGTTGCGCTGGATCTGCTTCACGGCGTGATCGTCGTAGCGATTGAAGTCGCCGGCGATGCAGATCAGGCGCGGCGCCGACCAGTCGACCGTCTGGGCCTGGTCCTTGCCGAGCTTCTCCATGACCAGCCACTGGAAATCCTTGCGGTGGTCCATCAGCCAATCGAGATAGAACAGGCCCTGATTGATGACGTTCTCGTTAGAGGCTCGCTTGTATTCGAGAATCACCGGGCAGCCGTTTTCATCCAGACCAAGGGTGTCGACGCGGCCACCGTTGGAGGTGACGAACTCCGAGGCCAGGAAGCGGACACCGAGCAAAGCTTCCAGGTTCCGCTCGAACAGGGTCTGGACGGACTTCTCGACCGTGTCCGTGGTCCCGACCAGCTCATCGACCTTGCCCGAGCCGACACGAAACAGCTTGATATCGCTCATTCCGCTGCCTCCAGCTCGCGATCATCTGCTGGCGTCAGGGCTTCGGCGAGGAGAGCTGCAAGCAGCCGCGCCCGGGTCTCGACCTCACTTGAAAGGCACATCTCTAAGCGGTCGCAGAGCGCCATGAGGCTCTTGAGTTCAGCAATGATTTGCTCCTGCTCGGAGAGGGGCGGAACCGGAATCGGGTAGGCCCTGACCGTTGACATGTTAACTCGAGGAGCAGCACCACCTGTCGTGCAGGCTTTCGCAATGTCGGTAATGAATGGCGAATTGAGCACGACCTCCAAAAACTCTGGAAGCACCGCTGTTCCGGCGCGGATGAGCATAAGTCGCTGCCCAAGGCAAAGACGGATCCCCACAGGTACCCTGCACGCCACTCCAAGGATACCGCCCTCGCGGCTATAAAGGATATCGCCGGGCTTTGGCTCTAACCGCTCGATGCGCTCTGTGTATTCGTGCTCGCTAACAAAGCGCGGATCCGCCAGGTCCAAAGATCCTGGACGCAATTGACTCGTTCGCACACAGATCACTCCTTCTTTTGTCCAGTTCGGCGTCGTATGTGGACAGTCGACTATCCGGTCGGCTAATTGCGCCAGCGGTGCGACCTGCCAGCCATTCGGCAAGATCAATGAAGACCTGAACTCGCGAAACACCGCAGCATCCATACTGCTAGCTACGGAGGACTGCGGCAACGGCGGCAAATCGAGGATGGGCCTACCTGCAAGCTGCGGCACAAGCTTGCCGCGCACGGCGAGATTGAGGATGGACTGACGAAGCTGCTTGATCTGGTCGGGGCGCGCGGTGAGCGCCGTCAGCGCATCGAGCGCGAAGCGGGCATCGGACTGGAAGGTCTCCGAGTTGGGCACGCTGAGGCGGGACAGGCTTACTGCCGCCAGTCGATCGCGCGTCGCCTCCCGAGTTGCCCGCGCAGTCTCGAGCCGATCGCAAAGAACCATCAACTCGCCGACCTTAGCAACGATGCGGCGCTGCTCAGCAAGCGGCGGGACAGGAAGTGCAACAGTGTAGAGGTCACCCAAGTTTAGCTTATTCGTATGAGAGCCACCGCCTATCTTGATTCGATCAAATTCCGCCTCAACAAATGGTGAATTCAAGAGCAATCGAAAGAAAACGGGATCCAGGTTGTCGTGATCGAAGCGGATAAGGCCGACACTAACGAACAGGCTAAACTCAACGTCCGTGTCGATCAGCACGGCCTTGCCTAACGTTCCAATGCGCCCGATGAGTATGTCGCCTCGACGCGGATCGCACCGCTGGAACAGGAGCTCGTGCTCAGACTTGGGAATAAACCTGGTATTTGAAAAGTCGAGGCTCCCGCCGCTGAAATCTTTCACGCTGATAAATGGCACGCCTTTATCTACATATGTCGGCGTTTTGTGTGCGCCATCAGTGATCTTAAGCGAAACTGCGCCCAAATTCGAAAGCGTCCAGCCTGTCGGACAAGCGAACGCCGACGTCTTATCCCGCGAGCGTGCTCCACTGTTTCGAACCTTGACTTCTCCTGCATCAACCAACTGTTGTCGTTTCGCGGCAATCCTTCTCAGCAATTCAATGGCGGGCTCATCGTTAGGGTTCTGCGTGACCAGCTTCCCCATTACCGCTAGATCGAGGATAAAGCGTCGCAGCCGCGCGACCGCATCCGGCGCCTCGGCAATCTCCTCGTAATGCGCCATCAGACGTTCCGCGTTCATCGCTCCAGCGCCTCCGCCAGGATCGCCTTGAGCTGGTCCCGCAACGCCGCCGTCTCGGCCTCGGCCTTGCGCAGATCGGCCAGCAATGTTTCCGGGTCGCCATGGTCGTCGGCCACCGTGTGCGGATTCTTAATATCGAGATTGTACCCGCGCCCCTCGACCTCATCGATCGTCACGCGCCAAGCCTGCGGCGTTTCGGTCCGTCCCTTGCGCTCCCGACCGCCCCACCAGTCGATGCAGCCCTGGAAGTGCTCAAGCCGGATCGGCTTGGTCATCGAGTACGCCTTCTGTCCCTCGGGCACGCGATGCTCGTAGAACCAAATCTCCTTCGTCGGCGAGCCCTTCTCGAAGAACAGCAGATTGGTTCCGATAGAAGCATATGGCTTGAAAACCGAGTTGGGCAGCCGGACGATGGTGTGCAGGTTGCACTCCTCCATCAGATGCTCCTTCAGCCGTGTCTTGACGCCTTCGCCGAACAACGTGCCGTCCGGCAGCACCACGGCGGCACGACCGTCCTGCTTGAGGAGGCGGACGATCAGCGCCAGGAACAGATCGGCGGTCTCCTTGGTGCGGAAGGTCGGAAAATTGTTCTCGATGCCGTCCTCCTCGCGGCCGCCGAACGGCGGGTTGGTCAGCACGATGTCGACGCGCTCATCCTTGCTCCAGGAGATCAGCGGCCGAGCCAGCGTGTTGTCGTGGCGGACGAAGCTCGGGTCCTCGATGCCGTGCAGCAGCATGTTGGTGACGCACAGCATGTGCGGGAGCTGCTTCTTTTCGACGGCGCGCAGCGCGCCCTGCATCTTATCCCGCTGCTTCGTGGTCTTGACGTAATTCTTCTCCATGTGGCGGATGGCGCAGGTCAGGAAGCCGCCGGTGCCACAGGCCGGGTCGAACAGCGTCTCGCCAGGGTGCGGGTCGATGCGGTCGACCATGAAGGCGGTGACGGCGCGCGGCGTGTAGTATTCGCCGGCATTACCGGCCGACTGCAGGTCGTTGAGGATCTGCTCGTAGATGTCGCCGAAATGCTGCCGCTCGGTCAGATTGTTGAAATCGACCTCGTTGATCTTGTTGACGACCTGCCGCATCAGCTGGCCTGACTTCATGTAGTTGTAGGCGTCCTCGAACACGTCGCGCACGACGCGACGACGGTCGCCCGGCTTGGTCGAGACCGGCAGCTCCTTGAGCGCCGGAAACAGCTCGCCATTGATGAAGCCGAGCAGCGCCTCGCCGGTGATGCCCTCGGGGTCGGCCGCCCAGGAGCGCCACTGATACTTTTTCGGGATTGGGGAGCGGTAATCGTCCTGCGTGACCTCCAGTTCCTGGTCCTGGTCATCGATGATCTTGAGGAAGAACATCCAGCACAGCTGGCTGATGCGCTGGGCGTCGCCGTCGACGCCGGCATCCTGGCGCATGATGTCCTGGATCGACTTGACGGTGTTACGGACGGACATGGTCAGACGACTTCCTGGTAGAGGGAGGATTGCAGCTCGTGGACAGCGCGCTCGAACGCCGGGCGATCGCCGAACGCCTTGATCAGCTGCAGCGGGGTTCCGAGCTCGCTGAGCGGCGGAATGCGCAGGATGTTGGCGTCATCGAGATTGAGCACGCCCTCGTCGGCGTATTTGGCCAAGAGCGCATCGAGAACCGCGCGGGCCTGTTCCCCATACTTGCCGAACACGTCGCGCTTCCTGACGTTGTCAGCCCGCTCGCGGCGGGTCAACGGCTTGCGATCGAATGCGACATGGCAAATCAGGTCGAAGGGATCAAGATTCTTGCCGAGTTCGTCCACAAGGGCATCGAGCGCCAGGCCCTCCGACTCCAGCTCCTCGATGATCGCCTGCTTGCGCTCGGCTGTTTTCCAGCGCTTCAGGAAATCATCGAGACTAGCGTAGCGCTTCTTCAGGGCCGTGCGGGTGAAATCGCGCAGGGACTCGGTGACCAGCTTGCCGTTCTCGTCGAGATATTCGACCCGTTCGGCGACGATGCGGGCGCCGACGCCGTCGACATAAATCTTGCGCGTGGTGCCGGCGGGCGCGGCCGGCGCCGTGGGGTTGACGAGGATGGTCTCGTCTTCGCCGTCCGCCCCCAACGCGTTCTGCTCGTTTTCGCAGAGGCCGTCATCGGCCTCATCGGGTGGCGTGATCGGATCATCCTCGCCCGGCGCATAGATCTGCACGGGATCGCCGTCAAAATCCGGATCGGCAAAATGGTTGGTCGCGCCGCGGAAATCGATCAAGGTGAAGTAGTATTTCCGGGTGTCCTCGTGAACCCGGGTGCCGCGGCCGACGATCTGCTTGAACTCGGTCATCGATCCCACGGTGCGGTCGAGCACGATCAGCCGGCAGGTCTGCGCATCGACGCCGGTGGACAATAGCCGCGAGGTCGTCACCAGCACCGGGTATTTCGATTCCGGATCGATGAAATTGCCGAGCTGGTCCTGGCCCTCCTTGTCGCTGCCGGTGATGCGCATGACATAGCGTGGGTTCTCGGCGACGAGATCGGCATTCTCGTTGACCAGCGCCTGGCGCATTCGCGCGGCGTGCTCCTCGTCGACACAGAACACGATCGTCTTCTGGAAACGGTCGCCGCTCTCCTTCAGGAACTCGGTGACCTTCTTCGCCGTCAGCACCGTGCGGTCATCGAGCACGATGTTGCGGTCGAAATCGGTGGCATTGTAGATGCGGTCCTCGACCTCGTTACCGTCGCGGTCGAGCTGGCCCAGCTCGGGACGGTAACCTTCCACGTCGCGGTCGATGTGGACCTTGATGACCTTGTAGGGCGCAAGGAAGCCGTCGCTGATGCCCTGCTTCAGCGAATAGGTGAACACCGGGTCACCGAAATAGTCGGTGTTGGAGACGTATTCGGTCTCCTTGGGCGTGGCCGTGAGGCCAATCTGGGTCGCGCCGGAAAAATGCGTCAGGATCTCGCGCCATGCCGAATCCTCGGCAGCGCTGCCGCGGTGGCATTCGTCGATCACGATCAGGTCGAAGAAGCCGGGCGAGAACTCGCGATAGAGCTTCTGGCGCTCCTCGGGGCCGGTAATCGCCTGATAGAGGCTGAGATAGATTTCGAACGCGGTGTCGATGCGCCGCTTCTTGTCGAGCGCCAGCGTCAGCTCTTCCTTGCTGCCGTCCTGCCGCTCGATCGTCTTGGAATGCGTCGACAGCTTCGCCATTGCCGCGCCGAACGGGCGGAAATCGTTGACCATGGTCTGGTCGATCAGCACGTTGCGATCGGCCAGGAACAGGATGCGCTTCTTGCGTCCGGCCTTCCAGAGCCGCCAGATGATCTGGAAGGCAGTGTAGGTCTTGCCGGTGCCGGTCGCCATCACCAGCAGCACGCGGTCGCGGCCGGTGGCGATCGCCTCGATCGCTGCGTTGACGGCGTTGACTTGATAATAGCGCGGGGCCTTGCCGCTGCCGTCGTCGTAATAGTCCTGCAGCACGACCTGCTCGGCAGTCGCATCGAGGCCTTTCCAGGCGCGATAGCGCGCCCAGAGATCGGCCGGCGACGGGAAAGCATCGAGCGAAAGATTGGTCTCGATCGGATTGCTGCGGCCGGTGCGATCGTGGAACAGGAAGCCGTCACCGTTCGAGGAGAACACGAAGGGGATATCAAGCGTGGCGGCGTAGTCGAGGCCCTGCTGGATGCCGTCGCCGACGCTGCGGGAATTATCCTTGGCCTCGATCAGCGCCAGCGGGATGTTGGGCTTATAGTAGAGAACGTAGTCGGCGCGCTTGGCCTTGCCGCGGCTGACGAGCTTGCCGCGCACGATGATGCGCCCCTTGGTGAAGCTGTATTCCTCGCGGATCTGGACCATCTCGTCCCAGCCCGCCTTGCGCAGCGCCGGGGTGATGAACTTGGTGCAGATGTCGCGCTCGCTGAGGCCGGATTTGTCCATGGGCGTCAGCAATCCCCCACCGCAATCGCCCCGGACAGGGCCGGGAGCCCAATGATGCAAACGGATCAAATATTTGGCTGACAGTTTTGGACAACCGTCGAGATAAAGGCAACCCGTGGTGGAGACGACCAGATGCGAATTTGAGCCGGCAACCTTTCCACCTGGCCTTGAATGTAGAAACATTTCTACATATACTCTCATCAACGCCGACTGACCAGGATTCCGGCCATGACCACTTTGACCAGCCGCGAGTTCAACCAGGACACCAGCCGCGCGAAGAAAGAGGCGGCCAAGGGGCCGGTGTTCATCACCGACCGCGGACGGGCGGCGCACGTGCTGCTGACGATCGAGGACTACCTCCGCCTGACCGGCGGCAGCCTGAGCCTCGCCGATGCGCTGGCGCAGCCCGAGGCCGATTTCGATTTCGAGCCGCCGCGCATCACCGGGCCGATCGGCCGGCCTGCTGACCTCGAATGATGTTCCTGCTCGACACCAACGTCGTCTCCGAGCTCAGGCGCCGTGACAAGGCGGACCGCAACGTCGTCGCCTGGGCTGCGGGGCGTCCCGCTGCAAGCATGTTCCTGTCGGCGATCTCCATCCTCGAGATCGAGCTCGGCGCGCAGCGCGTCGCGCGCAAGGACACGGCCCAGGGCGCGGCGTTGCGCGCCTGGATCGACCAGCAGATCCTGACCACTTTCACTGGTCGCATTCTCGCGGTCGACACTGCCGTGGCGCAGTCGTGCGCGCGACTGCACGTGCCCGATCCGCGGCCGGAGCGCGATGCGCTGATCGCCGCGACGGCGCTGGTTCACGGGCTGACCGTCGTCACCCGCAACACCGCCGATTTCGCCGCGACCGGAGTCGCACTCATCAATCCATGGAGCGATGGCAACGGCGCGCCGTGAAGGATCTCACACGTTCCGCAGCCCCCATGCGCGGCGCACGCAGTTGTCACCTTCGGCGTGTTAGATCATAACGGAAGGACCTTTTCCGCCATCGCCCGATGGCCGCCCACCACATCCGTTGGCCTAGCCCCACAGGACTCCCATGACCACGCTTTCCTCCATCGTCGCGCGCGGCGTCGCGCTGGTCGGCAATGCGGCGCTGCAGTGGCGCAAGCTGCAGGGGGACACGCCGCAGCCGGCGTGGGGCGCGGCGCCGCAGATACCGCAGGCCAAGCCGCAGGGGATGCTGCCGACCTTGAAGATGCCGACCGCGCGCGGCTGGCGCGACGGCGAGAAGCCGGTGGCGGCGCCGGGGCTGAAGGTCAATGCGTTCGCGACCGGGCTGGATCACCCGAGATGGATCCATGTGATGCCGGACAAGTCGGTGCTGATTGCGGAAGCAACGCAGATTCCGAGCCCGGTGCGCAACATGTTCGGCTACGCGATGCAGGCGACGATGCGCCGCGCCGCGGCGCTCGGGGTCAGCGCCAACCGCATCACACGGCTGGTCGACGCCGATGGCGACGGCACGGCGGAGCGGCGCAACGCGTTCATGGAGAATCTCAGCCAGCCGTTCGGCATGGCGCTGGTCGGCGGCACCTTCTATGTCGGCAACACCGACGGCATCACAGCCTTTCCCTATAGCGCGGGCGCCGATCGCATCACCGCGCAGGGCCAGCGGCTGACGAATTTCAAGCCGGGCGGACACTGGACGCGCAGCCTGCTGGTCAGCCCCGACGGCACCAAGCTCTATGCCGGCGTCGGCTCGCTCACCAACATCGCCGAGTTGGGGTTCGAGGTCGAGGAGGGCCGCGCCTGCATCTATGAGCTGGACATCGCGAGCGGCGCGAGCCGCATCTTCGCGGCCGGCCTGCGCAACGCGGTGGGGCTGGCGTTCGAGCCGTCGACGAAGGTGCTGTGGACCGTCGTCAACGAGCGCGACGGGCTCGGCGACGAGACGCCGCCGGACTACCTGACCTCGGTGCGCGAGGGCGGCTTCTATGGCTGGCCCTATTGCTACTGGGGCAAGACGGTCGACGACCGCGTGCCGCAGGATCCGAAGCTGGTGGCGACCGCGCTGACGCCGGACTACGCGCTCGGCGGCCACACGGCTTCGCTCGGCCTGTGCTGGCTGCCCGCAGGCACGCTCCCGGGTTTTCCGGATGGCATGGTGATCGGCCAGCACGGCTCGTGGAACCGCAGCAAGCTGTCCGGCTACAAGGTGGTGTTCATCCCGTTCGAGAACGGCAAGCCGTCGGGACCTGCGCGCGACATCCTGTCCGGCTTCCTGGCGCCGGACGAGAGCTTCTCCTATGGCCGCCCGGTCGGCGTGGTCATCGGCCCGGACGGCTCGCTGCTGGTCGCCGACGATGTCGGCAACTGCATCTGGCGCGTGACGGGGGCGTGAGGCGGCGCGCAAGAGGAGCCGGGGCGACGTTCGCTCCGGCCTTGCGCCTGGGCTGCCAAGCTCAGTCGTGGCCGTAATACTGGCGATTGCAATAGCGGCGGCCGGCTTCGTGCTTCGCCGCACGCTGGGCCGGGGTGGCGTTCGCCGGCATCAGGAAGTCCCCGGTGTAGAACAGTTGCAGGCAGCGGACGTAGTCCTTGTTGCCGAGCCACTCCCATCCCGCCTGGACCGGCGAGGTCGATGCCGACGCGAGCAGGCCGGTGGCGGCGACGATGGCAGCGGCGGCGAGAAGGCGAAGGCTGGTGGTCATGACCGTGTCCCTTATTGCGTGAGGCTGCCCCATGCAGCCGATGCGGGGGATCATGACAAAAACGGCTCGCGGTTTAAGTGATGGCGCGCACAGAACGGTAAGACGGCAACCGCGCGGGAGATGTGCGCGCCTGCGGCACGGGGCCGCGGAACCCGGCTCGTGCAGGACTGTTGTCGTCGGGACAACAGGCACGTCCCGAGGAGAGTCCGATGGCCGACACCGTCAATCCGAACCAGAAGCAGCCCGGCGAGAAGCAGGAAGGCCAGTATCACTACAATCCGGGCAATCAGTCCGGCAAGACCATCGACGTGGTGAAGCCGGAAGACGAGCAGGTCAACAACAAGGACCGGATCGAGCAGCGCGAGGATCCCCAGTCGCGGTAGGCGAGCATCTTTGGTCTCTCGTCATGCCCGGGCTTGACCCACGGCTGTCCGGTTCAGCTTCCGCATATTGCGAGGCTCAACTGTTGTGGGTTTTTG
>NZ_JBNPUO010000017.1:0-67004 GCF_051168215.1 Bradyrhizobium sp. HKCCYLRH2015 | reverse complement strand
CGCAGAAGAATCCACGCCATGCACCATGTCCAGTCTGTCTGAACCGGACAGCCGTGGGTCAAGCCCGGGCATGACGACCTGCTTTCGTGATGGCGATATGGCTTACTCCGCCGCCTCGCGATGCGCTCGCGCGAGTCGCAGCAACACATCATCCGGCAGGGTTTCGATCGGCGTGAAGTCGCGATGCGCGATGTACTCCGGCCGCGTCGGGGTGCGGATGTGGTTCGAGACGGCGTTCAGCGTGAGATACACGATCTTGCGCGGGTAGGGCGTGATGTTGCCGGCGGAGCCGTGCACAAGATTGCCGTGGAACATCAGCATGCCGCCGGGCTTTCCGGTTGGCGCGACGATGCCGCCTTCCGCGACCAGCCGCGTCACCGTGGCCTCGTCCAAGGTCCACAACGGATAGGACGTGGTCGCGAGATCATGCGAGGCCTCGAGATCGCCGGCATGCTGGCTGCGCGGCACCAGCATCAAGGGGCCGTTGATCGGCATCACCTCGTCGAGGAAGATCGCGATGTTCATCGCGCGCGGCTCCGGCATGCCGTCGTCGCGCTTCCAGGTGCCGTAGTCCTGGTGCCATTGCCAGACATCGCCGGTGAAGGCCGATTTGGCGTTGATCTTGAACTGATGCATGTAGAGTTTCTCGCCGAAGATCTGCTCGATCGGCTCGATCATGCGCGGATGCGCGGCCAGCACGCGGAAGGCGTCGTTGTAGAGGTGGGCGGCAAACGCCGTGCGCGGCGCGCCGCTCTTCTCGCGCCAGACCTCGGGCCTGTCGGCGGCATAGATCGCCTCCGCCTCGCGGGCGAGGAACGCGGTCTCCTCCGGGCTGAACAGCTCGGGCAGGAACAGCCAGCCCTCGCGATTGAAGAATGCAATCTGCTCCGGCGTCAGCTTCATGGCCTTCTTCTCCCTCGCCTTGGTTTCCTCGGATGAGGCGCCCGCTCCTTGCGCCGGGCTGCCCCTGCGCCGTGCTCCCATGCTTTCGGCCTGTCGATGGGCATCACGGCGCTTCCGCTGTCGACATTGGCAGAATCCGGGTGGATCGCAACATTCTCCAAGCCTAGTTTGAGTGGCAGATGATACGGGGCAGAGCGGCAATGGAGTCCGTCATGTCAGAGCACAGCTTTGCGATTTTCGAAACCGCGATCGGCCCTTGCGCGATCGCATGGGGAGCGCGCGGCATCAATGCGGTGCAACTGCCGATGGGCGGCGTCGCGCAGATCCGCATCCGGATGCAGCAGCGTTACGACGGCATCGGCGAGGCCGAGCCGCCGCCGCATGTGCGGCGCACCATCACGCGGATCACGGCGCTGCTTGCCGGAGAGCCGGATGATCTCAGCGATGTCGACCTCGATCTCGACGGCGTCAGCGCGTTCCAGCGCGGCGTCTACGAGATCGCGCGCCGGATCCCGCCGGGCCGGACCCTGACCTATGGCGATATCGCCAAGCAGCTCGGCGGAGTCGAGCTGTCACGCGAGGTCGGCCAGGCGCTCGGGCGCAACCCGTGCCCGATCGTGGTGCCCTGCCATCGCGTGCTGGCGGCGGGCAACAAGCCGGGCGGCTTCTCCGCCAATGGCGGTGTCGAGACCAAGCTGAAGATGCTGGCGATCGAGGGCGCCGCCGTGAACCATACGCCGAGCCTGTTCGATTGACGGGCGCGGTGACCGGCGCCGCGCCCGTGTCTCAGACCGCCTCGCAGGCGAAGCCGTTGCCCTTGCGGGTCATGCGGCCGACCGAGGGCGACGGGAAATGCGCGGTGCAGCACAAGGTCGGCGTGTCGCAATAGCGCTCCAGGAACGAGCGCCGCGTCACCGCCGCCTGCTTCGGGTCGACGTCGAACCTGGGTGACAGCTCCGGATAGCAGAGCTGCAACGGCGAGTGGATGAGGTCGCCTGAAAACACCGCCTCGTCCCGACCTTTGCCCACGGCGATTGCGACGTGGCCGGGCGTGTGCCCCGGCGTCGGCAGCAGGCGGATATGATCGCCGATCGAGAATTCGTCGCCGACGATGTCGGCGCGCTTGGCCTCGACCACCGGCAGCACGCTGTCGGCGAATGGAGGCACCTCGGCCTTGGCGTTCTGCGCCACCCAGTAGTCATATTCGCGCTGCGCGAAGACGTAGCGCGCATTCGGAAAGGTCGGCACCCAGCGGCCATTGTCGAGCCGCGTGTTCCAGCCGACATGATCGGTGTGCAGATGGGTGCACATCACGACGTCGATGTCGTCGACCGAGACGCCGGCGGCTGCGAGCGCCCGCATATAGCTGTCGTCGCTCTTCATGTTCCAGACCGGCCGCGCGCGCGGCTTGTCGTTGCCGATGCAGCTGTCGATCAGGATGGTGTGATGAGGCGTCCTCACCACGTAGGACTGAAAGCACAGGATCAGCGTGTCCTGCGCATCGAGCGCGCCGGCCGCCTGCAGCGCGCTGCGCTCTGCCGCCAGCATCTCCGGCGTCAGCTCCGGAAACATCTCGCGCGCCGGCAGGAACGTGGTTTCCTGCTCGATGATGCGATGAATGGTCGTGTCTGCAACCGAGAATGTCAGCGTCACGGCAGCTCCTGTTCGGGGATCAAGCCGCCGGCGGCACCGAGATCTTCACCGATTCGCGTTCGAGCATCTTGTTATGGAACGCGTCGAGCGCCGGAAACGCCTTGCGCCAGCCGCAATCGGCGAAGCGGAAATCGGCATAGCCGAGCACGCAGACGAGGCCGATCGCGGCGACGTCGAACGGGCGCGTCATCAGGTCGCTCTGCGCATTGAAGCGCGCCATGCCCATCCAGGCTCTGTTCCAGTGGTCGTCGGACCAGGCCCGCCAGCGCAGACCCTCCGGGCGCACCAACGCCTCGTAGCGGCACAGCAGCATGGAATCGAGCATACCCTGCAGCATCGAATGCTCGCTCTTGACCTTCCAGCGCGACGGGCCGGAGGCGGGGATCAGCTTGTTGCCGCCGGCGAGCTCGTCGAGATATTCGACGATCACGTAGGAATCCAGGATGACGTCGCCATTGTCGAGGATCAGCACCGGCAGCTTCTTGAGCGGCGTGATCTTCGAATATTCCTCATTGGCCTGACCCGGCACCACGGCCGCAGGCACGAACTCGATTTGATCGATCAGTCCGAGCTCGATGGCGGCGATGCGTACCTTGCGGGCGAACGGCGAGGCGGGCGAAAAGGTGAGTTTCATCGGCGTCTTCCTGTTGGCTCGATGCGGATTGTTATCCGTCATTGCGAGGAGCGAAGCGACGAAGCAATCCAGAGCCGCGCGTGACGCCCTGGATTGCTTCGCTTCGCTCGCAATGACGGTGAGGTGACGTTACGCCTCGATGATCTCCTGGCGCTGCTCGCCGAGGCGCTCGATGCCGAGCGTGACGACGTCGCCGACGTTGAGGAAGGTCGGCGGCTTCATTCCCATGCCGACGCCGGGAGGCGTGCCGGTGGTGACGATGTCGCCGGGCAGCAGCGTCATGAACTGCGAGACGTAGGAGATGCACTTGGCCATCGAGAAGATCATCGTCGCGGTGGTGCCGGTCTGGCGGCGCTGGCCGTTGACGTCGAGCCACATCGACAGGTTCTGCACGTCCGGAATCTCGTCCTTGGTGACGAGCCACGGGCCGACCGGACCGAACGTGTCGTGCGACTTGCCCTTGGTCCACTGGCCCAGGCGCTCGATCTGGAAGTTGCGCTCGGAGACGTCGTTGCAGACGGTGTAGCCGGCGACGTGGTTGAGCGCCTCGGCCTCCGAGACGTATTTGGCGCGGGTGCCGATGATCGCGGCGATCTCGACCTCCCAGTCGAGCTTGGTGGAGCCGCGCGGCTTCTCGACCTGGTCATAGGGACCGCACAGCGCGGTGTTGGCCTTCAGGAAGAAGATCGGCTCGGCCGGGATCGGGTTGCCGGTCTCCTTGGCGTGGTCGGAGTAGTTGAGGCCGATCGCGACGAATTTCGAGATGCCGGTCACGGGGGCGCCGAGCCGCGGCTTGCCGGCGACGGCGGGCAGGGAGGCCGGATCGAGCGCGGCGAGCTTCTTCAGGGACTCCGGCGCATAGGCCGCACCGTCGAGGTCCTTCACATGCGCGGACAGGTCGCGCAGCTGGCCGGATGCATCGATCAGGCCCGGCTTTTCCGCGCCCTTCTCGCCGTAGCGAACAAGCTTCATTGGTTTCTCTCCCTCAATTCCTTGGTATTCCAGAGCCCTGTCATGGAGCATGGCGGGGCGAAATTCAACCTCGCGGGCTATGCGCTGCCGCGGCCCGGCACTGCCTGGAAGCGGAAGGTGGCGCCGTTGCGCCGGATATGGCCGGCATCGAAATGGCCGCCGATCACCAGCGCCTCAGTGTCGGCGAAGCGCGAGAACAGCGCCCGGCGCGTGGCGGCCGCCTGCGCCGGATCGGAATCGACCGTCGAACTCCAATCGAGATGCGCCATCTGGCAGGGATGGTGGGCGACGTCCCCGGTCAGCACGGCCTCCGCTCCCTCCGAGCGGATGTGCAGGCTGACATGACCCGGGCTGTGCCCCGGCGTCGGGATCAGCGTGATTTCGTCGGTGATCACATCCTCGCTTCCGACGAGCTCCGCGCGTCCGGCCGCGACGATCGGCTGGACGGAATCGGCGAAGGTCGCGGTCTCGTCGGCGGCCTCGCTGTGATCGCGCCAATGCTCATATTCCGCGCGGCCGAAGACATAGCGCGCATTGGGAAAGGTGGGCCCCCAGCGGCCGTCGACCAGCTTCGTATTCCAGCCGACGTGGTCGACGTGGAGATGCGTGCAGATCACCATGTCGATGCTCTCAGGCGGAAAGCCGGCCGCGCTTATCGTCTCGAGGAAGGGCATGGTCCGGTTGTTCCAGATTGGCACGCTGCGGCCCTGCTTGTCGTTGCCGAGCCCGGTGTCGACCACGATCCGCATCGTCGGTGTTTCCAGCACCACGGTGTGGATCGACATCTTCAGCCGACCTTCATCGGTCGCAAAATCGGGCGTGAGCCAGGACAGCTCGCGGATCGTCTCGGGTGTTGCCTGCGGCAGGATGAAGCGGGTGCCGCCGACGGTCTCCAGCTCGACGAATTTGGTGATCCTGACCCGGCCGATCGTCCAAGACATGCGCGCTTCCTCGTCTTATTCTTGATGCCGGTAACGATGCCGCGCGGCTTGTTCCGGCGCAATGGATCAACTGCCCGGAACAGGCGTTGCTGCAGTCCGTCCATGAGGAGAACGCCATGCCAGAGCTGACGATATCGCCCGAGAAGGTTGCCTTCCTGATCGAAAAGGCGCGCGAGTTCGACGTCAAGGAGCAGGCGACCGATGAGGATTCCGGCTCGAATGCCGCCGATGACGACATGGTCGACGTGCTCCAGGACAGCGGCGATGATCCCGTGGTGCGCGAGATCACCGGCTTCATCAACGCGATGACCGAGGACGAGCAGACCGATCTCGTCGCCTTGATGCGGCTCGGTCGCGGCGACGGCGATATCGACGAGTGGGACGAGCTGCGCCGCGAGGCCGCCGGCCAGCGCGACCGCCACACCGCGCGCTATCTGCTGGGCGAGCCGATGCTCGGCGACCTGCTGGCCGAGGGCCTCGATGCGTTCGGCATCGACTGGACCGAAGGCCGCACCACGGCGGATTCGTCGAGCCCGAGCCAGCGCGACGAGGACGAGATCACGAAGCGGTAGGTCTTTGCAGATCAGGGCAGGCAACTACTACGCAATAGTGACCGCAGGCTTTCCAGCTAAGAGTCGAGCGCTCTCCGCGACGCCGGTGCGCTCCCTCTCCCCGTTCTTCACGGGGAGAGGGGTGGGGTGAGGGGCAGCCGCACGGGAGGTGTCAGAGGGCAAACGCTCGGGGAGTGTTCGTGGTGAGGCCTGTACCCCCTCACCCGGATCGCATCTGGCGATGCGATCCGACATCTCCCCGCACGCGGGGAGAGGCGCAGAGCGAGCAAGTCGCGAGAGACCTCTGCACTCCAACGTTTCCCGCAATACGCCGCTTAAAGCGTGCCCGGGAACGCGCCGCCGTCAAGCAGGATGTTCTGGCCGGTGATGTAGCCGGCCTTGGCGGCGCACAGGAAGGCGCAGGCGAGGCCGAACTCTTCGGGATCGCCGAAGCGACCCGCAGGGTTTGTCTTGGCGCGGTCGGCCAGGATCTGCTCCGGCGTGACGCCGCGCTTTTCGGCTTCGCCCTTTGCCGTGGAGAGAAGGCGGTCGGTCTCGAACGGCCCCGGCAGCAGCGCATTGATGGTGACGTTGTTGATCACGGTCTTGCGCGACAGGCCGGCGACGAAGCCGGTGAGGCCGGCGCGGGCGCCATTGGAGAGGCCGAGAATGTCGATCGGCGCCTTCACCGCGGCCGAGGTGATGTTGACGATGCGGCCGAACTTGCGCGCCATCATGCCGTCGACGGTCGCCTTGATCAGCTCGATCGGCGTCAGCATGTTGGCATCGAGCGCCTTGATCCAGTCGTCGCGGGTCCAGTTGCGGAAATCGCCGGGCGGCGGGCCGCCGGCGTTGTTGATCAGGATGTCCGGGGCCGGGCAGGCCTTCAGCACCGCGGCGCGGCCCTCCGGCGTGGTGATGTCGCCCGCCACTTCCGTCACGGTGATGCCGGGATTGGCCGCGCGGATCTCGGCCGCGGTCTTGGCCAGCGTCTCGGCGCCGCGCGCCGTGATCGTGACATGCACGCCCTCATTGGCGAGCGCGATGGCGCAGGCGCGGCCCAAACCCTTGCTGGAGGCGCAGACGATGGCGCGGCGGCCCTTGATCCCGAGATCCACGATTGATCACTCCGATATGTCAGTGAGGCTGAAAGGAAGATGGGCGCATTCTAGCCAACGGCATTGCCGCTGATAAGAGCAGCCGGCCTGTGCCGAATTGCATGGCTCGCTATGACGGGAGAGGCGCCGCCGGGTCGGTCAGATGCGCCGTTCCTGCTTCAGCCGGTCGATCAGGCTTGCGACCTCCGGAGGCAGCGAGCGGAAGCCCTTTGCGCCTGCGAGCGAGAGCATCGGACGCAGGCGTGATCCGTCGAGGAAGCGCGGCTGGCGCTCGGGAGGAACGATCCTGTCGAACACCAGCACCAGCGTGGTCGCGACCATGCCGGTGCGGACCGCGCCCAGCAGCGCGCCGCCGAGCCGGTCGCCGAAGCCGGCCTCGGAACCGATCGCCTCGTCGAGCAGGATGCGGCCGATCTTGCCCAGCGCCATGCCGATCACGACGAAGACGGCGAAGAACTGCAGCCAGTTCTGGGCCAGCGGGGTGCCGTGCGCGTCCTGCAGCTGCGGGCTCATCGCTGCGACCGCCCCCATCGCCAGCGGCATCGCGAGCAGATAGGCCAGAATCGTGATGGCGCTGCGCAACAGCCCGGTCGAGAAGCCGCTGTAGACGGCAACCATCAGTGCGGCACAAGCGGCGAGGTCGAAAGCGTTCATGGTTGCTCCGCCGCGGTTGTAGGCCGCGCCCGGTAAACGATTCCGGTTTGCGCTGCTTCAAATCGTCTGTATCAATGCGCCGCAACAAATGAGCAAATCGTGGGAGGAACCATGTCCGAGCTGTTCGACGTCAGCCGCGAGGTGATCCTGATCACCGGCGCGAGCCAGGGTCTCGGGCGGCAGTTCGCCCGGGTTCTATCGGCGCATGGCGCCGCCGTCGCGCTCGCGGCACGCCAGACCGGCAAGCTCAAGGCGCTGGAGGCGGAGATCAGGGCGAGGGGCGGTCGCGCTGCCGCCGTGGAGATGGACGTGACGAGCATGGCGTCGATCGCCAGGGGCATGGACGCCGCCGAGGCCGCGCTCGGGCCCGTCACGGTGCTGATCAACAATGCCGGCATCGCCGTGGAGAAGCTCGCGGTCGAGCAGAGCGAGGCGGATTGGGACGCCGTGATCGGCGCCAATCTCAAGGGCGCCTATTTCGCCGCAACCGAAGCGGCGCGGCGCATGGCCGCGCGCAAGGCCGGCGGCAACATCATCAACATCGCCTCGGTGCTCGGCTTCAGCGTCGTGAAGTTCATCTCGCCCTATGCGATCTCCAAGGCCGGCGTGGTACAGGCGACCAAGGCGCTCGCGCTGGAGCTCGCGGCGAGCGGCATCCGCGTCAACGCACTGGCGCCGGGCTACATCGACACCGACATCAATCACGAGGTCTGGGAGACGCCGGCGGGCGAGAAGCTGATCAAGCGCATCCCGCAGCGGCGCGTCGGCCATGAGAGCGACCTCGACGGCGCGATCCTGCTGCTGGCGTCCAACGCTTCGCGCTACATGACCGGCAGCGTGGTGACGGTGGACGGCGGCTTCCTGCTGACGTGAGGCCCGGCTGATCCGCAGGTTGATTTCCCACGATGGCGAGCGGTCTCAGCCCTTCAGCTCGTCCTTGATCATGTCGGCGGCCTTCTCGCCGATCATGATCGTCGGCGCATTGGTGTTGCCGCCGATCAGGGTCGGCATGATCGAGGCGTCGACCACGCGCAGGCCGGACGTTCCGTGCACCTTCAATTCGGGATCGACCACGGCGAGCGGATCGTCGACGCCCATCTTGCAGGTGCCGACGGGATGATAGACCGTATCGACGCGGGCTCGCAGGATGGCGCGGATGTCGTCGTCGGTCCTGACATCCGAGGTGAACAGGTCACGCGTGGCGAGGCTGCGCATGGCCGGCGTCTCCATCAGCCGCAGCGTCGTCTTGTAGCCGGCGACCATGGTCTCGACATCGTCGGCCTCGCCGAGGAAGTTCGGATCGATCAACGGCGGCGCCAGCGGATCGGCACTCTTCAGTCCCACCGTGCCGCGGCTCTTCGGCCGGAGCAGACAGAAGTGGCAGGAAAAGCCGTTGCCGTGGCGCTTGCGGCCGTGATCGTCGGTGACGGCCATGCCGAAATGCAGCTGGATGTCGGGCACGTCGAGATCAGGCCGCGTCTTCAGGAAGCCGCCGCATTCGGCGAAATTCGAGGTCAGGACGCCACGGCGCTCGCGGCGATATTGGCCGATGCCCGCCAGCAGCCGGCGCAGGCCTTTCGGCGATAGCGAGGAGAAGTTGGGGTTGTCGGAGGTGTAGGCGAAGATGAAATCCGGATGGTCCTGCAGGTTCTGTCCGACGCCGGGCAGATGATGGATGCTGGCGATGCCGAGCCGCGCCAGCGCGCTTGCATCTCCGACGCCGGAGAGCATCAGCAATTGCGGGGTCTGGAACGCGCCGGAGGCGAGGATCACTTCGCGGCGGCAACGGATCTGCTTGACCTCCTTGCCCTGGCGGTACTTGACGCCGACGGCGCGCTTGCCCTCGAACAGGATCATCGACGCATGCGCCGATGTCTCGACGCGCAGGTTGCTGCGGCTGCCGATGTGCGGCTGGATGTAGGCCCGTGCCGCGCTCCAGCGCTCGCCATTGGCTTGCGTGACTTGATAGAGGCCGAGCCCTTCCTGCGTCTCGGCATTGAAATCGTCGCGGACCGGAAACTGCGCTTCGCGCGCCGCCTGGAGAAAGATGTCGTGTACGGGATTGTCGGTGCGCAGCCGGTTGACCGGCAGCGGTCCCGATTGGCCGTGATACGCGCCGTTGAACTCGGCATTGTTCTCGGCGCGCTTGAAGTAGGGCAGCACGTCGTCATACGACCAGCCGGTATTGCCGAGGGAAGCCCAATGATCGTAGTCGGCGCGGTGGCCGCGGATGTAGACCATGGCGTTGATCGCGGAGGAGCCGCCGAGCCCGCGGCCGCGCGGCTGATAGCCGCTGCGCCCGTCCAGGCCCCTCTGCGGCACGGTGGTGAAGGACCAGTTGTTGACGGGCCCCGCGACCATCAGGAATAGCATGTAGGGCGTTGTCACGATCCAGTTGTCGTTGCGCCCCCCGGCGTCGAGCAGCGCGACGGATGTCGCCGGATCTTCCGACAGGCGGCCGGCAACCGTTGCGCCGCCGCTGCCGCCGCCTACGACGATGAAATCGACCTCGTCCGTCACGTGCTTCGTCTCCCTGATTTGCTTTTTTATTTGGTCGTCATTCCGGGACGCCGCGCAGCGGCGAACCCGGAATCTCGAAGTTGACGTCTCATCATCTCCGGATTCCGGGTTCGCGCTGCGCGCGCCCCGGAATGACCGAACGGGTCAGCTCAGAAACCGCAGCAGCTTCTCGATGCGGGCGATGCTGGCCCCATAGGGCGGATAGAGATCCTTCATGCGGTTGAAGGGCGAGCGGTAGAACACCGGCTTCAGCTTGCTGAAGCTGTTGAAGCCCCATTCGCCGTGATAGTGGCCGATGCCGGAGGCGCCGACGCCGCCCATCGGCTGATTCATCTGCGCAAAATGCAGAAGGCAGTCGTTGATGGTGACCCCGCCGGAGACGGTGCGCGCCAGCACCGCGTCGCGCGCCGCCGCGTCGCTGCCAAACCAGTACAGCGCAAGCGGCCGGTCGTGGGCATTGATGTGGCGGATGACGTCGTCGGATTGCCGATAGGGCATGATCGGCAGCAGCGGGCCGAAGATCTCCTCCTGCATGATCGCCATGTCCGCGCTCGCACCCGTCACGATCGTCGGCGGAAACTTCCGCAGTTTCTTCCAGGCCGGATCCTCCGGGCTGGTTGTGCTCAGCGTCCTGGCGCCGCGCGCGATCGCGTCGCGCAGCAATCCTTCCAGCCGGGCATAGTGCCGCTCGGAGATGATCGACGTGTAGTCGGCATTGGCCGAGTTGGTGCCGAACATCCGCAGCATGTGCCGGTGCAGCTTGCTCGCGAATGCGTCCGCGTGCTGCTCGGGCACGAACACGTAGTCCGGCGCGATGCAGGTCTGGCCGGCGTTGAGCAGCTTGGCATAGGCGATGCGCTCGGCGGCTTCGTCGATGTCGGCGGAGACGTCGACGATGGTCGGCGACTTGCCGCCGAGCTCGAGCGTCACCGGGGTCAGGTTGCGTCCGGCGGCCTCGGCGACGATGCGACCGACGCGGGTCGAGCCGGTGAAGACCAGATGATCGAAAGGCAGCGCGGCGAAGGCCTCCGCGACGCCGTCCTCGATGCCGGTGACGATGAACTGGGTCGGGTCGAAATTCGCCGCGATGAGCTCCTTCAGCAGCGCCGAGAACTGCGGCGTCAGCTCGCTCGGCTTGATCATGACCCGGTTGCCGGCGGCGAGCGCGCCGATTGCCGGGGCCAGAGTCAGTTGCAGCGGGTAGTTCCAGGGCGCGATGATGCCGACCACGCCGAGCGGCTGCGGCATCAGGCGGTTGCGCGCCGGCCAGAACTGCAGCGCGGTGGCGATGCGTCGCGGCGCCATCCAGCGCGGCAGCGCCTTGAGCGTGTGCCTGATCTCAGCCTGCAGGAACAGCGTCTCGGCAATCGTCGTCTCGACCGCGCAGCGGTGGCCGAAATCGGCTGAGATCGCCTGCTCCAGGCGGGTCTCATTCTCCGACAGCATGGCCCGCAGCCGCTTCAGGTCGTCCAGCCGTGCTGCGAGGGCGGGCGGAGGCGCATTGCGTGAGGCTTCGACCTGCGTGTGGAACGCGTTGTCGAGCGCCGAGAGGGCGGGGCTCTTCAGGGACTGGTCCATGGACGTCTCCTCGCGTGTAGCGCGGCCGCGTGCAGGGCCGTCATTCTGGTTGGCTTAAAGCTGCCGCGTTGCGGAACCCTTGGCAAGCGCGGCGTCGGTTTCGCGCCGCCTGGCGCGCGCGTGGAGCCGATCCATTTCGCGGGCGAGTGTCGTCGGTCCCTGCCGCCGCCCTTCGAGGAACTTTTTCCTTGTCCCCAGCCCGCGCCGTGCCCCTGGTCCCGGCCGGCAAACAGGCCGCCACATAAGCGTCTGTCATATCGATGTAATTTCTGAAATGAGTCCCGCGACAAGCGGTGTCACAATCCGGCAAAAAAACTTCCCGAAAGCCCTTTCCAAACCGGCCTCGCATTGGTACATACCGCCCGCACCCGACGGCCGGCTAGGCCAACGGGCTCAAGCCTTCTCAGGAAGCCTTTGGGATGGATCGGCAGCGCCTCAGGTGTCTGCCAGGACCGCCCGGCACTTCCCTGAAGGTGACGCACAAGTTAACGCGGGGTGGAGCAGCCCGGTAGCTCGTCAGGCTCATAACCTGAAGGTCATAGGTTCAAATCCTATCCCCGCAACCATTGAGACCGACACTCCCGTAGCCGATGAGGCTGCGGGAGTTTTGGTTTGTGCCTCTGCATCCCTGTTTCATCCCCGTAAGCTGCTGTGCAGCTGAGGAGGACGGTGCCGCCTCGTGAAGCGTGGCGTCGGACGATCCGAGGATTATCAGGGGGACTGCGCTCCAGACGGCCACTGGGAGTGGGCAGTCAATTTGCGAAGCTTGCGTTGAACTGAAAATGTCGAGGGAACGGACGAAATCCACGGTCCGCTTGCCTGCGGCACAGCGTCATTGGCCAGGCGTGGGAGCAAGTTCGCACATTGCGCGAGCGTAGCCGCCCGTCACGACGTCAGACGCAGCAGGTTGCGCACGGCAGGGCGCCATTCGCCGGTCATGGTGTATTCGAGGCCGAGACGTGCGCCGCAGGTGATCGCCAGCATCGTCAGCGGTGCCGAGACCGCCAGCGTCGAGAAGGCCGAGAGGCCCTGTCCGATCGTGCAGCCCATCGACATGATGCCGCCGGTGCCCATCAGCAGTGCGCCGGTCATGTGACGCTTCAGCTCGCGCGCGTCGTCGCAGGCTTCCCAGCGGAAAACGCGCGAAAACATCGCCGCGACGAACGAGCCCAGGATCACGCCGGCGACCGAGCCGATCGCGAAGTCGGCGTGCGTGCCCGAAAGCGTGGCGATGTAGAGCACGGTGTTGCCGAGCGGGGCAACGAAGGTGAGGGATGCCACGCGCGCCGGATCGAAATCGTCATTGCCGAGCCAGCTGGTGGCGAACCAGCCGAACGCCACCGCGAAGCCCACGGCGAGGCCGGATAGCAGCAGGCGCGGCGATCTCACGAGGCGCCCGTCGGCCAGTGCCCAGGCCGCGAGCGCAACTGCTGCGACGGATACGGTCAGCGGCCGCGCATATGAGCCGAGTGCGGACGACAGCAGCGCATCCATGCCCTGGGTCATGGTCTCGGGCAGGCGGATGGAGAGCGGCTCGATCAGCGAGATGCGCAGGAATCCCGTGAGCCCGCGCATCGCGGCTAGGGCCGACACGCCCAGCACCAGGAACACGACGATGGCGCGCAGGTCGCCGCCGCCGATCCGGACCAGCGTGCCGAAGCCGCAGGTGCCGACGAGGGCCATCCCGATTCCGAACAACAAGCCGCCGATGATGGCGCCGCCGAGCGGAATCGAGGATGTCAAATAGATCGAGCGCGACAGGTCGATCAGGCCGAAGCTGGCGAGCAACTGGGTTGCGACCAGCGCCACCGCGGCCGCGAGCGCGAACGATTTGAGCCGGCGGGTATCGGCGCCGAAGAACGCGTCCTCCAGCATCGCGAGCGTACAGAAGCGGCCGGCGCGGCCGGCGACGCCGAGGACGGCGCCCGCGAGCAGCCCACACATGAACGTCAGTGCTGACGGGCCGAGCATTCCTCTCCGACGTCCTCGTTGGTTTCCCGGTATTGTGCTCCAGGAACGGCGGGGACGCCAGACCTCTTGCGCCGCTACAGGGCGCGCCGATGCGAAGCCCGAGACCGCGAGGGCGAACCTGTCAGCGGCGGCGCTTGCGGACCGGCTCGCAATAGACGTCGTAGATCGCCGTCAGGATCTTGCGGACATCTTCGCTCGCAAGGCTGTAGTAGATCGTCTTGCCGTCGCGCCGCGTCGTGACCAGCCGGTCGAGCCTGAGACGGGCGAGCTGCTGCGAGACGGTCGACTGCCGCTCGCCCAGGAACTGCTCGAGCTCGGTGACGGATTTTTCGCCTTCGGCGAGGATACAGAGCAGCAAAAGCCGGGACTCGTGGGACAGCGCCTTCAGCATCTCGCTGGCTTCCCGCGCCTTCTCGATCATCTGCTCGAGCTCGGCAGAGGTTTCGATGTCCTTCAAGTTCGGCAGCGGCATGAATTCGGGATCCCTCGGTTGGCGTCAGGAGCGGGCCGGCGCCCCGCTTGTAGCATTCATTATACGACCCAGCATCCCAAAGAAAAACGCGTCGCCGGGATAGCCGCGGATGCGTCCGATCTCGCGGCCCTGATCGACCACCACGAAGGTCGGGGTGAACGCTCCCGGATCGATACCGGACAGGTCCGTCGGCAGCGGCTTGGCAAGGTCGACCCGTCGCAGCGGCAGCGCGCGCCCCTCGTCGGTCTTGTCGTAGATCGGACCGATTTCCGCGTTGAAGCGGGCGCACCAGCCGCAGCCCGGACGTTCGAACATCACGAGCTCGGAGGCGAAAGCCGGCGACGAGAGGCAGATGCCGGTCACCACTGCTCCTGCGAGCGTTGCGAATCCGCGCGATGCAGTTCTGCCGGTCATGCCGAGATCCTCTCTGGACTTGTCGGCCAATCTATCATTAAATTCGAATATGTACTAGTGCGCGATTTCCGAATCCTGCCCGGCAGGCCGGGCACGCAGCGCTGGCCGACCGGGAGGAAAGATGGATCTCGACGTCACGCTGGGCGCCGCGCTGGCCGCGGGTCTGTTGTCGTTTCTGTCACCGTGCATTCTGCCGCTGGTCCCGCCGTTCCTGTGCTACATGGCCGGCGTCTCGGCGGCCGACGCGATCGGCGAAACCAGCATGGCCCAGCGGCGGCGGACGGTGCTGACGGCGCTGTGCTTCGTCGGCGGTTTTTCGCTGGTGTTCGTCGGTCTCGGCGCCACCGCCTCGGTGTTCGGACGGTTCATCGCCGGCCATCTCAGCCAGCTCGGCATCCTCGCCGGCCTCGTCATCATCATGATGGGGCTGCACTTCCTCGGGGTGCTCCGGATTCCGCTGCTGTACCGGAGCGCGACGATCGACGTCGGACGCAAGCCGGCCGGCCTGCTCGGTGCGTTCGTGATGGGACTGGCCTTCGCCTTCGGCTGGACGCCGTGCGCGGGGCCGGTCCTGGCCGCCGTGCTGATGATGGCCGGCGCGGAGGCGACGGTGGGGAAGGGCGCGCTGCTGCTCGCCGCCTACTCGGTCGGGACCGGCATCCCGTTCCTGATCGCCGCTGCCTTTACGGGGCAGTTCATGACCATGCTCAAGGGCATCAAGCCGCATCTCCCCCTGGTCGAGAAGACGATGGGCGGCTTTCTCGTCCTGACCGGCGCTGCCTTTCTCGCCGGCGTGATCCCACGGATGTCGGAATGGATCTTCGAGCGCTTTCCGTCGCTCGCCACCATCGGCTGATCAGCCGAAGCGGAAGTCCAATAGATTGACGAAGGACTGCAGTTCGATCTCATAGCGATGCACCAGGCCGGCGTCGCTCTCGCGCGCAGCGCGGCCGATCTCGTTGGCACTCGTCGTGGCGCCGTCGATCAGGCGGCGGAATTCGGCCTGGCTCGCCACGTCGGGCGTGGCGAGGCCGTTGCAGCGTTGCAGCCGGTCGCGCAGCGCTGTGCCGGCCTGGACGACCTCGCCAGGCTCGGCCTTGCCCGCTGCGAACCGCGCCGCGGCGTTGCGCAACGCGTCCATGACGGGTGACAGGTCGAACACGCAATCACTGAGCTCGACCACGCCGGCGTCCTGCCTCAGGGCGTGAAGCGACCGGCGCAACGCGGCAATGGCCGCCGCAGCGCGTGCCCCGTCACCTGCGGTCAGCGCTTCGTCCGCCTGCTTCAGGCGATCGTTGCCGGTGGCGATCAGCTCTGCAAAGGATCTGGCCGAATAGGGCGCATGGGAGCGCTCGGCGAGCCGGCTGAGCCTGCCCCAGGCGATCCGGGCGTCGTCGAGCTCGATCTGCGCCAGGCCCACATTGCCGGTGCGGCCATAGCTCGCGGCTGTGCGCAGGCTGGCCATCGCCGAGTGCATGAAGGCAGCAACATCCGCGTTCCCTTCGGCGTGCCCACGGACGCCATGCGTGAGGCATGACAGCACGAGCGACAGCATGATGACGCGGCGCAGCATCGAATGTCCTTTTCACATTCTGTTATTCGAATATCATGTATCGAAATTCCGTGGACTTGGCAAAGTGGACTTGGTGCCAGTGACTTGGCAAAGCGCGCGAGCAGGCTGATGACGACGAACCGGACGATGACACGGCGCAATCTGGTTGCGCTGCTGCCTGCCGCGGCGGCCGTCGGCCTGGCCTCAGCGCCGGCGCAGGCCGACGCGGTGCTGGGCGACGACGGGCTCTATCACCAGTCCTGGTTTCTCAACAGCTTCCTGGACCTGCGCGAGGATCTCGAAAGCGCGGCGTCGGAAGGCAAACGGCTTGCGATCATGTGGGAGCTGCGCGGCTGCCCGTATTGCCGCGAGACGCATCTGGTGAACTTTGCCGATCAAGAGATCACGGACTACATCCGTGCCAATTTCGAAGTGCTGCAGCTCAACCTGCTCGGCGCGCGCAAGGTGATCGACTTCGACGGCAAGGAGCTCACCGAGAAGGAGCTCGCCGAGCGCTACGCGATCCGCTTCACGCCGACGTTCCAGTTCTTTCCGCCATCGGCCGAGGGCGTCTCTGCGAAGGAGCCGCTCGCGCGCGAGGTGGCGCGCGCGCCGGGCTATCTCAAGCCGCCGCATTTCCTCGCAATGTTCCGCTTCGTGCGCGAGAGGGCCTATGAGCGCGGCACATTCCGCGACTATCTCGCTTCGACCAAGGGTTGAGTGCACTGCGGCATCGAAATACGCTTGACATCAATCACATTATCAAATCATAATTCTTGAATATGATGGATCGTAAGTCCGTCGTGTCATCGTAAGGCGAGGGGACGCCTCGTCGGTCAGGGTGGAAACATGCGCCGTTTGATTCCGGCCGCCTTGCTGTGCGTGTTGCTGTCGGCAACCGCGCGAGGTGACGAGCCGATCAGGCTCGATGTCGTCGACTATGCCATTCCGAAATCGCTGACGGGCGCGCCCGGCAATGCCGATGCCGGCAAGAAGGTGTTCTTGACGCGGACGCTGGGCAATTGCCTCGCCTGCCATCAGGTGTCGTCGCTGAAGTCGGAAGAGTTTCACGGCGAGTTCGGTCCGTCGCTCGACGGCGTCGCGACCCGCTACAACACGGCGCAACTGCGCCTGATCGTCGCCGATCCCAAGCGCATCTTCACCGACACGGTGATGCCCGCCTTCTACAAGAACGACGGACTCAATCGCGTCAGGCCTGAGTTCGTCGGCAAACCCGTCCTCACCGCCGCGCAGGTCGAGGACGTCGTCGCCTATCTCGAAACATTGAAATAACCGCCTCTGGAGGATGATGCATGGGCGCAATCAACAGACGACAGGCGTTCCTTCTCGGCGGCGGTTTCGTCGCTTTGACGGTGCTGCCGATGGCCGCCAACGCCGAGCCGAGCAACGACGCGGCCGAGATGATCAAGAAGTTCACCGGCGGCAAGGAAGCGGCCAAGGGCAAGATCACGCTCGATCTGCCTGAGATCGCCGAGAACGGCAACACCGTGCCGCTCGCGCTCTCGGTCGAAAGCCCGATGACCGCCGAGAACTACGTCAAGGAAGTGCTGTTCGTGGCCGACGGCAATCCGAACGGCGGCGTCGCCACGCTGATGTTCACGCCGATGTCCGGCAAGGCCGAGGCGTCGATCCGTATCCGTCTGGCGCAGACCCAGAACGTGATCGCGGTCGCGAAGATGAGTGACGGTTCGCTCTTCACAGAGCGCAAGACCGTCAAGGTCACCATCGGCGGCTGCGGCGGCTGAGACAGGGAGAGACGAACATGGCAGACAAGCCGCGCATCAAGCTTCCGAAGGAAGCCAAGAAGGGCGAGATCATCCAGATCAAGACGCTGGTCTCGCATCTGATGGAATCGGGTCAGCGCAAGGATGCGCAGGGCAAGCCGATCCCACGCAAGATCATCAACAAGTTCACCTGCGAGTTCAACGGCAAGCCGGTGTTCTCCTGCGCGCTGGAGCCGGCGATCTCCGCCAACCCGTACATCCAGTTCGACGCAAGGATCGACGAGGAAGGCACGTTCAAGTTCGCATGGACGGATGACGATGGCTCCGTCGTGACGGCCGAAGAGAAGATCGCGTTGAAGGCCTGATCGGCAGCGTGTGATCGCTAGGAGGAGTGACGGATGTCCATTCGCTACGGTTCTCTCGCCGTCCTGGCGTCGGCCGCGCTGGCCCTGTCGGCAGTCGCGACGTTCGGCCAGGAGGCCGAACGGAAGGGCATTCCGGCGCCTCCCGGCCACGTCTTCAAGACCATCATCTCGGGCTATCAGTTCCGCACCAAGGAAACGCGCGCGCTCCAGGATGACGATCTGGAGAATCCCGGCTTCCTCGCGGTGGAGCGGGCCGCCGACGTCTGGAAGACGGTCGACGGCGGCGAAGGCAAGTCGTGCATGAGCTGCCACGGCGAGGCGGAAAAGACCATGAAGGGCGTCGGCGCGGCCATGCCCAAATGGAGCGAGAAGCTCAACAAGCCGGTCAATCTTGAGCAGCAGATCAACATCTGCCGCACCGAGCACATGAAGGCGCAGCCCTGGCCGTTCAAGTCCAAGGAGCTGACGGACATGACGACCTTCGTCCGCTATCAGTCGCGCGGCATGCCTGTGGCGGTGAAGACCGACGGCCCGATGTCGCCGTGGTTCGAGAAGGGCAAGGAGATCTACTACACGCGGGTCGGCCAGCTCGATCTCGCCTGCGCCTCCTGCCACGAGAAGAACAACGGCAAGTTCATGCGCGCCGATTTTCTGAGCCAAGGCCAGACCAACGGCTTTCCGACCTACCGGCTGCGCGATCAGCGCCTGGTCCCGCTGCACGAACGGTTCGAGGGCTGCATGTTCGACGTTCGCGGCGTGCCCTACAAGCCGCTGTCGGACGAGTTCCTCGCGCTCGAAATCTACGTCGCCTGGCGCGGCATCGGGCTTCCCGTCGAGACACCGTCGGTCCGCAACTAGCCGCGGCCACAAGGAAGACACATCATGATATCGCGTCGCGAATTCGTTCAGGTCGCATTGGCGGCGGCTGCCTTGACGGGTGGCTCCGGTCTTGCGGGTGCGACCCGCGCCTTTGCTCAGCAGAAGCTGACCGAGAAGGAGCTGCTGGCGTTCGATCCGGTCGGCAACGTCACCTTGGTGCATGTCACCGACATCCACGGCCAGCTGATGCCGCTGTATTTCCGCGAGCCGTCGACCAATCTCGGCGTCGGTGACGCCAAGGGCCAGCCGCCGCATGTCACCGGCAAGGATTTCCTCACCCGCTTCGGCATCGCGCCGGGCTCGTCGTCGGCCTATGCGCTGACCTCGGAGGATTTCGAGGCGCTCGCCAAGACGTACGGGCGGATCGGCGGGCTCGACCGCGCCGCCACCGTCATCAAGGCCATCCGCGCCGAGCGCGGCGACAAGGTCGTGCTGCTCGACGGCGGCGATACCTGGCAGGGATCCTGGACGTCGCTGAAGACCCGCGGCCAGGACATGATCGACTGCATGGCGCTGCTGAAGCCGGATGCGATGACCGGGCATTGGGAGTTCACCTACGGCACCGAGCGCGTCAAGCAGGCGGTCGATGGTTTGGGCTTCCCCTTCCTCGGCCTCAACATCCGCGACACCGAATGGAACGAGCCGGCGTTCGAAGCCTCGACGATGATCGAGCGCGGCGGCGTCAAGATCGCGGTGCTCGGCCAGGCCTTCCCGTACACGCCGGTCGCCAATCCCCGCTGGATGATTCCGAACTGGTCGTTCGGCGTGCGCGAGGAGGATGTTCAGACCCAGGTCGACAAGGCGCGCAAGGACGGCGCCGGCCTCGTGGTGCTGCTGTCACACAACGGCTTCGACGTCGACCGCAAGCTGGCCAGCCGCGTCAAGGGTCTCGACGTCATTCTCACGGGTCACACCCATGATGCATTGCCTGAAGCGGTCAAGGTCGGCAAGACGCTGCTGATCGCGTCGGGGTCGTCCGGCAAGTTCGTCTCGCGGCTCGATCTCGACGTCAAGGACGGCGAGGTGAAGGGCTATCGTTACAAGCTGATCCCGCTGTTCTCCGACGTGATCACGCCGGACCCGGCGATGGCGGCGAAGATCGCCGAGGTGCGCAAGCCGTTTGCCGCCGATCTTGCCCGCCCGCTGGGACGGACCGAGACGCTGCTGTATCGCCGCGGCAATTTCAACGGCACGTTCGACGACCTGATCTGCCAGGCGCTGCTGCAGGAACGCGATGCCGAGATCGCGCTGTCGCCGGGCTTCCGCTGGGGTACAAGCGTGATGCCGGGCCAGGACATCACCTTCGAGGACGTCACCAACGCCACCGCGATCACCTATCCCGCCGTCTATCGCATGGGCATGACCGGCACGCGGCTGAAGGAGATCATCGAGGACGTCGCCGACAACCTGTTCAACGTCGATCCCTACTACCAGCAGGGCGGCGACATGGTCCGCATCGGCGGCATGTCCTATGCCATCGACGTCAACAAGCCGCAGGGACAGCGCATCTCCGACATGCGCCTGATCAAGACCGGCGCCGCGATCGATCCGGCGCGCGAGTATCAGGTCGCGGGCTGGGCCAGCGTCAACGAAGGCACGCAGGGGCCGCCGATCTGGGAGGTCGTGTCGAGCTATCTGCAGCGCCAGAAAACCGTTCGTCTCGAGCCCAACCGGGCCGTCAAAGTCTCCGGAGTGTGACGACGATGTCCAAGGACAAATCACTTCCCTCAGCCCCACGCGCCTCGCGTCGTGGTTTCCTGACTGCGGCCGGCGGTCTCGCCGCCACCGCGCTGGCCTCGCAGGCGCGAGCCGGCGCCGGCAATCCCGCCAACCAGCCGCCGAACGTGCCGGAATGGACGCGCACCCTCGGCGAGGGCGTCGCCGTCCGGCCCTACGGCAAGCCGTCGAAGTTCGAGAAGGACGTCGTCCGCCGCGACGTCGAATGGCTGACGGCTTCGCGCGAATCCTCGGTCAGCTTCACGCCGCTGCACGAGCTGGAAGGCATCATCACGCCGAACGGACTGTGCTTCGAACGCCATCACGGCGGCGTGGCCGACGTGGATCCGGCCGATCACCGGCTGATGATCCACGGCCTGGTCGAGCGGCCGCTGCTGCTGTCGCTCGACGAGCTCAAGCGCTATCCGCGCGTCAACCGCATCCACTTCATGGAATGCGCTGCCAACTCCGGCATGGAGTGGCGCGGCGCCCAGCTCAATGGCTGCCAGTTCACGCATGGCATGATCCACTGCGTGCAATATACCGGCGTCTCGCTGCGCACCCTGCTCGAAGAGGCCGGCGTCAAGACCAACGGCAAATGGCTGCTGGTGGAGGGCGCCGACTCCGCGTCGATGGATCGCAGCCTGCCGATCGAGAAGGCGCTCGACGACTGCATCATCGCCTATAAGATGAACGGCGAGGCGCTGTATCCCGAGCAGGGCTATCCGATGCGCCTGGTCGTACCCGGATGGCAGGGCAATCTCTGGGTCAAATGGCTGCGCCGCATCAAGGTCGGCGACCAGCCCTGGCACACCCGCGAGGAGACCTCGAAGTACACGGATCTCTTGCCGAACGGCAAGGCGCGACGCTTCACCTGGGCGATGGATGCGAAGTCGGTGATCACGAGCCCGAGCCCGCAGGCGCCGATCAAGCATGGCAAGGGCTTTACGATCGTGTCGGGCCTGGCGTGGTCGGGCAACGGCAAGGTCAAGCGCGTCGACGTCTCGCTCGATGGCGGCCGCAACTGGTGGCCGGCGCG
This sequence comes from Bradyrhizobium sp. HKCCYLRH2015, assembly GCF_051168215.1. Taxonomy (NCBI): domain Bacteria; kingdom Pseudomonadati; phylum Pseudomonadota; class Alphaproteobacteria; order Hyphomicrobiales; family Nitrobacteraceae; genus Bradyrhizobium; species Bradyrhizobium sp. HKCCYLRH2015. Next base: position 45,327 of record NZ_JBNPUO010000017.1, on the reverse strand, counting down.
GATCGACGGCCCGGTGCTCGACAAGGCGCTGACGCGCTTCTACTACGAGTTCGACTGGAACGGCGAGCCGCTGCTCTTGCAGTCGCGGGTCCAGGACGAGACCGGCTACGTCCAGCCCTCCAAGGCCGAACTGCGCAAGGTGCGCGGCTACAATTCCATCTATCACAACAATGGCATCCAGACCTGGCACGTGCAGGCAAACGGTGAGGTCGAGAATGTCGAGGTCGCCTAAGCTCATCATTGCCGCCGCAGCGCTCGCAACCCTTGCGGGCTCGGTGGCATTCGCCGGCGGTCCGAGCGAGAAGACAGAGGCCAAGATTGATGTAAAGGCGCCGCAGCGCTTCAACATCGGCCGCGCGCCGAGCGCCGAGGAGATCCGCGGCTGGGACATCGATGTGCGTCCGGACGGACAGGGGCTGCCCGTCGGCAAGGGCACCGTCGCCCAGGGCGAGAAGCTGTTCATGGACAATTGCGCCAGTTGCCATGGCGAATTCGGCGAGGGCGCCGGCCGCTGGCCGGTGCTTGCCGGCGGCAAGGGATCGCTGACATCAGACAATCCGGTCAAGACGGTCGGCTCCTACTGGCCCTATGCCTCGACGCTGTTCGACTACGTCCGCCACGCGATGCCGTTCGGCAGCCCGCAGTCGCTGAAGGTCGACGAGTACTATGCGCTGGTCGCCTATGTGCTCTATCTGAACGACGTGATCACCGATCAGAACTTCGAGCTGAGCAACAGCAATCTCGCCACGATCAAGATGCCGAACGAGGGCGGGTTCATCATGGATGACCGGGCCACGAGCGAGAAGGCGTTCTGGCAGAAGGATCCCTGCATGAAGAACTGCATCGCGCCGGTCAAGATCACCGGACGCGCGACGGCGGTCGACGTCACGCCGGAAGAAAAGGACGGCAAGCCGCGAGGCGTCGAGTGAGGATTGCCGGATGCAGCCGCCGCGAGATGCTGTTGGCGGCCGCATCCGTCGCCCTGGCCGGAAGCGGGGTTGCATCCATCGCCGCTGCAGCCGAGCCACATAGGCTCGCGTTGCAGATCAGCGACGAGGATCCGGCCAAGATGCGCGCGGTGCTCGACGTCGCCGCGAATGTCTCCCGCCACTATTCGGGCGAGGGCGCGGAGGTCGAGATCGTGATCGTCGCGTTCAATGGCGGCCTCGACATGCTGCTGGCCGACCGCTCGCCGGTGAAGGAGCGGGTGCTCGGCTTCGCCAAGTCGATGCCCAATGTGAGCTTCATCGCCTGCGGCAATACCTTGGAGACGCTCGCGAGCAAGGAGGGACGGCGGCCGCCTCTGCTCGATGGTGTCACGGTCGTCAAGACCGGGGTCGCGACCCTGCTGGAGCTGTCCGAGAAGAACTGGACGATCGTGCGTCCCTGAGGAATTTGCGATGCGGTGGTGGCTCGCTCTTGTCGTCTCGTTCATTGCGTCGATCGCATTCGCGGCCGAGGAGCCGCGCGAACTCACGATCGGCGGGCGTACGGCGCTCGGCACGCTCCGACTGCCGGCGCAGTCTGGACCGGATGTGCCGCTGGTGCTGATGACGCACGGCACGCTCGCGCACAAGGACATGGAGACCATCCAGGGCCTGTCCAAGGCGTTGGCCGAGCGGGGCATCGCCTCGCTCGCGCACAATCTCGTGCTCGGTCTCGATCGCCGCACCGGCATGTACGATTGTGCCAAACCCCATGACTATGTGACGGACGATGCGGTCGTGGAGATCACCGCCTGGCTGAGCGAAGCGCGCAAGACGTCGTCGCACGTCTTCGTCCTCGGACATTCGCGCGGCGCCAATCAGGTCGCGCGCTATCTAGCCGCCAATCCCAAGGCCGCGGTCGACGGTGCGATCCTCCTGGCGCCGGCGACGGCGAGCATCGAGACCGGCTTGAGAGACGCCTATGCGGAGAGCTACGGCCAGCGATTGGCGCCGCTGCTCGACAAGGCCGAGGCTGCGATCGCCGCCGGGCGCGGCGGTGATTGGATGTCGGTGCCGGGCTTCATCTATTGCCGCGGTGCCAAGGTGACGGCGCGCGCATTCGCAGCATTCTATCGCGCCGACCGGCGCCAGGATACGGCGGCGCTGATCGCCGATGTGAGCCTGCCGGTTCTGGTGCTTGCGGCAGCGCAAGACAAGACGGTGCCGGACGTGGCAGCGTCGTTCGCGCCGCTGGCCTCACGCGCCGGCAGCCGTGTCCGACTGGAGACGATTGACGACGCAGATCACTTCTTTCGCGATCTCGCCGCCGAGGATGCCGCTGATCGCATCGCAGGATTCATTGCAGCCGCGCGCTAGGAGCCACCATGGAACGTCGATCTTTGATGCAAGCTGGTCTTGCCAGCCTGTTTGGAATCTTCGGTGTCAGCAGCGCACGCGCGGCGACGGAATCTCCGCGCCAGCGCGTCGCCTATCATCTCGCCGATCAGGACCGCGCCCTGTTCGTTCTCGGCAACCTCCAGAACCACGTCGATGGCACCGGAGGACCTGGACGCGCAGACATTCGCCTGGTGATCCACGGTCCGGGCTTGCGGGCCTTTCATGCGATTTCGGCCGACCAGACCATCTCGGCTCTGGCCGAGCGCCTCATGAAGGCCGGCGTCGGCTTCGAGGCCTGTGCGAACACCATGAAGGCGCAAGGCGTGAAGCTCGACGATCTCTTGCCAGGCTTCGCGGTGGCGGAGAAGGGCGGCGTCGTGCGCCTCACCGAGCTGCAGCAGAGTGGATACGCCTACCTGCGCCCGTGACGGGCACATGCGTCCTTGCCGATGCCGCCCGGCAGGTTGAGCGGCAGGCCTGAACGACGGGAGCGCCTGTGCTCACCGCATTGATCGACCTTCTGGGTGAGGAGCTGGTGTCGCTGCTGTGCGGGCTCGCGGCCGGCGGCGCGTTCGGCTTCTTCGCCCAGCGCAGCCGCTTCTGCCTCCGGGCGGCCACGATCGAGTTCGCGCGCGGGCAGGGCGGTCCGCGGCTGGCGGTGTGGCTCCTCACCTTCGCCTCGGCGCTGCTGGGCACCCAGGCGCTGGTGGCAATGGGCCTGCTCGACGTCTCCGAAGCGCGCCAGCTGGCGCAGCAGGGCAGCATTTCCGGCGCGATGATCGGCGGCACGCTGTTCGGCTGCGGCATGATCCTGGCGAGAGGCTGTGCCAGCCGTCTGCTGGTGCTCTCGGCCAACGGCAATCTGCGGGCGCTGCTGTCCGGCCTCATCTTCGCGGTGACGGCGCAGTCCGCCTATCGCGGCCTGCTCGCGCCGGCACGCGAGTGGCTCACCAATCTTTGGCTCGTCGACGGCGGACCGTCGCGCGACGTCATGAGCCTGTTCGGCGGCGGTACGCCCGAGAAGCTCGGCTTCGGCATGCTGTGGTTCCTGGCCGGGCTCGCCGCCGTGTCGAAGTTTCAGGTTGGCCCGAAGATCCTGCGCTCGGCGGTGGCCGCGGGCGCGGCGGTCGCCGGGGGCTGGCTCCTCACCTATCAGCTCGGCCAGGCCTCGTTCTCGCCGGTGCCGCTGAAGAGCCTGACATTCAGCGGTCCTTCGGCGGAGCTGCTGATGCAGGTGCTCGCCAGCCCGCAACTGAAGCCGGGCTTCGATCTCGGCATCATTCCGGGTGTGTTCATCGGCTCGTTCGTTGCGGCCGCGCTGGCGCGCGAACTCAATCTCGAAGGCTTCTCGGATGGGCGCGGCATGCGCCGTTACATGATCGGCGCCGTCCTGATGGGATTCGGCGCGATGCTGGCGGGCGGCTGCGCCGTTGGCGCCGGCGTGACCGGGGCATCGGTGTTCGCGCTCACAGCGTGGATCGTGCTTGGTGGCATGTGGTTGGGTGCGGCCGTCACCGATTTTGTCGTCGACCGCTGGCTGTTCGCCACCAAGCCGGCGCAGAGCCCGGTTCAGTCGCCCTCCGCCATGCCTTCTTGAGGCATCCTGCGGAAGCGAGCCTGCTTCTACCGAGCGGCATTGAAAATGCAGCATCAAAGAGCAGCATCCATGAATCTCCGGTCACAGGCTCGTCGGTGCCTGGCGTGTCGGCGCACTTCCAGCCTCTGACGAAAAATACTGTCTGATCAGATCGAACCTGAAGACACGCGTCTTTGCATCGTCACGCCGGCGCGCAGATCGCGTAGTCCGCGGTTGGCTACAGGAGATGCGTGCCGAACACGGCATTCGGACCATCACGCCCGAACATCACGTTGGTAGATCCCGGTCTGGAGATCCCGCATGTTAACCAATTTGCGAAGGTCGGGTGTTACCGTCGCGCGGGGGACGGCGCAATCATGCGGCGGACCGATACGAATCGCCGGGACGACGAAAGGCACGCGAGATGTCGCAACTCTCCATTCGAGCAAAGATGGCGGCCGTCATTGCGCTGCTGCTGGTGGCGATGTCCATCGTCGGATTGCTGGCCGTCCGCGGCATGCAGACAATCAATACGCATACCGAAATGATCGCCAAGAACTGGCTGCCAAGCGTGCGCGTGCTCGGCGAGTTGCGTTCGGCGATCAACCTCAATCGGGCGCAGCTCCGGGCCTACATGACGGCTGATACGACTGAGGAGAAGGACAATCTCGACCGCAACATGAAGGCAACGCTCGTCGTCATCGCGACGGCGCGCCGCTCCTATGAGGCGATGATCTCGTCGGCCGAGGAGCGCAGCCTGTTCGAGAGCTGGTCGCGGGGCTGGGAGCAATACGTCAAGGCTGCCGATGGTGTGCTCGAGGTGCTGCGCGCAGGGAACGGCAATACGACCAAGCAGGCGAGCGATCTGTTCAACAAGACGGTCCGGAGCGTCGCCAATCAGTCGGACGAATTTCTTCGAAAGCTGATTGACCTCAACAATCGTGGCGCCGACGCCGAAACCAGGATCGCCGCGGATGGCTATGCGGAGGCGTTTGAATTGATGTCGACGGTCATCGTCCTTGCCGTTCTCGCCGGCATCGGCATCGGAAGCTGGTTCGTTCGCGACATTTCCCGGTGCATCGCTTCCATCATCAGGCCGATGCAGGCGCTCGGTGAGGGCAACCTGGCGATGGAGATCCCCTATCGCGGCCAGAAGACCGAAGTAGGCATGATGGCCGACGCCCTGGAGGTCTTCAAGACCGCCCTGATTGCGAAGAAGCAGGCCGACGACATCGCTTCGAAAGAGGCGGAGGTGAAACTGGAACGCAGCCGGCGGCTCGACGAGATCACTGGCCGCTTCGAGGCCGTGGTCGGCGAGATCGTCGACACCGTGTCCACGGCATCGAGCACTCTGGAGGGTCACGCCGGCGGGCTCAGCAACACGGCGAGCCGAGCCCAGAACCTCGCCACGTCCGTCACCGCGGCTTCCGAGGAAGCCTGCACCAATGTGCAGTCGGTGGCATCTGCGACCGAGGAGCTCTCCGCGTCCGTCAACGAGATCAGCAGGCAAGTCCAGGATTCCGCCCGGATGGCCAATGAGGCGGTGGCACAGGCCCGCAAGACCAATGAACAGGTCAGCGAGCTTTCGAAGTCCGCTGCCCGCATCGGCGACGTCGTCGAGCTGATCAATACGATTGCCGGACAGACCAATCTGCTCGCGCTGAATGCAACGATCGAGGCCGCACGCGCCGGCGAGGCCGGCCGCGGATTTGCGGTGGTCGCATCCGAGGTCAAGGCGCTGGCCGAGCAGACGGCGAAGGCCACGGGCGAGATCGGCCAGCAGATCTCCGGCATCCAGTCCGCCACCCAGCAATCGGTCGGTGCCATCCGCGACATCAGCATCACCATCGAGAAATTGCAGGAGATTTCGTCGACGATCGCATCGGCCGTGGAGCAGCAGGGCGCCGCGACGCAGGAGATCTCGCGCAACGTCCAGCACGCGGCGGCGGGAACGCAGCAGGTCTCGGCCAACGTTGCGGATGTGCAGCGCGGCGCCGTCGATACCGGAACCGCCGCGTCCCAGGTGCTGTCCGCCGCGAAATCGCTGGCCGACGACAGTGCCAGACTGAGCATGGAAGTGAAGAAGTTCATCGCCGGCGTGAGAGCCGCCTAGGAGCTCGCAGCGACCGAGAGCCGCAGAGATCCGATCTCGCCGCCATTCGCCGGGCCGCGTCGGGGGTGCTGGACAGGTGCGCAGGCCCCGGCCACCCCTCGCCGGCCATCGCTTCTGCGTTGGCCTGCGAGCCCAATCTCGATGACTTCTCCCTGCGGCCGCGGCAAGCTGCGCGACCGAGTCGCGTGGTGACGATGGGCTTGCGAGGCCCGCGCCGACATGAATAGAGCGCGTGGGGCCGCGGCGGATCAAGCTCCGCCGCGGCTTGCGCGGGGCTGCCGTTCCCGAAGTCGTCAGTGCCGCTGTTTCCTCACCGTCACGCTGCCGCAGAGCCCCGCCTCTTCACCTATCGGCACCCGCTGAATTATAATTGCATAAATTCGAATATATGCATATAGTGGCGTACGTCGGTCGCGGCGCTGGGCCGCGTCAGCAGGAGGACCCGTCGTGGCAATGATGAACGACGTCATGGTCAAGGATCTGGGCACGTCCCGGGGGATCGACTGGTCGCCTTATCTGGTCGGCGCCGGCATCGGCATCCTCAGCTGGGTGGCCTTTGCCGGGTTCGGCGACCCGCTCGGCGTGACGACGGCGTTCTCGCGCATCGCGGCGCTGTTCGCCGCGCCGGTGATCGGATCCGACGCCGTCGCCGCCAACAGCTATTGGAAGTCGATGCCGCTGAAATGGGACTATGGCGTCTGGTTTCTGGTCGGCATTCCGCTCGGCGCATTCCTGTCGGCGGTCATCTCCGGCACGTGGCGCCTCGAGCTGGTGCCGGAGGTCTGGAGGGAGCGCTTTGGTCCGTCGGTGTTCAAGCGCTTCGTCGCTGCGTTTCTCGGCGGCATCGTCATCATGTATGGCGCGCGTCTGGCCGGCGGCTGCACCAGCGGACACGGCATTTCAGGCGGTCTGCAACTGGCGCTGTCGAGCTGGCTGTTCCTCGCCGTGATGTTCGCGACCGGCCTTTTCGTGTCGCGCCTCATGTTCCGCAAAGCGTAGGAGAAGGGCCATGACGTCGCTGATGAGCATCGCCGGCCCGATGTTGATGGGCGCCGTGTTCGGCTATCTGCTACAGCAGGGCAAGGTCACGAGCTGCAACGTGATCGAGAATCAGTTCCGGCTGCGCGACTTCACCGTCTTGAAGGTGATGGGCACCGCGATCGTCGTCGGCGGCATCGGCGTGCTGCTGCTGGTCGACACCGGCAACACCAAATACTACGTCAAGGACGCCAACATGCTCGCGGTCGCGCTCGGCGCGGCGCTTTTCGGCATCGGCATGGTGGTCTACGGCTACTGCCCGGGCACCGCGCTCGGCGCCATCGCCAGCGGCAGCGTGCATGCCGCAGTCGGCGCTTTCGGCATGATCGTCGGCGCGATCCTCTACGCGCTGAGCTTCGACTGGGTGAAGGCCCACGTCCTGAATGTTTGGGCGCTCGGCAAGGTGCGGCTGCCCGACATCACCGGCGTGCCGGATGGCGTCTGGTTCGCCGCGCTCGCGATCGGCGCAGGTGCGTTCTTCTTCTGGGTCGAAGCGTCCGGGGCCAAGGCGAAGCGGACGCAGGGCTAGACTGAGTCGCCCGAGTGCCCCTACGTCAAACAGTGAGAGGTTCCTCCCATGCTATCAGGACTGTTCAGCAGGTTGACCGGGTCGACCAGCGTGCCGGCGATCGAGCATGATGAGCTGGTGCGGGCGCATCAGCAGCGAAGCTGCGTCATCGTCGACGTGCGCGAGCCGCATGAGTTCAAGGGCGGCCACATCCCGGGCGCCGTCAATCACCCGCTGTCGCGTTTCGACCCGGGCAACCTCGTGCACGACAAGCCGGTGGTTCTGATCTGTCAGGCCGGCGGCCGCTCGGCCACCGCCCTGCGGCGGGCGCTGTCGGCCGGGCGGCAAGATATCCGCCACTATGCCGGCGGCATGAGCGGCTGGCGGGCGCGGGGCGGCCCTGTCGCGTAGGCTCGTACTGTCCCGACCAGCCCGACATTCAGCGATGTCATGGCCTGAGATCGAAGATATGCGAAGTTGAATGTCGGCATGGCTGCAATCAACGGGGATTGCGGCAGGTTAATAACAAGTCGGGGGACGGGAGTTTCGCTAGCAACGTCGCGCCGCCCCGTCGCGAGAGTTTGCTGTTAGTCCGCTACAATGGCTGACTCGTTCAGGAATAATTAGTTGCAGCGCTGCAATACTCGGACACCAGTCGACGTTCGAGGATCGCATGTTGAAGTTTGTTGGCTTGAGAACCCGGATCACCCTTTCTCTGGTGATCGGTGCGGCAGCGACGGCCCTCTTCGTGCTGCTGGTCGCCATGTGGATCATCGGCGGCATCATCGACCGCGCCAATGAGCGCGAACTCCACGCCCAATATGACGCCTTCAATTCGCGCCTGCAGCTGGAGTCGACCCGCGCGGAAGCGATGAGCGCGGTGGTCGCCAAGATCCCCGCGGTCCAGGACGCCATGGCGCAGAACGACCGCGACGCCTTGATGCGGCTGTTCGGTGCGGGCATGGCCAGCCTGAAAGCCGATTACGGTGTCGACCAGTTTCAGTTTCACACGCCGCCGGCGATGTCCTTCCTGCGGGTGCACCAGCCGGCCAAGTTCGGCGACGATCTGTCGGGATTCCGCAAGACGGTGGTGGCCGCCAACACCGACCGCAAGCCGATCGTCGGGCTGGAGGGCGGCGTTGCCGGCCTCGGCCTCCGCGGCGTCGTACCGATCGTTTCCGCCGGCAAACATCTGGGCTCAGTCGAGTTCGGCCTGACCTTTGGCCAAAACTTCTTCGACGAGTTCAAGCGCAGCCGCAGTGTCGACGTCGCGTTCCGCCTGGCTGGCGACACCGGCTTCAAGCTGTTCGCGACGACGATCGGGGAGACCTCCTTCTTCGCAAGCGGCGACTATCGGGAGGCGTCGGCCGGCGGCTTCCTGTCGCGCCAAGGACAGCTCAAAGGTGTTCCGGTCGTCGCGTTGCTGGGCCCGATCAAGGATTTCTCCGGCAAGCCGATCGGTGCCGTCGAGATCGTCATGGACAACAGCGAGTTCATCCAGGCTCGCAATCGCGCCGGGGCGTTGGCAATCGGGATGACGCTGGCCGGCCTCGTGCTGATCGCGCTCGCCGGGCTGTTGATCGCGCGCAGCATCTCCCGTCCGATCGTCCAGATGACGAGCGCGATGCGCGAGCTCGCCGACGGCAACCTGGACGTTCGCGTCCCGGCCGACTGGCGCAAGGACGAGGTCGGACAGATGGCACGCGCCGTTTCGATTTTCAGGGACAACGCCGTCCGGATGAGGGATCTGCAGGCGGAGCAGGAGAAGGCCCAGGCTCGTGCCGAGGAGGACCGGCGCCGCATGCTGATGGAGGTGGCCGATGGCTTCGAGGCCAGCGTCCGCGGCGTCGTCGACGCAGTGTCGGCTGCGGCCATCGAAATGGAGGCGACCGCCCGTTCGATGTCGGTGACGATCGATCAGTCGAAACAGCAGGCCCTGACGGTATCGCAGGCGTGCGGCTCCGCATCGGACAATGTCAACACCGTTGCCTCGGCGGCCGAAGAGCTGTCATCCTCGATGAACGAGATCAGCAAGACGCTCGAGCGTGCGTCGTCCGTGGTTCGCAAGGCGGCGGACGAAGGGCAGCAATCCAACGACAAGGTGCAGCGGCTCAACCTCGCGGCCGGCAAGATCGGCGAGGTCGTCGCGCTCATCACCCAGATCGCCAGCCAGACCAATCTGCTGGCGCTGAATGCGACGATCGAGGCCGCGCGCGCCGGCGAGTCGGGCAGGGGATTCGCCGTCGTGGCCAGCGAGGTGAAGACGCTGGCGACCCAAACGGCCAAGGCAACGGAAGAGATCGGGGCTCAGATCGCCGCGGTTCAGGCCGAAACCGCCGCTGCCGTCCACAGCATCGGCATGATTTGCGCCACGATCCAGGAGGTCGATGAGATCTCGACCATCATCGCCTCATCGATCGCGCAGCAGGACGCGGCGACCCGCGAGATCGCCGGCAGTGTGAACGTCGTTGCCGGCAAGACCCAGGACGTCACGCGCAACATCGCGGGCGTCACGTCCGGCGTCGTGCAGACCGGCCATGCCGCCAACGAGGTGCTGTCGGCGGCCGGCGAACTCGCGCAGCAGTCGACCCGGCTGCGCAGCGAGGTCAACCAGTTCCTGGCCCATATCAGAGCGGCCTGACCGCTCGTTGGGCGGCTGACGTATCAAGGTTGCCGACACGCCGATCGCTCCGGCGTATCCGCCACGGGCGCGAGCCGGGGCGGGGCCTCCTGTCCCGTGGCTCACGCCTGCTTCGCGGCCGCCTTCTCGAGCCGCTTCGCCATCACGCGCCAATAGGTGCCCGGCATGAACCGCTGCAGGAGATCCATGAAGCGGGCATCGCTGCCGATCAGGATGCGGGGCTCATTGCGCTCGATGCCCTGGATGATCCGCAACGCGGCGTCGCGTGGGCTGGTCCTGGCGAGCCGCTCGAACCGCTCGATGGCCTGCACGCGGCGCGCATTGTCGGTCATGCCGTGGCCAGCGCGAGCATTGCGCGCAATCGCCGTGGCGATCCCGCCGGGATGCACGACCGACAGCCGCACCGGACTGCCGGCGGCTGTGAACTCGTGGCGCAGGCTCTCGGAAAATCCCCTTACCGCGAACTTTGCCGCGGCGTAGGCCGATTGGCCGGGCGGAGCGATGATGCCGAAGATCGAGGACAGGTTGACGACATGCGCTTCGCGCCGGCGCGAAAGATGCGGCAGGAACGCGCGCGTGCCGTGCACGACGCCCCAGAAATTGATGTTGAACAGCCAGTCCATCTCCGCCTGATCGATCTCGGCGAAGCTGCCGAACAGTGCCACGCCGGCATTGTTGACGACGATGTTGAGGCCGGGATGCGCGCGGGTCGCGTCCTCGGCGAACTGCGTGACCGCAGCCACATCGCTGACGTCCAGCCGGTGCGTGGTCACCTTGCGGCCGCTTGCGGTGAGCTCGGCGGCGAGGCTTGCGAGGCCCGCCTCATCGCGATCGGCAAGTGCGAGATCGCAGCCGCGCGCCGCCAGCTCCTGCGCCAGCGCACGGCCAATACCGCTGGCTGCGCCTGTCACGGCGGCAGCTGCGCCTCGAATGATCGTCATTGTCGCTTCACTCCCCTGATGGACCGGTTCCACGTGCCTGGTTGAATTGCAGCTGGGTTTTCTGCCACTTTTTCTGATTGGAACCGAACCATCCGGCGGTTCAGCTTTTAACTCACATTACTTTACGAGCACACATTCGTGGAGGACCTGCATGGGACAGTCGCAACCTTTTCGCGCCACCGCACTGATCGTGGAAGACGATCTGGCGCAGCGCGAGATGATCACGCTGCTGCTCGAAGAGAGCGAGTACGACGTGATCGCGTGTGAGAGCGCGGAGGCCGCCGAACTCGTCCTGAACAAGCCGGGGCATCGCATCGTGCTGCTGATGACCGACGTCAATCTGGCGGGCCGCATGAACGGGGTCGAGCTTGCCCATGTCGCCAAGGCGCGTCACCCCCACATCAATGTGGTCGTCACGTCTGGCCGCCCGTTGTCGCAGCCGCTGCCGGGCGGCACAAAGTTCTGGAGCAAGCCGTGGGCGCCGCTGGACGTGCTGCGCGAGGCCGAGGTGACGCTCGAGCGCACGCCCGATATCGGATGAGGCAAGGTCTCGCGCCGCCAGCGTTGCTCAAAGGGTGATGCGTGGCAAACGCCGACCGGTGGAGACGTAGTAGAATCGGCTAGCGGTCGAGCCAACTGAGAGCCGGGTGGAAGCCGCGCTCCCACCCGGGAAGTGCAACTACTTCTTCTTGGCAGCCTTCTTGGTCTTCTTCGCAGCTTTCTTGGTGGCCTTTGCGGCCTTCTTCGCCTTCTTCGCCATGGAATCCTCGTCAGGAGTTTGATGGATTGCAACGCGACTTCGAGGCTTGCTGGCGCACGCCAGCCATGCATCAGCCTCGGGTGTCGATCCCAGCAGATTCGCGAAGCTCTGCCTCACGCCGTCACCAGCGCCGTTGCGCTTATCCACAGCTCGATGCATTCGCCGGCCAGTTGCGCCGCTGGCGCTCGGGTCCCGACAAGGTTAGCGGATCGTAAAAAGTGTTTTCATTGATTCAAAACCAAGGCGCAATCTTGGTTGCGCCCTTGAGGAACCGTTAACTGCGCCGCGCCCATGTTGCCCCGAACAACAGGGTAGCTCATGAGCGTGGCGTTATTGAACATCGAGGACAGGGCCTGCGGCGTCCTGCTGTCGGGATGCTGAACGTTCCGACGCTGTGGACCGCCTTCGTGGTCAATTTCCTCGCGTTGGGCCTGATCTGGGCCTACGTGATGCGCAGCTATCCCAATCTGGATTCGGCGCGGTACTGGACGGCATCTGCGTTCATGTGCGCGCCGGCGGCGACATTCGCGCTGACCCGGTTCTATTTCGGCTCGTTCGTTCCGCTGCTGGCCGGCGGCTCGCTGATGACCTTCGCGATCTGCCTCGCGGCGATGGGCGTGGAGCGCTTCTACGGCTACAGGGCGTCGTGGCAGCTGAGCTTGACCGTCGTCGCCATGACCTGCGCGTCGATCGCATTTTTCCAATACGCATACGACCACGGTCCGCTGAGGATCCTGTGCTACTCGATCGGGCAGGCGGTCCCCATGGCGATCATCGCGCGACTGGTGCTGGATGCGAGGCGCGGGCCCGTCAATCCGGGAGCGCGGCTGGCCGGCCTGCTGTCCGTTCTGATCATCGCGGTGTTTGCTGCGCGGTCGATCGGGGCGTTCATCGGCGCCGATTTCAATTTCAGCCACTCCACCAGCGGCCAGGCCGCCGCGGTGCTGCTGCTGATCTTCCTGTCGATGTCGCTCAATTTCGGCTTCCTGCTGATGGCGGTGGACCGGCTGCGCAACGAGGTCGCCGATCTCGCGCTGCTCGACGATCTCACCGGCGTCGCCAACCGCCGTCACCTGATGCAGCGCCTGAGCGAGGAGTGCGCGCGCGCCGAGCGCTCGCGACGGCCGTTCGCGCTGTTGGTGATCGACCTCGACGGCTTCAAGATCATCAACGACACCCATGGCCATGCCGCCGGCGATGCCTGCCTGCAGCACTTCACGCTGATGGCCCAGACCCGGCTGCGCCCCGGCGACATGCTGGCCCGCACCGGCGGCGACGAATTCTGCATCGTGCTGCCGGCGTCCTCGCTGCGCGAGGGCGCGATGATCGCGCGGCGCATCCTGCAGGTCTGCCGCGACGATGCCGAGGCCTGTGCCGGCGCCGAGGTCCCGATCGAGGTCTCGATCGGCGTCGCCGAATGGACCGAGGATGTCGGCGCATTCCCCGACCGGCTGATGGCGCGGGCGGACCAGGCGCTGTATGTCGCCAAGAAGGACGGCAAGAACCGCTATGCCGTCGTCACTCCTGACCACGAGACGCCGGCGCTCGCCCCGGACCAGATCGAGCCGCTGGTGGCAAACCCGCGCCGCCAGGATGCCGCCGCCGGGTAGCGGGTGCTATCATGGCCGGCCATGAGGCCGGTCCTGTTCTCCCTCCGCGCAGCGCTCGCGCTGCTTTTCAATCTTCTCCCTCCGCCGGCCTCGGCCAAGGAGCTCGCCGCACTGGCCCGATCATCCGGCACGCCGGAGATCCCGGGGCTCAGAATCGTCTGGCTGGCGCCGTGGGGCGATCCGTACCAGGCTCATCCCTGGACCAACATCATCGTCCACCAGACCAAGGGGCCGGCCGGGTCGGCGCGGGCGGGGGCGCTGGCGCAGGCCAAGAACCCGAAACGGCGTGGCGTCACCATCTGGGTGGAAACCGACGGCACGGTGTACTGGGCGGTGCCGGAAACGATGGTGACGCTGCATGGCGACGGCGCCAACCGCAACGACAACCGCTATATCGACAACGGCCCGACCTATCGCAAGGTCGTGCGCGACAATTCCATCGGCGTGGAGTTTGCCGGCAACTATCCCGACGTCACCACGCCGCCCACCGAGGCCCAGATCGCCGCGTGGCGCATCCTCTCGAAGCTGCTCCGGCTGCGCTACAATATCCCGCGGGAGCGGATCTATGCGCACAACTGGATCGACTACAAGGACGCCCGCTATTGCGAGGGCTGTGCGCTCGCCAGGCTCGCCCGCGCCGCGCCGGACTGATCGCACCTGACAAAGAAGCCGGCGTCTCCGCCGGCTCCGATCGCATCCAAAGACCACCTTCAAGCAAGCCGCGCGCGCCTAGTGCGCGGCCTCCAGCGCCGCCGCCTCCTGCTTGGCGATGGCGCCCTTGACGGCGGACTGCACCTTCTCGAACGCGCGCACCTCGATCTGGCGGACGCGCTCGCGCGACACGCCGAACTCGGCAGCGAGGTCCTCGAGCGTCATCGGCTCGTCGGCCAGACGCCGCGCCTCGAAGATGCGGCGCTCCCTGGCGTTGAGCACGCCGATCGCGCCGTTCAGCGCCTGCCTGCGGTGGTCGTACTCCTCGTGCTCGGCCATGATGGCTTCCTGGTTGGGCGAGTTGTCGACCAGCCAGTCCTGCCATTCGCCCGCTTCGCCGTCGTCGCGGATCGGCGCGTTCAGCGAGGCGTCGCCGCCGAGGCGGCGGTTCATGTCGACCACGTCCTGATCGGTCACGCCGAGGCGCTTCGCGATCAGCTTGACCTGATCCGGATGCAGATCGCCTTCATCCAGCGCGTTGATCCGGCTCTTGGCCTTGCGCAGGTTGAAGAACAGCTTCTTCTGGTTCGCGGTCGTGCCCATCTTCACGAGCGACCACGATCTCAGGATGTACTCTTGTATCGACGCCTTGATCCACCACATGGCGTAGGTGGCAAGGCGAAAGCCCTTCTCGGGCTCGAACCTTTTCACCGCCTGCATCAGGCCGACATTGCCTTCCGAAACGACTTCGGATATCGGCAGGCCGTAGCCGCGATAGCCCATGGCGATCTTGGCCACGAGCCTGAGGTGGCTGGTCACGAGTTTATGCGCTGCGTCGCTGTCGTCATGCTCGCGCCAACGCTTGGCGAGCATGTACTCCTCCTGCGGTTCCAGCATCGGGAACTTGCGGATCTCGGCGAGGTAGCGTGAAAGTCCCGATTCTCCGTTGAGAACCGGCAGAGTAGCTGTACGGGCCATCGAGCGCCCTCCAGTTGGTTCAGGCCCCCGATAGCGGCGGGCCAGGCAAAGCGGTCGCTTGGTTAAAGCCGGCCGGTTTGCGACGTTCCATGCGTCGACCATTCGACGCAGGCGCAACATACACCATTTTCGCCCCCCGGTGGAAGGATTCCGGGGGTCACGACCCCGTGTGGCTCCATTAAGTTTTTGACATGCTTGCGTTTTTCTGAAGGTCCTGCGTCATAGCGCCGCTCGCAGGGCGCGCCCCAAAAGAGAAAGATCCTCCGGAAGCTCCGATTCCCAGCGCATTATTTCTCCCGTCCGGGGGTGCTCGATCACCAGCAGATAGGCGTGCAGCGCCTGCCGCCCGAGCGCCTCGAGCACCGCCCGCGCCCCTGGCGCGAGCTGGTTGGCCTTGGTCTTGAAATGCGGGCCATAGACGGCGTCGCCCATCAGCGGGTGCCCGAGATGGGCGAGATGCACGCGGATCTGGTGGGTGCGTCCAGTCTCGAGATGACAGGCGATCAGCGAGGCCACCGGCTTGCCGTCGCGGCCGGCAAAACTCTCCTGCACCTCGTAATGGGTAATCGCCTCGCGCCCCTTGGGCCGCACCGCCATCTTGTCGCGGGCATGCGGATGGCGGTCGATGGCCGCGTTGATGGTGCCATGCGGCCGGTGCGGCACGCCCCAGGCGAAAGCGAGATAGCCGCGCTCCATCGCGCCGGTGCGGCCGTGATCGGCGAACTGCGCGCTCAGCGAGGCGTGGGCGTGATCGTTCTTCGCGACCACCATCAGGCCGGTGGTGTCCTTGTCCAGCCGGTGCACGATGCCCGGCCGCTTGACCCCGCCGATCCCCGAAAGACTGGCGCCGCAATGCGCGATCAGCGCGTTGACCAGCGTGCCGGTCTCGTGCCCGGCGGCGGGATGCACGACCAGGCCGGCCGGCTTGTCGATGACGATGATGTCGTCGTCCTCGTAGATGATTTTCAGCGGGATCGCCTCGGCCGCAGGCTCGGCCGGGACGGCCTCCGGAACGTCGATTGTGATCGTGTCGCCGGCTGTGACGTGATAAGCGGGGTCCCGCACCGCCGCCGCGCGGAGCGACACCTGTCCGGCCAGGATCAGCGCCTTCAGCCGCGACCGCGACAGCTCCGGCAGCCTGGCTGCCAGCACGCGATCGAGCCGCGGCGAGCCTTCGTCGCCGGCGACAATGACCGTCATCAGACCGTGGGATTGTGAAGTCGAGATGTCCATGAACTCTACCGTTGCGCCCGAGCCGTCCTCGCCCGAGCAGGCCCAGCTGATGGCGCGGCTGCGGCGCATGATGATGATCGCGGGCGTGACCACCTCGATCGCGATCGCCGTGCTCCTGGTCGCCATCGGCTACCGCCTTTTCCGCGGCGAGGGAAGCACAGCTTCGGGCCCGGACCTCACCGCCATGCTCCCGAAGGGCGCCCGCATCGTCGCCACCGGCACCGCCGGCGACCGCCTCGCGGTGACCCTGGATGTGGGGGGCACCACGGAGATCCGCACCTTCGACGCCAAGACCCTGAAACCCACCGGCCGCCTCCGCTTCGCGGTGGAACCGTAAGGGCAGGGCGGTTTCGCCCGCCCGTTTCGGCCCCTCTCTCTTTTGGCCCCACCTCCGACGACACGGGCAGTCAGCGCCTCCCCCGCCTGCGGGGCGAGACGAGCGAAGCTCGCTCTGAGAGCTTGCATCGCATCTTCAGTGCGATGCGAGTGGGGGGAACTCTCTCCATTGGCACCAGCGCCCGCGGCGCCCCCACCCCAACCCTCCCCCGCAAGCGGGAGAGGGAGCCCACAGCCTTCGCGGCCGGCTGCTTTCATCCCATGATGGCCGAATGAGCGATCCTCGCCACCCGGGGCAGTCCGTTCCCCTCCCCCTTGTGGGGAGGGGCTAGGGGAGGGGGCCCACACGGGGAAAGACCCTTGGGGCACGGACACCGCACCCCCACAAATTCTGCATCCGCCGTCTTGCGGCGCGGCGCGTTCAAGGCTATGCGGTTCACCTCACGCTCCCTTCGTCTAGCGGTTAGGACGCGGCCCTCTCAAGGCTGAAACAGGGGTTCGATTCCCCTAGGGAGCGCCAGTTCTGCCTTTCCCCCGCTGATTTTCTTGAGGTTTTGGTCGGTATTCCCAAACCGGCGGATTGCGTTTGGGGAAAGTCGTTCGCCTTGTGTCCTTCGAGGCGCGCCAGAGCATCGACCGCAAGGCTCGCCTGATCAGCCTCCTCAGTGTATCGCTCGGCCTCTGCAAGAGTGGTGTGGCCAAGGACGGACATGATCATCTTTGCCGTCGCGCCAGCCTCAGCCAGACGACGGCCGGTCGCCTTCCGCAGGCCGTGCGGCTGACAATCAAGCGGCAGGCCTGCGTCCGTAATGGCATCGCGTATCCATTGGCTGAAGCCGTCAACACTGAAGGACTGGCCATAGGCGGTCGTGATGATCGTCACGTGGTCACGCTTTGCGACGGCCAAGGCCGAAAGCAGGTCCCGGTGGAGCGGAATCAACAATCGCCGTCCTGTCTTCTGCTGCGCGACGGCGATTCTGTTTTCTGGCGTGATGTGGGACCACGCCATGCGGACCACGTCCGATCGTCGCTGGCCCGTGTTCAGGAACAGTTCGAAGGCCAGCCGCTGTTTGGTCTCCAAATGCCATTTCTTGCGGAAGAGCTCGATCTCGTCCTCTGTCCAAGATCTGATGCGCTGAAGCTTGGGTCGCTTTATCCCGAGCGACGGATCGTGCTTGATCCAGCCGATGTTGATGGCGTGACGGATCAGAATGCGAAGCTTCTTGAGTGTATCGAGAGCCGCGCCCGGCCGGTCGGCGAACGGCTGAAGAATGCCGGTGATGATGCGCTCGCGAGAAAGTCCAGCGACGGTCCGCTGCCCGTGCTCGATTCTGAGGGCCTCGAGCCGTCTGCCGTACCCCTCCTTGCTCGTCTTTCGAAGGCCGACGTACTCCGAGCTTCGCATGTAAGAGGCGATCAGCGCAGAGATTGTGCCCTGAACGGGAGGGCGGATTTCGGGTCTAGACGTTGTCACCTGACCGAGAAGGGCGCTTTGGTAGGCTGACATGAACTCAGGGCTGGTCGGGTCATCTGGCAGGCGAATGCGCCGACCCTTGCCTCGCCGAAATGACAGGTATGTATGCCCCTTGACGTGATTGCGCTCAACGTATGGCGGCAACCTTCGAGGCATCGACATCGCTCCACGTCTCGTCAAGGCCAGGATCATTGCCATCTGAAGGCAGCAGATCAATGGCAGTGTCCAGTTCTCGGACGTCCCATGCTTTCCGGCGCTCACCTAGGAGCTTGGGCTTCGGCATGGTGCCTAATCGCACCATCTGATCAAAGACGTTGGCGGACACGCAGATGTATGCGGCTGCCGCCTCGCGAGTAATGAGCCGCGGCTTGAGTGATGACGGGAGAGCCGTCTGCCTTGGCATCGATCGGATACCCTTTCCCGAAGCCCTGCGCACCTGCCGGAAAAACGCCGGAGGACGTGTCTAGGCTCTGGATCAGGTAACAGTGAAGGCCTTTGCGTCCTTCGGAAGTGTCATCGCGCTATCGGACGCAAAAGGGTCGGTTCACGGGCTCTATCGCGGGTGCTCATCGTCTGCTTGCGGGGCGTCATCCTGCTCGGACACGAGGAGCTTGGAAACGCGAGATACAGCGTCCGAGTGACTGCGAATCATCCCGCTCCACGTTCTGCTCTTCCGCGTCTCGCCGCGAAGTGGACCTCCTAAAATCGTGGTGATGAAGCCGCAGACCGGGGCGGCGGCCACGGTGCGCTCGCACGCTAAGCTTGCGACTGTAATGACCACTTTGCCATGTTCTATCGCGGTCACTGCCACGGCACGACCCTGCGAATTTGGTTCGGCGAAACGACCTTGCGACACAGAACCTCCTCTTAGGCCGATCAGGCGTTACATACTTTAGTGGATACATACTATAGTTGATAAAAACCATGCGCGCAATGGGCTGACTTCTGCCCATGGACATGCGTCGGTTGGTTGGCCGCAACGTTCTGCGGATCCGAAAAAGCAAAGAAATGACTCAGGAGAAGCTGGCGGAGGTTTCTGGCTTCAGCCAGCAGTACATAAGCGGCCTGGAGAAGGGGCAGCGCAACCCAACTGTCGTGACGATCTACGAACTGTCGGTCGCCCTCGATGTGGATTATCTCGAGTTACTGAAGCCCGACGCCCGGTCGAAGATTGCGAGGGAATAGCGCGCTCAGCAACCGCTCGCGGACGCCGATATGCGAAAACCCCTCATAGGCGCCGTATTGGACTCGCTCACCTGGCCGCGGCAAGGAACAGGGACGGGGTTGCCTTCAAGAAACGGGAATGCGGCATCGAGCCGCGTGACAGTCTGCGGCGACGGCATGACGACCTACTCCTTCTTGACGTACGCTGTCGGCTCGCCTTTCAAAATGTTCGCCTTTCCCGAGCTATAAAATTCCTCGGCCTCCCCGCAACTAATGTCAGAAAGCTCGACGATTGTGCACCTGGAGCAGCTTCTTTGAAGGCATCAATTAACGTCGCCACGTGTGATCGCACTTTCCTTAGATCTTAGCTTTCGGCCCTCCCATTATTGGCTATCAATTGCGCCTGGTTTGTTGGTTGGCCTGGTCTTTCCTCTCCGAAGGGAAACGATCGAAGGCGGCAAATACCCCTTCGGATAGATCTCGATCCGCGCTGCTCGCCGGCGCCGACGCTTTCCGGTCGCGAACGCGCCTATATCGCGTTCTAGCGACAGCAAGAATTTCAAAAAGCTTATGTCCATGACTCGACACGACTGAAAAAGGCTAAGTAACAACAAATACTCTGATAGACCTTCTGCTTTAATGCTTCGGCGAACGTTATCTCTGTAGGTGCTGACGTGCTTAATGGCATTCTCGGCCAAATTGTTGTTCCATGAAACTCCATCATGGCGCAAGAATGTGAAGAGGCGTTCGCGGTTTCGCAGAAGTCGTTGCTGGAGGGCTTTAGAGGCCTCAGAATCGTAAACTCGCTCCGCAACTGCATCAAAAAAGCTATCTGCGGCTTTGATGTGCGTCTGTAGGTGACGCTGTTTGAGACCGCGCTGGTCAATGGTAGTGACAATTGATCTCAACAAGACGCCGAATGGCGTCGTAATGGACTGAACTTCCTGGTCGAACGGATTGTCGAGAATGGCCCGGTTCAAATCCCGCATCAGGTGAATAAGGCAACGCTGCTGCACGCAGGGGAGTCCGTCGTAGGCAGAAAAGAAATCGGAGACAAGCACGCCTTTGAAATCTCGCAGTAGCGGCCGCAGAAAGCCACCCTCGCGCGAGGGGCGGAACATGTATATTGTTGCTGAGTTGCTTGCGAGCACCCATACGTACCCCTCGCCGTCCTTCAGCTTGATCTCGGTTTCGTCGATGTACAAGACTGGCCCATCAAGGAGTTGCTTCAGAAGCTTGTTGTATGTCTCACGGTATTTGCAGACGAGAAGATGCCGGAAGTCGGCAAATTCCCAAAAGTTTATCCGGACGCCGAATGTCTCATAAAATAGTGCTGCCAGCGATTTGATCCCAAGCCTGTGGGTAATGTGCTGATACGCAAACCAGCACATTAAGCCATGAAAGTAACGCTTCAAGCGATCGTAGCGCTCTGGGACGAAGCACTTATGACAGCCCTCGCAGCGATAGGCCGCGGTTTTGAACTCGATTACCTTCCGGCGAATGGCCCCCGGAGTGAAGACGAGATCGATTGCGCGCTTCCGTCTTCTTTGTAGTCCTTTTGGCCGCTGCTTCGGGGAGAGCGATGTGATGTGTGTGCTTTTGCAGTGCGGGCAGCGGGCGGCCGAAATCTTAATCCGGTGCGTGACTCGCAAGTCTCGGTTCTGCCATCGTCGTCGCTTTTCAGTCGGCCCACGCTTGCGGGAGCTCTTTTGCTTTTCTCGGACAAACACGTGGCGTTGCTGGTAGTCGAAGTAAGCGCGCTTGTTTACGAATTCAAAGTCAGGATTTGCAAGCTTCGACCAGCTTGTGGTACGTGATAGTTTGTCCAGCTCTGCAACCGACCTCACCCTATGTTTGCCCCCAGACTTGTGTTCCATTTCCGAGGGTGGCGGCTGGCTGATAAAGTTGCAAACTCGGCGCAGCGCTTCGCAATCTTCTAGATTATACTGGATCAGCCTCAACTTCCATGCTGCGTCGCCGGTTATCTCCCAATGTCTGCGCCAGACGATACTCATGATGCCAGATGCGTCTGGATCGCTCCAATGGTGGCCCAGATAAACCGCGATCTCCTTCAGGCCGTTCGAGTAGGTGGGGAAGTAGAAGTGCGGGTAGATGATCTTAAGAACGTTGGTGAGCGCCGACAGAATTCTGTCGATAGGGTTCTTGCGTCGAGCCTTACGTCTCATGCGTTCTAAAAATGTTCGCTCGAAGTGTCCGTAAGAGTACAGGCAAGGAGCATCATATCGGGAAACAACTTCCAAGAAGCGCGCAAAGATTTCGTCTTCTGCCTTCTCGTTATCTGCCCAGAATGAGTGCCGCTCGACGCGCTCACGTTCGCAAACGACCAAGCCAATCAGGTAGATAAATTGTTTATCAGGATCACCCTCCATATCTACGAAGATGCGCACTTCTGCCGTTCTGAGTTCCGGTGAGCCCAGAACGTAGACCGTCTTGTCACGGATCGCGAGTGCATGCAGCGCATGATCTCGCTGAGTGAAAGGGTGGTCGGACCGTTTACCGCGGCGTCGTGGCCGGAAGGTGTGCGCCAGTTGCGTGAGCGTGAGTATCCCGCTGCGGGCATACCGCTTGATGGTCTTGTCCCCGAGGCCGCGCAAGAGAGTTAAATTGTCCTCACGAACGGCTTGAGCGTGGCAACGTTCGCGAAATGCGCAAATGCGACAATGATCATTCAACACTAGTTTCGGTGGGACTTCGGCGCGCTGTATCCGTTCAGCATCTCGTAGGAGGGCCTCTGCTTTGGCCAGCATCGATCCGAACCGAATGCTCGTTCTCAAGCAGCGGGGTCCGAAGTAAGCGGTTCCCCCATTTGGAAAAGCGCCCTGAAATCTCGCTAATAGAACTGCGCGCACTGCAAGCCGTTGGCGATCGGAAGCGGTGACACGCGGCGTTGCGCAGAAGATTGCCGGCTCATACTGAAATGAACCAAGGGCCGACGGTTCATCTATCTTGCGAAGAGCGTCGAAATGGACAGCGTAGCGGTCATCTACTTGGGAAGCGCCAAGGATGAATGCGGCACCCTTCCGCAGATCGGCAGACGTGATACTAAGGTCGGTGAGTAGTTTGGCGTCGCCGCAGTCGCTCCGAATTCTTTCGAAGGCCTTGGGCAACAAACGGCCTCGCTGCTCGATCTGCAGCTTCTCATACTCCGACGGGGTTCCGCGCTCACCACGCAGTTGGAAGTGCGCTTTCAACCGGCAGTGAAGCAGGGCGTCGATGATATCGCCAGTGATCCTGGAGGACATCGCGTCCAACCTTTGTCACCGAAAGCACTTACATCATACGCCTCGCGTAAAATCGGGCAAGTCTGATTTGAACGGCCGTGATTAGACCTCGTACTCGATCACTTCGCTCAGAAAACGTCAGGTCTAGGAAAACCGGATGAGGTCATGGTTAGATGAATTGGAGTCGGGCGTCGTAACTCCCATGGAAGTGCGGGTCTGGGGCGGTCGTATCGGCAAAAAACGAAAACGGTATCCCTAGCCCATTGATATCGCTATCGGGCATCTCGAGCGCAAGCCTGCAACTAGAACGTTATGAGCGGGCCTGCTTGCTCGAAGGTCTCGGAGAACATTGACGTTTTTCGTGGCGTTGTTGGACGATCTACCGCGTTCGTTCACGGTGTATCGGTGGTCAATCGGTGGTTGACGAAGATGCCGCTCTTGCTGAGCTAGACCGGCGGTCCTTTCTTAGGGGTGAAATGGCGGATTTTGGCCCTTCCCGACCAAATCCGCCCGTCGCCTGCATGTCGACTCTGAGAGGTAGACCGCACCTGATGGAGATCGAGCACGACCGTCGCAATTGACCCTAACCTGAGTTGGTGCTGCCTGGGCTACGAGGCGCAGCTCTCCACGAGAGCACGGCCCCGACGGCAGCGCAGGATGTCCCGGCCGTTCGTGGGGCATTCCAGCCGAAACAAACAAACCGGTGGCCGGTCTTTGCTTCAACGCCAGCCCCGCCGTTTTAGCTCCGCTTCTAGGCGTCGTCGGCTGCGACATAGCTGTGCCGCCAGAGCCGCATAGTATCAGAGCTATTGACGAGATGACGAGAGATCCGAATGCTGCAGCGGGCCGGTACATCGCGACGCGTCAGCCGAGTTCCTGCTGTCGCCAATCCGGGCGAAGCTCGACGCGACCAGAGTTGTGAGTCAGACGCCCTCAGAAGGCGGAAGGCGCAAACCCGCGACAGGCAAGTTTTGCTTGAGCTGTTTTCCACCGAATTTAGCCGCTTTTTAGGCTCCCTTCGCATAGGTGAAGCCACACCTCTGTAGCTCCACCAGGAAGGCTACTACGCTCGGTACCAAAATGGTGCCGGAGACGAGATGATTTGTCAGGTCGGCTGCAGTGAGTCCGCGTCGGCTATATTTCCGCGGTCTAAACGGTTGAGATTGCGGGCAATGGCATGGATTGAGTCGTGGCACGCGATGAAAACGATGCCTCCGTCCTGCAACGTCGAGAAGTTGTTGTTTTCCGAACCATAGAATCCCATCGGATCCTGCAAATTATCCGCCCGAGACACTTTCCTCCTCGATTCGAAGTAGGAATTTGTCGTGGCGACGCCTCCCGTAAGCCGTCCCAATCCGTGTGTCTCCCACGCAGTTTGGTCAAAAAGTGCCAGGTGTGCCGATCCGTGAACAGCAGCTGCTGCTAGGAATCCAGGATTTCCGTGTGCAAATCTGCCCATTGAGCGCTTCTCTCATGAGGTTGAGCCACGGCGCGCCGAGTTCGGTGCACTCCCAGACCTGCCGAGCTCGGTTGCGATAGGCGAGTAGAAGGTCTGCTGCCTCGTGGTCCCACTGCTCACCAGAGGTAACCACCAAGGGCACTGAACCGAAGTTTCGTTGGCGCGGCGCGGCCGCGACCCTCTTCTTGAATAGTTCGAAATCGGCATCAATTTCCTGATTGCCCGTCGCCCCTGCATTTCTCGCGGCCGTAAATAGCGCCGCTTGGCCCAATAAGCCTAGGGCAGCTCGCCTGTTCAAAAAGTTGAGTGCGAAAGACATGCGACTTTTCCTTATTGGTTTGATCGAGATGCACGCGTATCCGCCCTCTACGAGGTGACCCGAGCAGTTTTCTTTGATATTCCGGCTCTTGATAAGCTGACGTCAGCCGCGTCTCCAAAATGTCAGCCATCTCACGAACTCGACTCAACGAGCCGAGCTCGCCGAAGTCGCTGCCGAGACAACTGCCTCGATGGCGGCGCTCATTGCTCGCACCGCCTCCGGTGCATTCGCTCGGTGTCTCTCCGCCGACCAAGCCGGAGTATTGTAGGATACCCAAGTGACTCCCGCCTCGTCTTGCCAGACCAGCGCCTTGAGGGGTAGATCGATTCCGATGGTTTGAACGAATTGCATGAGCGGCGTGCCACCTTTCGGGCTACCGAAAATGAGCAAATCTGTAGGCCGCAACGACATTCCGACCTCCTTCGCCCCCGCCGCGTGGTCGATCTGGGCGAAGATCGTCATGCCCTTGGAGCGAACAGCGTCCTTTAGTCGTTCCATTGTCTCCGACGCGCCATGCGCACTCTTCAACGTCGTCAATCCTTCGGTAGCCATCTCAGTCTCTCCTGCCATACCTATCGAATATAGGGCCACTATCGACCAGGCGATCACGACGGCCCTCAGCCATCGCATGCTCTTCCGGGCCATCGTCATTTCCTTTTCTTGCGCAGATCGAACTCGGGATCCGGGACGAATCCGTCGCGATTGGGCATTTTTATTTTCGGTAACGAGTCCCTGTCGACCTTGCCATCCGCCGGAACGATGCCGTTGAGACTCAGAATGTAGGCGGTGACGGCATAGGTCTCATCGGTGCTGAGCGAGCCCGGCGTCGGATAGGGCATCGCGCGATGGATGTAGTCGAACAACGTCGTTGCATAGGGCCAGAAGCTGCCGACCGTCTTAACCGGCATGTTGGAGGCGAGCGTTCCCTGTCCGCCAGCGAGACGATCCTTGATCCCACCCTGGCCGTTCTCGCCATGACAGGCCGCGCAATTGTCGGCAAAGATCTGCTTGCCCTGCACGGCAGTGCCGCTGCCGTCAGGCAGGCCCTTTCCGTCGGGACTGACATCAATGTCCCATAGCTTGATCTCCTGCGGCGTGGCCGGACGGCCGAAATCTAAGGCAAGCGCGGGGGCTGTGAGCAGACCGACGGCTAGGATCCCGATGCCAAGGAGTTTTTTATGCGAGGACATTGCGAACCCTCCCGGCCTCGTCGATGCTCCAGGTCTGCTGGGCGTTGTAGTGAAACAGCGCGTTGGTCCCCGTTGCGGCGATGAAGGATGCGCGGTCAGGCTGGACGTTGCCGTTCTCGTCGGTCGAGCGGCTCACGATTTTGGTCGGCTTGCCGTCCCAGACCCAGTCCATCTGGAACCGCACTTGCGCCTTAGACAGCACCGGCAGGGCCAATTCCGCCTGCCTCCACGACGTGGCGCCGTCGGTCGAGATATCAACCTTGGCGATCTTGCCGTGGCCGCTCCAGGCGAGTCCGGAGATTCGGTTGTAGCCGGGCTTGATCTGCATCATTCCCGACGGTTGCGTGATGACGGAGTTGGTTTCCATCCGCAGCTGGAACTGCCGCGCCTTGCCGTCGGCCAGGAGTTGCGTGTATCGCGCCGTCTCCCAGCGGGTCATCCACGGCGCCGCACCGAACTTGAGGCGGCGCAACCATTTGATGTTGAGATTGCCCTCGAAGCCCGGCATCAGCAGGCGCATCGGAAAGCCGTGCGCCGGGCGCAGCGGTTCGCCATTCTGGCCATAGGCGACGAACGCCTCGTTCATGATCTCGTCGGTCAGCGGGATGCTGCGGTCGACCCCGGCGCCGTCGCCGCCCTCCGCCAGCATCCAGGTGGCTCCCTTGTCCTTGGCGACGAGGTCGATCAGGAACTTCAGGGGTACGCCGGTCCATTCGTTGGTACTGACGAGACCGTGAGTGTTCTGCACGGTTACGTCGGAATCGGCCTTCTTCCAGTTTTCCCAGCCATTGCCAGTGCATTCGATAAAGACGATGCGCGTGACCGACGGCATGCGCTTGAGATCGTCGACGCTGAACACCAGCGGCTCGCCGACCATGCCATGGATCAGCAGGCGGTGCTGCGCCGGATCGATGTCGGGCACGCCCGAGTGGCTGCGCTCGTAGTGCAGATCCGTGGGCGTGATGTTCCCGACCAGTTTCTGGTGGGGCGTCTTGGAATTGATGGCGTCGCTGGGGTCGACGTTCCGCTTGCCGGGTGTAGACTCCGGGATACGGTCGAGCTTCACGAAACGGGAGCGTTCGCTATGCGCGCTCAGATCGGCGCCGGGGCCGCGATCGGGCACGTCGGCCAACGTTTCAGCCGAGGCGGCACCAGCGATGGCCGCTCCGGCAGCCCCGGCCGTCGCCGTCAAGAACCATCGGCGTGAGAGCACCTCGTCTCTATAATCTTCCGGCATTGCCAGAGTCTCCCTCAAGGTGGATGAGTTTTCTCTTGTCAGCGGGTCAGTCGAAGACCTGGTAGGTCGCGACGGCCGCGACGAGCAGAATGAGCAGCGCAGAAACGACAGAACCCGTCCGAGCAGCCCTCAGCGCATGCCGTTCGGTGTCGCCCAGCAGATGGCTGTTACGTGCGAAGCGCAGTGTCTGGATCGCTATAAGCGCGACCCCGGCGGCGATGAGGGCGATGCTCTCGTGGGGACCCAGATGACTGGATATTCGGTCCAGTTGCGCTCTGCGCAGGACGTCGGTGGTTTCGGAAATCGCAAGCGTCCGAATGAACAGGTCGAATTTCTCCACCAGGATGCCGAACGACATGATGGCAATTCCGGTCCGGACCCACGCGAGGAAGGTTCGCTCGTCGGCCGCATGATCGCTGTAGGCCGGGATCATGATCATTCCCTCTCCTTGGCGGCCGACGGCTTTATCGTGGCGCTTGCCGCGATGACGTCGAGTTCTGGTGCCATGGTGCCCATTTCCGTTCCAACGCTCTCGTTGTCGTCTGGCTCTTCCGCAAGCAGCAGCGAGGGCGGTTCGTCGTATCCTCTGCGGCTGCTGTAGAAGAGAAGTCCCATGAGGCCGAACCCGACGGCCAAGGAGAACAAGACCCCGAGAGCGAGCGCGACATACCCCGAAGCCGGAACGTCGGCCCCGCTTCCTGACGACCAGCCGATGACTGCGACGACCAGGGTCGCGGCAAGCAGCAGCAGGAGCACGATCACGATGGTCCAGCTACCAGCCGACATCGCTGTCGGGTTGAGTTCGTCGTGCGAGTTGGTCTGGCTTTCCGGTGTCATGACGCATTTTCCTTCGGAGTTCGCGGGTGTCATGGTGCGTGCCTCGTGAAGACGAAGTCGTGCTCCTTCACGTTGGCCCGGTCACAGCCGAAACAGGTCTCGTACTGAGCTCTGCCCACTGGCTCGCCGTCTACCAATCGGCCAAAGCTCCACCCTCCAGTGGCTACACGTCGGCCTTTTCGAAAACGCATTGCGGAAGAAAGCTCTATGGACTGACTTCGTCGCAGGCGTTCTACACGCCGTGGTATACGAGCCTGGTGAAGAAGCTCGGATCTATGAGGAACTGGCCGTAACGGTCGTCGTAGGCGGCCGTTGGCTTCGCCGCGACAACCTCGTCGCGGGACATTCCCTTCTTCTTGAGTCTGGCGACCGCATCGCGGATCGCTACGAGCATGTCTCGCCAATCCTGCAGTTCGGCGCGGTTGCTAACGGGTCTCCCGTGGCCGGTGATGATGATCGTGTCCTTTGTCGCCAACGCGAGATTGGCATCGGATGCGGCGATCATTCCATCGATGTTGCCCCCAGTCGAATAGTCGATGAACGGGTAGATGTCGCTCCAGAAGGTATCCGCGGCATGAATGACGTCGGCCTCGCCGAAGATGGTGCAGATGTCGCTGTCGGTATGCGCGCGCCCGTAGTATTTCAGCAGAATGGAGGCGCCATTGAGCTTCAAGGTCCTTTCCGTCGCGAACACCTCAGTCGGAACGCCGCCCTCCGGCATCGGAGGAAAATTGTAGTCCCAGTCTTCGACGCGCTGGAGCTCCGCGAGATGTTTGCGTGTGTTTTCGTGGGCGATGATCCGAGCACCGCTCTCGTTCAGCCAGGTATTGCCGTCTGTGTGGTCGAAATGCCAATGGGAGTTGACCAAGTGCGTGATGGGTGCGTCGCCGACGGTTGCGAGGGCCTTGGTCAACTGCGGTCGCGACACGCCGATGCCGGCATCGATCAGCAATTTGCCGTCCTTCCCGGTGAGTACGGCGATGTTGCCGCCGGATCCCTCGAGAACACTAATGTTGCCGCGCACCTTGTGGATGACGATCGGCGATGTCGCCGCGCTATCCTTGATGAGGCTGACGATGCCTCTCGCCTCGGCGAACGCCTGCCGCGGCGTCAACCATCCGCCCGCCGCCATCGCAGCGCCGCCCAAGCAGCACAGGCAGAACCCGCGCCGGGACATGGTCTTCTGAGTCCGGTGTTCCATGATCGTCCTCGCTTGCATCTTGCAGCCAAGATTTCCTGTCGACCGCGATCTTGCGGTCTTCAGCGGCGGGCCGGTTCGCCCGTCGCTGTCGCTTGAGGGGCTTCAGCCCTGAATGAACGCCAGCAGATCGCTGTTCAGCTGGTCCTTGTGCGTAGCGAAGAGCCCATGCGGCGCACCGGGATAGACCTTCAAGGTCGCGCTCTTGATGAGCTTCGAGGACAGCAGCGCCGAATCCGCGATCGGGACGATCTGATCGTCGTCGCCATGCAGCACCAAGGTCGGGACGTCGATCTTCTTGAGGTCGGCCGTAAGATCCGTTTCCGAAAAAGCCTTGATGCAGTCGTACGCACCTTTTTCTCCGGCCTGCATCGACCACAGCCAGAAACTGTCCTTGATGCCGCGCGACACCTTCGAATCGGGGCGGTTCGCGCCGTAGAACGGAAGGCTGAGGTCCTGGTAATACTGCGATCGGTCGCCCTTCACGCCGTCACGGATCTGATCGAACACCTCGATCGGCAGTCCTCCCGGATTATTCGGCGTCTTGAGCATCAACGGCGGGATGGCGGACACCAGCACGGCCTTGGCGACGCGCTTCGTCCCATGACGGCCGATATAGCGGGTCACCTCGCCGCCCCCCGTCGAGTGGCCGATCATGATGGTCTGCTTGAGATCGAGCGCATCCATGAGCTCGGCCAGATCATCGGCGTAGGTGTCGAGATTGTTGCCTTCCCACGATTGTCCCGAGCGGCCGTGCCCTCGGCGGTCGTGAGCGATGCAGCGAAAGCCGTGGGAAGCCAGGAAGAGCATCTGGTCGTCCCACGCATCCGCGTTGAGCGGCCATCCGTGCGAGAAGGTGATCGGCTGGCCCTTGCCCCAGTCCTTGTAGTGGATCGTCGTGCCGTCTTTGGTCGTGATCGTGCTCATCGTCGTCGTCCTCGTTTGGGTTGCGGGGTGTAGTCGGCGTTCCCTCAGCTCATATCCTTCATGAAGCCGAGGAGATCGCCGTTGAACTGGTCCTTGTGGGTGAGCGTCAGCCCATGCGGCGCGCCCGGATAGATCTTCAGGCTCGCCTTTCCGATCATCTTCGATGAGAGCAGGGCCGAGGTTGCGATCGGAACGTTTTGATCGTCCTCGCCATGGACGATGAGCGTCGGAACGTCGAACCTCTTCAGGTCGCTCGTGAAATCGGTCTCAGAGAAAGCCTTGATGCCCTCGTAAGACGCCCGCAGTCCGACCTGCATACAGCTGAGCCAAAATGCGTCCCTGGCCCCTTGCGAGACCTTCGAGCCCGGCCTGTTAGCCCCATAGAATGGCCCTTCGCCGAGATCTCGGTAGAATTGAGCGCGGTCGGTGACGACGGCCGACCGGATGTTGTCGAACACCTCGATCGGCACGCCACCCGGGTTGGCGGAAGTCTTCAGCATCAAAGGCGGGATGGCCGAGACCAGCACCGCTTTCGCGACACGACCCGTTCCGAACCGACCGATGTAGCGTGCGATGTCGCCGCCGCCCGCCGAGTGCCCAACCAGGGTGACCTGCTCGAGGCGCAGCGAGTCGATGAGATCGGCCAGGTCGCTGGCGAACGTGTCGTAGTCATTTCCGCTCCATGGTTGGCCCGATCGACCATGCCCGCGCCGGTCGTACGCGATGCAACGGAAGCCATGCGAAGCCATGAAGAACATCTGGTCGTCCCAGGCGTCCGCATTGAGCGGCCACCCGTGACTGAAGATCACGGTCGGACCCCGTCCCCAATCCTTGTAGAAGATCTCGGTGCCGTCCTTCGTCTTGATGGCGCGCCCCGCGTGGCGGTGAACTGAATGGATCTCTCGCGGCCGAGCCGCGAGCGGCGCAGGTCCAATCAGCGCCAGCGCCGATGCTCCGGCCACTCCCCCGATCAGGACGCTGCGACGGGAGGCAAGATGCGACCCGATCGTCCGGTTGTTCGGATGTGTCATGTCGAATACTCCTGTGCTGCTTGGCTCATGCGATGGGGACGTAGCGGTAGGAATTGCCGCGGGCCTCGACGAACCCAAGCCCTGGATAGGCCCAGTGGAATCCCAGAAGCTTTGTCTTGTCGGTCGATGCCCGATCGAGCAGCCGCCGCCTGTTCCGGACGGCTAGTTCGGGAACGCTGTCGTAACCGAAGTGCCAGTCGGGGTGCTCGACCCCGACGATCTCACTGGTCGCCGCGTCCGCAGCGATGATGAGCCCGACGTCCCCTGCGAGCTCGAATGACAGGTGCCCGGGCGTATGACCGGCGGTGTCGATCGCACGTATGCCGCTGATCACGTCGTCCCCGGGCTTGAGCATGACCGCCCGGTCCCGGACGGCGCTCAGATCACGCTGCGCGCCCCTGCCGAAATCGTGAATTCCCTCGGGGGCCTTGCTGAAGAAGTCCGGATCCATCCAGTAGTCCCACTCCGTCGCGCCGACGAAGTAAGCGGCGTTCGGAAACAGGAGCGAGCCGTCCGAGGCGAGAGTGGCGCCCGTGTGATCCGGATGCGCGTGCGTGAAGACCACTTTGGTGACCGCGGCCGGATGGAAGCCGGCGGCCTGCAGATTATCGACGAGCCGACCGTCGGTTGCCTGGTATCTCTGGCCGCCACCGACATCGAACAGGATCACTTCGTCACGATAGCGCAGCACGGGGACATTAGTCGGCGCGCGGACGATCTCTCCCGCCGTGTCGAGACGCTGGACGACCTCACTCTGCTCCCTAAGCGCCATTGAGGGCACGAAAATCTCTTCCGGGATCTCGAGGTATCCGTCGCTTATGATGCTGATCTCGAAGTCGCCGTGCTCGAACGCAAAGAACGACGTGCCGGGACCAACTTCGCACGGAATGTTCGATTCTCGCGAAGATGCGTCCCATTTGGGGCGATCTAAACTCTGAATGGCAACGCGCATCGTCGATCTCCGACTATCGTTCTCGATCGCTGCGATTGTGCGACCGACGATGCGAAGATGATCGGACGTCCGGCGATGATCTATTGCACGAAGGTGTCGGTGATACCTTCGGATTGGTCGATGCCGTTCGATTTTGAAAAACGAACGACGAGCGCCGCGCCGATACCATCGTGCAATGGATTCGGAGCAATTCGCTCGGCAGTAATGACGCAGTACGTCGATCGTCGTGGCCTGCTCCACGACCGATCAGCCAGAAGCCTTTCAAGGAGGCGACCTTGTCGGAGGATGGGATGTCAATGAATTTGGAGATGGGCACCGCCAGGCAAAGCCTGGCTTTGCCGCCGAACTACGATGAGATGGTGCTCCTGCGGGAGACCAATCATCGTTTCGCCAACACTATGATGGTCCTTGCATTCGCTCTTCGGCGCGAATTCGCCGGTTCGGTCTCCGCTGAGACCCGGCGCTCTTTCGAGCGTTGCGAAGCCAGGATCGCGGCGTTCGGAATGCTGCACAGGTCTCTGGTCGTCGGTGGACTCCAAGGAAAGATCTCGCTTTCCGACTACATGGAGCAATTGTGCAGGTCCCTTTCCGAGGCACTACTCAGGCCGATGGGCGTCAGGTGCGAGCTGGTCACGGAAGCCGGTGATATGCCGGCCGAACGCTGCGAGAGGTTGGGGCTGGTCATCGCGGAACTCGTGACGAATGCCGCCCGCCACGCCTTCGGCGAGCGAGACAGCGGCACTGTTCGCGTAAGTATCCTCGAAGACGGCGCCTCCCTGGTCTGCATCGTATCGGACGATGGACGGGGAATGGGCATCGCCTTGGGGGGCGCGGGCTCGCGGATTCTGGATCAGTTGGTGCACGCGATGGGCGGCGAAATGGTCGTCAGGTCCGGACCGACGGGAACATCGGTCGTCGTGACGTGCAGGTGCGTCTGAGATTGAAGGGGTAAGCGGTGGACTGCGCTCGTTCGCCGACTACCGCAAAATGCACGAGTTTCAAAAGGAGAAGACCATGGGAAGATTGACTGGCAAGGTTGCCGTGATAACGGGCGGCAATAGCGGCATCGGATTGGCGACCGCCAAGCAGTTTGCTCTTGAAGGAGCACGCGTTTTCATCACTGCACGGCGCAGGAAGGAGCTCGACGAAGCGACATCGGTCATCGGTAGCGGGGCTCGAGGCATCCAGGCTGACATCTCGAAGCTCAGCGACCTGGACACGCTCTATGAAACCGTCGCCGCTGAAGCCGGCACCATCGACGTGTTGTTCGCCAATGCCGGCGTCGGAGACTTCGCGCCGATAGGCGCCATCACCGAACAACACTTCGATCGCATATTCTCCATCAACGTACGGGGCACGCTCTTCACCGTTCAGAAGGCCCTACCTTTCCTGCGCGATGGCGCGTCGATCATTTTGACCGGGTCGACGACCGGCACGAAGGGCACTCCTGCTTTCAGCGTGTACAGCGCCAGCAAGGCGGCCATAAGAAATTTCGCGCGTACGTGGGTTCTGGATCTGGCCGACCGTGCGATCCGCGTCAACGTGCTGGTGCCTGGCGCGACGTCTACTCCTGGATTGCACGGGCTTGCGCCTTCGGACGATGTGCACACCGACATGATCAAGGGGCTGGAGGCGACGACACCGCTAAGAAGGCTCGGAGATGCCAACGAGGTTGCCTTGGCCGCCGTCTTCCTGGCTTCGGACGACAGCAGCTTTGTGACGGGCAGCGAACTGTTCGTCGACGGCGGATCCGCCCAGATCTAGCTGAGGCGGTATGTCTTCGCCTCGGTGTCTGGAAACGCTTCGGCGCGCCGTGAGCCCTGCTGGCCGGTTCTACCCTCGAGTCTCCGTCGCTAAGGCCTAAGTCGCAGGCTACGATGAAGCCTAGTTCTGCGACTTCGCCTGCCGTAGCTTGGCGCCCATGATCACGAGGTCCGCCAAGGATCGCGCTCTCATTTTCCGCATCATCTTGCCTCGGTGAGCCTTCACGGTGATCTCGCTGATCCCGAGCTCGTAGCCTACTTGCTTGTTCAACAAGCCCTTGACCACCAACGCCATCACTTCCTGCTCGCGTCGACTGAGCGAGCCATGGCGTTCATGCAATTCGCGCAATTCCGCGTCGCCACCTATGGCGGAATGGCTGCGCGCGAGGGCGAGTTCGATCGCTCCGAATAGCTCTCCGTGACCGAACGGCTTGGTCAGAAACTCCATCGCGCCGGCCTTCATCGCTTTGACGGTCATGGGTACGTCGCCGTGGCCCGTGATGAAGATGATGGGAATGCTGATGCCTTGGCTTACCAGGTGATTCTGAAGCTCCAGACCACTGAGCCCCGGGAGACTTACGTCGAGCACCAGGCAGCTCGGAACGAAGTCCTGTGGCCGAGAGAGGAACTCTTGCGCCGTGGCAAACGTCTCCGTTTCCCAGCCTCTGGTGCTGATCAGCTCTTCGAGAGACTCTCGAACGGATGGATCATCGTCGACTACGAAAACCTTAGATCTGGAGGGGAGCACCAAGGAGCCCGCGTCAACCGCGCTTGATGTCGTCATGTCTCTTCCCTTTGGACTTCGATTCCGCTGACGAAGCAAGCGGTCCCTAGCTCATCAGGCCACAGACCGCGTCGTCTGGCTTTCCAAAAGACACGATGTTCGACGGCCTTGCGAGCCATGATGCGTCCGATCGTCATTGATCCTGCAAGCGGCATTATGTGCTTTCAGGGGCTCGGGAGCAACAAACATCGAAGCGCAGCAACGCCACCGATACCTTGGTGCCATAGAGCCGGCCGGGGTCTCTTGGTACTCCTTCACAAGGTCATCGTCGCAGGAAAGCTCGTTATGCAGTTCCGCTGCCAGAAAGGTTGCGCCGAGTCGGTCGACGAAGCGGAACCAGACGGAGCGGCCCCAAGTGGCCTTTCCGTCCATGTACTTCAAATCATTGGAGAAGATGACGATTTTACGCTGTTGAGGGGGCGCCGGTCCTCGGATGGTCGCCAAGTTCTGGTTCGGAAGCCCGGCAGCACCGGGCACAATCTCGGCTTGATGCAGCGGCTGGAGAACGAGTTCTCCATCGCCGGCGACCTCGATGCCGCCTGGGCGGTGCGTCCCATCGACTTGGCTCGTGGCGAGGGAGGACCGGCACTCATTCTCGACGACCCCGGCGGAATGCCTCTCAAGGACAGGGTCGGCCATGCTCTCGGAATCTCGGCTTTTCTTCGGATGTCGGTGAGCCTGGCGGAAGCGCTTCGGCAAATACACCTAGCCGGCATCATCCATAAGAACATCAATCCCGGAAGCCTGCTGGTGGACGAAAAGGATATCGTTCGCGTCATGGGCTTCGGTATCGCTTCGCGTTTGACGCGCGAGCGACAAGTCGTCCCCTCGATCGACGCATACGCGGGCACGTTCGCCTATATGGCCCCGGAACAGACGGGTCGGATGAACCGGTCGATCGATGTCCGGAGCGATCTGTACTCCATGGGTGTCACCCTTTACGAGATGCTCACGGGACGACTTCCGTTCGAGGCGGCCGACGCCGTCGAATGGATGCACTGTCATATCGCACGACAGCCCCTCCGACCTGAGGCCCAGATGGATGGCGTGCCCGCCCCTGTCGGCGACGTCATTATGAAGCTCCTCGCCAAGAACGCCGAGGACCGATACCAGACCGCTTCTGGCGTTCTCGCCGACTTGCGGCGTTGCCAAGACGATTGGCAGACCCACCAGAGGATCGAGGCCTTTTCGCCCGGTGAGAACGATGGTTTGGATCGTCTTCTCATTCCCGAACGGCTCTACGGTCGGAAATCAGACCTCGATTTTCTGCTCAACGCCTTCGCGAGGGTCGCCAATGGCGGCTCGACAGAAATGATCCTGGTGTCGGGCGGTGCAGGCGTCGGTAAATCGTCGGCCGTGAACGAGCTAAACCGAGCCATCGCGGCCCGCCGGGGATCCTTCGCGCGGGTCAAGTTCGACCAGTATAAGCGCGATGTTCCGTACGCCGCTCTGACGCAGGCGCTGCGGGACCTTGTCCAGGGCGTCCTGGGTGAAAACGACGACGAATTGTTGCGCTGGCGGGACCGGCTGATGGAGGCTCTCGGCCAAAGCGCACAATCCATCGTCAGCCTCGTCCCTCAGCTCGAGCTCGTCATCGGTAGGCAACCACAAGCCCCGGAACTGTCGCCGGACGACGCACGGCTCCGCTTCCAGACATTGATCGGCCGGTTGATCGGCGCCTTCGCGCGATCCGAGCGTCCTCTAGTCATCTTTTTCGACGATCTCCATTGGAGCGATCCGGACACCCTCGACCTGCTCAGAAACCTCTGCAAGCGCAACGAATCGGGGCACCTGCTTCTCGTGGGTGCTTATCGGGACGAAGAAGTCGGCTCCGGGCATCCTCTGATGACGACGCTTGCGGATATCCAGGAATCGAAGGTCTCGCTGCACCGCCTCTCGCTGGCAAACCTCTCGCTCGGAGAGCTTACCGAGTTGGTAGCCGGCGCGTTGCGGTGCCGTCTGGACCGCGCACGGCCGTTGGCGCAGTTGGTGCACGCGAAAACCGGAGGCAATCCCTTTTTTGTCATCCAGTTCCTCACCTCGCTGGAGCACGATGGATTGCTCGTGTTCGCGACCGAGAAGGAGGGTTGGACGTGGGACATCGAACAGATCGCGCGCAGGAAGTTCACCGACAATGTCGTGGACCTCATGGTGGCACGTTTGAATCGGCTGCCCAGTCACGTGCAGAAGGCCTTGAAGCACTTGGCCTGCGTCGGCAACGGCGCGCGTACGGCTACCCTAGCCGCGCTCTACGGAGAGACGCGCGAAGCGCTTGAAAAGGCGCTTTGGGAGGGGGTCCGTCTGGAGCTCGTGTCTGCGAGTGCCGACGAATACTCCTTTGCCCACGATCGGATTCAAGAAGCTGCCTATTCGTGGATTCCCGACGATGAGCGCGCCGATCAGCATCTCCGGACGGCGAGAGTGCTCGCGCAAACACTTCCGGCGAAGGAAGTCGACGAGCAGATCTTCGATATCGTGGAGCAGTACAATCGTTCCATACACCTCATTGAAACGCCTTTGGAGCGGGAGCAGGTCGCCCGCTTCAACCTGACGGCGGGGGCTCGTGCCAAAGCATCCACCGCCTATGCAGCAGCATTGCAATACTTCGCTGCAGGAGCGCTGGCGCTTCAAGTGACCGAACCCGGGCCGCAAAGCTACCGACTGAGCTTGGAACTCGAATTGAACCGGGCGGAATGCGAGTTGCTGACGGGCACTCACGAGGAGGCGGAGGCGCGATTGGACCGTCTCGCGGACGCCGCCCTGTCAGCGGTCGATCGGGCAGCGGTCACTCGCTTGCGCATGACCCTGTACACCACCACCGACAGGATGGATCGCGCGATCGCCGTAGGCCTCGAATACCTGCGCCAAGCCGGCTTGGAATGGTCTTCCCATCCCCCGGACGAGGAAGTGGACCGGGAACTGTCGAGCATGTGGCGTCTGCTGGGCGAGCGGACGATCGAGGCGATGATCGATCTCCCTCTGCTGCAAGAAGCCGAACTGCTCGCGACGATCGACGTGCTTACGGACTTCCTCGCTCCGGCTTCCTTTACCGACAACAACCTCTTCTATCTGGCGGTCATTCGGATGACCAATCTCAGTCTGGTGCACGGCAATTGCGACGCTTCCGCTTGCGCCTACGCGCTGCTCAGCATCGTGTTGGGATTGCGTCAAGACGATTATGAAGCGGCATTGAGATTCGGCCAGCTCGGCTGCGACCTGGTGGACAAGCGCGGCTTGGATCGCTTCAAGGCCAAAGTCCATACCTTCTTCGGAGCTCTCGTGCTTCCTTGGGCGCGGCCTTATTCGTCTGGCCGGGAGATGCTCAAACGCGCCGTCGAAGAGGCTTACGCTTCGGGCGACCTGACGTACGCGGCCTACAGCGTCAGGAGCCTTGTGGCCAATCTGTTGGCCTCGGGAACTCCCCTTGCGGAAGTTGAATGGGAGCTCGAAGCGTCGCTGTCGTCGATGCGGGGCGCGAAATTCGGACTCGCGATCGACTCTCTCGTCGCACAATTGCTTCTCGTTCGTTCGCTTCGCGGCGAACGGACCGATGTCGGTCTGTTTCCTGAGGCGGACGGCGGCGAAGTCGCGTTCGAGCGGCGCCTGATGCAGGCCGACGCCCGTTCCGCCGTCGGAGCGGCTAGATATCACATCTGCAAGCTGCAGCAGCATTTCATGGCAGGGCAAATTCCGGAGGCCCTCGCGGCGGCGCGGAACGCTAAAGACCTGGTCTGGTCGACCGAGCACTTTCTGGAGATCGGAGAATACCATTTCTTTGGCGCTCTCGCGCTGGCCGCCGCCTGCCAAGAAATCCCGTCGTCTATGCGTCAAGATTACCTTGAGGCAATCGAGACGCATCGGCAGCGGATCGCGAGGTGGTCGAAAGGGTGCCAGGAAAACCAGGCACACCGCGAGGCGCTGCTGGCCGCCGAAGTCGCGCGCCTTCGCGGAAAAGCGGGTGAGGCGATCAATTTGTACGAGGTCGCCATCCGGTCTGCTCATGAGAACGGCTTCGTTCAGAACGAGGCGATCGCCGCCGAGCTGGCCGGTAAATTCTATCGGGCATTGGGAGCCGACACCGCGGCGGAGGGATATTTGAGGAGGGCCCGGGCGTGCTACCAGCAATGGGGCGCAATGCCGAAGGTTCGGCAGCTCGAAGAGCTCGATCTGGACGCGACAAAGCGACAATCTGCCGAGGAGGCGCGATCCGGCCATACGCCGGAGCATCTTGACTTGGCGGCGATCATGAAGACGTCGCTTGCGGTCTCGGGCGAGATCGTTCTCGATCGCCTGATCGAGCGCATCATGGCAATCGCCCTCGAACATGCCGGCGCCGACCGGGGGCTATTGATCCTGTCGGGCAGCGCGGATGCGCGAATCGAGGCGGAGGCCCGAGTTGTGGGCGGGGTCGTAAGGGTCGAGCTTCGGAGCGAGACTTCCTCTCCGAGCGAATTTTGCCAGCCGATCCTGCGCTATGTCCTGAGGACTCAGCAGACTGTCCTGTTGGACGACGCCATGGAGGGTCAATTCGCCGCCGACGCCTACATTCGCGGCGAGCGCATTCGCGCGTTGATGTGCCTCCCTCTGACGAAGCAATCGAATCTGGTCGGGGCGTTATACCTGGAAAACCGCCTGACGACGCACGCGTTCACGCCGGAACGCACCGCGGTACTTCGCGCATTGGCCTCGCAAGCCGCCAACGCACTCGAGAACGCCCGCTTGTATGCCGATCTCAAGACCACCCAGGACCGTCTCCAGGCATCTCACGACCAGATGCAGATGCTGGTCTCGGTGGTCGAAAACAGCAGCGACTTCATAGGCTATCTGCCGACAAAGGGGCGTGATGGATACATCAACGCGGGTGGAAGGCGCATGGTGGGTATCGAACTGGATGCCGACGTCTCCAGAGTTCAGATCAGCGACCTGAGGCCGGCCGACGAAGACGACAGATATTCGAGAGAGATTCTCCCGGCCCTGGAGCGAGACGGCCGGTGGACCGGAGAAAGGAATCTGAGACATTTCAAGACGAATGCGCCGATTCCCGTCTTGCAGAATTTATTCTATATCGTCGACAGCAGGACCGGAGAAAGACGGGGAACGGCATCGATCTGCAAGGATCTGACGGAGCAACGGCGGACGGATGAGGCCTTGC
This sequence comes from Bradyrhizobium sp. HKCCYLRH2015, assembly GCF_051168215.1. Lineage (NCBI taxonomy): Bacteria > Pseudomonadati > Pseudomonadota > Alphaproteobacteria > Hyphomicrobiales > Nitrobacteraceae > Bradyrhizobium > Bradyrhizobium sp. HKCCYLRH2015. The sequence continues at coordinate 5,889 of NZ_JBNPUO010000017.1, read as the reverse complement.
GAAAGGCCCAGGCGGATCTGGAGAATATCGCCCGGCGCATGACGATGGGCGAATTCGCAGCTTCCGTCGCACACGAGCTCAATCAGCCCTTGATGGCGATCGTCGCGAGCGGCGAAACCTGCCTGCTTCGGCTCGAGAAAAGCCCACCCGAAGTCGAAAAGGCGCGCGCAGCCGCGCAGCGCGTCGTACGAGACGGCCACCGGGCAAGCGAAGTGATCAAGAGCATTCGCGCGCTGCTCAAGAATGCCCCCTCTGAAAACCTTGAGTTCGACCCTTACCGCGCAATCCGTGAGGTCATCGACCTGACGCAGGGCAGAATCCGCAAGGAAGGCATAATTTTGGACGTCGACCTTCGGGGGGCCGTTGGCGTAGTCGGTGATCGCGGCCAGTTTCAGCAGGTCGTGCTCAACCTTGTCGCGAATGCGATCGACGCAATGGTCGATGTCAGCGGCAAAACCAGATTGCTGCGGATCGAGACGCGGGATATCGCGGGAAATCTGATGGTCAGCGTAGAAGACACGGGTCGGGGTCTCGACCCGGTCAGTTCGGGCAAAATTTTTGACGCCTTCTTCACCACGAAGCCGGACGGCATGGGTATGGGCTTGGCGATCTGCAGATCGATCGTCGAGATACATGGTGGACGTCTGTGGGCCGAGCCGAGGCACTCCGGCGGCACCAAGTTCATTGTTCAAATCCCGGTAGTGGCCGGTGTCGCGCCTATCGATTCTCTCGATCAGGCTATCGTTGAAGGCGGCTTGCCCGGTGGCCTGCCGAAGTTTTGAAGGAAACGCTCGTGACCGAACCAACTTTGATCTCGTGCGTGGATGACGACCCGACGGTTCTGGAGGCATTGCAGGATTTGCTCGACGCTTCGGGTTTCGAGGTGGACGGATTTTCGTCGGCAGAAGAGTTCCTATCTCGCGGGCGGCTCGATGCGACGACTTGCCTGATCACCGATGTCAGGCTGGGAGGCATATCTGGGCTTGAGCTGCAGAGCCGTCTCGCCAGGACGGGCTTCAAGATTCCGGTTATCGTCATCTCGGCGTTCGCGGACGATCAGACCCGAGCACGAGCTATGAAAGCGGGGGCCGTTTGTGTTCTTGGCAAGCCGGTCAGCCGAGAGAACCTCATAAATTGCATCCGTCTCGCTGTGCATCCTACGTGAGTGACCCATGTCATCTGGCATGCAAGATTCACCTCCCTAAGCCGTGCGGTTTGGTGTTCAAGAAGTGAGCGCCCGAAATCTAAATGCCGTCATCGGCCGCTCTTGCGCTGGCCTTCGGTGCCAGGATCTCTCGTGTCGCCCTCCGACCTGGCGGCGCGCTGGCGGGAGCGCACGGCGGTGGAAGTCCCTTGTCGCCTTCGATGCCCTTCTGCCGATTGGCATCCGCCTTGATCAGGCTTGCGTCGACTGCGAACCCTTCGCAGCGCCGCATTCGACCGTTGTAGATGGCTCCAATCTTGGCCCTTGGAGGGCGGGGTCTCTTGGCCTAGCGGCCCCGGATTGGGGACGATCGACACCGGCACCAACTGCAGCCGGTCTGTAGCGGCATTGCCGAGAGATACTCGTCGACGCACAGCCGTGAAAGCAGTTCCGTGTATTTGTCTGCAAGGGGGACTGCACGAATTTCCGCAATCGGATATCAGCGATCTCGCAAGCTTTACAGAGACCTTGTCGACTCGCCGATTGCCGGGCCGATGCATTGGCGTTTGAGATGGCGTTGGATCAGAAGGTGGGCAAGAAAGCGAGAAATCAAGCGAAGACTCAGGGAAGAGAAGCAAAGGGATTTTTCACGCCGTAGGCGCCACTGGTGCAAGCCAGAGGGCGAACTGTGCTCATCAATGGCGAAGGTCGCGACGGCTGATCGCGATGGGCTCTCACGCTGACGGTCGAGCGGCCGCGTGTTAGCTGCAACTCTATTGGCAGCTGGAGTGCAATGATCTGAGTGGTTGATTGCATCGAAGGGCTACATGAGGAAGAGGGGGAGCAAGCGTCCGGCCGTTGCACATGCCTCAGGTCTTGACATGATCAGTCAGCTTCCAGCTCCACGGCAGCAACTCGTCGAGGCGGTTGACGGGGTGTCCGTCGATCATCCGCTGCAGGATGTCTCGCGGATAGGCGTAGGGCTCGACGTCGTTCAGCTTGCATGTCGTGCTCAGCGAGCTGACGACCGCCCAGCGATGCCCGCCACCGTCGCTGCCAGCGAAGGGGTGGTTCTTGCGGCCCAGCGTGACCGGGCGGATCGCGCGCTCGACCGGATTGGTATCTCGACGCGGCCATCGTTCAGGAAGCGGGTCAGTCCGTGCCAGCGCGAGAGCGCATAGCGGATTGCTTCGGCAAGCGTGCTGCGGCCGGAGACCAGGCGGGGCCGGGCATCGAGCCAGACGTTCAGCGCGTTGACGATCGGCTTGGAGAACGTCCTGCGTTCGGCAAGACGGTAGTTAGGCGATTGGCCGCGGATGCGCGCCTCGATGGCATAGAGCTCGCCGATCCGACGCAGGGCTTCTGTGGCCACAGGCGATGCTGTGGCTTCTGCCACGTCGTAGAACTTACGTCGCGAGTGGCTCCAACATGCCGCGAGCGTATTGCCCTCCTTGTCGGCCAGCTGCTCGAAGCCGGCGTATCCGTCGACATGCAGGATGTCCTTGAAGGCGGCAAGATGTGCGATTGGTCGTTCGGCCTTGCGGCCGGGTGCGAACAGGTAGATGGCGGCAAGAGGTTCGGGGCCGCCCCACGGCCGTTGCTCGCGGGCGTACACCCAAAGCCGTCCCGTCTTGGTTCGTTCGCGGCCAGGATCAAGCACCGAGATCGGCGTGTCATCAGCAAAGAACGAACACGTTCTTGCAAAGCCGTTCGTGCGAGGCCTCGAGCCACCAGCATGCGCCGCCAACGCAGCCGGCGAGCGTCGAGCGGCAGAGATCAACGCCATGACGGTCGAAGATCTGCGACTGCCGATAGAGCGGAAGGTGATCGCAGTATTTGCTGATCAACACGTGCGCGAGCAGCGTCGGCGTCGCCGGACCGCCAGCGATCAATCGCTCCGGCGCGCCGGCTTGCACGACCTTGTTGCAGGCGCGGCAGGCGTATTTGGGTCTGCTCGGCGCACGACGCGAAGCTGCGCCGGGACCCGATCCAGCATTTCGCCGACGCTCTCACCGATCAAATGGAGAGCACCGCCACAGCAGCCGCAGACCCGGTCTTGTACGTCAAGCAGAACGTCTTCGCGTGGCAGATGATCGGGCAGCGCACGACGACGCAGCGGAAATTTGGGTTCCGGTGTGACCTTCGGTTGCGCTTCTTCGACGCGCCCGATGTCGCTGTCGAGATCCTCCAGACCGAGTGCAAGCTGGTCGGGATCGATGCGTTCGGAGCTGCGGCCGAACTGCATTCTCTGCAGCTGTTTGATGATGGATTTGAGCCGTTCGATCTCGGTGTCGCGATGGTCGATCGCAGCGGCAATGTCGCGCACCAGGCGCTGACGGCAGAAACCTTGGCGCCCGATAGCTCGGTTTCCCTGGCAATCGCGAGCTTCTCCTCGTCGCTGAAGAAGCGGCGGGCCGGCATTTTGGGCGCGGCCGGATCGCCGATCTCGGCGGCTGTCAAGCGGCGTTCTGGCTGTGAGTTCCTAGCACTAGTGCTAACGGCTGGACGGGCGGAGGGATGAAGATGCGTGCGCCAGTTGATCGTGACCTCCCCGGTGGCCAGTCGGTCGCGCCATTTGCGCAGCGAATGCGGCGACGGCTACATCGCCGCGGCGTAAGCGCGGAGCTCCATTCCGCTCCAATTCAGCGCCTCGACATGCATCGCCCAGAACGCCTGGGACGCTCGATTGCGTACATCCGAGGTGATCGTGAACCTGCGCTGCTTCTGCTTTCGGAGCGCCTTTTCTCGCTCTTCCCGGGCGCGCTCACGGCGCAATTCCGTCTGATATTTCTCGAGCTTGAGCGCAGTCTCGTCGCCGGCCAGCCGCTTCAGCCAACGGCGCAGAGTGTTCTCAGTCAGACGTTGTTGCTGGCAGTATTTACGGATCCCGAGACCGCTGCGACGCCACGCTTCGATGTGCAGCGACCACCATTCGCGGCGCGCTCCGTTCTCGAAATATTTGGATCCCACCGGAGATTCTCCACAGCAGCAGAGAACTCGAAATGGAACGATAACACACGAGGGGGAAGGTGTGCAGGGACCGGACGCTTACCGCCCGATTGCCCGATTACTCCCTGCCGTCCGTAATCGGCCTGACCGTCCCGCTGCTGACGCGGCAGTGGCGGCTGTGCAGAATGAGCGCTCTCGCCAACACAGGAGGCGCGCCATGGAGTTCTTCTGCGGACTGGATGTCGGCATGGATCAGACCGCGATCTGTGTGGTCGACGACAAGGGCGGCGTGCTGCTGGAGGTCGCGGTGATGACCGACCCGGACACGATCAAGGGCGCACTGTCGCCGTATCTCGGGCGGCTGCGGCGGGTCGGCCACGAGGCCGGCGCGCTGTCGCCGTGGCTGCACCCAGAATTGCTCCGTCTCGGCCTGCCGGCGATCTGTCTGGAGACCCAGCACGTGCGCGCCGCGCTGCATGCGCAGCGCAACAAGACCGACCGTGCGGACGCGCTCGGGATCGCGCACATCATGCGCACTGGCTGGTTCCGGCGCGCGCACATCAAGACCGCGCCGTGCTACCGGCTGCGCCTGCTGCTGACGCATCGACGCAATCTCAAGCGCAAATTCCTCGATCTCGAGAACGCGATCCGGCACTCCTTGAAGGCGTTTGGGATCCGGCTCAACCGCGTCGGCCGCGGCGCCTTTGCGCAGGCCGTGCGCGACGCGGTGGCCGGCGACGCGCTGATCAGCGAGCTGATCGATGCCATGCTGAACGCCCGCGCGGCGCTGTGGAAGGAGTACTGTCGGCTGCACCGCCTGGTCGTCAAGCTGGTCGCCGGACACGAGCTGTGCCGGCGCTTCATGCAGATTCCAGGCGTCGGGCCGATCGCCGCGCTGAGCTTCATGACGGCGATCGATGATCCATCGCGATTTAGGCGTTCACGCGACGTCGCGGCGTATTTTGGCCTGACGTCGCGGCGCTGGCAGTCGGGCACCTCGATCGATGTGCAGGGGCCGATCAGCAAGGCGGGCGACTCCGACGTGCGGCGCACACTCCACGAGGCAGCGAGCGCGCTGCTGACGCGCTTCAAGCGTCGCGACAAGGTGAAGACCTGGGGACTGGCGGTTGCGAAGCGGTCTGGACACCGCAAGGCGGTGGTCGCGGTGGCGCGCAAACTCGCGGTGATCATGCACGCGATGTGGTGCGACGGCACGGCGTATTGCGGCGATCAGGCCGTCAGGGCCACTGATGCGGCCGCGCATGCCAAGCGCAAGGACCGCAGGCTACTGGGAGCGCTGGCATGAACCGTAGCAACAGCCCGGCAACAACGAACAGGCGTCGCGGACGACGCGCGAATTGATGGAGCTCCGCTGTCAGCGGATGAGGACCGGTGCAGATCCAAGACGACGGAACGCACGCTATCTTGCCTGCGAGGCGGTGTCCGAAGGGACGGCGCGATCGCGCAAAATTGCCTGTGACGTGGCTCCGTCAGACCGATGGAAAATTGCGCCGCGACGGCTATGCTGCTGCCATCGTGCAGGAGCGCCACGCCGTCGCTGAGCGCGGAAAGCTGCACGGCGCACTGGGACTCCTCGCTGTCAACGAGCTGCAGATCAGGCTGCGCTGCAGACGCGTTTTTGACGATGAAGATGGAGAGCACCGATGGCGAAAGCGACGAAGACGATCGTGTCAGAGAGGCAGAACACCCGGCCGATTAAAGTGTCGGCGTAATCGGGCGCGCGCAAGACGAGACAGTGTTGGCGGCAAAGGCGCAGCATTGCGGTGAATCAACAT
>NZ_JBNPUO010000016.1:0-74934 GCF_051168215.1 Bradyrhizobium sp. HKCCYLRH2015 | reverse complement strand
GCGCGGGGAATGCCGGGATGTCTCGGCTGAACCTGTGGTTCCTGCCGCCTGCATTTTTTTCGCAGGCGGGCCATGGGGGCGGCCAGCTCCCGGCATTCCCTGCGCCCTCGTGTTTCGCGAGGGTTCGTCGATCCCATCAGCCCGGGCGCGCCGCGTCGCGGGATCGCACCGATGCGCGACTCATGGCCCATCCGGAGGGCGCGACGCGGGCAACGAGCGTGAGAGATAACGACTCGCGGGAGCGGATAGGCGATCGGCTCCAGTGGCGGTTTGCCCAGCGCGCGGGTGCTCGCGCCGCAGCCGGATTTGATCTACACGGGGGCGTTTACGATGGACCATTCATGACGTCTCGCGTGCACCGGCGCAAGGGACAATCCGGAGTTGCATATGTCGCCCAGCCAAGCATCGCCCCTGATACTCGTTGCGGAAACGGCCGAGATCCTGACCTCGCTCGGCGTTGCGCCGGTGCGGCTGCGCGGCGGGACGCGCACCGCCCGTTCGCCCGTGACCGGCGAGGTGCTGGCCCATGTGCATGACGACAGCAGGGCGGACGCGACGGCGGTGATTGCGCGCGCGCATGCCGCGTTCCTGCAGTGGCGACTCAAGCCGGCGCCGAAGCGCGGCGAACTGGTGCGGCTGTTCGGCGAGGAGCTGCGCGCCCACAAGGCCGCGCTCGGCCGCCTGGTTTCGATCGAGGCCGGCAAGATCGTCTCCGAGGGACTCGGCGAGGTCCAGGAGATGATCGACATCTGCGACTTCGCCGTCGGCCTGTCGCGCCAGCTCTATGGCCTGACCATCGCCACCGAGCGCGCCGAGCACCGCATGATGGAGACCTGGCATCCCCTGGGGGTCACCGGCGTGATCTCGGCCTTCAACTTTCCGGTGGCGGTGTGGGCCTGGAATGCGGCGGTGGCGCTGGTGTGCGGCAACAGCGTCGTCTGGAAGCCGTCGGAGAAGACTCCGCTGACCGCGCTCGCGACCGACGCGCTGCTGGGGCGCGCGCTGCGGCGTTATCGCCGCGAGGGCGGCGAGGCCCCGGAGGGGCTCGCCGGCCTGCTGCTCGGCGGCCGCGCGGTGGGCGAGATGCTGGTCGACGATGCCAGGGTGCCGTTGGTGTCGGCGACCGGATCGACCGCCATGGGCCGCGTCGTCGGCGCCTGTCTTGCCGGCCGCTTTGCCCGCGCCATCCTCGAGCTCGGCGGCAACAATGCCGCGATCGTCACGCCCACGGCCGACCTCGATCTCACCCTGCGCGCCGTGGCGTTCGCGGCGATGGGCACCGCCGGCCAGCGCTGCACCAGCCTGCGCCGCCTGTTCGTGCATGCCGACGTCTACGCCCAGCTCGTGCCGCGGCTGAAGCAGGCCTACGCCTCGGTGGCGATCGGCAATCCGCTGGAGCAGGGCACGCTGATCGGACCGCTGATCGACCGCGGCGCCTTTGAGACCATGCAGGATGCGCTGAGCGCCGCGCGGGATCACGGCGGCCGCGTGTTCGGCGGCGAGCGCGTCGCGGTCGGTGGCTGCGCGGAGGCCTATTACGTGCGGCCGGCGCTGGTCGAGATCGACGTACAATGCGGCCCGGTCGAGCGCGAGACGTTTGCGCCGATCCTCTACGTGATGCCGTATCGCGATCTCGATGCCGCGATCGAGCTGCACAATGCGGTGCCGCAGGGCCTGTCGTCCTCGATCTTCACCAATGATCTGCGCGAGGCCGAACTGTTCGTGTCGTCGCGCGGCTCCGATTGCGGCATCGCCAACGTCAATATCGGCCCCTCGGGCGCCGAGATCGGCGGCGCGTTCGGCGGCGAGAAGGAGACCGGCGGCGGCCGCGAGTCCGGCTCGGATTCATGGAAGGCCTATATGCGCCGGGCCACCAACACCGTGAACTACGGCCGCAGCCTGCCGCTGGCGCAGGGCGTCAGGTTCGACCTCGGCTGATCGACGCGATGGGTCTTCCTCATCGGCGGAACCGCTTCGCTGCGTCGTGCGTTGCGCGCTGACAAGGAGATGCACCATGGCAGTGAAAGCGAAGAAGACGACATCCGCCGCAAAGTCCGCGCGCGGCCGCAAGCAGGATCGCGCCCGCGTCGCGGGTGGACAGGACTACGAAGTCCGCTACGAAGCCAAGAAGAGCGGCCGCTCGGCGTCCGCAGTGAAGAAGGCGGTCAAGAAGGTCGGCAACAGCCGCAACAAGGTCGAGCGCAAGCTGACGCGCAAGTGACGTCAACGCTGCTTCGGCCGCTGCGGCGGCCGAAGCGATCCCCTCGCCCAGCCGAGCGCCTTGGGCGAGTGCAGCGGATCGGGCCCGTCGCAGGTTGGACAAACAAGCTGGCGACGTTCGCCCTTGCCCTCGCGCACCGCGAGCGCGCGACCGCAGGTCGGGCATGGCTTGCGCAGCAGCCATGGGACCGGATGCTTCTGCATGATGGCGTCTCCCGGTGGAGGCCTCAGGCTAGGGCATCTTGGGGTAGCCGCGGAATCACTTATTTGAATCGCGGCGGATCTTCCGGCTCTCCGTGCCGTGAACAATCAGGACAGGTGTCGCCGGTCGCAGCCAGGACGTCCTCGATGGCCGCGAGCGCGTCCGAACTGCACAGCCCGGGTGGTGGATCGTCGCGTGCGACGCAAAGCGCCCGCGCCAGCGCTTCCGGGTCGCCGCGTTCGCGCATCCAGCCGTGCCGTTCGCATTCGACGATCGCGCCGGCCTCGCGCAGGGTGGCGACCGCCCAGCGCTCGAGACGCTGGCTCGCGGAGCGGTGTTTGACGGCAGTCGGCATCGGCCATTCTCTCCCGCCGGGAGAATCCATGAATCGGCGGGCGTTTCCAGGCCCGGCCTGCAGAGCAGGGATTCCAAAATGGAGGGACTGGCTGGCCGCGGATTATTCGGCGACCCGGCTTGAGATCGCCGCGGCCTGGGGCCATCCTTGATGGAGCTCGCGTGAAACGGATGCAGGCAGGAATGCAGATCAGGGCCAACGAGGATTTGCTGCTCATCATCGATGTGCAGAACGATTTTTGTCCCGGCGGTGCGCTCGCCGTGGCCGACGGCGATGCCGTGGTGCCGGTGATCAACCGGCTGAGCGGGATGTTCGATCACGTCGTCCTGACCCAGGACTGGCACCCGGCGGGACACAGCTCGTTCGCCTCGAGCCACCCGGGCAAGGCGCCGTTCGAAAGCGTCACGATGCCCTACGGGCCGCAGACCCTTTGGCCGGACCACTGCATCCAGGGCACGCCGGGCGCCGCCTTCCATGCCGGGCTCGCGACTGACAAGGCGCAGCTCATCATCCGCAAGGGCTTTCGCGCCGCGATCGATTCCTACTCGGCGTTCTTCGAGAACGACAAGACCACGCCCACGGGCCTCGCCGGATACCTGCGCGAGCGCGGCCTGAAGCGGGTTTTCCTGGTCGGTCTCGCCACCGATTTCTGCGTGCACTATTCGGCGGTCGATGCGCGGCGGCTCGGCTTTGCGGCCATCATCGTCGACAACGCCTGCCGGGGCATCGACCTCGGCGGCTCGATGGCGGCGGCCAAGGCGCAGGGCGCGGAGGCCGGGGTCGAGCGGATCGCCGAGCTGGCGTGATGATCGTGGACTACGCCGCCGCGCCGATGGTCGGCTCGGCGATGGCGCCGGCGACGCGGACGCGGACGCGGAGCGCGTTGCCGGGGAGGTAGGCGATCGGCATGTCCTCGACGTCGACCGTCTTGAGCGTGTCGCGGTCGGCGCCGGCCTGCACGGCGCGCACCTCGGCGATGGCCCGCGCCGCCGCGATGGCCTCGTCGCGGGTCATGTCGCGGAAGACCTGGTCGGCCTCGCCGGAGACCTGGGCGATGGCGGCGCCGACCGCATTGGCGCAGTCGCCATGGTCGACGCGGACGATGGTGGAGATGCCGGCGAGGCGCTCCGGCACCAGGAAGGCGCCGCCGCCGACCGCGAGCAGCGGCACGTCGCCCGCCTCGGTCTTCATGCGGTCGATGTCGCCTTCGAGCTTGCGGTGGGCGTCGGCGAGCGCGGCGTCGATCAGGCTTTTCGGCAGATGCGCGACGCGCGATCGGTCGCCGATGTCGATCAGCCCCGCTGCGACCGCGATGTCGGTCGCGGTGAGCTGGTCGCCGCCGAACACCAGCGCGTCGGATGTCAGCCGGTATCCGACGCTGAGCGGGCCGACACGGACCGGATCCTGCGTGACGTGGCTGCCGCCGCCGAGCCCGATCGAGAGCAGATCGGGCATGCGAAACAGCGTGCGGACGCCGCCGACCTCGACGACGGCGTTGGCCTCGCGCGGAAAGCCGTGGCGGAGCTGGCCGATGTCGCTGGTGGTGCCGCCGACGTCGACGACCATGGCGTCGTCGAGGCCGGACAGATACGCGGCGCCCCGCATGGAGTTGGTGGCGCCGGAGGCGAAGCTCATGACCGGGAAGGCGGTCGCGATCTCCGCCTGCATCACGGTGCCGTCGTTCTGCGTCAGGAACAGCGGCGCATCGATGCCGGACTCCGCGATCGCCTTGCGGAAGGCGGCGACCGTCGTGACCGCGAGGTCGTGCAGCGCGGCGTTGAGCAAAGCGGCGTTCTCGCGCTCGAGCAGTCCGATGCGGCCGAGGTCGTGCGAGAGCGTGACGGCCACATCAGGGCAGATCTCGGCGAGGATCTCGCGCGCGATGTTCTCACAGCTCGGATCGAGCGGTGAGAACGACGAGGCGACCGCGACCGCGCGCAGGCCCTTGGCCTTGATCGCGCGCGCGGCGGCCCTCAGGCCGTTGGTGTCGAGCGGCATGAAGGGGCGGCCGTCATAGTCATGGCCGCCTTCGAGCATGAAGGTCTTGCCGCTGACCAGCGCGGCGAGGTCGCCCGGCCAGTCGCAGAACGGCGGCAGCGAGGCGGAGGCCGGCATTCCGATGCGGATCGCGCCGATCTTCTGCAGGTGCCGCCGCTGCACCACCGCATTGATGAAATGCGTGGTGCCGATCACGACCGCATCGACCGGTACGGCCGCTGCGGGATTTTCTCGCAGCGCCTTCAGCGCCGCGAGGATGCCGGAGGTCACGTCGGCGGTGGTCGCAGCCTTGACGGAGTGAACGACCTGGTCGTCGGCAATCAGGACGGCGTCGGTGTTGGTGCCACCGACGTCAATGCCAATCCGCTTCATTCACTATGCTCCAGGGGGCGCAAACAGCGACCGGAAATCGAGGTCGTAACCGAAGGCGCGGGGGCCGACGAATTCGAGTCCGCGCGGGCTCGTCAGCACGGCAGGCGCCGGCAGCGCGATCACGGTGACGCGCTGGCCGTAGCGCACCGTCTCCGTGCCGATGCCGTGGCCGTTGACGCTGTCGAGCACGCAGATCAGGTCCGGCGACATCGCGATGGCTTCGCCATCGCGCCAGGCCACGATCCACTCGTTCTGGAACGACAGCTTCAGGCGCGTGCCGCGGTCATCGTCGCTGCCCTCCACGACGGCAGAGCCGCGCAGAAAACCTTCAGTGGTGCGGCGCTCGACGTCGACGATCTTGCCGCTGAACAGCCGCTGGCCACCCTCGCAATCGAGGATCGCGGCGATCGGATCCTGGTGGCTGCGGTTGGCGGCCTCGACCGCGCGGCCGATCGTGATGGCCTTGGTGGTCGTGAAATGGATGCCCCAGTCCTTGACCTCGCGGCCCGTGCGCGGCGCCTTGCTGGTCGAGGCGATCGAGCCCATCTCGACGCAGATCTTGCGGCTGGCGCGCTCCATCCACTTCCAGCTCGGCACCTTCGTCACCACGGCCTCGATGCCGCGCGGATCGTAGAGCGTGCAGGGATACGGCTTGAGGTCGCCGATCGCAACCGACGTCATCTGCGCCTCGGGAAAGGCGCGGCCCATGCAGTCGGCGTCGACTACGGGGATGTTCAGATGTGCTGCCGCCATCAGCGCCTGCATGCCGTTGCCGCCGCCGATCTCGACCGACATCACGGCGCGAAATGTGATGCCGTTGAGCTCCTCCTGCATGCGCACCGCACGCGCAATGCTGCGGCTGTCGGCGAGCCGTTCCTGCCCGACCAAGGGGGCGCCCATGTTGGAGACCACGGCGACCCAGTCGTCGTCGGCAAGATCGAGCGGCGACATCATCTGCACGCGATGTCCCTCGGCATAGAGCCGACGCAGGTTGAGCAGGCCGAGATAGGGACTGCCGCCGCCGCCGGTGCCGAGGATCCAGGCGCCGACCGCGAGCGCCTCGATGTCGTCGAGGCCGATCGTCTTCAATTCCACCCCGCTCACGACAACAGTTCCTCGACAATGCGGGCGGCTGCGGCGATCGACAGGATCACGGGCCCGGAATAATGGCGGCGGACGCGGGCCTTGTTGGCGCTGGTGTAGCTCATGCAGTCGAGCACGACGAGGTCGGGCTGCTTGGCCGCCATCGCGCGCGCCGCGGCGTCGACGGCCGCGTCATCGGAGCCCGGTTGCAGCGTGACGCCGACCACCTCGACGTGATCACGCTGCCATTTGCCGGCGATCAGCGCGGTCTGCTCGGCCAGCGGCGAGAACACGCCGAGCCGGCCCCTCGGCAGCACGGCTTCCACCATCTTGTGCAGCACTGCCGAGGGCAGGATCACGAGCCCTTCTGGCGCGAGGTTGGGAAACTTGCCCGTGCAGGCCAGCATCGCGACGTCGATGCCGTCCTGCCGAAATTTCGCGAGCTGTGCATTGGCCCGGCCCTCGACCGCCTTCTTGCTGATGCGCACGTTGTCACCGTTCGGCAGCAAGGTGAACAGCGCATCGGCGCCGTCGACCGGCGGGATGCGATCGATCTCGCCGCGGCTCATGCCGTCGAGCGCGCCGCGCAATTCGATGGTCGTGCCGGGAGACAGCACGGCTGCGATCTCGGCTTCGATCGCGGGGCGCGGGCTCTGGCCGATGACGACGACGCCCATGCGCCGTTGCGAAGGGCGATCCGCCACATCGAGGGAAGGGGACGGGAGTATGACGTTCACAATATCAATCCTCGAGAATGACGAGATCGGTCGGCCGCCAGCCGAGCGCGACGGCTTGGCCGGGTGCGTGGAGTGGACCGGCTCCTGAATTCGGCTGCTGAGCCAGCACCCGCTCGCCACCGTCCAGGACGATGCGGTAGAGGACGGCACCGCCAAGGAAGTTCGTGCTCTCGACCGTACCGCGTGCGGACGTGCCCTTGCTCTCGGCATCGACCGGGCCGGCTGGCGACACCATGATCTTCTCCGGCCGCAAGGCGACCGACAGAACCTCGCCACCGGCCGTTGCGGACACATCCGGCAGGGCCAGCACCAGGCCATTGCCGACCGCGATTCCGGTCCCGTGGTCCAGCGTCACGCGCTGGCCGCGGAAGATATTGGTGTCGCCGATGAAGTCGGCGACGAAGCGGGTTCGCGGCTGGTCGTAAATCTCGACCGGTGTGCCGATCTGCTCGACGCGGCCGGCGTTCATCACCGCGATGCGGTCGGACATCGCCAGCGCCTCCTCCTGGTCGTGGGTGACGAAGACGAGGGTGAGGCCGAGAGTCTTCTGCAGTTGCTTGAGCTCGAACTGCATCTGCTGGCGCAGCTTCTTGTCGAGCGCGCCGAGCGGCTCGTCACAGAGCAGCACGCGCGGGGAGATGACGATGGCGCGGGCGAGCGCGACGCGCTGCTGCTGGCCGCCCGACAATTGTGCCGGCCTGCGGTCCTCCATGCCGGACAGCTCGACCATCGCCAGCGCGGCCGTGACCTTGGACGCGATCGTGGCCTTGTCGGTCTTGCGCATGCGCAGGCCGAAGGCGACGTTCTCCGCCACCGTCCGGTGCGGAAACAGCGCATAGTTCTGGAACACCATCGCCATGTCGCGCCTGTGCGCGGGGACATGGGTGATGTCGGCGCCGTCGACGCGGATATCGCCGGTGCTGGGGCTGTCGAAGCCCGCGATCATGCGCAGCGTGGTGGTCTTGCCGCAGCCGGACGGGCCGAGCAGCGAGAAGAACTCGCCCGGACGGATGTCCATGGCGACCGCGTCGACGGCGCGTACGCCGCCGTCATAGACCTTGCTGACGCTGGCGATCTCGATGCTTGCGCTCATGCGCGGAAGATCCGGTTGACCCGGCTGTCGATCACGTCCTTCTGCGCGTTGTACCACTTCCAGTCGACCTGGATCAGCTTGCTGACCTTTTCCGGAGTGGTCAGCAGCTTGGCGTCGTACTTGGCGTCGAGCTTCACCTTCTTGTTGGCCGGCGAGTACCAGACGGTCTCGGCGAGGCGCTTTTGGACCTCGGGGCGCAGCATGTAGTTCACATAGGCGTTGGCGAGCTCCTTCATCTTGCTGCCGGGTGTGATGCTCAGCACCTGCTCCAGCGACAGCACGCCCTCGCTCGGGGTGACGAAGTCGATCGGCTGGTTTTGTCCGTCATAGCGGTAGATGCCGGAGTCGTGGATCACGCCGAGGCCGACCTCGCCGGACAGGAACAGCTTCTCCATCGCGCCGGTGAAGTCGACGAGCTTGATCGGCTTCAGCTTCTCGAGCGCCGCATAGGCCGCGTCGAGATCGGTCTGCCCCTTTCCGTAGAGAGTGCCGCACATCATCAGGAAAGCCTGTCCCAGGCTGTTGACAGGGATCACATAGCCGCCGCGCACGCCGTTGTACTTCGCGTCCCACAGCTCCTTCCAGGACGTGACGTTGGCGTAGCCCTTGTCGGTGCGCATGCCCAAGCCAATGGCGCTGGTGAAGATGCAGACACCGACGATCTTGTCGCTGACCGCGTAGGGGTAGACGTCGGCCATGTTCGGCACCAGCTTGGGGTCGACCTTCGGCTCGACGAGGCCCATCTCGACCGCTGCCCACTGCTCGTTGGAGTTGGTGTGCAGCACGTCGTAGATCGGCGCCGAGCGCGAGCTCGCCTGCAGCTTCGGCAGGAACGGCAGCGCAGTGTCGGTCCTGAGCTTGCACTTGAACTCGCTTTCGAAGGCGGGGCCGATCTCGGCCTTCATGACGTCGCCCCATTTGCCGCCCCAGCCGGTGATGTTCAGCACGGGCTCCTCGGCGCGCGCGACGTAAGGCGCCGCGACGACGCCTGCACCAAGCGCAGCAGCCGAAGTCAGCAGGCGCCGGCGGCTCATGGGGAAGCGACGCGATGAGTCGGTCATGTCCGGAATCTCCCTTAGAGTTTGACGTAGGAGCGCAGGCCAACGGTGCGGTCGAGCGCGATGACGACGATGAAGGCGAGCAGGATCGAGACCACCGAGGCCGCGCCGATGGTGCCGTCGAGATCGAACTTCAGATAGTTGAACAGCGTGATCGGCAAGGTCTCGCTGCCCGGCGCGACCAGGAACAGCGACACCGGGAACTGGTCGAACGAGACGATGAAGGCAAAGATCGCGCCTGCCAGAACGCCGGGCTTCACCAGCGGCAGCGTGATCTCGAAGAAGGTCCGGGTGGGGCTGGCGCCGAGATTCTGCGCGGCTTCCTCCAGCCTGACATCGAAATTATGCAACACGGCGAGGGTGGTGCGCACGACGTAGGGAATCGTCACCAGCGTATGGCCGGCGACAAGGCCCCACAACGGGCGCCCGACATCGAGCAGCACATAGGACTGGAACAGTGCAAGACCGGTCAGGATCGCAGGCAGCATCAGCGGCGACAGCATGGTCGCCACGATCAGGCGAGAGCCCGGAAGGTTGCCGCGCGCGACCGCCAGCGCGGCCGACGCGCCGAGCACGGTTGCCGCGACCGTGGTCATCGCTGCGACCTCGATGCTCAAGAGCAGCGCGTGCATGAAGTCGCGCGAGGCGAAGAATTTCTCGAACCAGCGCAAGGAGACGCCGACCGGTGGGAACTGGATGAAGGGCGTCGGATTCAGCGCGAACACGATCACGATCGCGATTGGCGCCAGCAGGAAGACGAGGACGGCGCCGTTGGCGGCGAGATAGAGCCTGCGACCCCACCGGAGCGGCCGCTTCCTGCCGCGAAGCGCGGGTGCGGCCGCCAGATCGATCGGCGCAGCAAGCGGCGGCTGCGATCCTGGAGCAAGGCTCGTCATCTGCGCCCTCATTGCAGCTCGCGCTGGCCCGAGATGAGGCCGAGCACGTGATTATACGCGATGACGAGCGAGAGCGAAACGACGAGCAGCACCATGCCGAGCGCAGCCGCGAAGCCGACGTTGAAGTTGGCGGAGATCTGCTGGTAGATCAGGATCGGCAAGGTCATGACCTGGAAGCCGCCGAGCAGGATCGGGGTCACATAGGCGCTGATCGCGAGCGCGAACACGAGCAGCGACCCGGCGAGGATGCCGGGCAGGCTGAGCGGCAGGGTGACTTCGAGAAAAGCGCGCCACGGGCTGGCGCCGAGATTCTCCGCCGCCTGCTCCAGCCGTTCGTCGATGCGGCCGATCACGCCGGTCAGCGTCAGCACCATGAACGGCACATAGATGTGGACGAGGCCGATGATGATGCCGGTCTCATTGTACATCAGCTGCAACGGCCTGGTGACCAGCCCGAGCGAGGTCAGGATCTGGTTGATGACACCCTTGTCGGACAGCAGCGTCATCCAGGCGAAGGTACGCACCACGATGCCGGTCAGCATCGGCGCCAGCACGGCCATCAGCAGCAGCGCGTGGCCGGTGCGGCTCTTGATCCGCGCCATCCAATGCGCGAGCGGATAGCCGATCATGAGCGCGGCCAGGGTCGTCCAGAGGCCGATCCGGATCGTGGTCCAGATCACCTCGAGATAGTAGCCGTCATCGCCCATGCGGGCATAGTGCCTGGCGGTGAGGGCGACGTTCGGCATGACCACGGGGTTGCCGGTCAGGACGCTCATCACCGCCATCAATCCGATCGGCAGGAAGAAGAACAGCGCAAAAAGCAGCGCGCTCGGCAGGATCAACAGCGCCAGGCTGTTGACGCGCGGCGCGCTGCTGCTCGTCATCAGGAGGCCAGTCCGGCCAATTGCTCGATGGTCTGGCCAAGCGGATCGCCGGTCATGCGCCGCAGCTTTGCGGCCATGCTGCCGAGCTCGCGACGGACATTGGCACGCTCGATCTCGGTGGTGGCCTGGACCGAGTAGGAGACGGCGATGCCGATCAGCTCACCGCTCTCGCCGCTCGCCAGCGCAAAGCCCTGCGAGCCGACGCCCTCGATGGCCTCGTCGGCGGCGTCCGAGATGCCGGTCCGGCGGATCTCGTTCAGCCGCGCCATCAGCTCGGTGAAGTTCTGCGGCGAGTTGGCCGGGACCTTCGGATAGTCGAGCGGCACGCGCGCCCGGATCTCCTGGTCCGACAGACGCGCCAGCATGGCGCGGCCGTTCGAGGTGATGATGGCCGGCGTGCGCTGGCCCGGCGGGTTGACGACGCGCAGCGGGTTGGAGCCGGGCACGATGCGCAGCACCACCTGCTGATAGCCGTCGAGCACGGCGATGTAGCCGGTGTGTCCGGTGCGCGCGCAGACATCACGCAGCTCGCGCTCGGCGGTGGCGATCAGGTCGTCATGGGCCCGGTGCAGCCGCCCGAGCTCGAAGGTGAGCAGGCCCGGCCGGTAGCGGCGGCTGTGCGGATCCTGCTCGAGCAGGCCGCAATCGCGCAGCGAGCGGAGCAGGCGTGAGGTCGAGCTCTTCGGCTTGCCGGTCAGGACCTGGACGTCGGCAAAGGAGAGGTCGGGCCGCGCGGTCGAGAAGCAGCGCAGGATGTCGATGGCGTTGGTCAGGGCGCTCATGATGATACCGTTTGTTCCATTTTTTGGAACGTAGTCCCGAATTTTAGGAGCGGCAGGGCGACTGCCGCAAGGCGAAATTACTGGCAAGCAGGTGCCCGAATGCGCGTCAGGGTGGTGGGCGGGGCGCCGGGCGCTGAAGGAGCATGCTCGGCCTCACTGCACCGCGGCCGACCTGACGCGACCGATGACGGCGTCCAGGTCCGTCCAGGCCGGCTTGTCCGGGGCGAATTGCTGACGGAGATAGGAGACGAGTTCGGCGAGCTGGACGTCGCTGAGATGGTCCTTGAACGCCGGCATGTAGCCGAGATCGGACGAGGCCGGCTTCATGATCCCGTGCAGGATCACCTGGATCAGGTTGTCGGGTGTGGCGCTGTGCAGGTTGCTGTTCAGCGCCAGCGAGGGCCGGCTGCCGAACAGCGGCAGGCCGCCGATCTCGTGACAGACCGCGCAGGCGCCGAGATAGAGCCGGGCGGCCGGAGATGCCGCCGAGGTCACCCTGGTGCGCGCCTCCAACTCCGCTGCCGTCGCCTCCAGCGTCGCTGCCTCGGGCGAGGGCGTCTGGAAGGAGGCGAGATAGACCGCCATGGCCCGAATGTCTGCGTCGGGCAGCGTCGCGAGATCCTTCACGATCGGCGCCATCGGACCGGCGGCCACGCCATGGAGGCGCGACTGACCGGAGCGGAGATAGGTGTAGAACTCGTCCTCGGTCCACGGGATCGGGGCAGTCGAGAGCGCGGTCAGCGCGGGGGCTTCCCAGCCCTCCGCGAAGCCGCCAGCCAGATATGCGTTGCGCTGCTCGGCACCGAGCGCATTGCGCGGCGAATGACAGGCGCTGCAATGGCCGAGGCCTTCGACGAGATAGAAGCCGCGATTCCACTGCTCCGATTGGGTTGGATCAGGCCTGAACGGCTGGGTGTCATGAAACAGCGCGTTCCATCCGGCGATCAGCGGCCGCAGGTTGAACGGGAAGCGCAGCGCGTTGTCGGGCGCCTGCTGTCTCACCGGCGCCTCTGCCATCAGGTAGGCGTAGAGCGCCTGCAGGTCGGCCTCATCGGTTCGCGCGAAATGGGTGTAGGGAAACGCCGGATAGAGCTGCCGGCCGTCGCGATGCACGCCCTCGCGCATGGCGCGCTCGAAGGCGGGATAGGACCAGGCGCCGATGCCGGTCTCGACGTCGGGCGTGATGTTGGTGCTGAACAGCGTGCCGAACGGCGTCTCCAGCGCACGGCCGCCGGCATTGATCAGGCCGCCATCCGCGGTGTGACAAACCGCGCAATTGCCGAGCGCCGCGAGTGCCTCGCCGCGTGCGATCGTCGCGGCGGAATAGACCGAGGGATCGGGGCGCGTGATCGGCGCGATGGCGCGCCAGGGCAACACGGCGGTGGCGACGCCGATCGCCGCGGCGCAGGCCGCGACGGCGCTGGCGATCACGCCGCCCCGCCTGGCAAAGGGCTTGAGCCATGTGGTCGCCGGTCTTTCAGGGGCGGGCAGCGACTGCGGCGCCGGCGTCTCGACCTGTTCGCCGCGCAGCCCTTTCAGAATGCGCTCCGGCGTGAATGGCGGCTCGCGGAAGCGGACGCCGGTGGCGTCGTAGATCGCATTGGCGATCGCGGCGGCGCTCGGCACGGACGCGGACTCGCCGACGCCGAGCGGCGGCTGATCCGGTCGCCGCAGCATCAGCACGTCGATCTCAGGCAAATCGGGGAAGGTGATGATCGGATACGCCCCCCATTCCCGGGCCGCGACCTTGCCGCGCGAAAACGGAATCTCCTCCATCAGCGCCCGGCTGGTGGATTGGATGACGTTGCCTTCGATCTGGTGGCGTACGCCGTCCGGGTTGATCATCAGGCCGGAGTCCTGGCCTGCGATGACCCGCGTGACGCTGACGTCGCCGGTCGTCGTATTCACCGCGACATTGGCGATCCACGCCGACCAAGCCGCGCCGTAGCCGGGAAACTTGCTGTGGACGTAGAGCGCGTAGGCGAAGCCGCGGCCATGGACGACGCCGTTCTCGGGCGCCTTATCTTCCCGCACGGGGCGCGGCGTCCAGCCGGCGCGTTCGGCCACGGCGTTCACGAGATCACGCGCGCGCTCGTCCTTCAGATAGCGCAGCCGGTATTCGATCGGGTCGACGCAAGCCTCCGCCGCGAGCTCGTCGATATAGGACTCATGCGCGAAGGTGTTGGGCAGCGCCGAGACGCCGCGGATCCAGGACGCACGCACGATCGGCGGCATGTCATGCGCAGTGACGCGCATATGGTCGTAGTCGTAAGGCGGGATCGCGGTGCGATCGCCCATCTCGAACACCGCAGGCTCCGGCGCGATGCGGCCGGTCAGCAGCAGCGCCAGCGTCGGCGCGCCGTTCGAGGGATAGCGCGTGGCGAACTCATAGGCCGCAACCGAGCCATCAGCATTGAGGCCGCCATTGACGTCCATCAGCTGTGCGGTGCCCTTGGGCTCCCACAGATGCTCCTGCTCGCGCGACAATTGCACCCGCACCGGACGGCCGACCGCGCGCGATAGCAGCAGCGCATCGGCGGTAACATCGTCGGCGCAGTTGCGGCCATAGCAGCCGGCGGCCTCCAGCCGGATCAGCTCGATGTGATCCTCGGGACAGTCGATCAGCTTGGCGAGATCGCCGCGCAGGATGTGCGGATTCTGCGTGCCGGAATAAATGCGGGTCTGCCCGTCGCGATAGTCGGCCACCGCGCAGGACGGCCCGATCGAGCCGTGCATCTGGTAGGGCCAGAGATAGGTCCGCCGCATCGGCTTGGCGGCGCCGGCGATGGCGGCATCGACATCGCCCTTGTCGAGCAGCCGACGCGGCTCGGACGGATTGGCGCGCAGCGCGTTCTCGACATCGTCGAGGTCGCGCAAGCTCGGCACCGGCTTCCAATTCGCCTGGAGCCGCTCGGCGGCGAGGATCGCGTTCTCCTCGCGCTCGGCGACGACGCCGATGAAGTCGCCGATGACGACGACGTCAACCAGGCCCGGTACGTCGCGCACCGACTCCCTGTCGACGCCAAGAAGGCTGGTGCCGATGAAGGGGCCGGCATCGACACCGGCATAGGGTGGACGCACGACGCGGCCATGCAGCATGCCGGGGACGCGAACGTCATGGACATAAGTGAGTTCACCGGCCGCCTTTGCCGGCAGATCGACGCGCGGCACCGACCGGCCGACGACCTGATAGTCGTTCACCGACTTGACGACGATATCGTCGGCGAGGGCGAGGCGGAACGTCTCATCGCCGATCAGCTCGCCATAGCTGAGCACGCGGTTGTCGGGACCGCGGACAAGTCCGTCCTCGACCCTCAAATCCACAACGTCGAGGTCGAGTTGCGCTGCCGCCCGCGCCAGGAGGAAGGCGCGGGCCTGCGCCGCAGCCTTGCGCAGCGGCACGGCGGTGATCTGAATTGTCTCGCTGGCGATGGTTGCGCCCTGATTCGGCACGACCGCGGTGTCCCCGAGCACGACCACGACACGGGCGAAGGAGACATCCAGCTCTTCCGCGACGATCTGTCCCAGCGCGGTTCGGATGCCGGTGCCGAGATCGACGTGGCCGTTGAAGGCGGAGACCTCGCCTGCGGCCGTGATCCGGATGAAGGTTTCGAACCGGCCATCGTTGCCGGCGATGGGACGTTCGACAACCAGCCAGCCGCGAGGCGTGTCGGCGTCCTTGGTGAGGCGATCGTTCATCAGTCCAGCGCCTCGAGCGTGTGGCCGGCCGCGCGCATCGCCGCGCGGAGGATCTCGACATGGGCACCGCAGCGGCAGAGATTGTAGCGCAGCGCCTGCTTGATCTCGTCGCGTGACGGATCGGGCTTGATCGCCAGCAGCGCCTTGGTCGTCATGATCATGCCGTTGAGGCAGTAGCCGCATTGCGCGGCCTGCTCGGCGATGAAGGCCTGCTGCACCGGATCGGGCGCCTCGCGCGAGCCCAGCCCTTCAAGCGTGGTGACGTCGCGGCCGATGCAGCCTTCCACCGGAATGACGCAGGAGCGGGCGGCACGGCCGTCGATCAGCACGGTGCAGGCGCCGCATTCACCGAGGCCGCAGCCGTATTTCGGACCGTTCAGAGCGAGGTCGTTGCGCAGCACATGAAGCAGGGGCGTGTCCGGCGCGGCCGCAACGTCATGCGCCCGTCCGTTCACGGTCAGCCGAATCGTTGCTGGCGTCATGCCCTTCTGCCGTCCGCTGTGCTATCGTTAACGAGGATGCGATGGTGATCGCTCCGAGCGTATCGTTTGTGTACTAACATGCAAGTGCCACGTTTTGCGCTGCAGCGTGTGCACGATTTGTCGTCATTGTGCAGGGCAAACTGATCGTTTATCCGGCAATCGTGCTTTTCGTTCGCGGTGGCGCTTGACAGTCGGCGGAGGGGCGCGACATCATTCGTATACGAACGAATTGCCGCGGCGTGCGGACGGTTGCCGTCAACTCCGCTTCAAGATGGGCTTCTCTGCATGGTGACTGAGACGGCGAGCGAAGGTGCAGGGGACAAGATCCGCTGCGATGCCTGTCCGGTGATGTGCTACATCAAGCCGGGCGCGGCTGGCGCCTGCGATCGCTATGCCAATCAGGACGGTGTGCTGGTGCGCGTCGATCCGCATATCCTGCTGGAGCGCACGGTGTCGCATGGCGGCAAGCTGGTGCCGTTCCAGGCGAGCGGCGACTGGGACGGCAAGATCGTGCATCAGCCGGAGCTGTTCGTCACCGCGATCGGCGCCGGCACCACCTATCCCGACTACAAGCCCGCGCCGTTCATCGTGTCCTCGCAGGTCGAGGGCGTCGACATGGTCACGGTCGTGACCGAGGGCATCTTCAGCTATTGCGGCGTCAAGGTGAAGATCGACACCGATCGCTATCTCGGCCCGGAAGCGGCGACGGTGCGGGTCGACGGCGAAGCGGTCGGTCACGTCACGACCAGCGAATACGGCTCGCAGATGCTCTCGCTCGGCGGCGTGCATCATCTCACCGGCGGCTCCAAGAAGGAGGGGCGCGTCACCTGCGACGCGCTGATGGACCTCAGCAACCGCAAGGCCGTCGAGCTCGTCGTCGACGGCGGCTCCAGCGTGATCGTGCAGGCGGGGCAGCCGCCTGTTGTCAACGGCGTCAAGGAAGAGCGCATGCGCGTCGGCTGCGGCTCGGCCACGATCGGCATGTTCGCCAAGCAATGGCAGGGCAAGGTCGACGAGGTCGTCGTGGTCGATGATCACATCACCGGCGTGCTGTCGGAGCACCAGGCCGGCAAGCTGCTCGACATTGCCGCGACCGGCATCAAGATGAAGGGACGGCGCTCCACGCCGGGCCGCTACTTCCAGGTGGCGCAGCCCGGAACCGGCTGGGGCGGCACCGACATCTCCGATCCGCTGTCGATTCTCGGGCCGTTCGATGCGAAGACGGCGAAGCCTGGCACGACGCTGCTGATGGTGTCCACGACGGGCGAACATGCCGCCTACTACGTGCTCGACGAGTCGCTCAAGCCGGTGCAGCGTGAGATGCCGCCGGAGCTGCAGTTCTCGGTCGAGCGCATCCAGGAGAACTGCGAGCCGGCACTGTGCACCGTGCTGTTCATGGCCGGTGCCGGCGGCTCGCTGCGCGCGGGCGTCACCGACAATCCGGTGCGGCTGACGCGGTCGGTCAAGGATACGCTGACGCGGGTCACGAGCGGCGGTGCGCCGGTCTATGTCTGGCCGGGCGGCGGCATCACCTACATGGTCGACGTGACCCAGATGCCGGCCGGCGCCTTCGGCTATGTGCCGACGCCGGCGATCGTCGCACCGATCGAGTTCACGTTGAGGCTATCGGACTACGCGGCGCTCGGTGGGCACATGGACTACGTCCAGCCGCTCACGTCGCTCAAGGATGTCAGCAAGGACATTCGCCAGCTGCCGTGGCCGAGGCCGGGCGCATGACCCGGCAGCCACAGATCGCCTTGTTGCCCGAGCGGCGGCTGCATCTGCAGGACGGCCCGATCGATCTGATCATCGGCGCCGACGCCGCCGATGGCGATGTTCGCGCGGCCTATCGTGCGGCGGCCGAGCGTTTCACGGGTCTCTTGGACGAGCTGTGTGCGGAACTGTCCGATCTGCGCAAGGGAGCCGATCACGATCGCTGCCCATTGAAAGGCGTCGTTGCGCGGCGGATGCATGCGGCCGTGTCGCCGTTCGCGCGCGAGATGTTCATCACGCCGATGGCCGCGGTCGCGGGCAGCGTCGCCGAGGAGATTCTCGGCGCCATGCGCGGCGCGGCGAAGCTGACGCGGGCCTATGTCAACAATGGCGGTGACATCGCACTCCATCTGCGGGATGCCGCCACGTTCAGCGTCGGGCTGATGGACCGTCCCGATGGCGCAGGCGTGATGCGCAGGATGACGCTTCGTGCTGCCGATGCGATCGGCGGCGTCGCCACATCGGGCCGCCACGGCCGCAGCTTCTCGCTGGGCATTGCCGACGCGGTGACGGTGCTCGCGCGCAGCGCGGCGCAGGCCGATGCGGCGGCGACGGCGATCGGCAACGCCGTTGACCTTCCGGGTCATCCGGCCGTGCTTCGCCGACCCGCCTGCGAGCTGCAGCCGGACAGCGATCTCGGTGACCGCCTCGTCACATGCGAGGTCGGAGATCTCGGTGATGCCGAGATTGCCCAAGCGCTGGCCGTGGGCGAGCATCGTGCGCAGTCGCTGCTCTCGGCCGGCCTGATCGAAGGCGCCGTACTGCAGCTCCGCGGCAACATTCGCGTTGTCGGTCCGCGCGCGATCGAGATCGTTCGTCGGCCGCAGTTGCGGGCGGCGGCGGCGTGAGGTTTGATGCATGATGTGCTGGAACACGAAGGGTCGACGATGAGCGCCGTCATCAGAAAGATCGTGACCGTGGTCGAGGAAGTCCATCAGGAGATGGGCCGGACCGTGTCGCCGCCGACGCGGCGCGCGGCGGCAGTGGCGGTGATCGAGAATCCGTTTGCCGGCCGCTATGTCGAGGACCTCACGCCGCTGATCGCGATCGGCGAGGAGCTCGGCGAGATGCTCGCCAAGCGCGCCGTGGCCGCGCTCGGCATCGAGGGGCCGGCGGCGCACAGCTACGGCAAGGCCGCGGCCGTCGGCAGCGACGGCGAGCTGGAGCATGCCGCCGCGATCCTGCATCCGAAAATGGGCGCGCCGGTGCGCAAGGTGCTCGGCAAGGGCGCGGCGCTGATCCCGTCATCGAAAAAGCGCGGCGGCGTCGGTTGCACGCTCGACATCCCGCTCGGGCACAAGGACGCCGCGTTCGTGCGCAGCCATTTCGACGGCATGGAGGTGCAGATCAACGACGCGCCACGCGCCAACGAGATCATGGTCGCGCTCGCGGTCACCGACAGCGGGCGTCCCTTGCCAAGGGTCGGCGGGCTCACGGTCGCCGAGATCAAGGGCGACGACGGTCTAAGATAATTCAAATCAAAATTGGAGGCTGAAGGGATGCGACGGAGAACGATGCTTGCGGCAGGCCTGGGCCTTGCCGTTGCCGGATTGACGGGTACGGCGCGTGCCGAGGACGTCATCAAGATCGGCGAGATCAACAGCTACTCGCTGTTGCCGGCGTTTACCGAGCCCTACCGCAAGGGCTGGCAGCTCGCGGTCGAGGAGGTCAACGCGGCCGGCGGCATCAACGGCAAGAAGCTCGTCGTCGTCTCCAAGGACGACAGCGGCAAGCCGGCCGACGCGCAGACCGCTGCCAATGAGCTGGTGTCGAGCGAGAACGTGGCGATGCTCGCCGGCACGTTCCTGTCGAACATCGGTCTGGCCGTCAGCGACTTCGCCAACCAAAAGAAGGTGTTCTTCCTGGCGGCCGAGCCGCTGACCGACGCCATCACCTGGGCCAAGGGCAACAAATACACCTTCCGCCTTCGTCCGTCGAACTACATGCAGGCGGCAATGCTGGTGGAGGAGGCCGCGAAGCTTCCCGCCAAGCGCTGGGCCACCATCGCGCCGAACTACGAATACGGCCAGTCGGCCGTCGCCGTGTTCAAGAAGCTGCTCTCCGAGAAGCGCCCGGACATCCAGTGGGTCGACGAGCAGTGGCCGCCGCAGGGCAAGATCGACGCCGGTCCGGTGGTGCAGGCCGTCGCCGCCGCCAACCCGGAGGCGATCCTCAACGTCACCTTCGGCGCCGATCTCGTCAAGCTGGTCCGCGAAGGCAACACCCGCGGCCTGTTCAAGGACCGCAAGGTCGTCAGCTTCCTGACGGGCGAGCCGGAATATCTCGATCCGCTCAAGGAGGAGACGCCCGAGGGCTGGATCGTCACCGGCTATCCCTGGTATTCGATCAAGACGCCCGAGCACGACGCGTTCGTGAAGGCCTACCAGGCCAAGTACAACGACTATCCGCGGCTCGGCTCGATCGTCGGCTACCAGACCATCAAGTCGGCGGCCGCCATCCTCGCCAAGGCCGGCTCGACCGATACCGACAAGCTGATCGCCGCGGCCGAGGGACTGTCCGTTCCGTCGCCCTTCGGCGAGATCACCTTCCGCAAGATCGACCACCAGTCGACGCTCGGCGCTTATGTTGGCAAGACCGCGCTGAAGGACGGCAAGGGCATCATGGTCGACACCGTCTACCGCAAGGGCTCGGACTATCTGCCGAGCGATGCCGAAGTTTCCAAGCTCCGTCCGAAGGACTGAGTGAGGTCTTCCTGCCTCCTCCTCCCGCGGAGGAGAGCGGGCGGGGTGAGGGCGCGCGACGCCTGATCTACAGGTTCAGGCCGAGATCCCTCACCCCACGCTTGCTCGCCGGCTCATTGACAGGGCACACGAGCTCGAACGCGGCTCATTCGATACAGACGATCTCCTGACGCGGACCGCCCATGGCCTTCTATTTCGTCCAGTTCCTGACCGGCCTTGCCAGCGCAGCCTCGCTGTTCCTGGTGGCGTCGGGACTGTCGATCATCTTCGGCGTGACCCGCATCGTCAATTTCGCCCATGGCGCGTTCTACATGCTCGGCGCCTATGTGGCGTTCTCGCTTACGGAGCGGCTGTCTGGCTCGCTCGGCTTCTGGGGCGGCATCGTCGTGGCGGCGCTCGCGGTCGCGGCCATCGGCGTCCTCGTCGAGATCGTGCTGCTGCGCCGGATCTATCACGCGCCGGAGCTGTTCCAGCTGCTCGCGACCTTCGGCCTGACCCTGATGGTCGAAGATCTCGTGGTGCTGATCTGGGGACCGGACGATCTGGTCGGCCGCCGTGCACCTGGCCTCAAGGGGGCGGTCGACTTCTTCGGTCAGAACATCCCGAGCTACGACCTGTTCCTGATCGCGCTCGGTCCGATCGTGCTCGGGGTGCTGTGGCTGCTGTTCCAGCGCACCCGCTGGGGCGTCCTGGTGCGCGCGGCGACGCAGGACCGCGACATGGTCGCGGCGCTCGGCGTCAATCAGAAATGGCTGTTCACCTCGGTGTTCGCGGTCGGCGTCTTCCTCGCCGCGCTCGGCGGCGCGCTGCAGATCCCGCGCGACGCGGTCCATCACGCGATGGACCTGCGCATCATCGTCGAGGTTTTCGTGGTCGTCGTGATCGGCGGCCTCGGCAGCATCCTCGGCGCGTTCGTTGCCGCCGTGCTGGTGTCGGAGCTCAATGCTTTCGGCATTCTCATCTTCCCCACGATCTCGCTGATCCTCGTGTTCCTGGTGATGGCCGTCGTGCTGGTCGTGCGGCCCTGGGGCCTGTTCGGCAAGAAGGAGGCGCCGGCGCGCCGCACGCCGGGCCTGACCGTCATTCCGTGGCGCCCGCTGAGCTCGGTCGAGCGGCTGGCCTCTCTCGTCGCGCTGGCGCTGGCGGCGATGCTGCCCTTCATCGCCGGCAACTACGCGCTGACCGTCGGCGCCGAGATCGCGATCTTCGTGATCTTCGCGGCGTCGCTGCATTTCCTGATGGCGGTCGGCGGCCTCGCTTCGTTCGGCCACGCCGCCTATTTCGGCCTGGGCGCTTACGGCGTCGCGTTCCTCGCCAAGCTTGCGGGATTGCCGATGATTGTCTGCCTGCTGCTCGGGCCGCTGCTCGGCGCGCTCGGTGCGGCCGTGTTCGGGGCCTTCGCCGTGCAGCTCTCCGGCGTGTACTTCGCGATGCTCACCTTGGCCTTTGCGCAAATTGTGTGGTCGATCGCGTTCCAATGGGTCGCGGTGACCGGAGGTGACAATGGCATTCTCGGGCTCTGGCCGGAGAAATGGGCGGCGTCGCCGTCGCATTTCTACTGGCTCGCGCTTGGCGTCTCCGCCTTCGTCGTCGGCGTGCTGCGCCTGATCACCTTCTCGCCGTTCGGCTATGCCCTGCGCGGCATGCGGGACTCGCCGTTGCGCAGCGAGTCCATCGGCATCAACGGCAAGCGCATCCAGTGGACGGCCTTCATCATCGCCGGCACCACGGCCGGCATCGGCGGCGCCCTGTTCGCCTATCTCAAGGGCAGCGTGTTTCCGGACAACATGGGCATCTCGCTCTCGGTCGATGCGCTGGTCATGGTGCTGCTGGGCGGCGTGGAGACGGTGCCCGGCGCAATCTTCGGCGCCATCGTCTACAAGGCGCTCAACATCTGGCTGGTCAGCCAGACCGACTGGTCGAAGCTCGTGCTCGGCATCTTCATCGTGCTGATCGTGGTGGTGTTCCCGAAAGGTATCGTGGGTGTGGTCGAAACCGTCATGCATCGGCGTCGCGCACTGGCCCCCAAGGGCGCTTCGCTGTCGGCCAAGATGGAGGGCGCGCAATGAGCCCCGGCGTGTCGCTGCTCTCGGTCGAAGGCCTGTCGAAATCCTATGGCGGCATTCACGCGGTCCGCAACGTGTCGTTCACGCTGCGGGCCGGCGAGATCCTGGCGCTGATCGGCCCGAACGGCGCGGGGAAAAGCACCTGCTTCGACATGCTCAACGGCCAGAACGTGCCGGACAGCGGCCGCATCACGGTGATGGGGCAGGAGACCACGGGGCACAGGCCGCGCGAGGTCTGGCGGCTCGGGGTCGGCCGCACCTTCCAGATCACCGCGACCTATCCGACCATGACCGTGCGCGAGAACATCCAGGTCGCCCTGGTCTCGCATCATCACCGTCTGTTCGATTTCTGGAGCCCGATGATTTCAATCGAGCGCGGCGAGGCCGATCGCCTGCTCGATCTCGTCGGCATGGCCGGCTATGCCGAGCGTCCGTGCGGCGAGCTCGCCTATGGCGACCTCAAGCGGCTGGAGCTCGCGATCGCGCTGGCCAACCAACCGAAGCTCCTGCTGATGGACGAGCCGACCGCCGGCATGGCGCCGCGCGAGCGTGTCGAGCTGATGCGGCTGACGGCTGGAATCGCGCGCGAGCAGTCGATCGGCGTCCTTTTCACGGAGCACGACATGGACGTGGTGTTCGAGCATGCGGACCGCATTCTCGTGCTCAATCGCGGCAGCCTCATTGCCGAGGGATCGCCAGCCGAGGTGCGCGCCAACCGGGAGGTGCAGGCGATCTATCTCGGCGAAGGCCTGCTCTATGATGCCGATCATCGCGAGGGAGCGCCGGCATGAAGCTGTCCGTCGCCAATCTCAACAGCCACTATGGTCCGGCGCATATCCTGTTCGACATCGGCCTCGAGGTCGGCGAGGGCGAGGTGGTGGCGCTGCTCGGGCGCAACGGCGCCGGCAAGTCGACGACCTTCCGGTCGATCGTCGGCCTGGTCGAGCTGCGCGAGGGCCAGATCATGTTCGAGGGGCATGACATCTCGTCGGCGCCCACCCATGAGATCGTCCGCGCCGGCCTCGGCTACGTTCCGGAGGAGCGCCGCATCTTCACCGAGCTGACGGTGGAGGAAAACCTGGAGGTCGGGCGGCAGAAGCCGCGGCCGAATGCGCCGCAATGGACGCGTGAGAAACTCTATCAGTTGTTTCCCAATCTCGGCGAGATGAAGAACCGCCCGGGCGGCCGCATGAGCGGCGGCGAACAGCAGATGCTCACCATCGCCCGTACACTGATGGGCAATCCGTCGCTGGTGCTGCTCGACGAGCCCTCGGAAGGCCTGTCGCCGAAGATCGTCGAGCAGATGGTCGATGCGATCCTGACCATGAAGAAGGAAGGCGTCTCGCTGGTCGTCTCCGAGCAGAACCTGCATTTCGCCAAGCTGATCTCGGACCGAGCCTACATCATCGAGCGCGGCCGCATCTGCTTCTCCGGCACCATGACCGAGCTCGACGCGCGGCCCGACATCCGCGACGCGCATCTGTCGATCTGAGGCGAGGGAAGATATGGCCAAGAGTCCCCCGCCGAAGCGATCGGCGAAAGCCACGACGAAGACTGCGCCGAGGCCGCAGGCAAAGCCCGCTGCGAAGGCCACGGCCAAGGCGGCGAAATCAAACTACGTGCTCGACGATCAGATCGGCTTCATCCTGCGCCAGGTCTGGCAGCGCCACACCATGATCTTCGCCCGCGACATCGGCAGCAACCTGACGCCGACGCAATGGGCGGCCATGTCGAAGTTGGTCGAGACCGGACCGTGCTCGCAGAACCAGCTGGGACGGTTCACGGCGATGGACGTCGCGACGATCAAGGGCGTGATCGACCGGCTGACCGCACGCGGTCTCACCGAGACCAGCTCGGATCCGCAGGATGGCCGCCGGCTACTGGTGAGCCTGACCCGCGCGGGTCAGCAGCTCGCGGAGAAGACCGCGCCGCTGGCGCTCGCGATCTCCAAGGAGACCTTGGCGCCGCTGGATGCGAGAGAGCGCGAGAGCTTGCTGTCGCTGCTGAGCCGGCTGAAATAGCTGTTGCAAACCGCCCGCGTAGGGTGGGCAAAGCGAAGCGTGCCCACCATTCTCACCGAGAGCGCATCTGCACATGATGGGCACGCGCCGCCTGGCGGCGTCGCTTTGCCCACCCTACTTGTTTGCTCAGTCGCTATGAGCGCAGCCCGATACAGCACCCTCTCCCCTTGTGGGAGAGGGCATCTCCGGTCCATCCACATTCGCGATTGGGTGAGGGGTATCTCTCGGCGAGCGAGACTCGCGGAGAGATACCCCTCACCCGACCGAGATTTCTGCTCCGTCCTGCATGCCCTCTCCCGCAAGGGGAGAGGGCGCATTCACGAGCACTGCGCTCGCAATGACGAAGCTTGTGGCAACTACTTCGCCACGATCTCCGGAATTTTCGTCGCCGGCGGCGTGTTGCGGCTGCGCTGGGTGCGGACGATGCCGTCGATGATGGTCATCCCGATGCCGGGGAGGTCGCCGAGCTGGACGCTGTCGAGCAGGGTCTTGGCCGGCGAGTGCTGCGCCTTGTCCATGATGACGAAGTCGGCGGAGCGGCCGACTTCGATCAGGCCGCAATCCAGCTCGCGCATCCGCGCGGTATTGCCGGTGGCGAAGCAGAACGCGATCTCCGCCGGGACGTCGCCGAGCGAGGACAAGAGTGAGACCATGCGGAGGATGCCGAGCGGCTGCACGCCCGAGCCGGCCGGCGCGTCAGTGCCGAGGATCACGCGGTTGAGCTCGTTCATCTCGCGCGCGGTGCGCAGGGTGAACAGCGCCGAGCGCTCGTTGCCGTTGTGCACCAGCTCGAGCCCCGCCTTGCAGCCCTCGCAGATGCAGCGGATCTGATCGTCGGGCAGGGCGGTGTGGCCGCCATTGATGTGTCCGATGACGTCGGTGCCGGCCTCCAGCACGACGTCCTTGTCGATCAGGCCGGAGCCGGGGATCGACGGACCGCCGGTGTGAATGGTGCTCTGAATGCCGTATTTGCGCGCCCAGCCGACCATCTTGCGCGCGGTCGGGCCGTCCTTGACGCCGCCGAGGCCGACCTCGCCGAGCAGCTTGACGCCGGCCGCCGCGAGCTCCTTGAAATCGTCCTCGACCATCTCGCATTCGATGACCGGCGCGCCGGCATGCACCTTCACGCCGCCGGGGCGGAGCGTCCAGAACGCGCGCTGCGCGAAGATCGCCATCGCCTTCAGGCCGACGACGTCGCGCGGCCGGCCCGGCATGTGCACCTCGCCGGCGGAAATCATCGTCGTGACGCCGCCATGCAGATAGGAATCGATCCAGTTGCTCTGGTTCTGCCGCGGCGTCCAGTCACCGGCGACCGGGTGGACGTGGCTGTCGATCAGGCCTGGCGCCACCGTCGTGCCATGGGCATCGACGATGGTCGTCGCGCCTTCGGTGTCGACGTCCTTGAAGCGGCCGATTCCCGTGATCTTGCCGTTCTCGGCGACGATCGTGTCGGCATCCAGGATGGGCCGTTCCAGGGCGCCGGACAGCAAGAGGCCGATGTTGCGGATGACCAGCTTGCTGGGACCGATTGCTTGCGGCGCGTCATGGGCCATCGGGATATCCTTCTCTTCTGGCAAAGCATTTGCGGCAGTTTGCGCCTGCACGCGGCGCAGCATCAAGCCGGTTTCGGTCATTCGTACACGAATGATCATGTCCGGCAAGCGGCGCCCTGCACGAAGATTCGGCGCAGGTTGCCTACCCTTCGGACACCGCGCGGGCCCTATGAACGCGGCGATATCCTCGGCTTCGGCCGCGTGTTCGACATCCCCGTCCCCTGTGCTTGTGGCGGTGGTCTCCGCGCTGGTGATGAACCGCACCCTGGACGTTGCTGCCGCGATCCGGCATCACCTCGTGTGATCTCTTTGCGACGAGGGTGACGGCAGATGAGCGACGACCTTCACACGATCGGCGCGGGCGGCATCACCGCCTCGGTCAAGGCTGATGGCGCCGAGCTGTGCTCGCTGAAGACGGCCGGGGGCCTGGAGTTGCTCTGGCAGGCCGGAGGCGCCTGGCCGCGCCATGCGCCATGGCTGTTTCCAATCGTCGGCCGACTCAAGAATGACCAGCTCCACCACCGCGGCCAGACCTATCCGATGACCCAGCACGGCTTCGCCCGCGACCTGCGTTTCACCTGGCTGGAGCGCGGGGCCGAGTCGTGCGTGTTGCAACTGACCGACGACGAGACGACGCGGGTGCGCTATCCGTTCGCCTTCCGTCTCACGGTGAGCTACCGGATCGCCGTTGACGCGCTGGACGTGGCGGTCGAGATCGCCAACCCCGGTGCGGAGATGCTGCCCGCCTCGTTCGGCGGCCATCCCGCCTTCAACTGGCCGCTGCTCCCCGGCCAGCCGAAGGAGAGCTATCGGCTGATTTTTGCAGAGCCTGAGCTGGCGCCGATCCGCCGTCTGACCGGCGGTTTGCTGCGCGAGCGGCCGGAGCCCTCACCGATCGAGGGGCGCGTTCTCCCGTTGAGCGAACGCCTGTTCGACGATGATGCCGTGATCCTCGATCCGCCGGCCAGCCGTTCGGTTCGCCTCGTCGGAACCAGGGGACCGGCGCTTGAGTTAGCCTGGGATAATTTTCGTCAGCTTGGAATCTGGTCGAAGCCCGGCGGCGTGCCGTTCCTGTGCATCGAGCCGTGGCGCGGTTTCGCTAGTCCGCTCAATTTCGACGGCGAGTTCGCGGCCAAGCCCGGCGTCATGCATATCGCGCCGGGCGTCGCCGAGAGGCTACGCTGCCGCATCAGAATCGATTCCTCGAATTAGTATGACTTATCTCGCGAGCGCCCGTTTGCGTGCACAGCGGTAACCGTGATCAGCAGTTTTGGGCCTGGAAATGACGGCG
The DNA here is from genome assembly GCF_051168215.1 of Bradyrhizobium sp. HKCCYLRH2015. Classification (NCBI taxonomy): domain Bacteria; kingdom Pseudomonadati; phylum Pseudomonadota; class Alphaproteobacteria; order Hyphomicrobiales; family Nitrobacteraceae; genus Bradyrhizobium; species Bradyrhizobium sp. HKCCYLRH2015. The sequence continues at coordinate 47,667 of NZ_JBNPUO010000016.1, read as the reverse complement.
CCGTGACCTACATGAGAGACGAGCGCGGAACTTTGGCTATGATGCGTCGAACGACCGGCGGTTGGCGGGCGCTTTCTCCGAACTGATAACGGTCGATCATCGAACATGATGCGTGGCGCGAACTCAGGCGCTCGCAGCCGGTTCTTGCAGCCGTGCGCCTTTGCCGTCAGCGGGCGCGCGGAGATCTCATGGCAGGGGCGCGCGTAAGTGGCGTTACGCGGGGGAACGGGAGGATGGGATGGTGTTGAGAGCTGTTGTCGGCGCGATTACATGCGCCGTGTTGCTCGCAGCGACCGATGCTGTGGCAGGGGCCTATCAGCCGGGTGACTTCCTCAAGCTCGATTTGTCGAAGGCCGTGTTGTCGCCGGAGCCGCTCGGCCCCGAGGCGCATTTCGAACCCGTGCCCATCGAAGCCAAAACAGATCGACCTGCGGTCGCCGTCCGTTCTGCTGTTGACCCCGACGTCAGTTCCGGAATCCCGCGCGCCGTCGCCACCCGGCGGCCTCATGGTACGAGGACGGCCGAGCGGCCCCGCGGCGCCGCCCGCACCAAGCTCGTCCATCGGCGCGGCAATCCGCTCGACGCGCAGGCGATGGATACGCGCATTCAGACCTGGCCGTGCCGGCCTGGCAGCGGCGGCATCTGCAACTGGCGCTGATCGGCGGGTCTACCCGCGCGCCTGTTGCGTCCAGGAACTTCGCTCCCGACATCTTGATCGAGGTGGATGCCGGCTTGCTTGAACTCGCAAGCGGAGCGAAGGCAAGCTGAGCACTTCCCGCCAAGGTCTTGATGTTTCGAGGCTGCCGCCGGCGCTCGCTGGCGAGCGGCTCGCGCGATTCCAGGAGATTTCATGAAACGCCATCGACACCCAGGGTATCCGCCTGCCCAAGCTCGGGCTCGGCACCTTTCGCATGCAGGGCACCGTCTGCCGCGAGGCCGTCGAGAGCGCGCTTGCGCTCGGGTACCGCCACGTCGACACCGCCGAGATGTACGCCAACGAGGACGCGATCGGTGCTGCACTTGCGGCGACCAATCTGCCGCGCGCCGAATTGCATGTCACCACCAAGGTCTGGCCGGAGAACCTCGCGCCGGATGCGATCCGCCGTGCCTTCGACACGAGCCTCAAGAAGCTCCGGCTGGAGTTCGTCGATCTCTATCTCATCCACTGGCCGGCCAAGGGGATGAACCTGCCCGCCGCCCTGGAGACGCTGCTGAAGCTGAAGGAGGAGGGGCGCACGCGCGCGATCGGCGTCGCAAACTTCACCGTCGCGCTTCTGAAGCAGGCGGTGGAGGACGTCGAGGTACCTGTCGCCTGCAATCAGGTCGAATATCATGTGATGCTCGACCAGTCGAAGCTGATGGCCTACATGGCGGGCCGCTCGATTCCCCTGGTGGCCTATTGCCCGCTGGCGCAGGGACGGGCCGCCGCCGACGAGACGCTTGGGGCCATCGGCAGGAAGCATGGCGCCAGCGCCGCCCAGGTCGCGCTGAAATGGCTGTTGGACCAGGATGGGGTGGCGGCGATCCCCAAGGCAGCGCGCCCGGAAAGTCAGCGTGCGAACTGGGATGCGATGAAGCTTCAACTCGACGATGAGGATCGCGCCACCATCGCGTCCCTCCCGAAGGACAAGCGCTTCGTCAATCCGGCCTTTGCGCCGGACTGGGACCGCTGACGACCACGCGAAGCCCTGCAAGAACGGGCGTCAGAACGAACGCCACAGAAAATGGCCCCTTGCGGGGCCATTGCTGTGTCGAAGTTGCAGATCAGTCGCGCCGGATGATCACGGTGCGATCGTGATGGCGGTGGAAGGGCCGGACATAACGGTGAGGCCGGTACTCACGATGCATGCGGTATTCGGCGCGGGACCGATCCCAGCCGTGGTGGTAGTGATGGCCGCCACGCTTGATGACCACGGTCTCGGCATTGGCGATCGACGGTGCCGCGAGCGCGACGACCGCCAGGGAAGCGAGTGCGAGAGCGATTTTCTTCATGTTGTCCTCCAGAATGAAAGTGCGGGATCAACTTGAAGTGTGAAAGAACGTTCCGCAGGAACTTCCACGAAGTTGCTGAATGCACGTTCAGATTTGGTCTTCAAGCTCGCGGGCGAATCGCGGCGCCCCCTCGAGCCCGCCGCGTCAGTCGCATTTCCTGAGCGCTGGCGTCGGCTTGCCGTTGGCAACGAAGCGGCCGTCACGAATGGTGTAGCTGTCGTCCTCGCCGCGATTGAACACGGAGCGGATGTTGCCGTCGGCGGTCCGGGTGATCCCGTTCTCTCGCGTCTGGCGCGCTTTGGGCAGCACGATCGAGAGCACCAGCGTCTGGTCCGCCTCGACGCGTGCGCTCGCCACCTGGTTGACGTCGGACGGATCGTGGTCACGACGATAGATCAGGTGACGATCGTCAGTGACTTCGTAGGAGATGATGGCGCCGCGGCCCTTGACCGGCGGTGCGCTGCAGTCGGCGGCCCAGGTTCCGATCAGGCCCCAGGTCCGGGCGACCTCGACGGTGTCGTCGGCCCGGGCGGCAGACGCTGATGATGCGCAGAGGACGATTGCGATGAGAGGGCGGGAGATCGAAATCATGCGGTCTCGCGGGGATGACTGCCGTGACATCTTAATGCACTGCGTCAACGGCGCAACGACAGACCTGCGCCGAGATCGTTGGCACAAAGTCTCATTCTTTCCGGGCCGGCCTTGATGGCGAGGGGGACAAGGCGCATGCTCCCCGCAACTACAAACAAGCGTGGGGAGGCTGACCATGTCTGCGCTGTCGCGCCGCAAATTCCTGCTGTCGTCCGGAGCGGCCGCCATGGCCGCGCTATCGGGTCCCGCCGGCGCCGCGATGGGGCCGGCCGACAAGTTCGATCTGGTGATCAAGGGCGGCGACGTGATCGATCCCAGCCAGTCGCTCCGAGGCAGGCGCGACATCGGGATCCGCTGGGGCGTCGTCGAAGCGGTCGAGCCCGAGATACCGGCCGAGCGGGCGCTGCGGTCGATCGACGCCAACGGCCGGCTGGTGACGCCGGGCCTGATCGATCTCCACAGTCACGTCTACCCCTATGGTTCGGCGATCGGGATTCCCCCGGACGAACTGGTGCAATTCCAGGGCACCACGACGGTCGTCTCGGCCGGCGACGCCGGTGTGAACAATCTGGCGGCGCTGCGCCGCTTCATCACCGCCCAGTCGCGGGCACGCATCTACGCCTTCGTCCACATCGCCAACAACGGCCTGTCGGCGTTCCCGGTGGCCGAGCTCTACAACATCGACAACGCGCAGGTCGACGCCTGCGCCATGGCGCTGGCGGAGAACCCGGACTTCCTGCTCGGGGTCAAGGTGCGGATGTCGGAGAACGTGATCTTCAAGCACGGGATCGAGCCGCTGAAGCGTGCCATCAAGGCCTGCGAGCTGTGCGGCTGGCCGGCGCGGATGATGGTGCATATCGGTGGCGTCGAGACCGGCGAGCTGATGTCACAGATCCTGGACCTGCTGCGCCCCGGCGACATCCTGACCCATGCCTATTCCGGCGCGCCGAATATGGGCGGCGCCTTCACCAACATCGTCCAGGACGGCAAGCTGCTGCCCGCGGCGCTCGCCGCCAAGCAGCGCGGCGTGCTGTTCGATGTCGGCCACGGCGGCGGCAGCTTCGATTTCACCGTGGCCGAAGTCGCAATCCCCGGCGGCTGCGGCCCGGACACGATCTCCTCCGACATCCATGTGTTCTCCGGCAACAGTCCGGGCATGCCGTTCCTGCCCAACGTGATGGCGAAATTCATCGCGATGGGATTTTCGTTGGAGCAGGTGGTGAACATGGCCACCTCTGTGCCGGCCAAGATCATCAACCGTGCGCCGAAGATCGGCACTTTGCAGGTCGGCGCGCCGGCCGACGTTGCAATCATGGACCTGGTCGAGGGTCCCGTCAGCTTCGTCGATACCCGCGGCAACAAGCGCGACGGCAAGCTGCAGCTCAAGCCGGTGCAGACGGTGATCAATGGCGTGCCGTTCGGGCGGCCCTATCAGTCGCCCTTTTCGGTGCGGTGAGCGGCGCGCAAATCACTCGATCGCGCGCGTCCGCTCCACATTGGACGAGCGGAGCGGCACGCCGAACTCCTCCCGGCAGACGTCGGCGAGCACTGCGATGCCCTCGCGGATCTCCTGATGCGAGGGGCTGGCGAAGCACAGCCGCAGGCGGCTCCGCGCATGCGCGGCGTCGGTGGACCATTCCGGTCCCGGATTGATCGAGACGCCGCGTTTGAGCGCTGCCTGTGACAGCTTCATCGCGTCAACCTGGTCCGGCAGCTTGACCCAGAGGAAGATCCCGCCCTTGGGCGGCGCGAACTCGGCGGCGGTGCCGAACTCCGCGTTGAGCGCCTCGATCAGGGTGTCCAGCTTGGCGCGCAGGCCCCGCACCAACTGCGGCACGTGGGTCGCGAAATGCGGTCTGCAATATTCCGCAAGCACCATCTGTTCCAGCGCGCCCGAGCCGGCATCTGTCTTGAGGGACAGCAGCACCGACATGATCTCCCAGGGGGCGACCAGGAAGCCGACCCGTAGCGCGGGCGCGACCGATTTCGAGAACGAGCCGAGGTGGATCACGCCGCCATGATCGGACATGCCGTGGATCGCGCGGGGCCGCTTGCCGTCCCAGATCAGGTCGGCGTAGCAGTCGTCCTCGAACACCGGCACGCCATAGGCGCGCGACAGCCACAGCAGCTCGGCACGGCGGCTTTCCGGCATGATGGTGCCGGTCGGATTCTGCACCGTCGGAATGGTATAGATGTATTTCGGCCGGATGCCGCGGTCCTTGAGATCGGCCAGCACCGTCGCCAGCGCATCGGTTCGCATGCCGTCCTGGTCGAGCGGGATGCCGATGACCTTGACGCCCAGTCGTGCCAGCCGCGTCAGCGTGCCCTGGTAATTGTCCTGTTCGACCAGCACGGTGTCGCCGCGCGTGAGCAGCGCCTGGTTGACGAGGTCGAGGCCCTGCAGCGAGCCGGACAGGATCATGATGTCGTCGGCGCGCGCCGACATGCCCGCGTCCCGCGTCAGCTTGGCGGCAAGAAAGTCCCGCAGCGGTCGGTAGCCTTGAGGCCCGTGCGCGAGGCCGTAGGTGGCGAGCGCGCGTCCCTCGCGGGCGAGCACGGCGTCGGCGGCCGCGCGCAAGCCCTCCACGGGCACGGCATCGGCGTCGTTGTTGCCGCCGACGAAGCTGTATTTTGCGAGTCCCGTCCAGCGCGCGGCGGGTGCGGGCAGGCCGGGGCTGAGGAGGGGTGCAAAATCGAATGCGGCCATGAGGCGCGGCTCCCTTGTTCTCGATTTGAGGCGACTTTAAACAGATACCAGGGCGCTTGTCCTGGCAGGGCAGGTCCTTTTCCCGGGGAAGGCGACCTTCGAGCGGCGGTTCCGCCGCTCTGGCGCGCGCCTGCGATCCCGGCTAAAGCAGCCCGGAAAAGCAGCGAGACTTGCAATGGCCGACTCGATCCAGGAAGTTCTGTACGCCTTCGCCAAGGGCGAGATGGTCGTCGTGACCGATGACGACGACCGCGAGGGCGAGGGCGATCTCATCGTCGCCGCCTCGCTCTGCACGCCCGACAAGATGGCGTTCATCATTCGCCATACCTCCGGCATCGTCTGCGCGCCGATCACCGCCGACGACGCGCGGCGGCTGCGGCTCGACCCGATGGTCGCGCACAATGATTCCAACCACACCACGGCCTTCACCGTTTCGATCGACTACAAGCCGGACGGTGGCACCGGAATCTCGGCCGAAGAGCGCGCCTCCTGCTGTCGTGCGCTCGCCAACCCGAATGCCGGTGCCGCTGATTTCGCGCGCCCCGGCCATATCTTCCCGTTGATCGCGCGTGACGGCGGCGTGCTGCTGCGCTCCGGCCACACCGAGGCGGCGGTCGATCTCTGCAAGCTCGCGGGGCTGCCGCCGGTCGGCGTCATCTCTGAGTTGATGAACGATGACGGCACGGTCATGAAGGGCGAGCAGGTCGTTCGTTTCGCCGCGGCCCACAATCTCAAGCATGTCACCATCGCCGATCTCATCTCCTACCGGCAGGCGCGCGAGAAGCTGATCGAGCGGGTATCGACTTTCACGACCGACAGCCCGATCGGGCCGCTGCAGGGCTTCGCCTACCGCTCGCCGTTCGATCCGATCACCCACGCCGCGTTCGTCTACAACGGCATCGGCGACGGCAAGAACGTGCTGACGCGGCTGCACAAGCCCAACATCGTGAAGGATCTGATCGCGGGCCCGCAGCGTATCCAGGCGGTGCTGCAGCACTTCAAGCAGGCCGGTCGCGGCGTGCTGATCTATCTGCGCGACGGCGCGGCCGGCGTTCCCGTCGAGCCGGTCGAAGAGCCGCATACCGCGGAGGCCGATCGCCATCGGCAGTGGCGCGAGGTCGGCGTCGGTGCGCAGATCCTGCGTGATCTCGGCGTGACCTCGATCCGGAACCTGACGTCGTCAGCGCATGACTACAAGGGCCTGTCGGGTTTCGGCATCGAGATCGTCGCCAACGAGCGGCTTGAAGGCTGAACTTCCAGGATTTAACCTCTAGACTGCTGCGACCCGTGCGCAGCGAGACGCGAAAGGACCATTCATGAGCGCGCGCCCTCAGGCAAAGGACAAGCCGGCCCAGTCGAGCTTCCAGTGGGACGATCCCTTCCTGCTGGACGAGCAGTTGACCGAGGACGAGCGCATGGTGCGTGACACCGCGCGCGCCTATGCCCAGGACAAGCTGCTGCCGCGCGTGACCAAGGCCTATCTCGACGAGAAGACCGATCGCGAGATCTTCAACGAGATGGGCGAGCTCGGCCTGATCGGCATCACCTTGCCGGAGGAATATGGCTGCGCCAATGCGAGCTACGTCGCCTATGGCCTCGTGGCACGCGAGATCGAGCGCGTCGATTCCGGCTACCGCTCGATGAACTCGGTGCAGTCCTCGCTGGTGATGTATCCGATCTACGCCTATGGCGACGAGAGCCAGCGCAAGAAGTACCTGCCGAAGCTCGCCAGCGGCGAATGGGTCGGCTGTTTCGGCCTCACCGAGCCGGATGCCGGCTCCGATCCGGCCGGCATGAAGACCCGCGCCGAGAAGGTCGCCGACGGCTACCGCCTGACCGGCAGCAAGATGTGGATCTCGAACGCGCCGATCGCCGACGTGTTCGTGGTGTGGGCGAAGTCGGCCGCGCATGACAACCAGATCCGTGGCTTCATCCTCGAGAAGGGCATGAAGGGCCTGTCGGCGCCGAAGATCGGCGGCAAGCTCTCGTTGCGTGCCTCGATCACCGGCGAGGTCGTGATGGACGGCGTGGTGGTGCCGGAGAGCGCGCTGCTGCCCAACGTGTCCGGCCTGAAAGGGCCGTTCGGCTGCCTCAATCGCGCCCGCTACGGCATCTCCTGGGGCGTGCTCGGCGCCGCCGAGGACTGCATGCATCGCGCCCGCCAGTACACGCTCGACCGCAAGCAGTTCGGCCGTCCGCTGGCCGCCACGCAACTGGTGCAGAAGAAGCTTGCGGACATGGAGACGGAGATCGCGCTTGGCCTGCAGGCAAGCTTGCGCGTCGGCCGGCTGATGGACGAGGGCAAGATGGCCCCGGAGATGATCTCGATCGTCAAGCGCAACAATTGCGGCAAGGCGCTCGACATCGCCCGCGTCGCGCGCGACATGCACGGCGGCAACGGCATTTCGATCGAGTATCAGGTGATGCGCCACGTCGCCAACCTCGAGACGGTCAATACCTACGAGGGCACGCACGACGTCCACGCGCTGATCCTCGGCCGCGCCATCACCGGCATCCAGGCGTTCTTCTAGTCAGGCGTTCTTCTAATTCGCCTGGTCGATCTTGGGGACGGGCCCTGAGTCCTCAACTGTCATCGTCCGCGCAAGCGGACGATCCAGTATGCCGAGACGAGAGTGATCAGCCGATACGCCAGGGCGTACCGGATGCCCCGCCTGCGCGGGGCATGACGCCGGAGGAAGCGGGCCATTCAAGCGCCCGCGCAGAGTTAAGGGCAGCAGATGGTCGAGGAAGACGTCCCATTCAACCGCAACTTCCCGCTTGCAGCTGGAGTCGTCGAGGAGGTGCGTCCGGGCATTCGCCGCGTCCTCTGCAACAATCCGAGCCCGTTCACCTTCACCGGTACCGTCAGCTACATCGTGGGCACCGGTAACGTCGCGATCATCGATCCGGGTCCGGACAACGAGGCCCATGCGCAGGCGCTGCTCGATGCCGTCAGAGGCGAGACCGTCACGCACATCCTGGTGACGCACACCCACCGCGATCACTCGCCGAACACCGGCCGGCTCAAGGCCGCGACCGGCGCCACCGTCTATGCCGAGGGCCCGCATCGCGCGTCGCGGCCGCGCTACGAGAGCGAGAAGCACAGCCCGGAATCCGGCGTCGATCGGGACTTCGCGCCCGATGTCACCGTTGTCGATGGTGACGTGATCGAGGGGCAGGGCTGGCAGCTCGAGGCGCTGGCGACACCCGGTCATACCGCCAACCATCTCGCCTTCGCCTGGGGCGCGCGTAGCACCACCTTCGTCGGCGATCACGTGATGGGCTGGGCCACCTCGATCGTGGCGCCGCCCGACGGTTCGATGGTCGACTACATGGCTTCGCTGGAGCGGCTCGCCGCGCGGCCCGAGGAGCTGTATTTCTCAGGCCACGGACCGGAAATTCCGGAGGGACCGCGCTACACGCGCTTCCTGATGCGCCATCGCCAGGCGCGCGAAGCCTCGATCCTGCATCGCCTCGCCAAGGGCGAGGCCGACATCCCGACCATGGTGCGCGCGATCTATATCGGCATCGATCCGCGGCTCACCACGGCGGCCGGCTATTCCGTGCTGGCGCATCTGGAAGACCTCGTCGCCCGCGGCGTGGTCGCGACGGAAGGCGATCCGGTGATCGGCGGGACGTATCGGCTGGTATAGCGAACAGGGAGGAGCGAATAGCAAGCAGGGCAAGAGCGCGAGCGGGGACCGATTTCATTCCCTATTCGCTCCTCCCTCTTCGCAATTCGCCTCTCACTTCTTCACCGTCTTCGCATTCCCCTTCGCTGCCATGGGCGGCGGCGTCACCTTCTTCACCGGCTTCTGCGCCTCGGCCTCGCCGGCGCTGGAGAGATCCTCGATCAGCTTGGTCACGCGCGCGGCGTTGCTGCCGATATCTGACTCGAAATAGCGCGAGGCGGAGCGGACGTCGACGCGGGAATCCTCGCCGTCGGGCTGGATCCGGATCGAGATGTCCTCGCGAAAGCCCATGATCGGCGTGCGTGCGACCGCCTCGATGCGGCCGACGCGGCGCGGCGGCTGCGGCGCGCGCTCGTCGACCACGAACCATTTGCGCCGGTTGACCAGCTTCAGCGCGATCGCATAGGCACGATCGGGCGGCAGCTCGATCTGCACCGGCTCGATGTCCGGATAGAATTTCTGCTGCTGCTCGGCTGAATACAGCCCGGCATACACGGCCGTGTTGGTGCCGTCGCCGTTGCGCAGCGGCGCCAAGGCCTCGAAGCGCGGCGGATCGATCGGGTCGGTGGTGATGTCGTAGATCTTCGGCAGCTTGCGGTACTGGAGCGCGAGGTAGGCCGGATAGGCCAGCACCACGGCATCGATCATGAAGGCGAGCAGGATCCGGCTCATGCCGCGGCTGCCGTTGCGCCAGATCGCGACGAAGGCCGCGAGCCCGAGCAGGATCGACAGGACGGCAAGCCCCAGCGCTCCGAAGAACGTCGCCAGCGCCGGCTTCATCTCCAGAAAATCGAAGCGCAGGATCAGGATCGAGACCAGCACGGCGACGACCGAGAACACCGCCAGATTGCGGGTCCAGGTCGCGAGGCTGGAGATGGGCTCCGACAGATAGGGGGCGTGAAACCTGCGTGCCATCGTGTCAGGAACTGCCGGGTTGGGCCGCTGCCTGCGTTGCGCCGGGCGGCCGGGTCATCCGTGTGAGACCACGCGGAGGGGCTAAATTCAAGAGGGGTCTGGCCCGGAGAGGGCGGTTGATCCGTCGACTGTGTCAGACGCTTGGGGTGGGGCGCGCGCGCAAGGCCGTCAGCATCAACAGGATGGTTGCGACGGAGAATGCCGCGCCGGTCGCGAACGTCGCCTGCGACCCATAGGCTTGCCACAGCCATCCCGCCAGCAGGCTCGCGACCAGCAGCGCAGCGCCGGTCACAAGGTTGAACAGGCCGAACGCGGTGCCGCGCAGGTCCTGCGGGGCGGTATCGGCGACCATTGCCGACAGCAGCCCCTGCGACAGCCCGAGGTAGAAGCCCCACAGCGCGACGCCGATCGCGGTGCCGATCAGGCCGGGCACGAAGGCCAGCGTCAGGTCGGCGGCTGTCAGCACCACGAGGCCGCAGGTCAGCACGTTGTTGCGGCCGATGCGGTCGGAGAGGATGCCGGCCGGCATGGCGACGCCGGCATAGATCAGGTTCATCAGCACGTAGACCAACGGGATGAGGGAGAGAGCGAGGCCGTCGGCCTGCGCCTTGAGCACCAGGAACGCCTCGCTGAAGCGGGCCAACGCGAACACCGCGCCGATGGCGACCACGATCCAATAGGCTGATGGCAGCCGTCGCAGTTCGCGCGTATGGACCGGCCAGCCGGGGTGCGGCGCAGGCGCTGTCTCCACCGGCTCGCGCACGCCGAACAGGATCAGCAGCACGGCGAGCGCGGCCGGCAGCGCCGACCACCAGAACACCGCCCGGAAGTCGTTGGCATAGAGCGCCATCAGCGCCACCGCGAGGAGGGGACCGGCAAAGGCGCCGATCGTGTCGAGCGCCTGGCGCAAGCCGTAGCTCGCGCCGCGGATGCCTTCCGGCGTGACGTCGGCGATCAGTGCGTCGCGCGGCGCCTCGCGGATGCCCTTGCCGATGCGGTCGACGAAGCGCGCGGCGAGGATCTGCCAGGATGTGCCGGCGAGCGGAAACACTGGCTTGGTCAGGGCCGCCAGCCCATAGCCGATTGCGACCAGCAGCTTGCGCTTGCCGATGCGGTCGGACAGTGCGCCGGAGAATACCTTGGTGATTGCGGCGGTCGCCTCGGACACGCCTTCGATCAGGCCGATCGTCACCGTGGACGCGCCGACCACGGTCGCGAGGAAGATCGGCAGCAGCGCGTGGATCAGCTCCGAGGAGATGTCCATCAGCAGCGACACCAGCCCGAGCGTCAGCACCGTCGACGGTACGTCGCGCCATGTCGTGGAAGCCGGGACGCGCGCTCTTGAACCCATGCCCCTCTTCTAGATGCGGCCGTGCCTGCCGTCTTGCGCCACGTCAAAGCCGCAGCGGCACAAACGCCACGGCCCCGCCGAAAGGGAGGGGCCGCGGCTTCCTTGGTCAGGCTGCGCCGATGCTCAGTGGCCATGCACCAGCGGGCAGGCCGAGTCGGCGAGCTTGCCGAACGCCTCCTCGCCCGACATCGTCTGGATCAGCTTGTAGTAGTCCCAGGGGTACTTCGACTCCTCCGGCTTCTTGACCTGCATGATGTACATCTCGTGCTCCATCAGGCCGTCGGCGCGGATCTTGCCGTTCGACGTGAACATGTCGTCGATCTTCATCTTGCGCAGCTGGTCCATGACCTTGTCGGAGTCGGTGGTGCCGGCCGCCTTCACGGCATTGAGGTAGGTCGTCGTCGCCGAGTAGTAGGCGGCCTGGTTCATGGTCGGCTCGCGCTTGGTCTTTTCGAAGTAGCGCTTGGCGAAGGCGCGGGTCTTGTCGTTGAGGTCCCAATACCAGCCGGTGGTGAGATAGAGACCCTGCGCGGTCTTCAGGCCGAGACTGTGGATGTCGCTGACGAAGGCGAGCAGCGCCGCCGGCTTCATCGTCTTGGCGATGCCGAATTCATCCGCGGCCTTGATCGAGTTCGTGAAGTCGTTGCCGGCATTGGCGAGGCCCAGAACCTGCGCGCCCGAGCCCTGCGCCTGCAGCAGATAGCTGGAGAAATCCGAGGTCGAGAGCGGCACGCGGACCGCTCCGACCACCTTGCCGCCATTGGCCTCGACCACCTTGGACGCGGCCTCCTGCAACTGGGTGCCGAAGGCGTAGTCGGCGGTCAGGAAGAACCAGCTCTTGCCGCCCTGGCTGACCATGGTCTTGGCGGTGCCGTTGGCGAGCGAGGTCGTATCGTAGGCGTAGTGGACGGTGTAGGGCGTGCAGTCCTTGCCCGTCAGCGAGGCGCCGGCGGCACCGATCGCAATGAACGGTATTTTCTTCTCCTTGGCGGCGGTGGCCATCGCGAGGCTGACCCCCGTGTTGGAGCCGCCGAGGATCATGGTGACGCCGTCGCGATCGGCCCACTCGCGCAATTTCTGGGCGCCGACGTCCGGCTTGTTCTGATGATCGCTCTCCATGAACTCGATCTTGTTGCCGAGCACGCTGCCGCCGAAATCCTCGATCGCCATCTTTGCAGCCTCGACGCCGCCCGGCCCGATCACGTCGGCATAGAGCCCGGACATGTCGTCGATGTCGCCGATCACGACCTTGTTGCCGGCGGCGTGAGCGGCCGTGGCGACCAGTGATGCTCCCAGCAGCCAGGGCAGCAGGCGGATTGATTTTCGCATGGTGGCGTTCCCTCGTTTTTTATGGTGCCGGACCTTAGGAACCCGCCCATGGGCTTCCTATTCGCCTTTGGTCGAGGCGAGGGCGATGGAACTTTTTGCGCGGAACGCAAACGGCCCCCGCGGGGGCGCAGGGGCCGTGAGTCTCGCGCGGAACGGGAGTTGTTGCTAAGCTGCGGCGTTGGGGAAGCGGTAGCTCTTGAACTGGTCGCGCAGCGCGGTCTTCAGGATCTTGCCCGTTGCCGTGTGCGGAATGCCGTCGACGAAGGCGACGTCATCGGGCATCCACCATTTGGCGATCTTGCCCTCCATGTATTTCAGGATGTCCTCGCGCGTCGTCGTCTGGCCGGGCTTCAATTGCACGATCAGCAGCGGGCGCTCATCCCATTTTGGATGATAGACGCCGATGACGGCAGCCTCGGCGATCGCGGGATGGCCGACCGCGAGATTCTCCAGGTCGATCGAGGAGATCCATTCGCCGCCGGACTTGATGACGTCCTTGGAGCGGTCGGTGATGCGCATGTAGCCATGCTCGTCGACGGTTGCGACGTCGCCGGTGTCGAAGAAGCCTTCATCGTCGAGGATGTTGCTGTCGACCTTGTAGTAGGCCTTCGACACCGCGGGCCCGGACACCTTGAGCCGGCCGAAGGTCTTGCCGTCCCACGGCAACTCGGTGCCGGCATCGTCGGTGATCTTCATCTCGACGCCGAACGGCGGGAAGCCCTGGGTCTGCAGCACGTCGAGCTTGGCGTCGCCGTCGGCGGCGAGGAACGGCGGCTTCAGGGTAGCGAGCGTGCCGATCGGGCTCATCTCGGTCATGCCCCAGGCATGGCGCACGCCGATACCCATGTCGAGGAAGGCCTGGATCATCGAGCGCGGCATTGCCGAGCCGCCGCACACCACCATCTTCAGATGCGGCAGTTTGAGGTTATGCGCCTGCATGTGCTGCAGCAGCATCAGCCACACCGTCGGCACGCCGGCGGTGTAGGTCACCTTCTCGGTGTCGAGCAGCTCGTAGACGGACGCGCCGTCGAGCTTGGGGCCGGGCATCACCAGCTTGGTGCCCATCGACGGAGCGGAGAAGGCAATGCCCCAGCTGTTGGCATGGAACAGCGGAACCACCGGAAGCATTGTGTCTGCTGCGGACGTACCGAGTGAATCCCGGCTATTGGCCATCAACGCATGCAGCACGTTGGACCGATGCGAATACAGCACACCTTTCGGATCGCCCGTGGTGCCGGACGTGTAGCACATCGCGGCTGCGGTGTTCTCGTCGAAGGTGCCCCAGGCGAAGTCGCCGTCGGCCTCGCCGATCCACGATTCGTAGGCGACGGCGTTCTTGAGCGTCGTCTGCGGCATGTGCGCGGCGTCGGTCAGCACGATGTAGCGCTCGACGCTCGGCAGCTTGTCGGCGAGCTTCTCGAGGATTGGCACGAACGTCAGATCGGTGATGACGATGCGGTCCTGGGCATGGTTGATGATCCAGCCGATCTGCTCGGGAAACAGGCGCGGATTGACCGTGTGACAGATCGCGCCGATTCCCATGATGCCGTACCAGACCTCGAGATGACGGCCGGTATTCCAGGCGATCGTGGCGACGCGGTCGCCCAGCTTGATGCCGTCGCGCGTCAGCTTCTGCGAGACCTTGAGAGCGCGGTCGCGGATCTGCCGATAGGTGGTGCGAACGATGGGGCCCTCGACCGAGCGGGTCACGACCTCCTGGGAGCCGTGGATTGTCGCCGCATGCTCGATGATCCGGTGACAAAGCAGGGGCCAGTCTTGCATCAAACCAAGCATCAGGTCGTTCCTCCGGTATTCGCTTGCAGCGAGGGTCTTTTGGTCTCTTTGGTCAATTTTAGCGCGCGCCGCACCCGACGCAAATGGGCTTGTGATGGCCACGACGTCGCGCCGGGCGTGATGGTTAGCGCTGTGGCCGTGGCGATCGCATTGAGCTGGCTCATGGCGGCGCCGGCGGCGGCCGCGAAATCGGCGCACCGCAGCCCGCCCACGGCCGCCGAGCCCGCAGCGAAGCTGGCCGACGGTGTTGCCAAGGTGCCGCTTCCGCAGCCACGGCCTGCCGATGCGCCGGCGCGGGAGGCGGCCAAGGGGGAGGATGCCGCTCCGCGCGACGCGGCCAGCGCCGGTGCAAAGGTGGATGCCCAAGCCCCGCCGCCGCCTTCGGCCTGCAGGCTGGCCCTGACCGAAGAGGTCGCGATCGCGCCGTCGATTCCGCCGATCAAGGGGCCCGGCGGCTGCGGCGGCGAGGACCTGGTGCGGCTGGAGGCGGTGGTGCTGCCTGACAAGCGCAGGGTGGCGCTGACGCCCGCGGCGACCATGCGTTGTCCGATGGCGACCGCGGTCGTCAACTGGGTGCGCAACGATGTGGCGCCGCTGGCCGAACGGCTCGGCAGCGCGGTCACTGCGCTCGACAATTTCGATTCCTATCAGTGCCGCGGCCGCAACAATGTCAGCGGCGCGCAGCTATCGGAGCACGGCCGTGCCAATGCGCTGGACGTCCACGGCTTCAAGCTGGCCGACGGCCGCATGATCGATCTCACCGACCGAAATCAGCCGCGCGATTTGCGCGAGTCCGTGCTGCACGCGGTCTGCACCCATTTCTCCACGGTGCTCGGCCCCGATTCGGATTGGTACCACGAGGACCACATTCATCTCGACCTGATCGAACGCCGCAACAACTACCGCATCTGCCAATGGGACGTGCTCGACCCGCTGCCGAAGGTCGCGCCCCTGATGCCCGCCGCCAGGCCCGACGACGCGCCGTCACGCGAGACCGCGCAGGCTGGCACCGAAAATGTCCGGAAGACCGCGAGCACCGACGCCGAACACAACAACAGCGGTCGCGCCGGTGCCGACGAGAAGGCCGAGCCGCCGGCCACAGCGCAGAGCCCTTCTGCTGACGACCGCTCCGGACGGGCCGATACGGAAGCGCAGCCTCCGGCCGCAAAGCCCGCCGGAACGGTCCGCAATCGGCAGACCGCGTCGAAGTCTGCGCCTGAACAGCAAAAGTCCGGACGCGTCGCCGCAGAGACGCGCGCGCCGACCGTAGCGTCCGACAAGGCACGGAATACAGCCGGGCGGGACCAGCGCGCCCTGAACAGCTCAAGTGGGGAACGGGCTTCGCCATCGAAGCCGGCTCCACGGAAGCGCCATCACGGCCGGCGTGGCTGGGATCCGTTCCGCGGATTGTTCTAGCCCCAAACAAAAAGGCGCCGGGTGACCGGCAGCCTTGGAAAGGCTGCTAAACGCGCTTCTCGGCTTTTGAATATCGTACCGGCTTCAGCCGGGGCTCACTGCATCGCAGCGAAGGTGCCGCCGCCCTGCAGCGCCATCTGCGGCTTGTAGGGCGAATCACCCTTCTTCGGATCCAGCACCACGACGATGGTGCCGACCTTCACGCGGTTATAGAGATCGATCGCGTCCTCGTTCGTCAGGCGAATGCAGCCCGAGGAGATCGAGGCGCCGATATATTCCGGCTGGTTGGTGCCGTGGATGCGGAACAGCGTGTCCTTGCCGTTGGCATAGAGGTACATCGCGCGCGAGCCCATCGGATTGTCGGGACCCGGAGCGACGAAGGTCGGAACGCCCAGGCGCTCGATCTCGCCCTTGGTCGGATGCCAAGCCGGCCATTCGGTCATGGCGCCGACCTTCGCGATGCCCGACCACGCCATCGCCTCTTCGCCGACGGTGATGCCGTAGCGAATCGCCTTGCCGCCATCGAGGACGTAATAGAGGTAGTGGCTGTCGGAATCGACGACGATCGAGCCCGGGGCTTCCTTGCGGTGATACTCGACGATCGCGCGCCGATAGGGCTCGGCCACCGGCGTGTTGGTGTAGCGGATCTTCGCGAGAAGCTCCTTGTCCTTCGGCTTGAAGGCCTGCGTGTTGGTCGCCTCGTACGTCGTGGCCTGCATGCAGCCCGACAGCATCAGGCCGGCGGCCAGGAGTCCGAGTTTCACCTTCAGCGACATGTCACCAATTCCAATTGACAGCTGACGTTGCAATGGTACGGCCGCGCTACTGCAGCGCGATTCCACATGTCCCATTATCGTCAAAATCGTTCTCAATTCCAGCCGATACACGCACAGGTCACGCTGCAGCGCCGCGATTGTTGCTTTTTTGCCGCAAAAATGCGGGCAGTCATCCACAGCTGTGCTCCGAATGGCACGATCGTCTCTCTCCCGGGGGCGTTGCCCTTGAGACCATGGCCTTCGCGAGAAAGCCCATGGACCGGGCCGGCAAGCTGCGTCACAAGGCGGCAGCATCCCGCCGCTAAGTCCCCGAAAATTCACGTTTCGCGATTCGGAGTTTTGTCCATGTTCTCGGTGTTCGTTCCGTCCGAAGCCGCGCTGAAGAAGCTGGCGATCACCGATCCCGCGGCTCTGCCCGACAATGCGGTCTGGGTCGACCTCGTGAACCCGAGCAGCGCCGAGGACCGGGCCGTGGAAAAGCTGGCCGGGATCGCGGTGCCGACCCGCGAGGACATGCAGGAGATCGAGATCTCGAGCCGTCTCTACATCGAGAACGGGGCCCGCTACATGACGGCCACGCTGATGTGTCACTCGGACTCCGATATGCCGAGGACCACGGCAGTCACCTTCATCCTGGCGGGCCACCGCCTGGTGACGGTGCGTTACGACCAGCCGCGCCCGTTCGCGGTGGTGGAGGCCAAGCTCGCCCGCAACTGTGCGCCCGGGATCACCGGCGAGATGGTGCTGATGGAGCTGCTCGACGCCGTGATCGACCGCTGCGCCGACATTCTCGAGAAGGTCGGGGCTGATATCGATCAGGTCAGCCACGAGATCTTCGAGCCGAACAATGAGCGTCACGGACACGCCAAGCAATATTCGCAGATCCTGATCGCGATCGGGCGCAAGGGCGACCTGACCTCGAAGGTGCGTGAGAGCCTGGTGTCGATCGGCCGCCTCGTCACCTTCCTGTCTGCGGTGGTCGAAGGCGTGAAGTGGTCGAAGGACATGCGCGAGCAGCTCAAGACCATGCAGCGCGACGTCGCCTCGCTGACCGACCACGCGTCCTACCTCGCGAGCAAGATCACCTTCGTGCTGGATGCGATGCTCGGCGTCGTCAACCTCGAGCAGAACAACATCATCAAGCTGTTCTCGGTGATGGCGGTGGTCCTGATGCCGCCGACCTTGATCGCATCGATCTACGGCATGAACTTCAAGATGATGCCGGAGCTCGAATGGGTGCACGGCTATCCGATGGCGTTGGTGCTGATGCTGATCTGTGCGATCGTGCCGTACTACATCTTCAAATTGAAGAAGTGGCTGTAGCGCAGCCGAGCTGGAATCGCCGGCCGCCCCAGGCCGCTCGCCCGCGCGAAGGCTGCGGCAAAGCGCCATCCGCAGCGCCTCATTCGTGCCCCGTTGTTAGCTGCGTGGGCGACATGTTCGTTGGTCGCGTGCCGCCGACTGATAGTCGCTATGCACTGCAAGTGTCACAAGCGGCAACGTGCAACGCATAACAGAAATACTTGTTAGGCCAGCCGCAACGCCGCTGCAAAGCCGCCCCAATTCCTCAGGTAAAATTTGACGGGAACCCTGAACGTTTGATCGAAACTTCTCTGCGATAAATCTGCTCGTGAGCATGACCGACTACGAGCGCCTCGGCGCGTGGCATGCAAGGCAGAGCTCGAGGGCGCGTTCATCGCGCCTTATCCAAGAGGCGGCAATGGTTGAGAAACGCATAACGGCATCGAACAACGTGATCGAGCTGGCCAACTATCAACGCAGCCGCGCCGACATCGTCGTGGCCCATGCGCTGTCGCCGCGCACCTGCCGCTATTGCGGCGCCGAGCTCGATGACGACGAGCGCGAGGATGATTGCTCCAGCGCCCTCAACGTCGAGTCCGACCGCCTGCGCTGGCGCGCCGCGCAGATCCTTCGTGGCCTGGTGTGCGAAGGCTGAACGACTGTTCTCGGCCGAGCGGTATCCCGGCAATGCCGCCCGAAAGTCCACGATCGGAAATTCAGCAGCCGATGTCATCCCTTGAACAGCGCTCCCTCCGGGAGCGCTGTTTTGTTTGTGGCGGCCGAATCGATCTTCGGAAACGGTGTTAATCGCCGCTTCGCACGGCCATCTGGAACTTGCCGCGCGCGGCAATCCGCCGTGAACCAAACCGGAGACGGGCAGGCCCCTCCGCGGCGACGGTCTCAGACGTGCTGGCCGCCGTTGATATGGATCTCGGCGCCGTTCACGTAGGAGCTGGTCTCGGTGCACAGCACGTAGATGATCTTTGCGACCTCGTCGGGCGTGCCGAGGCGCTGCATCGGGATCTGCTCCTGCACGATCTTCTCGGTGCCGGGCGACAGGATCGAGGTATCGATCTCGCCCGGCGCGATCGAGTTGACGCGGACGCCGACCCGGCCGAAATCCGACGCCATCTCGCGGGTCAGGGCCGCCAGCGCCGCCTTGGAGGTCGCGTAGGCCGCGCCGGCGAAGGGATGCACGCGCGAGCCGGCGATCGAGGTGACGTTGACGACGGAGCCCTTGGCCGCCTTCAGCTCCTTGATCAGGCCGCGCGCCATCATGATCGGCGCGAAGAAGTTGACGCGGAAGACGTGATTCCAGGTGTCGAGGTCGGTGTCGACGGTGCCGAGCCGGGCGCCGCCGGCGCCCTTCGGCGAGATCGCGGCGTTGTTCACCAGCGCATGCAGCTCGCCACTGTCCATGCGCTGTTTGACCTCCTCGATCGCCCGCAGCGTGTCCTCGGGATCGGCAAGGTCGACCTGGATGTGGTCTTCGGGACCTGCGCCCCACGGACATTCCTCGGGGAAGGGATGCCGCGAGCAGGTGATGACGCGCCAGCCGGCGGAGGAGAATCGGATGACGGTGGCATGACCGATGCCGCGGCTGGCGCCGGTCAGCAGCATCGTGCGCCGCGGCTGGTTCGAAGGAGTCGGCATGAACTGGGTCTCTCACGATCCCGGACGGATCAACTTACCACAATGGTTGCAGGTGCGGCGCTCGATTCACGCACGCGCGGGCGATTCGTCCGACAAGGCATCAGACGCCGGCAGCCGGGCGCTAGCGCGCTCGGCGATGTCTCACGGATACATCCGCACCTTGGTCCACGGCTGGTCGGCGGCGTCGCGGCGGAATTCGATGCGGTCGTGCAGGCGGAACGGCCGGTCGTGCCAGAACTCCATGCTGATGGGCGCGATGCGCCAGCCGCTCCATCCCGGCGGCCGCGGCACCTCGCCGATGATGTATTGCGTGGCGACCTTGGCGATCGCCTGCTCGAACGCGAACCGGCTCTCCAGCGGCTGCGACTGCTTGCTGGCCCAGGCGCCGAGCTGCGCCTGCTTCGGCCGGGTCGCGAAATAGGCGTCGGCCTCCTCGTCGCTCACCGGCGTCACGAGGCCGCGGATGCGGACCTGGCGGCGCAGCGACTTCCAGTGAAACAGCAGCGCGGCCTTCGGATTGGCGGCGAGCTCACGGCCCTTCTGGCTGGCCTTGTGGCTGTAGAAGACGAAGCCGTCCTGGTCATAGCCCTTCATCAGCACCATGCGCACGTCGGGCAACCCGCTATCGTCGACCGTCGCCAGCGCCATCGCATTCGGATCGTTGGGCTCGCTCTTGCTGGCCTCCGCAAACCAGTCGGCAAACAGCGCAAACGGCTCGCCGGCCTGGGTAAAATCGGCCGATGTACCGGATGTTAAGGTTGTCTGGTGTTTGATGCTCGTGGGGTCGGTCATGTCTTTGGGGAGTCCGAGTTTTGCGTTCACCCGCGGCCAAGCGCGCGCAAGTCCATCCGGGTCCGGTCCTATATAGGGCATCGGTCCGACTTGGCCTATCCGCGATCGGTCATGCCGGCACCGCTTTGACACTCATTCTAATCGGCCTGTCCGGCGGCGGCTGCAGCCTGTCTCGCCCTGAAACGGCCTTTGCCAAGATGGACGATGCGGAGATCACCGGCGCGGTCAGCCCGCCGCCCGAGCGCGAGCCGACCGAAGCCGATCTCGCTTTTGCCCGCAACGCCGCGTCGGACGTGCTGACCAGGGGGAGCAAGGATTCCAGCCAGCCCTGGCAGAATCCGCAGACCGGCGCTCGCGGCTCGGTGACGCCGATCGCCAAGTCCTACACGGCCGACAACGGCCGCACGTGCCGCGATTTCCTCGCGAGCTACGTCAACGGCAAGACGGAGCGCTGGCTGCAGGGCTCGGCGTGCCGTATCGAGCGTGGGCGCTGGGACATCCAGACGCTCAAACCCTGGCAGCAAAGCTAGCCGGGACCATCAGGAACCCGTTGCAAAAATACAACGGACTCCCCAGATGAAATGCAAAGCGGGCGGGGAGCCCATAGGTTAGTATCTGACTTTCTGTAAGGAGACGTGACGGATGCGCGACCCCTATGAGGTCTTGGGGGTGCCGCGAAGCGCCAGCGCTGCGGCCATCAAGAGCGCCTATCGCAAGCTCGCCAAGAAGCACCATCCCGACAGCAACAAGGATGATCCGAAGGCATCGGCGCGGTTTGCCGAGATCAATTCGGCCAACGAGATCCTGGGCGACGAGGAGAAGCGCAAGCAGTTCGATCGCGGGGAGATCGACGCCGAAGGCAAGCCGCGCTTCCAGGGCTTCCCTGGCGGCGGCGCCGGCCGCGGCGGGCCGGGGGGCGGATTCGAGAATTATACCTTCCGCAGCGGCGGCGGGCCGGGTGGCGGCTTTGGCGGTGGCGGATTCGAGGACATCCTGAACAGCATGTTCGGCGGCGCTGGCCCGCGCGGTGCACGTGGCGGCGGCGGCTCGTTCGAGTTCGACACCGGCGGAGTCGGCCTCGACCTCGATCTGAAGGTTGCGATGTCGGTCTCGCTCGAGGAGTCCGTGAAGGGCGGCGAGAAGCGCGTTCGGCTGCCGTCGGGCAAGGAGCTCAACGTCAAGGTCCCCGCTGGCGTCACCGCCGGCCAGCAGATCAGGCTGAAGGGGCAGGGCGAGAGCGCGCCCGGACACCGGCCAGGTGATCTCCTGATCACGATCCAGATCGCGCCGCATCCGTTCTTCAAGGTCGAGGGCAGCGACCTCAGGCTCGATCTGCCGATCACGCTTTACGAGGCGGTCCTGGGCGCCAAGGTGAGGGCGCCGACGCTCGGCAGCGCGGTCGAGCTGTCGATCCCGAAGAACACCTCCAGCGGCCGCACCTTCCGGCTCAAGGGCAAGGGCCTGCCCAAGAGCGATGGCTCGGTCGGCGATCTGTTCGTCACCACCCGGATCGTGCTGCCCGACGGCAACGATGCCGAGCTCGAAGCCCTGATGACCAAATGGCGCGACCGCCATCCCTACAATCCGCGCAGCAACCTCTCCTGAGGTTGCGCGTTGTAGGCCACTCGGCTTAAAGTTGAGGGGGCGAGCTGGAAAGCTGAGAGAAAAAGTGCGGCCTCGAAAGGGGGACCAGCGCGGTACAAAACCCCGATCGAGGCCGCTTCCGTGTCGATCGGCGGATCGAACACTCCTCATTTTTTCGTGAACATTTGGCGCTATATTGAGACGTGCCGGTGACCTGATTCCAGATTTCCGGTGACCGAATTGCGGCGCCGACCTTGGCGTGTCTCCCGCCCGGGCGAGGCGGGGATCGGTACGCTTTCGCGCAGCGTTTGCGGCCATCCTGCAAACGCTTCTGATCACGGCCGTAATCGCGCCGAGGCCGGCACCTCGCGAAATCGGGCAATGGTCCGCCGCTAGCCGCCCGCCCGTTCGGACTGGTCATAAACAAGGCGCGCGACCTGGGTGAGACGCGTCCGGTCGCTGCTGCCACTGACGACGTAGCTGACGCCGCGCTCCGCCCAGGACAGCGCAGCGGTGTTGCCCTGCGCCGTATAGCGCATCTCGGCCGCCTCGATCCCGACCTTGGTCGCATACACCGTGAAGCGCTCGCCGGAGGTGCTCTCGTACATCAGGAAGGACGCCGGACCGGTCGGCCCCGGCAGCAGCCGGCCGCCGACGAGCTTCAGTCCGGTGGTTTCCAGCTCCGGCGCCTGCACGGTGCGGCCGCAGCGCCGCGTCAGCCATTGCTGCAGATGGGCCTTCTCGTCGCCGGGGACCTCAACCGGATGGCGCACCTCCACGACGTAGAGTCGGTGCGCATCGAGCGCCTCGCCGGCGAGGGCCTGCAGCGGCGACGGCGAGGACGCAGCGCCACGCGCGACCCAGCCGACCGCGCCGCCGGCCGCGAAGGCCGCCACGCTTGCCGCCATGGCCGCGACGACCCAGCGCCGCGGCCGGCGCTCCAGACCGTCGAGGTCGAGCCGCGGCGGCACCGGCTCGTTGACGATCGAATCGTAGCGGGCATGGAGCGCCTCAGCCATGCTGCGCCAGGATTGCACGCGCTCGGCGTCCGCCGGATGCGCGGCCAGCCAGCGCTCGACGTCGCTGCGGCGCTCGGCCGGCAGCTCGTTGTCGACGTAGGCGTGCAGCTCGTCTTCGGTGACGGGAATGGTCGGCTCGGTCATCATCGGGATCTCGTTGCAATCGAGCGGCTGCGGCGATGCGCGGTCGCTGCAGGCTTGGGCAGCCGAACATGGCAGGGCGGCTTTTGTGCAGTGGTCATTTCACCCTCCGCAGCGCCGGCCGCTCGCCCTCGAGCACGGCACGGACATGGACGCGGGCGCGGGCGAGGCGGGACATCACGGTGCCGATCGGGACACCCTGGATGTCGGCGACCTCGCGGTAGCTCATGCCTTCGAGCACGACGAGGAGAAGCGCCGCGCGCTGCTCCTCCACCAGGGTCGCCAGCGCGCGCTCGATGTCCCGGCCCTCGGCCTCAGTGCCGCTGGCGTCGGCATTGTCGTCCTGGAGCGGCATGAAGTGAGGTCGCCGTGCCAGGGAGCGCCGGCGGTTCTTGTTCAGATTGGTCAGGATCGTGTACAGCCAGCTCCTGATGTCGCCGCCCAGGAACAGCCGTTCCGAGCGCAGCGCCCGCACCAGCGTGTCCTGGACCAGCTCGTCGGCCGCGTCCATGTCGCGCGCCAACGCCCGGGCATAACGGCGCAGTGCCGGAATCATGGTCTCGACGCTCTGGCGGAACGCGTTCATGGACTGCCCTGCGGCTGTTCGCTGCGATGACAAGGGCGCAGGCCGCAGCCGGCGCCTTGCAAAGATCATAACCCCGCGATCTCAGGCCTATTCCAGCCGGGCAAGCTGGCTGGGCGTTTGCCACAGAGCGGGCGGAATGGGGCTGTACCGGGCCAGACCGGTGGTGTACGTCCAGTCCTCAGAGCATGATGCGCTTCCACGGAAACGCATGATGCTCATCTCCTTGTTTGAGCATGATCTTTCGGAAAACCGGTTTCCACTTTTCCGGATCATGCTCTCATAATCAGTTCGATGGGAAGCCGCATGGCGCAGATTTCAGGTTTGATGCAGGGCAAGCGCGGGGTGGTCCTCGGCGTGGCCAACAACCGCTCGATCGCCTGGGGCATTGCCAAGGCCGCGCGCGCGGCCGGCGCGGAGATCGCGTTGACCTACCAGGGCGACGCGCTGAAGAAGCGGGTCGAGCCGCTGGCGGCTGAGCTCGGCGGCCTCGTGCTCGGCCATTGCGACGTCACCGATCCATCGACCATCGATGCCGTGTTCGACGTGCTCAAGGAGAAGTGGGGCAAGATCGATTTCGTCGTGCACGCCATCGCCTTCTCCGACAAGGACCAGCTCGACGGCCGCTACATCGAGACCACGCAGGACAATTTCTCCAAGAGCATGCTGATCAGCTGCTACTCGCTGACCGCGATCGCGCAGCGCGCCGAGAAGCTGATGACCGACGGCGGCTCGATCATCACCCTGACCTATTATGGTGCAGAGAAGTGGATGCCGCACTACAATGTGATGGGCGTCGCCAAGGCCGCGCTGGAAGCCAGCGTTCGCTATCTCGCTGCCGATCTCGGCGAGAAGAGCATCCGCGTCAACGCGATCTCGGCCGGCCCGATCAAGACGCTGGCCGCGTCGGGCATCGGCGACTTCCGCTATATCCTGAAGTGGAACGAATACAACGCGCCGCTGCGCCGGACTGTGACCATCGAAGAGGTCGGCGACAGCGCGCTGTATCTCTTGTCCGACCTGTCGCGTGGTGTCACCGGCGAGGTGCATCACGTCGATTCCGGCTATCATGTCGTCGGCATGAAGCGGCCCGAGGCGCCCGACATCTCGCTCAGCAACTCCGTCGGCGCCAAGGACTAACGTCAACACGCAATGCCACGGCCCACGATCTACTACATCCGCCACGGCGAGACGGAATGGAATGCGCTCGGCCGGCTGCAGGGCACGCAGGACATTCCGCTGAACGCGCTCGGGCGGGTGCAGGCGGTGCAGGCCGGCAACCTCCTGGCCGAGCTCGCTGCGCGCAACGGCCATGATGCGGCGCGCCTGCCCTACGTCGCGAGCCCGCTCAGCCGCGCCCGCGCGACCATGGAGCTGGTGCGTGAGACCCTGGGGCTGCCAGCCGAGGGCTATGCGCTCGATGCCCGGCTGCGCGAGATCGGCTACGGCAAATGGGAAGGGGCGACGCTGCCGGAAATGCAGGCGGCCGATCCCGCCTTCTATGCCCGGCGGCTGACCGACAAATGGTCGCTGGCGCCCGAGGGCGGCGAGACCTATGCCGACGTCGAGCGCCGCGTGCGCGACTGGTACGATGGGCTGTCTGGCGATATCGTGGCGGTCGCCCATGGCGGCACGGCGCGGGCGCTGATGGTCGCGCTGGGCTTCGAGACGCCGCACGGCGCCGTCGACCTGCCGATCCAGCAGGGCGCGGTCTATGTGTTCGGCGAGAACGGCTTCGAGAAGTACAGTTAGTTTGTCCCCGTCATTCCGGGGCGCGTCGTGAGAGGCGAAACCGGAATCTCGAGAGTCCGGGTCTGGTCCTTCGGACCGTCCCGGAATGACGGTTTTTCCGATTGGGTGATCAGCTCATGTCCTTCAACACCTTCGGCCACATGTTCCGCGTCACCACCTTCGGCGAGAGCCATGGCGTGGCCATCGGCTGCGTGGTCGACGGCTGTCCGCCGCGGATCCCGCTGCAAGCGGAGGAGATCCAGCGTGATCTCGACCGCCGCCGTCCCGGCCAGTCGCGCTTCACCACCCAGCGCCAGGAGCCGGACCAGGTGAAGATCCTGTCCGGCGTGATGGCCGATCCAGACACGGGAGCGCAGGTCACCACCGGCACGCCGATCGCGCTCCTGATCGAGAACACCGATCAGCGCTCCAAGGACTATTCCGGGATCAAGGACAAGTTTCGTCCCGGCCATGCCGACTTCACCTACGAGGCCAAATACGGCCTGCGCGACTATCGCGGCGGCGGCCGGTCCTCCGCGCGCGAGACCGCGACGCGCGTTGCGGCCGGCGCGATCGCGCGCAAGGTCCTGCCCGACGTGAAGGTGCGCGGCGCGCTGGTGCAGATGGGGCCGCACAAGATCGACCGCGGCAACTGGGACTGGGACGAGGTCGCGCGCAATCCCTTCTTCTGCCCCGACAAGGACAAGGCAGCGTTCTTCGAGGACTATCTCGACGGCATCAGGAAGTCCGGCTCGTCGATCGGCGCCGTGCTCGAGATCGTCGCCGAGGGCGTGCCGGCGGGACTTGGCGCGCCGCTCTACGGCAAGCTCGATGCCGATCTCGCCGCGGCGATGATGAGCATCAACGCCGTGAAGGGGGTCGAGATCGGCGCCGGCTTCGGTGCGGCCGAGCTGACCGGCGAGGAGAATGCCGACGAGATGCGCTCGGCCAATGACGGCACGCGCTTCCTCTCCAACAATGCCGGGGGCATTCTCGGCGGCATCGCCACGGGACAGCCGATCGTGCTGCGCTTCGCGGTCAAGCCGACCTCGTCGATCCTCACCCCGCGCCAAACCGTCGACCGCTCAGGCCAGGAGACCGAGATCCTGACCAAGGGCCGTCACGACCCCTGCGTCGGCATCCGCGCGGTTCCCGTCGGCGAGGCGATGATGGCTTGCGTGCTCGCCGATCACCTGCTGCGCCATCGCGGCCAGGTGGGGTAGGTTAATCGTTCTCGCCGTACACATACGACGCCTTCAGCCCGAAGGTCACGATCGAGAGCGTGACCCACAGCCGCAGCATCGCGAACGAGAAGATGAACACGAAGAACACCAGGTTCTTGGCGAACTGACTGGCCTCGGTCTGCCCGAACGTCCAGATCAGGCCACGGACGGCATTCTGGCTGTGGCCCAGTCCGATGTTGACCAGGCCCAGCACCAGCACGGCTGTCCCGAGCCATAGCCCGCGCCGGGCGAACTCACCGAGTGCGGGGAAGAACGCGGTCCGGCCATTGTTGCGCTCGGCCTGCAGGATCATCAGCAGCACCAGCGCTGCGATGAATGCGCTCCAGAACCGGCCGAGATGCGTGAACTGGTCGAAGGCCATGCCATCCAGTCCGGCCATCAGATGGGGGCTCTGTCCCGCATAGGGCGTGAACACCAGGGCTAGCGCAGCCGCGATCATCAGCAAGGCGATCCGCCATAGCACGGCCAGGGACAATCGAAGCTGGTCGGTGACGCTCAGCTCGCCGAGGTTCGTCTGGCCGCCGCTTGCCTCGATACAGCGCTGCGCCGTGACGATGAAGGCGTGCAGCACGGCGACCGCGGCCACGACCAGAGCGGGCAGGCTGGCCGGTCCGCCGGCAAACGCGATCACCCGCATTGCCGCGGCGAGGATGAGCCATGGCAGCGCCGGCAGTAGCCGCAACGGTCCGAACGAGGTCTGAGGAACAATGGTGGATGATACGCTGCGGGGGGTCTCTCTCATCGTGTCAGGATACCGCGCGGAGCTGAACGGCCTTCCTCGCAAATGGCTAAAATTGCCGCCACGCCGCGTGCGTCTCGCTGTCTCCATGAGCTGTCACGAAGAGCCTCACCAAGGGCCATCACGACCCCTGCGTCGGCAATCCGCACGGGCCCGGTGGGCGAGGCGATGATGGCCTGCGTGCTCGCCGATCATCTGCTGCGCCATCGCGGCCAGGTCGGTTGGTCGCGCACGGAGTACCTGTTTACTGTTGTCACGTCCGTCGCTTAATCTCAGCCCATGGACACTTCCAAGCTGCGGGACATCAAGGACTGGCTGGTCGATGGTGCGCGCTCCGCGGCGACGCCGAGCCAGATGATGTCCGAATGCTGCGAGCGCCTGGTCGGGCTCGGCATCCCGTTGTGGCGCGTCGGCGTGTTCGTCCGCACCCTTCATCCCGATATCGCCGGCCGCAGCTTCATCTGGCGCCAGGGCGCCGAGGTCGAGATGGGCACGGTCGATTTCGGTTTCGAGAGCACCCCGGCCTACACGGACAGTCCGCTCGCGCTCGTGTTCGAGCATGGCAGGGAGTTCGGGGCCGATCCTCGCCATCCGCAGGCGGAGCGTTTTCCGATCCTGATGGATCTGCGTGCCGAGGGCGTGACCGACTATCTCGCCTTGCCGATGACCTTCATCGATCGCGCGGTCCATGCCTCGAGCTGGACCACCAAATCTCCAAGAGGCTTCACCGACGCGCAGCTGAACGCGATCCGGTCGCTGATGCCTGCGCTCGCACGCTACACCGAGATCGTCACGCTGCGCCGGACCGCCTCGATGCTGCTCGACACCTATGTCGGCAACAGCGCCGGCGAGCGCATCCTCGGCGGCCAGATCCGCCGCGGCCACACCGATACGCTCGATGCGGCGATCTGGTTGTCGGATCTGCGCGGCTTCACGCCGCTGTCGGACCGGCTGCCGGCCGAGAACGTCGTCGACATCCTCAACCAGTACTTCGACTGCCAGGTGGATCCGATCCGCGAGCAGGGCGGCGAGGTGCTCAAGTTCATGGGCGACGGCCTGCTCGCGGTGTTCCCCATTCGCGCGCAGGGCGGCGATCCGAGCGAGGTCTGCGGCCGCGTGCTCACGGCGGCGCGGGCGTCGCGCGCCCGCGTCGACGCGCTGGAATATGCGGTCGGCGACATCGGGGAGCGGTTTCGTTTCGGCGTGGCGCTGCATGTCGGACGGTTGCTCTATGGCAATATCGGCGGCGGCAACCGGCTCGACTTCACCTGCATCGGCCCCGCCGTCAATCTCGCCGCAAGGCTGGAGAAGATGGCCGCGCAGCTGAAGCGCACGGTGGTCGCGTCCGAGGCCTTTGCCGGCGCCTGTCCCGAGCCGCTGACCGATCTCTGGACCGATCTCGGCGAATTTCCGATCGCTGGCCTCGCGACCGCGCAACGCGTGTTCGGGCTGCGCGAGGAAGGGAATTAGTTCGCCGGCTCAGGTCTCCGGCTCGGTGGTGAACAGCAGCGGATATCCCTTGGCGCGGCCGGCATCGGTCGCGCGCGTCGCCTTGGTCTCGGCGACGTCCTTTGTGAACACCGCCACCACGCAGACGCCGAGCTTATGGGCCGTGATCATGACCTTGTAGGCCTGGTCCTCGGTCATGCGGAATTCCGCCTTCAGGATCATCACCACGAAATCGCGCGGCGTGAAATCGTCGTTGACGAGGATCACCTTGTAGAGCCGCGGACGCTCGGTCTTGGTGCGTACCTTCGTCTTGGGCTTGGTGACGGCATCGTTCATTTGAAGGGCGCGCCTGTGTTCCTGATGCGGCAGTCACGCCACGATACAGGCTTCGAACGCTCCGGGAAACCACGGGCTGCATGCCTTGCGCGATGGGCGCACGCGGCTGCCTGACATCCGGGAAATCCAGGGGACTAACCGGAATGTGAATGGATGTGTGCGTTCCCGCTTTGCGCTCTGCGGATTGCATGTCACCATCATCAGACGCGATTGGAGGGCAGCTCATGCGCTGGTGGATCTCGATCGGGGTGGCGTGTCTGGCGGGCGCCTTGGCTGGCGGCGACGTCGCCAGCGTCGTGGCCGCGCCGAGGACCCAGCCGGCGCAGCAACTGAGCGAGAAGGAAGCCTCCGTCGACGTTGAGCTCATCCTCGCCGTCGACGTGTCCTACTCGATGGATCTGGACGAGCTGGCGATCCAGCGCGAAGGCTACGCCCAGGCGCTCAGCTCGCGCGAGTTCCTGCAGGCGCTGAAGAACGGCGTGCACGGCCGCATCGCCGTGACCTATTTCGAATGGGCGGCCTCGAGCGACCAGAAGATCATCATTCCATGGCGCCTGATCGACGGACCGGAAAGTGCCGACGCCGTCGCCGCCGAGATCATGAAGACGCCGATCCGCCGGGCGTCGCGCACCTCGATCTCGGGCGCGATCTACTTCGCCATGCCGTTGTTCGATGAGAACCCCTATCGCGGGCTGCGCCGCGTCATCGACATCTCCGGCGACGGGCCCAACAACAACGGTCCCTCGCCGGTGACGATCGCGCGCGACGAGGCCGTCAACAAGGGCATCACGATCAACGGCCTGCCGATCATGGTCAAGGAGCCGTCCTACTCGACCATGGATATCGAGAACCTCGATCTCTACTACAAGGATTGCGTCACCGGCGGCCACGGCTCGTTCGTGGTCACGATCAAGAGCCGCGAGGAGTTCAAGGAGGCCATCCGCACCAAGCTGCTGATGGAGGTCGCCGGACGGGCACCGCCGCCGCGCATCGTGCCGGTCGCCGATGACGCCGACAAGGAGCCGCGCGTGTCCTGCACGATCGGCGAGAAGATCTGGCAGGATCGCTGGGGCCGGTGACCCGGGCTGCGCCACACCGGCGCCCCTGATCCGCCATCGACCGGCGCGCAGCGCTTCACACCGCCTGTCCTGGTCGGAGGCGTGCACTGCGCACCCATCGGACGCGTGTCGGGTGCAAGGATTGGTATCCCGATCTCGTGTGGAAAAACCCCGTCCTGTTGCCGATCCGGCGAATCTGTGACCTCACAGCCACACATGATCTGAAAACCAGGGGTTGCATGGCGCCAAAATTCTCTTTGCCACTGTGCCGCCGCGATTGGGCCGCGACCATGAGCGGGTTGAGGCGGAGGCGCACAGAACATGCGTATCATCGACCGGACAGCAGGTCCCTCGTCAGTCGTCCATGGCCCGGGTGCAGGGCTCGCATCCCAACTTCTGAGGCCAGCGCTGCTGTGTGCGGCGGCGGCTTCGCTCGCCGCCTGCGCGCAATCGTCGGCGGTCCGGCAGGCGCGCTGGGCGGCGCCGACGAAGCAAGCTGCCGCCGAATTCCGGCCGCAGGTGCAGCGTGCGGAGACGGCGCCGGAGTCGGTGGTGCGCGTCCAGCAGGCCGAGCTCAGCCCGCCTCCAGCCCACGCCACCTCGTCGGGCCTCGCCAGCTACTACTCGGAAGGCCGCAAGACCGCGAGCGGCGAACGCTTCGATCCCTCCGAGCTGACGGCCGCCCATCGCAGCCTGCCGTTCGGCACCCGTTTGCAGGTCACCAACGTCAAGACCGGCCGCTCGGTGGTGGTGCGTGTCAACGACCGTGGACCGTTCGTGCAGGGCCGGGTGGTGGATGTGTCCTACTCCGCCGCCCAGGCGCTCGGCATGATCCACACCGGCGTCGCCCCGGTGAAGGTCAGCGTGGTGCGGTAGCAGTCATAGACACGGCAGCGCCGCTGCTTGACCTCTCGTGTTTCTTGAGTGGCCGGGATCTCGCAGCGGCGGCAGTGCACCTCACCCCGCTTGCGGGGAGAGGTCGGATTGCATCGAAGATGCAATCCGGGTGAGGGGGACAGGTCTATCCACGCACACACCCGGTGCGTTTGCCCCTGCTGACACTTCCCGTGCGGCTGCCTCTCACCCCAACCCTCTCAGCGCGAGCGAAGCTCGTCGCGCCCCCGTAAGAACGGGGAGAGGGTGCGCACCGTTCGTGCCGAGCAAGCTCTGCGCTCAACTAATAGGCATCCCGCATCACCGCCTCACCGCACCAGCCGCGCCACCAACTCCACATGCGGCGTGTGGCGGAACTGGTCGACGGGGACGACCGTCTCGAGCTTGTAGCCGCCGTCGATCAGCATGCGGACGTCGCGGGCGAAGGTGGTGACGTTGCAGGACACCGCGACGATCACCGGCGCCTTGCTGGCCGCGAGCTGCCTGGCCTGGGCCTGCGCGCCCTGGCGCGGCGGGTCGAACACGACGGCATCGATGTCGCGCAATTCCGGCGGCATCAGCGGGCGGCGGAACAGGTCGCGCGCCTCGGCCTTGATCGGCTTGAGGCCGGGCGTCCCGGCCGCCTTCTGCAGCGCCGCGATCGCGCCGGCATCATTGTCCATGGCGGTGACGCGCGCCCGCGTGGCGAGCCGCAGCGCGAACGGGCCGACGCCGCAGAACAGGTCGGCGACGTGCTTGGCCTTGCCGGTCCGCTCCATCACGAGCTGCGCCAGCGTCTCCTCGCCTTGCACGGTGGCCTGCAGAAACGAGCCGGGCGGCAGCGTCACCTGCGCCGTGCCCATCGTGACAACTGGCGCATTGCGCATCAGCACCAGCTCGCCGTGGCGCGTCAGCCGCGCCAGTCGGTGCTGTTCGGCGAGGCGGGACAGGGCCGCGATGCGCGGCGGCGGCAGCGGGCCGGAGCCGCGGATGTCGATGTCGAGGCCGTTGCTGGTCGCGGTCGCCTGGATGTCGAGCGGCTTGCCGGTCGGCTTCAGCGCCTCAGCCAGGGCCCATGCGGCTTCCAGCGCACCGTCCAGAGCAGGATCGAGGATCGGGCAGCGGTCGATCGGCACGATATCGTGGCTGTTCGCGGCCGAGAATCCGACCCTGAGAACGTCGTGCGTGCCCATCCGGGCGTGGAAGGTGGCGCGGCGCCGGCCGGCGCCGTGGGCATCGATCAGATCGGCCACGTCGCAGTCGACCTTGGCGGCCCGTAGCGTCTCGACGATGATGTTGCGCTTCCATTGCTGATAGGGCCCGGGCATCCAGTGCTGGATGGCGCAGCCGCCGCACACGCCGAAATGCGCGCAGAACGGCGCGATCCGCTCGGGACTCGCCGTCTCCACCGCGAGCAGCTTGCGGCGATCGGGATGGCCGGGCACGACGGCCGTCTCCACGGTCTCGCCGGCCAGCGTGTAGGGCACGTACAGCGCCTCGCCCGATGACAGCGACACGCCATCGCCGCGATGGCCGACCTGGTCGATGACGAGACGTTCAACCATGGCGGCGCGCTCCCAGGAAGAATTCGGCGTTGCCGTCGCCGCCCTTGATCGATGACGGAAAGATCGCGATTTCGCTGCAGCCGAGCGAGGCGGCGAAGGCGGCGATGTCATCGCACACGGCTTGATGGACGGCTGCATCCTTGATGATGCCGCCCTTGCCGTGCTTTCCCTGCGCCTCGAATTGCGGCTTGATCAGCGCCAGCAGGCTCATCGGCGAGGCGGCGAGCGATAGCGCGGCCGGCAGCACCGCCTTGAGCGAGATGAAGCTGCAGTCGATCACGACGATGTCGGGGCGCTGCGCCAGCCGCTTGCCGTCGTAGCTGCGGATGTCGGTCTGCTCCATCGAGATGATCTTCGGGTGATTGCGCAATGACGGGTGCAACTGGTCGCGGCCGACGTCGACCGCGAACACGAGCGCCGCGCCATTCGCCAGCAGCACCTCGGTGAAGCCGCCGGTGGAGGCGCCGACATCGAGGCAGACATGGTCCTCGACCTCGATGCCGTAATGCTCCAGCGCCGCCGCCAGCTTGACGCCGCCACGCGACACCCAGGGATGCGCCGGCTCGGCCTGCAGGACGGCGTCGGCGGGAATGCTCTCCGAGGCTTTGCCGACCTGCTTGTCGTTGGCGAACACGAGCCCCGCCTCGATCGCCGCCTGCGCCCGCGCGCGGCTCTCGAACAGGCCGCGTTCGACGAGGAGGATGTCAGCGCGTTTGCGGGCAGGGGTCATGGGCGGTTTGATGAATGGTCATGAGTTGTGGAGTGGTCATGAGTTGTGGAGGTCGCGCAACCATTCCGGTGTCGTCCCGGGCAAGCACTGGCGCGCATCGCGCGTCGGTGCGCCGACCCGGGACCCATAACCACAGGACGTAGTTTGTAGGAAGATGGCAACTACGTGTCTGCCCAACACACCGTCCTGTGGTTATGGGTCCCGGCTTTCGCAGGGACGACATGGGAGTTCGTGTCATCGATCGTGCCACCACGCGAGACTCGTAGGGTGGGCAAAGGCGCGTGCACCGGTGTTTCCGCAAGCTCGTATCGCAATTGACGCGCCGTGCCCACCATCTCGATTGCAGAGCGTGGATGGACGGTGGGCACGCTGCACCTGGCGGCGCCGCTTTGCCCACCCTACGAGACCGTGGCCAGCCGCTCCGCCGCTAGCTTCACGCACAGCTCGAACGCCGAGAGATCGTTCCAGACATTCGCCGGCCGCTCGCGCGGCAGCACCAGTGGATGGCCGCGCAGCTCGAGCGCGTGGATCATCATGAGATTGTCGGGCAGGCCGAAATCCTCGACCGTCAGGCCTTCGCCATCGACCAGGCGGCCGTCCTGCTCCGTCACCGCCGTGAAGCGCCGGGCTCGATCGGCGTAGATGGCCGGGTCGTTGCAGTAGCCGAGACACAGCTTGCCGGATCCGGCCATGTAGCCGAACTCATAGACCGTGCCGGCATCGGCGCCGGGGCCGCGGAACGGCGTGAGATTGGCGATGATGGCATCGGCGTCGTCCATCATGGCCTCGTTGCCATGGAAGATCTGGCGCGAGGCGTCGGAGGAGGCGAGGTCGATGCTGTTGTCGAGGGGGTAGAGGCCGATCAGGCCGTGGCGGTCGCAGATCGCGGCCTTCCGCCGGCCGATTTCAATGGCATCCGGCAGGAACACGTCGGGACCTGCCAGATAGATCTTCATGGCTCACCACTGCGGGACGCAAGCCCGCCCTCAGGCGAGCTTGACCGACTCGGTCGCGTAGTCCTTGCCGAGCGCCTCGAACACCTTGCGGACGATGCCCTTGGCGTCCAGCCCGGCGCGGGCGTACATCGCCGCCGGCGTGTCGTGGTCCTGGAACTCGTCGGGCAGCACCATCGAACGCATCTTCAGGCCGCCGTCCAGCATGCCCTGGTCGGACAGATACTGCATCACGTGCGAGCCGAAGCCGCCGATCGAGCCTTCCTCGATCGTGATCAGGATGTCGTGCTCGCGGGCGAGCTTCATCACCAGCTCCTCGTCGAGCGGCTTCATGAAGCGCGCATCGGCGATCGAGGCGGACAGGCCATGGGCGGCGAGCTCGTCGGCCGCCTTCTCGCACTCGGCCAACCGGGTGCCGAACGAGAGCAGGGCGACCTGCTTGCCCTGGCGGATCATGCGGCCCTTGCCGATCGGCAAGGGAACGCCAACCTCGGGCATTTCCACGCCGCGGCCTTCGCCGCGCGGATAGCGCACCGAGCTCGGCCGGTCGTTGATCGCGACCTGGGTCGCCACCATGTGCACCAGCTCGGCCTCGTCGGAGGCCGCCATGATCACCATGTTCGGCAGGCAGCCGAGATAGGCGTTGTCGAACGAACCGGCATGGGTCGCGCCGTCGGCGCCGACCAGGCCGGCGCGGTCGATCGCGAAGCGCACCGGCAGGCTCTGGATGCAGACGTCGTGGACGATCTGGTCGTAGCCGCGCTGCAGGAAGGTCGAGTAGATCGCGCAGAACGGCTTGTAGCCTTCCGCCGCGAGGCCGGCGGCGAAGGTCACCGCATGCTGCTCGGCGATGCCGACGTCGAAGGTGCGCTTCGGGAACGCCTTGGCGAAGATGTCAATGCCGGTGCCCGAGGGCATCGCGGCCGTGATGCCGACGATCTTGTCGTCCTTCTCGGCTTCCTTGACCAGGCTCTGGCCGAACACGTTCTGATAGGCCGGCGCGTTCGGCTTGGCCTTGGCCTGGG
Organism: Bradyrhizobium sp. HKCCYLRH2015; assembly: GCF_051168215.1. Classification (NCBI taxonomy): domain Bacteria; kingdom Pseudomonadati; phylum Pseudomonadota; class Alphaproteobacteria; order Hyphomicrobiales; family Nitrobacteraceae; genus Bradyrhizobium; species Bradyrhizobium sp. HKCCYLRH2015. Next base: position 12,327 of record NZ_JBNPUO010000016.1, on the reverse strand, counting down.
TGCCGGTGGCGATGTCGAACTTGGCGACCGCGTGATATTTGTCGGCTGCCGCTTCCGCGGGCGAGTAGCCCTTGCCCTTCTGGGTCACGACGTGGACCAGGATCGGGCCGGTCTCCATGTCGCGGACGTTCTTCAGCACGGGGAGCAGATGGTCGAGGTTGTGGCCGTCGATCGGGCCGACGTAGTAGAAGCCGAGCTCCTCGAACAGCGTGCCGCCGTCCATCATGAAGCCGCGCGAATATTCCTCGACGCGGCTGGCGCGGTTTGCAATCACCTTGGGCAGATGCTGGCCGAGCTGCTTGGCGGCATCGCGCAGGGTACGGTAGGTCTTGCCCGAGTAGAGGCGGGACAGATAGGCCGACATCGCGCCGACCGGCGGCGCGATCGACATGTCGTTGTCGTTGAGGATCACGATAAGGCGGGAGTTCATCGCGCCGGCATTGTTCATCGCCTCATAGGCCATGCCGGCGGACATCGCACCGTCGCCGATCACGGCGATCACGTTGTTCTTGCCGCCCGACAGGTCGCGCGCCACGGCCATGCCGAGGCCGGCGGAAATCGAGGTCGACGAGTGCGCGGCGCCAAACGGATCGTAGTCGCTCTCGGCGCGCTTGGTGAACCCGGACAGGCCGCCGCCGGTACGCAAGGTGCGTATGCGGTCGCGGCGTCCGGTCAGGATCTTGTGCGGATAGGCCTGGTGGCCGACGTCCCAGATCAGGCGGTCGCGCGGGGTGTCGAATACGTAATGGATGGCCGTGGTCAGCTCGACCACGCCGAGACCCGCGCCGAAATGGCCGCCGGTCACCGAGACCGCGTCGATGGTCTCCTGGCGCAATTCGTCGGCGACCTGCCGGACCTGCTCGACCTTCAGCCGGCGCAGATCTTCCGGGGTCTTGATGGTGTCGAGAAGCGGCGTCTTACTAAATGTGGTCACGGTGACATTCCAATTTTGCAGGTCGGGTTCAAGGGCCGACATCTGAGAGGTTCATCGTAACGGGCGGCGAAACCTGAGGTCTTGAAGGTCACATCCGCGCGGATCGAAGCCGCAGTCCGAAGACTAGCCGGGTTTGGGATCGATCTATGTGATGTAAGTCACTCTTGGTGGCCTTGCCGTCCTCGTTAGTCGCCCAAGATCGCCAAGTCGTTCAGCCAAGTGAGTTTTGCTAGCTCTTGCAAGCGCTTAGATTCCTCTCTCTGGAGAGGATGGACACTTCCAAAAACCCGCAGTTGCGAGAAGCTTTACACCAAAGTGCGTCTTAAAGCCAACCCGGCGGGCGTTGGCAAGCCCGCAAACGGTACCTTTGCGCCACGTCTCAACCGCGGCGGCGTGCCGGAGGTTCCAGTGCGCTGCTCAAATCGACGGCAGCCAGCGCTCCGCAATAGACCGGGGACGCGAGCTCGGTCCAGGCTTTTTCCCGCGGCACAGAATCCGCCGATGCGGCGATTGCGCGCGCCGCGGCGCGGTGAGCCATGCGTTCGCGTAAGGGGATCGGTCCGCGGAAGATCATGAAGAAGTCGCCGGCGTGCGGCCTTTCGTGGGCCGTCACGAAGCGGACGCGGAAGGCCTATGAGCGCAGCACGTTGTCATGATCGGGCCCGGACGCTTGCAGCCGTGGACCGGCGCGATCATGGGATCGGGGACGCCATGGTCGAACTGCCAGGATCCAATCGTGTCGCATGGTAAACGAAGCACGTAGCGGCGGCTCTCGATCGGTGAACGCGGGGCAGAGACTTCGCCAGGGGGCACTTGGCGGCCAAGCCCGTCGACAATGCAGCTGCTCCGATGTGCGGCCGAATTGCACGATTGAGAGGCGCTCCGACCGCGCGTGAAAGTCGCGCCGGACGGCAGCGAAATAAATCCGGACTGTTGCCCGGAGGGGCCCGCCGCAAGCGGCTATTGCACGTCGAGCGGCACGGTTCCCGCCGCATGGCCGCTGGCGTCGGTCGTGATCTTCTCGACCCGGGCCTCGGCCTGGCGCAGCAGTTCCTCGCAGCGCCGCTTCAGCGCCTCGCCGCGCTCATAGATCGTCACCGACTCCTCGAGCGGCACCTTGCCGTCCTCGAGCCGCTTCACGATCGTTTCCAGCTCCTCGATCGCGCGCTCGAACGACAGCTTCTTGACGTCGGTTACGGTGTTGTCCGCCATGCGGGTTCCCTGCAGCTCACTCAACTCCGGGGCCGTGCTTTTACACCCCGCTCGCGGCCCTGTCAGGCCCTGCCGGGGTGGATCGGCCGGAACCTGGGGATTACGCCCCGGTCAGCGCCGCGACGTGGGCCGCGACGGATTCCTTAAGCCCCTGAAGGTCATAGCCGCCCTCCAGGACCGAGACGACGCGGCCGCCGGCGGTCTTGTCAGCCAGATCCATCAGCTTGCGGGTGACCCAGCCGAAATCCTCGGCCCGCAGGTTGAGCGACGCCAGCGGATCGCGATAGTGGGCGTCGAAGCCGGCCGAGATGATCACGAGCTCCGGGCTGAACTTAGTGAGCTGCGGCAGGATCAGGTTCTCGAAGGCGGAGCGGAACTCGAGGCTGCCGTCCTCGGAGGCCAGCGGCGCGTTGACGATGGTGTCGTGCTCGCCGCGCTCGCCGCGGGCGCCGGTGCCCGGGAACAGCGGCATCTGGTGGGTCGAGCAGTACATCACGCTCTTGTCGGCCCAGAAGATGTCCTGGGTGCCGTTGCCATGGTGGACGTCGAAATCGACGATGGCGGCGCGCGCGATGCCGAAGGTGCGCTGGGCGTAGCGCGCGGCGATCGCGACATTGTCGAAGAAGCAGAAGCCCATCGGCTTGGCGATCTCGGCATGGTGCCCGGGCGGGCGCACCGCGACGAAGGCGTTGCGGTGGCGGCCGGACATCACCGACTCGGTCGCCGCGACCGCGCCGCCGACGCCGCGCATCACCGCTTCCCAGGTGCCCGGCGACATCGAGGTATCGCCGTCGAGATAGATGATCCCCGAGGTCGGGGCCATATGGCGCAGCTCGGTGACGTAGTGCTCGTTGTGGCAGAGCAGGGCGAGCTCGATGTCCGCCTCCGGGGCCTCGTCGCGATCGAGCAGGGCGAAGCGCTCCTCGGTCAGGGCCTCCTCGACCGCGCGCAGGCGGTCGGCGCGCTCGGGGTGGCCGGACGGCGTGGCGTGATCGAGGCAGGCTTCATGAGAGAGATACAGCGTCGACATCAGGGCTCTGCCACTCGCGCGTTGCGGGAGTGCCCAATCTATGCGCTGAACGCAGCCTCGGAAAGAGCCCCGCGGGCGATATGACCGGCTTTCCGCCCAGCGTGCGGGGCGTCACGAGGCCTTGTTGACGATGCGGCCGCGCGGTGGCGGCGCCAGCGGGCCGTTGGCCTTGAGATAGGCGAACAGCGCCTCGTCGTCATAGGGGCCGGTGATCGGATCGCGGCCGCTCTTGAACGCGGTGAAGCCGTCGCCGCCGAGCGCGAGGTAGTTGTTGATGGTGACCCGGTAGGACGCGGCGGGATCGATGGCCTTGCCGTCGAGCATCATGCTGGCGGCATCGATCCGCGCGCCCGCGGATTGTTTGGCGTCGAAGGCATAGGAGAAGCCGCTGGAGACCTGCAGGATGCGCGGCCGCGCCGGGTCGAGCCATTGCTGCTCCAGCGCGGCCTTGATCTCGGCGCCGGTCAGGGTGACCGTCATCAGCTGGTTGCGAAACGGCTGGCTCGCGAACACGTCGGCATAGGTCACCGCGCCGTCGTCGCGGCGGACGAGATCGGTGCGGATGCCGCCGGGATTGGTCATCGCGATCACCGCGCTTCCCTTGTCGGCCGCCCGCGTCGCCGCGAGCTGGGCATCGGCGACGACGTCGCCCAGCACGCTCTCGCCGGACGCATCGGGCATCCGCGACAGCGTTGCGCTGAGCACGCCGGCGGGCCGGTTGGCGTAGGGCGCGGCGAGCTTCTCATAGGCGTCGATCAGCGCGGTCTGTGCCGGATCCTTCGGCAGCGTGGTGTCGACGACAATGTTGGTGGCGGTCGCGCTGATCACGTCGCGCGTGGTGCGGTCGAGCTTGACGTCGATCGCGGTCACCAGCGTGCCGAACTTGTCGCCCGAGGTGACGAGCCGCTTGTCGATGGTGCAGACATAGGCCTGGTGGGTGTGGCCGGAGATCACGATGTCGACCGCGCTGTCGAGGTCCTTGACGATGTCGACGATCGGCCCCGACAGCCCGGGACATTCGTTCATGCCGCCGGACGGCCAGCCGCCCTCGTGGATCAGCACGACGATCGCCTGCACGCCCTTGGCCTTCAATTCCGGGATCAGCGCGTTGACGCTCTCGGCCTCGTTGCGGAAGTCGAGGCCGGCCGCGCTCGCCGGCGAGATGATGCCCGCAGTCCCCTTCAACGTCAGCCCGATGAAGGCGACCGGGATGTCCTCGAAGGTGCGGATCTCGTAGGGCGGAAACACCGTCTTGTCGGTGCCGGCGAGGAACGTCGACGCCGCGAGATAATGGAATTTGGCGCCGGTGAACGGCTGCGGCCCGCGGCAGCCGTCGGTCGGATGACAGCCGCCGTTCTGCATCCGCAGCAGCTCGGCCTTGCCCTCGTCGAACTCGTGGTTGCCGACCGCCGACAGCGCGAGCCCCATCTGCGACATCGATTCGATGGTCGGCTCGTCGTGGAACATCGCCGACAGGAACGGGCTCGCGCCGATCAGGTCGCCGGCGGCGACGAAGATCGTGTTGGGCTGGCCGTCGGCGAGCAGCTTGACGAGGCTCGCCATGTGCTCGGCGCCGCCGGCTGGAACCACGGTGGTCTTGGTCGGGTCGGCGGGATCGGCGACGCGGATGCCGGAGGAGGGCGGCTTCAGATTGCCGTGGAAGTCGTTGATGGCGAGGATGCGCAACGCCACCGGCTCGTCCTCGGCCGAGGCGGGCCGGCCGGCGATGCTTGCAACGGCGGCGCCGGTCAGCAGGCAGGCAAGCGCAAAGCGGGACAGACGGCTCATGGCAGGGTCACGTGTGGTGCAGGTCCGACGGCCGAAGCGCGATTGCCCCGCCGCGGTCGCAATGACATAAAAAGATTGCATAACAACAATACATCGGGAGGCCGGAATGAAAAGAATGATGCTGCTCGCGGCGACATTGTCGCTGGCCGCCGGCTCCGCTGCAGCGCAATCGCTGCCGGACCTGATGAAGCAGATGGTCGCGGCGTGGAATAAGCCGACCGAGCCGTTCAAGGTGATCGACAACGTCTACTACGTCGGCACCAACGGGCTGGCCTCCTACCTGATCACGACACCGCAGGGCCACATCCTGATCGATACCGTGATGCCGGAATCGACCGCGCAGATCGAGGCCAGCATCGGCAAGCTCGGCTTCAAGGTCGCCGACATCAAATACATCCTCAACACCCACGCCCATATCGACCACACCGGCGGGCTGGCGCAGATCAAGCAGGAGACCGGGGCGCAGATGGTGGCGGGCGCCAAGGACGTGCCGCTGCTCGAAGGCGGCTTCTATCCGGGCCGCGAGGAGGAGCGCTATCTCGGCTTCCCGCCGGTCAAGGTCGACCGCGCCGTGCGCGAGGGCGACACCGTCACGCTCGGCGGCGTGACGTTGACGGCGCACGAGACGCCGGGCCATTCGCCGGGCTGCACCAGCTGGACGACCGACGTGAAGGACGGCGACGCCACCCGCAGCCTGATCTTCTTCTGCAGCGCCACCGTGGCGTTGAACCGGCTGGTCGGCCGTCCCACCTATCCGGGCATCGTCGACGACTACAAGAAGACCTTCGCCTGGGCCAAGACGGCGCATCCCGACATCCTGCTGGCGCCCCATCCGGAGATGTACGACATGGCCGGCAAGCGGGCGAAGATCGCGGAAGGCGCGGCCAACCCGTTCGTCAAGCCGGGCGAGTTCAATGCCTATCTCGACAAGCTGGAGACGCAGTTCAACGAGGGGCTGGCCAAGCAGACGGCTGCGCTGCAGTCCGGCAAGTAGTCAGGCCGGATCGGCGGCGGCCAGCCGGTCCAGCGTGAAGCCGGAGAGATCGACCCTCGGTGTCTCGCCCCGGGCCATCGCGGCGAGCGCCTCGCCGACCGCCGGCGAATGCTTGAAGCCATGGCCGGAGCAGGCCGAGGCGTAGATCACGTCCGCATCGCCCGGATCGCGGTCGATGATAAAGCGGCCGCCCGGCGCGTTGGTATAGAGGCAGACCTCGCTGCGCAGGCAGCGCGGGCCGAGATCCGGCACGAAGGGGCGGACATAGGTCTCATAGGTCGCGGCGATTTCGTCCGGCGTGACCTCGCGCGCGACGTCGTCCGGATCGGTCTCGCCGGTCAGCACTTCGTTGGCGATCTTGACGCCATTGTCAGGCGAGCCCAGCCACGGAAAGCCGTAGATGTCGGAGGCCGCGCGGTCGCGGCCGGTGACGTCCCAGATGAAGACCGGCGCATCCGGACCGAAGCGCTCCGGATGGGACAGCACCTCGAACCAGTACAGCACCTGGCGGGTGACATTGACGCGGCGGCGCAGCGGCGCGATCAGCTCGGTGATCCACGGCCCGGTGGTGACGATCAATGTGTCCGCCGAGGTCGTCGCGCCGTCGTCCAGGGTCACGACGAGGGCGCCCGCGGCACGGCGAAACGCCGCCACGCACCGGCCGGTCACGAGCTCCGCGCCATGGCGCGCGGCCACCGCAAGCTCGGCGCGCACGCAGTCCTCGACCATGAGATAGCCGCCCTCGCGATCGAGGAAGGCGCGGTCGTTCGCCGCGGTGGCAAACGCCGGAAAGGCGGCGCGCAACTGCTCTGACGACAGCGTCTCGCCGTCGACGCCGTGCAGCCGCGCCGCGGTTTCGATGTTGGCGAAGAACTGCGCGCTGCTGACGCCGTGGACCTCGCCGCCATCCTGGCTCGGGATGAACAGGCAGCCGCATTGTTCGAACAGCCGTGCGCCGGTCTCGCGCTCCAGCTCCCGCCACAGCACGTGCGAGCGCTGCGCCAGCGGCGTGTAGTCGACGCCTTCGCCGATCGCCGCGCGGGTGATGCGGGTCTCCCCATGGGTCGAGCCGAATTTGTGCGGCGGCTGGAAGCGGTCGATGCCGAGCACGCGCTTGCCCGCCTTGGCGAGATGCAGCAATGCGGCGCTGCCGACGGCGCCGCAGCCGATCACGATGACATCAAACTGCGCCATGCGCGCCCGCCGCGGCTCCGCTCATTTCTTCTTCTTGCGCGACAGGAACGCCTTGAACGCGCCGACCGCCTCCTCGGAGGTCATGCGCTCGGCGAACAGATAGGCCTCCTGGTCGATGCGGCGGGTCAGCTCGTCCGGCGCGGTGCGGATCAGCCTGCGCCCGATCGCGACCGCCTCGGCCGGCAGCCGGCAGATGTCGCGCGCCACCTTGTGCGCCTCGACCTCGGTATGGCCCGGCGCCACCACCGTATTGACGAAGCCCGCGATCTGCGCATCCTCCGCGGTCATGGTGCGCCCCATGACCAGCATCGCGAACGCGCGCTGATAGCCCATGGTCTGCGGCATCAGCAGGCTCGAGGCGCCCTCCGGCACCAGGCCGAGATGGATGAAGGGCGTCGAGAACGTCGCCGTGGTCGACGCCAGCACGTAGTCGCAATGGAACAGCATCGTCGTGCCGATGCCGATCGCGACGCCGTCGACCGCGGCGATGATCGGCTTGACGTTATGCGCCAGCGAATACAGGAACTTGGTCGCCGCCGACGTGCGCGCGGCGTCGCTGCCGGCATTGCCGGCATGCAGGAAATCCTCCAGATCATTGCCGGCCGTGAACACGCCGGAGCCGCCGGTGATGATGATGCATCGCACCAGCGGGTTGTTCTGCGCGGTGTCGATCGCATCGCTCATGCCGAGATACATGGCCTGGGTGATCGCGTTCTTCTTCTCCGGACGCCGGAGCTTGATCGTCCGCGTCTCGCCCTCGTCGGTGACGATCAGATGGTCGGTCATGGGCTCCTCATGCGTGTGCGCCGGCCGCTGCGTTGCCGCCGGCCATTTGTCCAGTCCTGCATCTCACCGCAGCCTACATCATCCGCTGGTCGCGCCAAGGGCTGAAGCGGTCATTGGTCGCGAAGGGAATGCGGGCGTGACCGGAGGCGAGCGTTCGCCATGAGTCTCGCCGTGGTTTACGACTGGTTTGCAACAGTATCGGCGTCCGCTATCGTCCCGCGCAGAACTGCGATGTTTTGCAAGGCAATTCGATGACCAAGCTCTTTTCAGTACTGCTGTCGCTGCCGCTGCTCTGTCAGGTCTTCCCGGGGATCGCTGAGGCTGCCGCCACCGACCGCGCGCTGCTGTCGCTGTTCTGCGCGCCCGGCGCGATCGCGGGCACCACCTGCAAGCGCGCCAGATCCTATCCCGACTCCGAGGGGCGCCGCTGTGACGTCACCCTGAAGCCGGAGCGGCAGCAGGGACGTTTCCTGGCCTCCAGCAATCCGCTGCTGCTCGTGAGCTATGGCAGTGGCTGCGAGCCGCACGCGACCGATTTCGGCGGCGCGGTCGTGTTCGAGCAGGTCGGCGGCGCCTACAAATTTCGCGGCTTCCAGCCGGGCATGCAGGTGGATGAATGCGTCATCTCCACCACCAGGAACGAAGCGCAGGACGTGCTCGTCTGCCTGACCGGGCACATGGGGCAGGGGGTGGTCGAGACGGGCGTGGCGCGCGTCGGCTTCGCCAATGCCAGCGGCGGGCCCATCGAGATGTCCTATGATTTTCTGCTGCAGGCCGAGGACACGACGGGAGCCTACCTGACCAACATCGTTACCTGTTCGGAGCAGCTCAAATATTTCGATCTGTCGAAGCTCGCGGCCGGGCCGAGCCCCGGAACGGTCGTTGCGGACGTGAGCTACGCCGACCGCGAGACGATCGAGACAGCCTGTGGCAAAGGCTTTCCGAAGCCGAAGGATGCGGAAGACATGCGCGAGCCCGCGGCGGGCGAGGGCTCGGTGCCGCAGGGTTACGCCAAGACCGGCAGCGTTGTCATCGACATCGCGAGCCGCGCGGCCAGGCTGCGCTGAGGGCCGACGGCGACGCCAAGCGCACCGTCTCACGCGGCGATGCGGCCGCCGCTGAGCGTTCCCCGGGCGGTGTAGGTCTGCAGCCCCGTGCTCGGCGGCGCTGTGGAGACCGTCACCCCGGTTGTGCCGTCCGAATAGGTGGTCGTGGTGATGATCTCGCCGGCGACCGTGATCGAGACCTTGCTGATCACGATCCTGCTCGCCGTCGGGACGCCGGCCGTGCTGACCGCGGAGCGCGATCCCGTTCGCGCCAGGGCGGTCGCCGCCGGGGCTGCTGACGTCGTGGTGACGGAGCCGATGGCATTGATGGGCATGGCTCGCCTCGCTCGGATGTGAGGCCGATGCGGGCTGCGGATCCGGTGCTGACGTCCGCACCCTGCGACGGGACTGTCGTCGCCTTTGGCCTCGTGCGTGAGGTCCGCCGCGAGGCTCGCGCCGCCGGGTTAACAATGTCTCAACGCGCCTCGCGGCGTTTGGGCGCGCCGCAGGGCCCGCGGGCGTCGGGCTGCCCCGTCGTGGCGCGACCGGCCGCACGCGATCGATCCGCCTCTGCCGCCTATTTGGCGCCGTCGGACCGGGGGACGGGCGCTGCGCGCGAGGCAGCGGCCGGAGCCTGCTGCCGCACGGCCTCGCGCCGCAGGGCCTGCTCCAGCACCACCAGCCGCGTCGCCATGCGCGTCAGTTCGTCATGGACCGAGCCCTGAACGCCCTGCACGGCGTGCTGCACTTCGCGCAGTGCGTCGCGCTGGGTCTCGGCCTTGAGCACCCTGAACTCGGCCTCGATCGAGGTCAGGCGCTGGTTCACCGCCCGGATCGCCTCGGCGATCTCCTTCTGGCCGTCCTGCAGCGCGCGCACGTGATCGACCAGCCGCAGATGATCGGTCAGCTCCTCGACCGTCTTGCCGATGTTGCTGCGGCCCCACATCCTACTTCACCGACCTCAGCAGGTTCCTGATCGTCGCCAGATGATCCTCCGGCGATCCGAGTCGCGCCGAGATCGCGCTCATCAGATCCTTGCGCAGCTCCGACAGCTCGTCCTCCGGCACGATCCGCTCGGCTGGCTCATCATAGGGCATCCGCCGCGGCTCGACCTCGACGGGGCGTGGCGCGACGTCGAAATAAGGCGGCCGCTCGTAGACCGGGATGTGCGGCGCCTGACGCGATGAGGTGATGCGTGCCAGACCTGGAAATCGCGGCGGCGGCGTCCGCGCGGGACGTTCGATCTGGTCGATCAGCGCCGCCAGCGCGACATCCATGTTGCTGTCGTCAGGCTCCTCTTCGACGACGTAGGAGGGCTTCCGCACTGTCGCCCCATTCGCGGGCGATGATAGCGTAAACGACGATGCGTGGTCGCGGAGTCGCTCGATGACCCGGCGGACTCGCTCGCCGAGACCTGGCTTCTCCCTGGCCGGTGTTCGCATCAACATGTCACTCTCCAGCGGAACAGCTTAGGCGAGCAGGGAAAACCTTAGCAAGAGGCCATCGTTCAGCTGCCAACAGGATGTCGCGCAGTAGCCGGCGCCCGGCGGCGCATGCGCTGACCCCCGGCAGGTTCCTCTTGCGGATCCCTGGCACGAACGCGCGAAGCGCCGATGACGCCGGCAACCCAGGTGTGAAGTGCGTTTCGGCGTGCATATGGACCTGGCCGGCGGGGGAGCTGGTTTGACGCGGCCCCCCGACCCTTCGTGCCGTGGCCGGTCTGCCGGGCCGCGCGGCCGGCAGGAACGCGCAAGGCCATCAGTCGGAGGTAAGGAACAACCGTGATGCCCGGCCGTTCGGACCTTGCTTGCCGTCCCCGCAAACGTCCGAGGCCTTCCCATGTATCACCACGTCAAGAAGCTGATGTTCACCGTCCGTGTCGACGAGCCCGATCCGCGCTTCGGCAACATGCTGCTGGAGCAGTTCGGCGGCGCCAATGGCGAGCTCGCCGCCGCCATGCAGTACTCGATCCAGGGCCTCAATTGCGAGGACCCCGATCGCAAGGACCTGTTGATGGACATCGGCACCGAGGAGCTGAGCCATCTCGAGGTCGTCGGCACGCTGGCCCGCATGCATCTCAAGCCCGCCAAGTTCGACCGCGAGGCGGCCGAGGCCGATCCGCTGATCGCGATCGCCGGCGGTGGCGGCGTCAACCTGTTCAACTCGCAGGGCAGTGCCTGGACCGCGGACTATCTCAAGATCACCGGCGAGCTCGACGTCGACCTGCGCAGCAACATCGCCGCCGAAGCCCGCGCCAAGATCGTCTATGAGCGGCTGATCAATTTCACCGACGATGCCGGCACCAAGGACGCGCTGCAGTTCCTGATGACGCGCGAGATCACCCACATGAAGGCGTTCGCGCTGGCGTTGGAGAGCATGAACAAGCCGGCCTTCAGCATCGGCCGCATCGCGCCGACGCCGGGCCTGGTCGATCAGTTCTTCAACGATTCCACCGGCACCGGCGACCACGGCGAGATCGACACCCGCGGTCCCTGGAACGAGGGCGGCGACTGGGTGTTCACGGAATCGCCGGCGATCCAGGCCGACAACGGCGCGGCCAATGCGATCGTCACCGAGAGCTCGCCGCCGGCCGACGAGGCCGGCCTCGGCGATCTCCTGATCGAGGAGCTGCGCGACATCCTCCACGCCGAGAAGCAGCTCACCAAGGCGCTGCCGAAGATGGCGGAGGCCGCGCGCTTCGATCAGCTCCGCGAACTGTTCGAGCAGCACCTGGCCGAGACCGAGGCGCAGATCGAGCGCATCAACGAATGCTTCGAGCTGCTCGGCAAGACGCCGCGGGCAAAACCCTGCAAGGGCATGATGGGCCTGGTCGAGGAAGGCCAGGAGATCATCGCGCAAGGCGAGGACAAGGAGGATGCCGCCGCCGATCTGGCGCTGATCGGCGCCGCCCAGCGCGTCGAGCATTACGAGATGTCCGGCTACACCACCGCGCGCAATCTCGCCCAGCAGCTCCGCCACAGCGCCGTCGTCGCCCTGCTGTCGAAGTCGCTGGCCGAGGAGGAGAACGCCGATCAGCTCCTCAACCAGGTCGCCCGCTCGCTGATGTCCGTCGCCAAGATGCCTGCCGCGATCGAGCAGGCGTGATTGGGAGTAGGGCGGATGAGCAAGCGTCATCCGCCGTTTTCCCGCGAAGATGGCGGGTTACGTCTTCGGCTAACCCGCCCTATTTTCTACGCAGCGGCCGACCTCCCTGGAGGCAAGGCTCGCGTCGAACATCGCAGCTATGTGCTCGTCTCCCTCCACGTCGTCATGGCCGGGCTTGACCCACGGCTGTCCGGTTCAGCTTCCGCATATTGCGAGGCTCAACTGTTGTGGGTTTTTG
>NZ_JBNPUO010000015.1:0-78080 GCF_051168215.1 Bradyrhizobium sp. HKCCYLRH2015 | reverse complement strand
GGAGACGATCATGTCGGAGCAGAACGCGGAGAAGCGCCCGATTACTCCCGGCAAGATAAAAGCGGCTCGCCGGTTGAACTGCAAGCCATTGACATGGCTTGCGTTCAACCGTGCCGGTCGGTCGGTGGGCGTGCCGCTATTGAGATTTTTGCCAGCAAAGTCAAAGATCATTTCGGCACTGATCGTATTGTAGCGTACTCCAGCGAAAGATTCGGATCATTCCGCGCTAAGCCCAGTATTCGCTTCTCAGTTTGCGCGAACAGAAGAAGTCCTGGCGCTGTCGTCGTGCCTTAGAGTCTGCGCTGACGCATTCCACCCGGGGCTGGAGGAAGGCTGTCTTAGACGATGACTCGGATTGCGCATCAGGCGGTGTCGTTGTTGCCGCCTTCGGCCTGCTGAGTGGTCGCATCGACCTCCGATCCCTTTCGCTCCAGCCAGAAGCCAGGTGCCTGGTACCAGACCCGTTCCGACTCGGCGGATGATGGAATGCCACGGTGGAGTGCTTCGATCGGAACATTCATCATCGGCGAGGTCTCAAGGGCGCTCTTCAGCCGGCGGCTGGCGTCTTCATCGCGGCCGTTTGTGCAGGGATAGATGCTGACGCCGCCGATCGACGCGGCCTTGAAGGAGGCGCCGCGGCGGACCACGCGCAGCAGGAAGCCGGACCAATCCTCGCTGGTCAGCGGGAGCAACAGCCGACCGTTGTCGGCGAGGCCGTCGAGCCATTGCGGAGCGGGATGAGTGCAGCCTGCGAACACGATCACGACGTCGTATTGGCTCGCGTCGGTATCGACGTTTCGGCCGTCGCCCGAGATCACCTGGACCTGCGGCCATCCCTGCAGGTTGGCGTGAGCTCGATCGGCCAGAGCCGGGTCGACTTCGGCCGCTGTCACCCGCCCGGAGGGCCCGACGATTTCGGCGAGCACGGCTGAATAGTAACCGCTGCCCGCTCCGATCTGCAGCACCCGTTCACCTCGGGCGATATCGAGGTGCTCGAAATTGCGCGCCCAAAAGCTCGGCATCCCATTGTTGAGCTTCCGGTTCGGGTCAATCGAGACCAGGACGTCGTGATAGAGCCAACGCGCATCGTCGTCCGGGGTGATGAACGGCTCCCGGTAGGGGCAGGGTATGATCTGCCAAGGACCTGGGCCGACGAACGCCTCTCGCGGGACGGCGCCGAAGGCCTCGACGATGTGTGGGTTGCGCAGAATAGGCGTCTTGCAGCGTAGGTCCTCGGTATACCAGCGGCGTGCTTTTGCGATCTGATCCACGGTTCTCTCCTCTCAGCATGGAGAGGATGCGGATCTCGGATCGGTAGCGCGGACACCGCGGAAAAATTTCCCGAAGCTGTCCGCACCGCATCTGCTCGGCCGCATAATAGGGGTGATGGAACGATCGATTGGCACCCCTGGAGTTGGCTCGAACGCCGGTCGCACGGTCGCCGATGCGGCGGCGGCGATCGAGGCCTTGTCTGAGACCGATCTGGTGCGGCTGAAGGCGCTGGCGCAATTGTGGAGCCGCGGGCTGCCCGGAGGGATCGGTTGGACCGACGTGCTGCATGAGGCCATTCTCCGCGTTCTCGACGGATCGCGGGTCTGGCCGCTGGGTGTGCCGATCCTGGCTTTCCTGTCTGGCGTCATGCGCAGCCTCTGCGACGATTATTGGCGGCGCGTTCGGAGCGAGCGACGGCTGCTGGTCAGCCGCGATGATCCAAGCCCACACGGCGTCCCCAGCGATCCTGTTGACGAATTGGCCGATCCTGAACGCGTGGCCGTGGCGGTCGCAGGGCTCGCCGAGGTGTTCCGGCTGTTTGCAGGAGATCGGGTCGTGTTGCAGATCATCGACGGGCTGGCCAACGGCCTCACGGCCAGGGACATCTGCCAAGCCTACCGCATCTCGGATGTCGAATACGATACTGCGCGGCGCCGAATGCGGCGCGCGCTGCTCCGCCACCAACGGAATTGGAGCAGGCCATGACACGCTGGCACCCCCGTCTCGAACTCGCGCGCCTGCTCCAGGCGCTCAGCGATGACGTCGTCGCGGCGACTGACGAGGAACTGCAGGAGATCCAGGGACGCGCCCTGGCCGGCACGGCACGGCAGGTCAGGCGTCTCGTCAAGGCGGCGCAAGCTGCCGAGGGCGGCGAGCCCCGCATTGTGAGCTCTAGCGATACAGAACGCGGCCTCGAGTCAGTCCTGTCACATCACAATCGGCACTGATCGAGTGGGAGAAGGCCTGGAAGAGTAGGGAGCCGGCCTCTTTGAGGGGCGGTCGGTTGAGGGGACTGCATGCGGTGCACGGCGAGCCTCGCACTGGGGACGCTCATCGTGGTTGACACATCTCGCGTTGCCTAGACCTCCGCGACCTGTCGATCGCATGGCGGCGTAGCACAGCGAAGACTCGGCGATATGCGAGTCCGGAGTTGCTGTGGCACAATCGACCTATGTCGCCGTGCGGCCATTGCCCGAGTGAGTTGCGCGCTCCGACCAATGCGAGGTCCTGCAAGCTCCTGAGCGAGGCGTATACTCTCGTGAGCTTCGCACGCCGTTTCGGCGGGGTAGGGTGCCGTCGGCCGGCTTATGTTCGCGCCGATCTGCGTGGGCTCACCTGGACGGTCACCAGCCAGTGACGATCGTCCGTCGCGAGCACAGGGCGCAGTTCACCATCGTTCCGAACGCGGTCTTTGCGGATACGCGCCTCTCTGTCGAGGCCAAGGGCGTCCTCGGCTATCTCTTGTCGCGTCCCCACAAATGGCACGTCCGCCTCGATCATATCGGGCGAACCCTCCTGGTCGGCCGCAAGAAGCTCCAGCGTATTTTCCGAGAGTTGATAGCCGCCGGCTACGTCACACGCGAACCGCAACGAATTGTCGACGGACATCGGTTCGGCGAGATCGATTACGTCGTCCGTGACGTGCCGGCGCCTGTGGACAAGTCGGCGCGTCCGCGGGGTCGAAAGGGACCTGCGGCTCCGCGGGTCCAAAAGGGACCTGCGTATAAAGACTCACCGCGGGGCCCTGAGGGACCTGCCTATAAAGAACTATATAAAAACAGACCTGATCTGCTGGGAGCACGCGCTTTCGATGGTTGGCCTGACGTCGTCGGCTCGGTGCACGATGAGGTGGCCGAGCTCCAGGATGACGCCTGCCTCGATCCGAGGATTGTCGGCCTTTTCGACGACGCCACTGAAGGTTGGGAATTGATTGTTGCCATTCCGGACACAGCACGGGACGAGTTGCGTCAACGCTACCGTCGGGGTGAGCTCGACCGGTTTGCGATCATGGAGCTCCGGACCCGATACCGACATTTGCTGGGTGGCGATCGGCCGAAAGGCAGGTAAGCGATCGAGCTGTCGCGGGGCGCCCAGATTGTTCTGGCTGCAGTGACGTGACGAAGCTCCAAAACGCTGGGACGAGCCGGCGGGGCGGTCCAGAGGGCTGAACCGGAAGCTATGCCGTGTATCGTCCTGATCTCTGCCTCCTCGTGAACATGCGCTGCAAGGGCCAGAGCGGGCGCAGGAGACTGAAGCGAATGGATCGGCCGCTATCCGCGCCGATCTCCTTTGAGGCACTCCAAGGACGTCCGGAAGGATTTGGAGAGCTGTGGAACAAGGGCGCAGCAGAAGGGAGCAACAGTCGCCACGCTAAGTTAACACTGCGGCTGCCCTCTTAGTTGGCGCTGGCGCCCGCGGAGTGGTTTCACTGCCAGGCAGTTCAGTCAGGATTCGCAACTAGCCCAATTGTACGAAATCGCGTCCGAAACTCCGCCTGCGGGACTTCGGATGTTGCCAAGCATTCGCTTAGCCCTCATCCGTCGGATCTGCGCGCCTGCGATGTCGTCGCGACAATCGAATGAAGCGAGACCACCCCGAGATGCCAAAGCGCGAACCGATGCATCGAAACGCTGCAGAAAAGCTCGCCCTCACCGTTCCTGAGGCTGCGCTACTGTCTTCGCTGGGACAAACGTCGCTTTACAAGGCCATCAAAGAAGGGCGACTCCGAACCCGAAAGTATGGCACGCGAACGATCATCACGCGCGCAGATCTGGCCTCCTTCTTGGAAAGCCTGCCCGAAGCGACCAAGCAGCCCGAGCGGTGACATCCTCGGCGGGGCATGGGATAGTCTGAGCTTTCAGGCGACCTTCATCGGGGTCACATTGCTCCGTGGTGGCTGCGTTGCGAAGTCTGCGAATGTCTGCATCACATGCAGTCGCTTCTTCAGGGCCTCGCCGCGCTTATAGGCCTTTTCGGCATCATCGCCCGTGATGTGGTGCAGGCAATGCTCGACGATTTCTTCCTCGAAGTGGGTTTGCTCCTGCGCCCAGGTTCGAAATGTCGTGCGGAAGCCGTGCACGGTCAGGGAGTCGTCTCCGGTGAGCTCCTTGAGATATTTGAGCATCGTCATGTTGCTCATCGGTCTCGTTAGACTGCGACCGGGAAACACGAACTCGTCATTGACGCGGCTCTCGTAAGCCTCGCGCAAATAGGTCAGCGTCTGACGGGGCAACGGCGTGCGCTTCAACCGCTCGTTCTTGGTGCCGAGAAAGCCAAGATCCCAGATTCCGTTGTCGAGATCGAGTTGCGCCCAGCGCATGTTTTGAACTTCGGCGGTTCTTCCCAAGGTCAGGATGATGACTTCGAGCGCCCGTGCGCCTTGTGTCGAGATGGCGCTGAGCTTGTGCATGAACGCCGGTAGGTCCTGGTAGTCCATCGCCTTGTGGCCGCCCCGTATCGTGCCACGCCGCCGTTGCCTGGGCATGATCGGTTGCAGTCGGCTGGCCCAATCAGCCGGGTTGTCTTTCGGTCGCAGGTTGTGGGCGATCGCTGCGTCGAGAATCTTCTTGATGATCTGGCGAGCAGAGCGGGAGGTCTCAGGCTGCTGCCAGATCGGCATGAGCACGTTGACAACATGGGCAGTTTCGATCTCGTGGACCCAGTGCTTGTGGAGCGGACGGCAGATGACCTGCACGATGCGCTTCAGCTTTGCTCTTGCGGCCTTGTGCCTCATGCCGGTCTCGTAGGTTCGCCGCCATTCCTCTGCGAATTCGCCGAACTGGCGCGATCCCAGGGTGCGGCGTTTCTCTACGTCACGGTGCTCTCGCGGATCGGTCCCCTTGGCCAGCAGCCGTAGAGCGTCAATCGCCTTGTCCCTGGCCTCGGAGAGCTTCAGGCCAGTTTCTTTGGCCGAACCGAAGCCCATCTTCTTGACGATGCCGTTGCGCTGGTATCGGAACGCCCAGCGGCGGCCGCCACTTGGGGTGACGATCAGGTAGAGGTTGTTGCCGCACGGGTATTCGCCGGGCCCGACGGAGAGATAGTTCTTGGCGGTGATCTCGGGCTTCTGAGTTGGAAGCTGCATGGGAGATTCGAACTCCTGTCCCTCGCTGAAAATGCAGCGTTTCAGGCGAGGGGGATTCTAACTCAAATCGAGGGATGGCCAAATGGACGGTCTGGCGGAGTTCGCCGACGATCGCCGATCGTACGCTGGAGTCACCTAAGGTGCGAAAAATCACGATCTAACAAGGTGTTATCGTGGGCTTCGGTGGTGATCAGCGATGGCGGGTGAAGGGGGGCGAAGGCGGCCCTGGCGCGCTCGGAGAGATTCGAACTCCCGACCCTCGGAATCGAAATCCGATGCTCTATCCAGCTGAGCTACGAGCGCGCGATGCGGACCAAATCTCCCGCGTGACCGGGATACCAGACTTGGATGGGCAAGGCCAGCCTCTGTCGGATATCAACGGTCGTTTGCCGAAGCTGGCCGGGCGTCCTTGGATGGCGTCAGAAGCAGGGATGCCGGCGTCGGTCCTGGCCGATATAGGCGGCCGAGCTCTGGTAGCAGTGGTTGGTGGAAGGACCGTCATAGAACGCAAAGGTGCCGGGCAGCGGGCCGGGGCCATAATTGTGCAGGAAGCTGACGGTGTAGGGCAGCCCGTAGTGGTGGCGGTGATGCCGATGATGGCTGCGCGCCTCGGACGTGGTGGGCACCAGGGCGGCAATCGACACGATCAAGGCGGCGGCGAGGGATGCGAGCTTGCTCATGACTTTTCTCTTCTCCGGAAAACGACGTCAAGGCCGGCCGTCCGGCTGATAGCCTAACGCGGAAGTGGCGGAAAGGGTGCGCAAAAGGCGACAATCCGTCAAATTTTTGGCCTTTTCCGCGTGCTTAAGAAGACCATGACAAGGTCCGGCAAGTGCCGTCGCGCATTGGGCCCGAGGCGTTGTCGCGACAGCGCCAGAAAAGACCGGGTTTGCCGTCCTGTCCATGAATCGCCTGATCCCAAGCGTCTTGCTCCTGCTGGTCGCCGCTAGCCCGGCGCGTGCGGATTTGCACATTACGCGCGATCACGGTGGCTACATCGAAGAGTACAAGGCCAAGTACAAGCGCGTCAGGGAAACGCGTCAGCGCGTCATCATCGACGGCATCTGCAATTCCGCCTGCACGCTCGTCTTCGGCTTTGTGCCGCTCAACAGGATCTGCGTCACGCCCAGGGCCAGCCTCGGCTTCCACCAGGCCTATTACGACAAGGCGTTCACGTTCGGCATCAAGGTCACCAGCGTGGAGGGGACGTCCGAGCTGATGTCCTATTACCCCGATTCGGTGAAGGACTGGATCCGGCGCAACGGCGGGCTCACCACCGAGATGAAGCGGATCAAGAACGGCATCGAACTCTGGAAGATCGTCGACCCCTGTCCTGACGTCTGGTGAGGGCGCCGCCCGCACGGAATCTCTCTGTCCAAGCAGACCTCCGCCGGCAATCCGATCGCAAGCCGGTCCCGCGTCCGCGCGGCATCACCGTTTGCTGCGCCGCGCCGCGGATGCCAGGTCCCGGCTCCCAACCGAACGGCGACAAACGAAACAATCCAGCGCCAGATCGTCCCCACTACCGGGCACTGGATTGTTTCGCCGAGACCAGCAGCGAAGGTGACGAGTCGCCTTCGGTCCCGAGCCAGGCAGAATCAGCGCTTGGCCTTCTTCGTCTTCTTGGCCGCTTTCTTGGTGGCCTTCTTGGCCGTCTTCTTCGCAGCTTTCTTGGCCGCCTTCTTCACGGTCTTCTTCGCAGTCTTCTTGGCGGACTTCTTGGTCGCGACCTTCTTGGCCTTGGCGGCGGCCCGCTTGGGTGCAGCCTTCTTGGAGGTCTTCTTCGCGGTCTTCTTGGCCGCTCGCCGGGCCTTGGGTGCCATCGCGGTCACCGGATCCTTCGGCGCCTCGGCGGGCATGCTGGTCTCGGTCACGGTCGGATCAGAGAGTGGAGTGTCGTCCATATCGGGTCCCCCGATTTGTTGGAAACCCTGCGACGATAGCTGGATTCTCCGTGCTGTCAAAGCGCGCCCCAACTAATCACTTGTGCGCAAGCTCGCGTAGGCTGCCAGCGCGCGCTCCCGCCCGGGCTTGTGATCCACGATCGGCGCCGGGTAGGTGCGGCCGAGTGCAACCGCGGCCTCGGCGAGCTCGAGCGGCTTCGCCGCCCAGGGCTGGTGGATCAGCGCGGCCGGCAGGCGTGCCAGCTCCGGGACCCAGCGGCGGACATAGGTCCCGCGAGAATCGAATTTTTCGCCCTGCAGCACGGGATTGAAGACGCGGAAGTAGGGCGCGGCATCGGCGCCCGATCCCGCAACCCATTGCCAACTTGCCGGATTGCTGCCCGGGTCGGCGTCGACCAGCGTGTCCCAGAACCACTCTTCGCCGCGCCGCCAGTCGATCAGCAGGTGCTTCACGAGCAGCGAGGCTGCGACCATCCGGACGCGGTTGTGCATGCTCCCGGTATGCCAGAGCTCGCGCATCCCGGCGTCGACAATCGGATAGCCGGTTCGCCCGCGCTGCCAGGCCTCCAGCGCTGCATCGTCCTGGGCCCAGGGAAAGGCATCGAAGGCCGGCTGCAGGTTGCGGGTCGCGAGGTCGGGATTGTTGGTGAGCAGGTGGCGGCTGAACTCGCGCCAGCCGAGCTCGCTCAGGAACTTGTCGATGCCAGCGGCGGAGGCCGGGCGCTCGGCGGCGGCAAATCGCGCCGCATGCCAGATCTGGCGCGGACTGATCTCGCCGAAGCGCAGATGCGGCGACAGACGGGAGGTCGCCTCGATGTCGGGCCGGTCGCGATTGGCGGCATAGGTCTGCACGGCCGTTTCGAGAAAGCTGGCGAGGCGCGCCTGCGCCGCGCGCTCGCCGGCTTGCCACGTCGCACGCAGTCCGCCGGCCCAGTCGGGCCTGCTTGGCTCGAGCGCGAGCTCGTCGATCGTCAGGCTCGTGACGCCCGGCGCGTGCGACAGCCGGGCCGGCCGCGGCAGCGGCTTCGGCGGATCGCCCAGAGCGAGCACGCGCTTCCAGAACGGCGTGAACACGCGCGGGCCGCGTCCATCCTTGCCGCGCAACTCGGCGGGGTCGACCAGAAGGTCGTCGGGAAACACGCGTGAGGCGACGCCGATCTCGGCGAGTGCTGCTTCGACATCGGCAGCCACGGCGCGCGGTGCGGCCTGCGCGACATCGTTCCAGTACACCGCGCTCGCGCCGCTCTGGCGTGCCAGCTCGCCGAGCCCGGTGGCCGCGGATCCGCGCCGGATCACGAGTTCGGCGCCGAGCGCATGTAGTTCGGCCTGGAGTGCACGCAACGATTGCGCGAGCCACCAGCGCGACGCGCCGCCGAGCGGACGCAACCCGGGGCTTTCCTGATCGTGGACGTAACTACAAACGATCCGAGCGCCCGACTTCGCGGCTTCATACAACGCGGGGTGGTCAGACAGCCGCAGGCTCTCGCGAAACCATACGATGATGGGGGAGGAGGACATGATCAGGTATCTTATTGCCGTTTTTTATAGTGAGTTCCGGTATTCTACGTTCCGGAAAATAACTGCTTTGAAACCAACTACGGGCAGTTTGAGATTCAGTTGCAGTTCCCCTGGAAGGTTTATGACGTGTCCGTCCAATTGAAGCTCGGCACCAAGGCGCTGATCGGCGCCGTTGTCGTGATCGCCCTGAATACCGCCCTGGTCGTCGGCGCAGCGTACTGGTCGCTGTCCTCCGATTTCACCGATCGCGCCAAGCGCGACATCGAAGGCAATCTGCGCACCTTTGCGCTGACGTTCACCGAGACGTTCAAGGACGCGAAAGTCAGCGTGCAGAACGGCGTCGTTACGCGCATCGAGATTCCGGCGATTCCCGAGATCAAGGATCATGCGATCGTGGATCGCGCGGTGTCCTATGTCGGCGGCAGCGCCACGCTGTTCGTGGTCGATGACAGCGGACAGTTCGTCCGCCGTTCGACCAACGTGAAGAAGGAGAATGGCGACCGCGCCGTGGGCACCCAGCTTGCCGCGGATCATCCGGCGCAGGCGCTGCTGCGCCGCGGCGAGGCTTACAAGGGCCCCGCGACGCTGTTCGGCAAGTCGTTCATGACCGCTTATTTTCCCGTCACCAATCCGGCGGACAAGGTGATCGGCATTCTCTATGTCGGCGTGCCCATGGCCGAGCTCGACGCCATGCTGTCGCAGGCGATGCGGACCATGGTCGTCGCCGCGGCGATCGCTGCGCTGCTGGTGCTCGGCCTGACGATGCTGGCGGTGCGACGTGTCACCAAGCCTCTCGCCGCCGTGACCGACGCGCTCACCGCAATCGCTGAGGGGCGCGAGGACGTTGCGATCAAGTCCGATGACCGCAGCGACGAGATCGGCGAGATCGCGCGCAGCCTGGTCGTGTTCCGCAGTGCCGCGAGCGAGCGGCGCCGGATGCGCGAGGAGCAGGCGGCCGCGGCCACTGCGGCTGTCGAGCAGCGCAAGGCCGAGCTGCAGCGTTTCGTCGATTCCTTCCAGGCCAGCATCGGCGGCATCATCGAGAACGTCTTGACGTCGTCGGGCGAGTTCGAGCGCGAGGCGCGCCAGCTCACCCAGACCGCGCGGACCACCGCCGACCTGTCCGGCCATTCGGCCGGCGCTTCGGAAAGCGCTTCCGAGCACGTCCGCACCGCGGCCGTTGCCTCGGACGAGCTGTCCGGCTCGATCGCCGAGATCATCCGTCGCGTGCAGGAGTCCAACGCCATCGCCGCCGAGGCGGTCAACCAGGCGACCGCGACCGACCAGCGCATCAAGGAGCTGTCCGACGCCGGCAACCGCATCGGCGACGTCGTCAAGCTGATCACCTCGATCGCCGAGCAGACCAACCTGCTGGCGCTCAACGCCACCATCGAGGCCGCCCGCGCGGGCGATGCCGGCCGCGGCTTCGCGGTGGTCGCCCAGGAGGTCAAGACTTTGGCCGGCCAGACCGCCAAGGCGACGGAGGAGATCTCCAGCCAGATCGCCAACATGCAGACCGTGACCCAGGAATCCGTCGACGCCATCAAGGCGATCGGCTCGACCATTGAGCGCATCAACGGGATCGCTGCCTCGATCTCGGCCGCCGTCGAACAGCAGCGCGCCGCCACGCAGAACATCACCCAGAGCGTCCGCTCGGCCGCGACCGGCACCGCCGAGGTGGTCGAGAACATCCGCAGCGCGGCGCGTGGGGCGGGCGAGACCGGCGAAAGCTCCAACCGGATGTTCGCCTCGGCCCAGGCGCTGTCCAGCGAAAGCCTGCGGCTGAAGGCCGAGGTGCAGAAGTTCCTCGACGGAATGCGAGCCGCCTGACATCGCAGCTCATCCGTAGAGCAGCCTTGGCAGGATCGTCACGATGCCCGGGAAGAGGGTGAGCAGCAGCACGAAGGCGACCATGATGGCGAGATAGGGGGCGGTCACACGGGCGATATAGCCGAGACCGTCCTCCGTCAGGCCCTGGATCACGAACAGGTTGAAACCGACCGGCGGCGTGATCTGGGCCATCTCGACCGCGAGCACCAGGAAGACCCCGAACCAGACCTCGTCGAAGCCGGCGCCCTTCACGATCGGCAGCACGATCGGCAGGGTCATCACGATCATCGAAAAGCCGTCGAGGAAGCAGCCGAGGATTAGGTAGAACACGATCAGGACTGTGATCAGCATGAACGGCGACAGGCCGAGACCCTTGACGAAGGTAGCCACGGCTTGCGGAATGCCGAGGAAGGCCGCGGCGTTGCCGAGGATCGAGGCGCCGAGCACGATCAGGGCGATCATCGAGCAGGTGATGACCGAGCCGATCATCACGTCGCGCACCACCTGCCGCGACATCGCGCCCTGGAAGTAGGCCACCAGCGCTGCGCCGAGCACACCGACGGCGGCGGCCTCCGACGGCGTCGCCAGGCCGCCATACATCGAGCCGAGGACGCAGGCGATCAGGAACAGGGCGGGGGCGAGATCCTTCAGCGCCGCGAACCGCTCCGCCCAGGGCACCTGCGACAGTTGCGCCTCCGCCTTTGGCACCATCGAAGGCGTCAGCGTCGTGTGCAGCATCACCCAGCCCATGAAGGTGCCGGCCAGCAAGAGACCCGGCAGCACGCCGGCGGTGAACAGCTTGAGGATCGAGACGTCGCCGAGCACGCCATAGATGATCATGATGTTCGACGGCGGGATCAGGAAGCCGAGCGTCCCCGCGCCCGCGAGCGAGCCGACCGCGATGTCGCGCGCATAGCCGCGGCGCAGCAGCTCGTTGAGCGACATCCGGCCGATCACCTGCGTCGTTGCGGCCGACGAGCCGGAGATCGCGGCGAAGATGGTGCAGCCGATGACGTTGACGTGGAGCAGGCGGCCCGGCAGCAGCCCGGCCCATGGCGCCAGCCCCTGGAACAGCGAGCGCGACAGCCGCGTCCGGAACAGCAGCTCACCCATCAGGATGAACAGCGGCAGCGCCAGCAGCTCCTGGGTGGTGAGAATGTTCCAGGCATATTGCGGAAGCAGCTTGTCGAGCGGGATCGAGCGGAACATCGCCAGCAGCAGGGTCGCGGTGAAGGCGAGCGTGAGTCCGATCCACAGGCCGCCGGCCAGCAGCGCGAACAGGATGGCGAACAGGGCGACGACTTCGATGGTCATGGGGAGGGGGAGTCCGCGGTGAGGGAGGCGGGCGGGATGGGGCCTGCGAATCCCAGACTGGCGGGATCGTCGCGAATGGCATCGCCGTGATGCGCGATGGTCGTGCCGCAGGCGCGGTTCAACCTCGCTCCGCTTGCGGGGAGAGGTCGGATTGCATCGCAAGATGCAATCCGGGTGAGGGGGTACAGGTCTGACAACTCGCACTTCCGGTGCGTCTTCCCCTCACCCCGACCCTCTCCCCGTGAAGAACGGGGAGGGGGAGCGCAGCGCTGTCTGCGCGAGATCACGGACGTGGAATGGGCTCGTCCCCTCATTCGACCGGCGACGCCTTCATGCGGTGATCCTCCAGCGGCAGTCCCAGCGCGGCCTGGATGGCGCGGGCGAGGAATTGCAGGGTCAGGAGCAGCATGCCGAAGGTGACGACGGCCTGCGGAAACCACAGCGGGGTGTCGCTGGAGGTCGAGACCTGGCCGCGGACGAAGGAGCTCCAGGCGAACTTGGTCATCGCCGACGTCAGGAACGCCATGAAGGCGAAGCCGGCGGCGGCGGCCAGCACCTCCAGCGCGCGCTGCAGCGGCGCCGGCACGTTCTTGAGCAGCAGCACCACGCGGATATGGCCGCCGACGCGCAAGGTCATGGCCGCGCCGAAGGTGAACGAGGCCGCCATCAGATAGGACGAGTATTCCCAGGCGATCGAGATGGTCGGCGGGAAGAACGGCAGCACGTTCGACAGCGCCCGCGTCGTCACCTCGGCCAGCATCAGCGCCGTCAAGGTCAGCAGACAGCCGCCGCCGATCCAGCCGTCGAGCCGGCCCAGCCGGTCGATGACATCGAGCAGGATGCGCAGCGGCGCGGGCGCCGCTGCATTGAGGCTCGCCCGTTCGCCCGGCGACGGCTCCACGATCGCGTCAGCCACGCTTCATCTCGGCAAGATAGGACTTCACCGGTTGATCGGCAGCGGGCACGCGCTTGAGGAAGGCTTCCATCTGTGGCGCGGTCTTGGCCCGGATCTCGGTCATCATCGCATCCGAAACCGGCACCACTTCCATGCCGCCTTCCTTGAGCCGGTTGAGGCTGTCGACATCGGCCTTGAGCGAATTCGCCCAGAAGGTCGGCTCCATCTTGGCGGCGATGTCGCTGACGGTCTTCTGCTGCTCGGGCGTCAGCGCCTTCCAGGAATCCAGGTTCACGTTGAGCATCTGCGACGACCACACATGATTGGTCGGGTAGACGTATTTGAGGAATTCCCAGAACTTGCCGTCGACCCCTGAGACCGAGGAGGTCGAGACGCCCGCCACGGCGCCGGAGGCCAGTGCCGGGATCGTCTCGCCCCAGGGGATCATGACCGCGGCCATGCCGATGGCGTTGAGCATGTCGACCGCGTTCTTGTCGGGCACGCGGATCTTGATGTTCTTCAGGCCGGCGACGTCTGATGTCTTGACCTTCAGGTGCAGATACTGCGTCGGCCACGGCACGATGTAGAGGATCTTCTGGTTATTGCGCGCGGCGATCTTCTCATATTCAGGCCGCACGTATTTGTGCAGCACCTTGAGCTCGTCCATCGAGCCGGCGAGGAACGGGATGCTCTCAACGCCCATGAAGGGCTCGTCGCCGACCTGCTGGATGTTGAGCACGTCCGCGAGCGGGACGAGACCGTCGCGCACCGCGCGCAGATGCTCCGGGCCCTTGAAGCCGAGCTGACCGCCTGCCTTCACGGTGATGTTGACGGCGCCGTTGGTCTGCTTCTTCACCTCCTCGGCGAAGGCCATCGCGTTCTGGGTGTGAAAGTTGCCCTCGGGCCAGACCGTCGACATGTCCCAGTTGGTCGTCGCCGCGCGTGCCCTTGTCGAGACCTGGCTCGCCGTGAGCAGCGCCGCTGCACCTGCCGTGAACGTCCGTCGCGTGATCATCAGTGTCTCCGCTTCGTTGCTGAGCTAAGGGAAATGGAAGAGGTTTGGCGAGCCGTGTGGTCGTGGCCATCCTTCGAGACGCCCGCCTGCGGCGGGCTCCTCAGGATGAGGGCTCGTTGCGCGGCCAGATGCTGATCCTCTCCATGAGGACGCCCCTCATGGTCAATGTGCAGCACCGATAGCGGTGCTAAACCCTCATGGTGAGGAGCGTCGCTCTTGCGACGCGTCTCGAACCATGAGGCCACCAATGTTTCGACTGGCATGAGATCTCACCGCGCCTGCCCGTAGACCTTTGCCGCGTTGTCCGCCGACACCAGCCCGCTCTCGACATCGCTCTGCACGAGCTCCGCCGCGCGTTCGCGGGGATCGCCGATGCCTGCACCGCCCGGCGTCAGCACCACCAGCCGGTCGTCCGGCGGCACGGTCTGAAAACCCTTGCCACGCAGCTTCTTGCCCGACGCGAGCCCGACATAGCCGGCTTCGCCATGGTGGCCGCCGTCGCGGCCGCGCGGCGGGTGGTCGATGCGGTCGAAGGCGGCGAGGATGTCGAACGGCGCGTCGACGCCGCTGCCGACCTCGATGATCTGGCCGAGGCCGCCGCGGGTGCGGCCGGCGCCGCCGGAATCCGGCCGCAGCTCCTTGCGCCAGAAGATCAGCGGCGTCTGCGTCTCCGCGATCTCGACCGGCGTGCCGCGCACGCCGGAGGGATAGGCGGTAGCCGACAGGCCGTCCTTGTCGAAACGGGCGCCAGTGCCGCCGTTCGACGTCACCGCCATCGAGAACCCGTAATTGCCGCCGGCGCCGGAGCGGGTCTGGCCGCGGACGTTGAGATTCCACAGACACGACGTGCCTTCGGCGGGCACGCGCTCGGGGATGATCTGGCGCAGGCAGCCGAACACCACGTCGGGCAGCATCTGGCCGATGACATGACGCGAGGCGACCGGCGCCGGCTTCGGCGCATTGAGGATCGCGCCCGATGGCGCCGACACGGTCAGCGGCGATAGCGAGCCGGCATTGTTGGGGATCGCGGAGGCCACGACGCAACCGAGCCCGAACACCGTGTAGGCCGTGGTGTAGGACAATGGCACGTTGATACCGAATTTCGAGGCGGGCGAGGTGCCGTCGAAGTCGACGTGGATGCCGTTCTCCGAGATCGTCAGCGCCGCCTTCAGGGTGACAGGCGCATCATAGCCGTCGACCACCATCTCGTTGCGCCAGGTGCCCTTGGGCAGCTTGGCGATCTCGGCCAGGACGGCGTCGCGCGAGCGGTCGCAGATGTAGTCGCCGAGCGTATCGAGCGAGGCGATGCCGAACTCGGTCATCATCTCGACCAGGCGCTGGCAGCCGACATCGTTGCAGGCGGCGAGCGAATAGGTGTCGCCTTCGGTGTCCACCGGCAGCCGGGTGTTGGCGCGGATCATGGCCATCAGTGTCTCGTTGACGACGCCCTGGTCGATCAGCTTCAGCATCGGGATGTACAGCCCCTCCATGAATACGTCGGTGCCGTCGGGGCCGAAGCCGATGCCGCCGATATCCATCAGATGGCTGGTGCAGGAGAACAAGGCGACCGGCTGGCCGTCCTTGAAGCAGGGGGTGGTGACGACGAAATCGTTGAGATGCCCGGTGCCCATCCAGGGATCGTTGGTGATGTAGGCATCGCCGGGCTTCATCGTGTGGATCGGAAAATGCGCGATGAAGTGCTTCACCGACTCCGCCATCGAGTTGACGTGGCCCGGCGTGCCGGTGACGGCCTGCGCCAGCATGCGGCCGTTCAGGTCGAACACGCCGGCGGAGAGGTCGCCGCATTCGCGCACGATCGGGCTGAAGGCGGTGCGCAGCAGCACCTGGGCCTGTTCCTCGACCACGGCGATCAGCCGGTGCCACATGATCTGCAAGTCGATCAGGCTGCTCTGTGATGGACTCATTGTCAGGCCGCCTTCCGTTCCATGACGATGCTGCCGGCACCATCGATATGCGCGTCAAAACTGTTGGAGATGAAAGTCGAGGTCTCGTCCTCGGCGATCACGGCGGGGCCGGCGATGACCGCGCCCGGCGCCATCTGCTCGCGGCGATACAGCGGGATCTCGACGAAGCGTCCGGCGCGGCCGTCGAAGAACTTGCGGTGCCCCGCAGCCTTGCCCGCAGGCTTGCGTTGCACCTCGGTGACGGCGGGCGGTTGGTGCGCATCCGTCGTCGCGAGCACCGACCAGCTCAGGACCTCGATCGCCGCACCGGGGATCGGGCGCTCGAACAGCGCGGCGTAGCCGGCCTCGAAGGTCGTACGCAGGGTGGGCAGGTCGTCCGCCGTCAGCGGGCGGTTCGGCAGCTCGACATTGATCTCGTGGCCCTGGCCGACATAGCGCATGAAAGCCGAGCGGCGCTCGCGCAACGGTGCGCCGGCCGCACCAGGCTCCACCAGCGCGCGGGCCTCATCGGCCATCTCCTGCAGCAGAGTGGAGACGAGCGCCGTGTCGAAATCGTCGAGCCTCGCATGGCGGCTGCGCACCAGCTCATAGGCGATCGGTGCGGCGAGGAAGCCGACCGCCGAGCCGACACCGGCATTCGACGGCACGATCACCCTGGCGACGCCGATCTTCTCGGCGACGCGCGCGGCATGCAGTGGCGCTGCGCCGCCGAAGGCGATCAGCGTGTGCTGGCCGATGACGGCGCCGCGCTCGACGGCATGGACGCGCGCCGCGCTCGCCATGTTCTCGCAGACGACCTCGTGCACCGCGTAGGCAGCGGTCTCGGCGTCCAAGCCGAGCGGGGCGCCGACGTCGCGGAGCAGGGCCTGTTTCGACAGTTCGGGATCGAGCCTGATGGTGCCGCCGGCAAACGCGTCGGGATCGATCATGCCGAGCGCGACATCGGAATCGGTGACCGCCGGGCGCTGGCCGCCGCGGCCGTAGCAGGCCGGACCCGGCTCGGAAGAGGCGCTCTCCGGGCCCACGGTGACGCGCTTCATCGCATCGATGCGCGCGATCGAGCCGCCGCCGGCGCCGATCTCGACCATCTCGATCACGGGGATGCGCACCGGCAGGCCCGAGCCTTTGAGGAACCGCGCGGCACGGTCGACCTCGAACACACGCGAGCTCTCCGGCTCGAAATTCTCGATCAGGCAGATCTTGGCGGTGGTGCCGCCCATGTCGAACGACAGCACCTTGCGCTCGCCGAGCGTAGCTGCGATCTGGCCGGCGAAGATTGCGCCGCCAGCGGGACCGGATTCGACGAGCCGCACCGGGAAGCGGCGCGCCGTGGCGATCGAGGTGACGCCGCCGCCCGAGGTGACGAGATAGATCGCGCCGCGGAACTGCTCGATTTGCAGCGCCCGCTCCATGCGCGCGAGATAGCTGTCCATCAACGGCTGCACATAGGCGTTGGCGACCGCGGTCGAGGTGCGTTCGTATTCCCGGATTTCGGGACAGACCGCCGAGGACAAAGTGACCGAGACATCAGGCATCGCCTCGGTCAGGATCTCGGCAGCGCGGCGCTCATGCGCGGGATTGGCGTAGGCGTGCAGGAAGGCGACGGCGATGCTGGCGACATCGAGGGCGCGCAACTGCGGCACCAGCGCGCGCACCGCCGCTTCGTCGAGCGGCAGTCTGACGTCTCCGTGGGCATCAACGCGCTCGGGCACGGTGAAGCGCAGGGAGCGCGGCACCAGCGGCTTCGGTTTGTCGATCGAGAGATCGTACTGGTCGTAGCGGCTCTCGGTTCCAATATCCAGAACATCGCGGAAGCCGGACGTTGCGATCAGTGCGGTCCTGGCGCCGCGGCGCTCGATGATGGCATTGGTCGCGAGCGTGGTGCCGTGAATGAAGACATCGATGTCGCAGATGCGCGCCTTCGCGTCGGCGAGAATGAGACGGGTGCCGTCCAGCACGGCCTGCTCCGGCTGCGTCGGCGTGGTCAGCAGCTTGCGCGTCCGGCGCTGCGTACCGATGTCGAGAACGATATCGGTGAACGTGCCCCCGATATCGACGGCCAGCCGGACTTCGGCTCCTTCAAGCATTCCATGTCTCCGCAAGCGACGAACTGATGTGCAATTTGAGCAAGTCCCATGCCATTGCGCCAGCGGGGATGCAGTTTGCTGCTCTGCGTTTGCTGCGGTGCGGACTTGAGGTCGCGGTGCGATGGGCGATCAACTTGGCCGATCGGCTTGCTGTTGTTTGCGACACCGTCATGTCGCCACGCGCGACGATTGGCGTGAGACCGACGATCATCTCCACAACGTCATTCCGGGGCTCGCCGTGCGGGCGTCCCGGAATGACACCGTGTGTTGATCGAACGCGCCAAACATGACTTCGCATTCCCGCGGCACGGTGGGCCCGAGTTTCTGCTGCTTGCTCACCCTCCGCAAACGAGAGGGTGCAGGGAATGCCGGGTGAAGGCCTCACCCATGGCCCGCCTGCGAAAAAAATGCAGGCGGCAGGTACCACAGGCAAAGCCGAACACTCCGGCATTCCCTGCGCGGTGGTCTTCACGCTTATACGCAGTCTCCCTGGTGCGCCGGCTTGTTGGCCACCATTGTCCGCGCGATGCGCAAGCATCGTCACGAGCGTGATACCAGCTTCGGGGTATCGGGACGCTGCGACTTCACGCCCGCAATCATGCCGGTCGTCTGCGCGAAATGCGCGTCCGGCATGAATCGCGGCCACCGCATCCCGCACCGACGTTCGTGACGACGCGTACGTCCCTCTGCATGGGCAGGACGACGCGGATCATACATGAGTTACGAGAAAACGAAAGAAAAAAATTCGGTCATTTCGAAATGACGCCAGGGGTCCCTCCCGGCGGCGCTCAGACGTGACCGCCGTCTCCGCGGCCGACCTCGATCTTCTGATCCGGTCCCTGCAGAGCCGCATACACGGCGCCCAGCACGACGCTATACGCCTCGACCATCGCCAGCGAGAACAGCGCCGGGCCGGCGCCCAGCCCGAGCGAGGTTGCGAACGGTCCGAGGCCGATAGCCGGAAACAATCCGATGCCGAGCAGCAGCCAGCCGGCGAGCCCGAGCAGGAAGCCTTTGGCGACACCGCTGCCGCCGGGCAGGCGGTGGAAGAAGCGCCCGAACAGCAGGCCGATCAGGAAGGCTCCGTTGAGCTGCGAGAGCAGCCACAGCGGCGCCCCGTCCTGCATCGCTCGGGTGAACAGGGGTTTGAGCGAATCGAGCAGCGCCGAGGCGGGATCGAACTGCGGCAACAGGTGAAGCCCGCTCTTGAGCTCCATCAGGCCTATATGAGCCAACGTCCCGCAGCCCGATGCGACCGCCGACGTCCATATCCAGCGATAGCTGCGTATCGTTGTCATCTCCTCAATTTGGCCGTCGTCCATCATTGGTCCGTTGATCTTGCTCAAAAGGCAAGTTCGCCGTGCGCTTAGTTTGCGCGAACTCATTGGTGCCACGTCGAGGAGTTCTGCCATGCGATTAGATCCACGCGCGCTGGTGTTCGCAGCCGCAATCGTGACAGTCACCGCCGCCCCGGGCCTTGCCCAGCCGGGCGCAGGCGGACCGGGTTGGGGGCCGGGCATGATGATGGGGCCGGGGATGATGGGCGGCCGGGGGTTCGGCTTCCTCTGCAATCCCCGCATGGCCGGATTTGCCGAATGGCGGATGTCGCAGATCGAGGCGGCCATCAAGCCGAACGACACGCAGCGGGCGCGGCTCGATGATCTCAAGGCGGCATCGGCCAAAGCTGCGGAGCTGATCACGAAGGACTGCCCGGCGACGCCGCCGGCCAAGGCGACCGACCGCCTCGCGCTGGCGGAGCAGCGCCTCGACACGATGCAGCAGGCGATCAAGATCGTCCGGCCAGCGTTCCAGGCGCTCTACGACTCGCTCGACGACAAGCAGAAGGCGGCGATGGACAGCAGCGGGCCCCGCAACTGGGGTTGGCGTCACTGGCACTGGCCGTGGAGCGACGAGTAGCGGCGTAGCGGGGGCCGGGGAGCGCCGCGTTGATTGGGTGCGGGCGGGCATGGCGATTTCGCTCCGCATGGCGTAAAGCCATCGGAATCAAACGAGGTTTTCCGTCAATTGCCCTTTCCCGCGACCCATCCGCCGCTCGCCCGCGCCCTGGCCGAGCGCAACTATGAGACTCCCACGCCCGTCCAGCTCGCGGTGCTCGCGGACGACGCCGTCGATCGCGACCTCCTGGTGTCGGCCCAAACGGGGTCGGGCAAGACCGTCGCCTATGGGCTGGCGATGGCAGCGAATCTGTTGGGTGACGCCGAACGGTTCGCGCCGGCGGCGGCGCCGCTGGCGCTGATCGTGGCGCCGACGCGCGAGCTGGCGCTGCAGGTCCAGCGCGAGCTCGGCTGGCTCTATCAGCACGCTGGCGCGCGCGTTGTCTCCTGCGTCGGCGGCATGGATCCGCGCCGCGAGCAGCGCGAGCTCGAGGCGGGCGCCCATATCGTGGTCGGTACGCCCGGGCGTCTCTGCGATCATCTGCGGCGCGGGCGGCTCGATATCTCGGAATTGAAGGCCGTGGTGCTCGACGAGGCCGACGAGATGCTCAATCTCGGCTTTCGCGAGGACATGGAGTTCATTCTCGAGACCACGCCGGAGACGCGCCGGACCCTGCTGTTCTCGGCGACCTTTCCGCGCGGCATCGTGGCGCTGGCGAAGCAGTATCAGGACGACGCGTTCCGGATCGAGGTCGAGGGCGACGAAGGCGGGCATGCCGACATCGAGTACCGCGCCATCCGCATCGCCGCCGACGATGTCGAGCATGCGGTCGTCAACGTGCTGCGCTTCTACGAGTCGCCGAGCGCGATCGTATTCTGCAACACCCGCGAGGCGGTGCGTCATCTGCAGGCGGCGCTGCTGGAGCGCGGTTTTTCCGTCGTCGCGCTGTCGGGTGAGCTCACCCAGAACGAGCGGACCACGGCGCTGCAGTCGCTGCGCGACGGGCGCGCGCGGGTGTGCGTGGCAACCGACGTCGCGGCACGCGGCATCGATCTCGCGAAGCTCGACCTTGTGGTCCACGCCGAGCTGCCGAACGATCCCGAGGTGATGCAGCATCGCTCGGGCCGCACCGGCCGCGCCGGCCGCAAGGGCGTCAGCGTGCTGCTGGTGCCGCCGGCGCGGCGGCGGCGGGCGGAAACGCTGCTGAACCTCGCCGGCATCGAGGCCGCCTGGGGCGCGGCGCCGCAGGCTGACGAGATCCGCAAGCTCGATCAGGAGCGCATGCTGCACGACCAGGTGTTCACCGAGGAGACGACGGCGGAGGATCTGGCGCTCGCGCAGGCGCTGCTGGCGGAGCGGTCGGCCGAGGACATCGCCGCCGCATTGGCGCGGCTCTATCGCGCGCGGCTGCCGTCACCCGAGGACATTCTCGATCCGGGCCAGGATCGCGGTCGTGCGCGGGAGGATCGCGGTCGCGACACCGCCAGGCCGGCGCGCGGCGAGGAGCGGCCACCGTCGCCCCGAACGAAGACCGGGAAGCCGTCGGCGCGCCACGGCATGGGCGAGCCGAGCGTCTGGTTCCGGGCGGCGATCGGGCGCAGGAAGAATGCGGAAGCGCGCTGGCTGCTGCCGATGATCTGCCGGCGCGGCGGCATCGACAAGCACGACATCGGCGCCATCAAGATCTCCGACACCACGACGGAGTTCGAGATCGCCGCGCGCGTGGCCGACGCCTTCGCCGCCAACATCCGCCGTCCCGACAAGGAGGATACGATCCGCATCGAGCCGCTGGCGGCTGCGCCGTCGGGGCAGGGGGCCGCCGACAAACCGCGTCCGGAGAAGCGGGCGGCGCGGCGCGAGGCCGAGCCACGGCGCCAGGCAGAGGAAAGCGCCTACCATCCGCTGCATCGCGATCAGCCTCGCCGGGACAAGGAAGCTCCGCCGCGGAGCAGGGCGCATCACGACGCTCCGCCGTCGAAGTCCGGCCATGCCCAGGCGTTCACGAAGAAAAAGAAGCACGGCGACAAGTCCAGCCGTGGCGGACCGGCGTTTCCGTCTCATAGCCCACGGTCGAAGGCGCCTGGTGGAAAGAAGCCCAAGACCAAGCGTCGCGGCTGACGGCACCGGCCGATCCCGCGCCGACGGCAGTGCGTGAAACGTGAAGGAGGAGCCGTCCTTGAGCCGCTACGCCGTCCTGTATTTTGCAACCCTGGCCGTGCTGCTCGGCTTCGACATCCCGTTCCTGAGCATCGTCGCCAAGGGCTTCTTCCAGTCGCAGGTCGGCGAGATGCTCGGCGAGATTCGTCCCGTGCCGGCGGTGCTGTTCTATCTGCTCTATGTCGTGGGCGTGCTGATCTTCGTCAGCGGCCCGCTTGATGCGACCTGGCGCTCGACCTTGCTCTATGGCGCGCTGTTCGGGCTGTTCTGCTACGCGACCTTCGAGCTGACGTCGCTGGCGATGCTCAAGCAGTGGACCTGGACGGTGGTGGCGGTCGACATCAGCTGGGGCGTGTTCGTCACGGCGGTATCGGCGACGGTGGGGTTGCTGATCGCCGACTGGGCGACGCCGCGGGGCTGAAAGGGCATCGGCCCGAAGCGCTCCGAGTCGAGGCCGGGTCAATCGAAATCCCGGGTCCGCCTCTGCGAGGCGTCCCGGGATGACGTCGTCAAACGTCGTTTGCCGGCCTCACTTCGGCTGCGGCACGACGCGCAGATAGGGCTTCGGCGCCTTCCAGCCGTTCGGATAGATCGTCTTGGCCTCGTCATCGGACACCGAGCCGGCGATGATGACGTCCTCGCCCTGCTTCCAGTCGGCGGGGGTGGCGACGCGGTGCTTCGAGGTGAGCTGCAGCGAATCGATGACGCGGAGAATTTCCTGGAAGTTGCGCCCGGTGGTCATCGGGTAGACCAGGATCAGCTTGATCTTCTTGTCCGGGCCGATGATGAAGACGTTGCGGACGGTCTGGTTGTCGGCCGCGCTGCGCTTGGACGGATCCCCGGAGATCGCCGCCGGCAGCATGTCATAGAGCTTCGAGACGTTGTAGTCGGTGTCGCCGATCATCGGATAGTTCGGCGCCGCGCCTTGCGTCTCGCGGATGTCCTCCGACCATTTGGCGTGGTTGTCGACCGGGTCGACCGACAGGCCCATCAGCTTGACGCCGCGCTTGTCGAACTCCGGCTTCAGCCGCGCCAGCGCGCCGAGC
Source organism: Bradyrhizobium sp. HKCCYLRH2015 (assembly GCF_051168215.1). NCBI lineage: Bacteria > Pseudomonadati > Pseudomonadota > Alphaproteobacteria > Hyphomicrobiales > Nitrobacteraceae > Bradyrhizobium > Bradyrhizobium sp. HKCCYLRH2015. The sequence continues at coordinate 55,137 of NZ_JBNPUO010000015.1, read as the reverse complement.
TCGGTGGTGCACACCGGGGTGAAATCCTTCGGATGCGAGAACAGGAGCGCCCAGCTGTCGCCGATCCAGTCGTGGAATTTGATCTTGCCTTCGGTGGTGTCTGCCTCGAAGTCGGGGGCAGTGGAGCCGATCTGGAGAGCCATGGCAGTCCTCAATTCATTGCACGTGGTGGGAATAAATCTTCCAAACAGTATAGGAAATACCGCCGCGAAAGGGAACCGGCTGACGGAAAAGAGAAGATAATTGCCCCAAAGCTCACGAGGCCAACAACTTCTTTTGAGTTCCCGGGCGGCGGCGAAACATCCGTCAGACGACCGCTTGCCCAGATTTCGCCATCTGCTGGTCGCAACACGCCGCCCCCGGACGCCCCACGGCTTTGAACCGTGATCGAGGTCACTGCGGCAAATCGGCAACCGATACAAAAACCCACAGCACCGTTTCGAACCGTTAACCACTCGTTCAGACGGGCGCCGACAAGGTGGGTCAACACAGCAACTGAGAAGAGAACATGGCTACCTCTGCACCAAAAACCATCGGCATCGATGGTCTCGAACCGTCCTCCTGTGAGACCGCTGCTCTCGCGCTCGGCATCGTGCGCGACGGCGTGATCACCGGCGAGGGGCCGACCACCGCGGGACGCGTGCATTTCTCCCGCGTGCTCGATGCCGATGACGCGGCCTGGTGCGCGCGCATTCTGAGCGCCGCCGCGATCAACGACGCGCCGGTCAGCCGCGCCGAGGCCGAGGCGCTGTTCGCGATCGATGCCGCCGCGACCGAGCGCAAGGACGACGGCCGTTTCGAGGATCTGCTCGCCAAGGCGGTGGCGCATCACACCGCGGCCGCCTCCGGCCTGCCGGTGCCGCCGCGCAGCGTGGCGCTGTCGCCGGAGACCGCGATCGAGAGCTGGGCTCCGATCAATGCGCGGGGCATTCGCACCGATGCGCTGGAATGGGTCGCCAAGCAGATGCGCGGCAAGCGCCAGGGCAACCGCGCGCTGATGGCGATGGTCGCGACCCTGGTCGGCGTCACCGTGCTGCCGCTGGCGCAACTGCCGTCGATGATCGACATCGGGATGTAGGCGCGTCGCGTTCATCCAGCCGCATGAGTTCGACGAGCGCGATGATCTCATCGCGCTCTTTTCGTTTTGACCGGTCTTTCTGACCGGCGGCGATCGCATCACGGCTCTTGATGGCGCCGCCCGGCCGGTGAATCAATCGGCGGTGATGCGACCGAACACGGAGAATGTCGAGATGAGCCGATGGAGCTTCGCCGCGCGTCTGTTCGCGGTGGCGGCGACGGCGCTGCTGCTCATGATGGCCTGGCAGACCTTTCCGCTGATCCAGGCCGAGCTGCTCGGGATGCGCGCCAAGCCCCGCGAGATCACGCCGCGCGGCGATCTCGCCGCCGACGAGAAGAGCACGATCGCGCTGTTCGAGAGCCGCAGCGGCTCGGTCGTCTTCATCACGACCGTTCAACAATCGGTCAACCCGTGGACCGGCAATTCGCAGCAGGAGCGCTCCGGCACCGGCTCGGGCTTCGTGTGGAACGACCTCGGCCACGTCGTCACCAACTATCACGTCATCGAAGGCGCCACCGAGGCGCTGGTCAGCCTGACCGACGGACGCTCGTTCCGCGCCGCGCTGGTCGGCGCCAGTCCGGAGAACGATCTGGCGGTGCTCGTGATCGGCGTCGGCGTCGACCGGCCGAAGCCGCTGCCGCTCGGCACCAGCGCCGACCTCAAGGTCGGGCAGAAGGTGTTCGCGATCGGCAATCCGTTCGGTCTCAGCAGCACGCTCACCACCGGCATCGTCTCGGCGCTCAACCGCAACCTTCAGGTCACGCAGGACCGCACCCTGAACGGACTGATCCAGACCGATGCCGCGATCAATCCGGGCAATTCCGGCGGGCCGCTGCTCGACAGCGCGGGACGGCTGATCGGCGTCAACACGGCGATCTACAGTCCCTCGGGCGCCTCGGCCGGCATCGGCTTCGCCGTGCCCGTCGACAGGGTCAACCGGGTCGTGCCGCGCCTGATCGCGAGCGGCCGCTACGTCACCCCGAGCCTTGGCATCCGCACCGATCCCAAGGCCAATGAGGCGCTGTCGGCGCGGCTCGGCCTGTCCGGCGTGTTCGTGCTCGATGTCGAGCAGGATTCGGCGGCCGAGAAAGCCGGACTGATCCCGGCGCGGCTGACCCGCGACGGCGGCTTCGCACTCGGTGACGTCGTGCTGGCGATCGACGGCCAAGCGGTAGAGTCGCCCGAGGACATGACGCGCGCGCTGGAGTACAAGAACCCGGGCGATCGGGTGGTGCTGCGCGTGCTCCGCGGCGGCAAAACGGTCGAAGTCCGGGTGACGCTCGACGTCGCGCGGTGAGTAAGTGGACCACACTCCGTCGGCGAGGAGATAGCCGTAGCCCGCATGAGCGAAGCGACATGCGGGAAAAGTGTCCCCGGGTATCGCTGCGCTCACCCGGGCTAAGGCATCGCGTTTGATCGAAACAGGAGTGTCCCGCTTTCGCGGGGCACTTCGGTGATCGCATGGAAGTACTGGCGATCGACTGACTACTTCGCCGCCTTCTGCTTCGGCGCCTCGTCGTCCAGGCCGACCGTGCGGCCGGGGAAGCCGGCGGCGTCGAAATAGCGCTGCTGGCCGACGCGCTGCAGCTTCAGCACGGTGCGCAGGCCGCCGGCGGCCGGATCGGACTTGACGACGTCCGACACAGCCTTGGGCGTCGCGCCGTTCGGCATCGCTTCGGTCATGACGCGGCCGATCAGTCTGCCCTTCGGAGCGACCTTGAGGTCGAGCAGCCTGGCGGCGGTGGCGCCGACATCGGCGTTGCTGACGGGCAGCGGATCGACGAAGCCCGCCTTGAAGTCCGGACCGATGGCCGCCATGAAGTTGTAGGTATCGCCGCGGCCGAACGAGCCGTGCATGCCCTGGCCCTGGCGCAGCACGGTGTCGGCGACCTCGACCTGGCAGTTGGACGGCTGGTCGCAACCCGGCGCGACATAGGTGCGGAAGTTGACCACGATCGCCGGATGCGGCGTCACCGCCTTGCCCTGCAGGTTGATCTGCGACAGCGGCAAGGTGCCCGGGATCTCGCCGAGCTTGTCGTCGACGAAGATGCCGGAGATGTAGTCCTGCGCCAGCAGCGCCTTAACGGTGCGGCGGGCGAGCTTCCTGTCGTTGTTGGGCAAATAGATCAAGTCGGAGCCGCCATTGGTGGCGACGACGAGATCGGGCCTGGCCGGGTCCTTGCCGAGCACGCCATTGCCGGCCTTCGGGTGCTTGCCCTCGGGCACCGCCGCGTTCTTGTCGTTCGGGTCGAACAGCGGCAGGTCGAGCGCCTTGGCGAGGTCGAGCGCCAGGAAGCCCATCGGCAGGAACTCCTTCGGCGTGTCGTCATAGCTGACCTTGGCGGAGGGACTCGTTTTGCTCTCCTTGGAGATGGTCGAGAAGCCGTGGTCAGCCTGGACCATGATGTTGGTCGAGTCGGCCAGGCCGAGATCGTCGAGCGCCTTGCGCAGCGCTGCCAGATTGTCGTCGGCGTTCTTGATGCCGGCCATCGAGGTCGGGCCGTTGATGCCCGGCGTGATGGTGTTCAGGCTGTCGCCTTGATTGTGCTGGCTGCCGTCCGGGTCGCGCGACCAGAACACCAGCACGAACGGCTTGTTGCGGGCCTTGAACATCGGCAGCACCGCCTTGGTGGCGACGTCGACCATATAGGCCTGCTGGGCGACGTTGGCTGTGGTCGTGCCCGGCGTCTTGGCGTCGCCCGCCTTGCCGTTGTCGCCGCGTGACGGCGTCGCCAGCGCCAGGCCGGCCTTGGTCAGGGCGTCCTTGATCTCGTCGGTGATCGGCACGCCGTTCTTGTTGCCGGTGGAGTCATCGATCACGATCGAGGAGCTCGCGCCCGGCTTGCAGGGGCAGCCGGTGTGGTCGAACAGATAGGTCGGGCCGAGCTTGCCGATCGCGGCGGTCGAATAGCCGGCCTTGCGGGCGAGCTTCAGGATCGTGTCCTCGTTGAGGTAGTCACCGTTGAAATGCTCGTCGATGTCGCCGAGCACGGCGTCGTTCTCGATGAAGGGTACGACGGTGTCGCCCGCTGGTGCGGAGGTGTAGCCGGTGAAGATCGTATTCGAGAACGTGCCGGTGTCGCCGAGATAATGGCCGGTCGCCATGGCCGAGCCATTGGCCATGGTGAAGGTCGGAAACAGCGAGTGCGAATTCTTGAAGTTGACGCCCTTGTCGCGAACGGCGGCCATGGCCGGCGCCGTCTCCGGCGTCACCTTCAGCGCGCGCAGGCCGTCGGGAATGAACAGGATCAGGTTATGGGGTGTGGCGTTCTGCGCAAAAGCGGCACTGGACGACAGCAGGGTCAGTCCGGCGCACAGCAGCACGAGCGGGCGGCGCATTGAAAACTCCTGAAAAGCAATCGGCGGAATCGCGGCGTCTCGCCGCAGGGAAGAGCTTTAGTTTTGCCGGGTGACAGTTTTGTTACAAGGGGCTCGCGCCCGATCGGCACCGCTCCGGACAGGATTTTCGTCGAGCGGTAGTCCGCGGCAGGAACCAGGGTGTGGCTTCCCGGTTGTCGGCTCACACAATTCAGGGAGCACACCATGCCTGCCGACAAAGACCTCAACGAGCTCTTCCTCGATACCCTCAAGGACATCTACTACGCCGAGAAGCAGATCCTGAAGACGCTGCCGAAGATGGCCAAGGCGGCGCAGTCGGAGAAGCTGGCGGCGGCGTTCGAGAAGCACCAGGAGGAGACCGAAGGCCAGATCGAGCGGCTCGAGCAGATTTTCGAGCTGATCGGCAAGCCCGCCCGCGGCAAGAAGTGCGATGCGATCGAGGGCATCATCGACGAGGGCAAGGAGATCATGGACGAGTACAAGGGGACGCAGGCGCTCGACGCCGGCCTTCTTGCTGCAGCGCAGGCGGTCGAGCACTATGAGATGTCGCGCTATGGCACCCTGAAGGCCTGGGCGCTCAAGCTCAACCTGCCGAAGGCCGCCAAGCTGCTCGACCAGACGCTGAATGAAGAGCGCAAGACCGACGAGTCGCTGACCAAGATCGCTGAGACCGCGGTCAACTACGAGGCGGCCGCCTAAGCCTCGGTCGTCTTTACCAAATGGCCGCCGCCAGCGCTGCGATCAGCGCGGGCGGCGTTGCCACGAGTCCGATCTTCAGGAATTGCCAGGCCGTCACCTCGATCTTCTCACGCCGCAATGCCGTCAGCCACAGGATGGTGGCAAGCGAGCCCGTGACCGAGATGTTCGGGCCGAGATCGACCCCGATCAGGATGGCCCGGATGACCTCATGCGGCAGGTGATCGCTGGTGGCGACGGAGCCTGCGACCAGGCCGACCGGGAGATTGTTGGCGATGTTGTCGGCGACCGCGGTGATCAGGCCCGCGGCCCACGCCGTGCCCTGTGGCGACGACGTCACGCCCTGGTGCAGCCAGGCGCTGAGCTGGCCGATCGCACCGGCGCGGCTCAGACCTTCCACCATCACGAACAGGCCGCCGACCAGCGGCAGCACTCCCCATGAGATGCCGCGAATTACGGGCCATGGCGATTGCCGGCCGATGAGCAGGATCGCGGCCGCGGTGACCACGCCGCAGACGAAGGTCGGCAGGCCGAGTTGAACGTCGAGCGCCGAGGCGGTCAGCAGCACGGCTGCGATGGCGCCGATCCCGAACGCGGCGAGCCGGCCTTCGCGGCTGAGATGCGGCTTCTCGACATCGGTGCGCAGCGTCTCCTCGCGCAACGCGCGGCGCTGGGTCAGCCACAGCGCGACATAGGTGAGCGCGATCGCGGCCATCGAGGGCAGGGTGAACTGGCGCAGCCATTCGGTCAGATGCGGCATGCGTTCGCCAAACACGACGAGATTGGCCGGGTTGGAGATCGGCAGCACGAAGCTCGCGGCATTGGCGATGAAGGCGCAGACGTACAGATAGGGCAGCGGCGAGGCGCCGGCGGCGCGCGTCGCGGCATAGACCGCCGGCGTCAGCACGATCGCCGTGGCATCGTTGGAGAGCAGCACCGTGACCAGGGTGCCGACCGCATAGACCAGCAGGAACAGCAGCTGCGGCGAGCCGCGCGCATGCTCCACGGCATAGGCCGCGAGATAGTCGAACAGGCCCTCGCGGCGCGCCAGCTCGGCGATCAGCATCATCCCGATCAGGAACAGATAGACGTCGACGCCCTTGCGGATGCCGGTGAGCGCATCGGCTGGTGGCAGCAGGCCGAGCGCGACCAGCAGGATCGCGCCGGCGGCGGCCCACACGGCCTCGGGCAGCCGAAAGGGGCGGATGATGACGCCGGCGATGGCGGGAATGATGATGGCGTAGGCGAGCCAGGTATCGTGCAGGGACATGATCGGGGATCGATAGAGCAAATCATTCGGCGGGGATAGCGGGCGAGGGCGCCGCGTTCGGGAGGGCGGCCTCTGCTCCACCGGTCTCGGGGAGCAGCAGCCAGCACACGATCACGGCGAGGGCGGCAGCCGCGCCGAGCGCCAGGAATGCGGCGCTGTAGCCGCCATGGACCACGACCTGGCCGGCGAGCGCGGTCGACAGCGCCGCGCCAATGCTCTGCGCCGTGATGACCGCTCCCTGGGCGACGTTGAAGCGGCCGGTGCCGCGCATCAGGTCTGCGACGATGACCGGCATGATCGCGCCGAAGATGCCGGCGCCGACGCCGTCCAGCAACTGCACGCCGACCAGCCAGGCCTTGTCGTCGGACAGCGTGTAGAGCACGGCGCGCAGCGGCAGGATGAGCAGCGCCGCCAGGAAGAAGCGCTTGTGACCCCAGCGGTCGGCGCGGGCGCCGACCAGGAGCGCCATCGGCACCATCACGAGCTGGGCGGCGGCGATGCAGGCCGACATCAGGCTGGTGCCGAGATTCTTGTCCTGCAGCGCCAGCTTCTGGCCGACCAGCGGCAGCATGGCGGCGTTGGCGAGGTGAAACAGCGCGACGCAGACCGCGAAGATCAGCAGCGGACGGCAGGTCAGGAGAATGTCCAGGCCCGACGGCTGCTCGCCTTGGCCCGTTCGGTTGCCCTCCGCCTGATGCGCCAGCCCGCGCGCGACGTCATGGTCGATGGCGCGCTCGGGGATGGCGAGCACGCTGATGAGGCTGCCGGCCGACGTGACCGCCATCAGGTAGAACACCGCCGATGGTCCGAGCGCATAGGCGGCGGCCCCGGCGATCACGGCGCCGACGGCATTGCCGGCATGGTTGAAGGTCTCGTTGCGGCCGACGCGCGCCGTGAAGGCCTTGGCGCCGACGATCCCGAGCGACACAGCCGCGATCGCCGGGGCGAAGATCACGCCGGCGGCATTGGCGATGCTCTGCGAGATCGCGACCGGCCAGAAGCTCGTCATCAGCGGCAGCAGCAGGGACGCCGCCGTGACGATGATCGCGGCAACGATCATGACCAGCGGTTTCGCCCTGGTCGCGTCGACCAGCGCGCCGGCCGGCGTCTGCGCGGCGATGCCGGCGATCGTCGCCAGCGACATCACCACGCCGATCGAGGCCTCGTCCCATTTCTGCTCGGTCAGGAGATAGATCGCAAGATAGGGCCCGAGGCCATCGCGCACGTCGGCCAGGAAGAAATTGGCGGCGTCGAGCGCGCGGCGCGCCCGGCGCGTGGTAGTCTCATCCTGTGACATGCTCTCGGGCCTCGGTCCCTCGTTGCGTCAGTGCAGGCGATCACGCGTGCGCGTGATCGTGCTTGGGCCCATGCTTGTGCTTCGGTCCGTGCTTCGGTCCGTTCTTGGGACCATGCTCAGGGCCCTTCTTGGGGCCATGCTTGAGCGGCTTGAGGCTCTTCAGGTCCGGGCCCGCCTCGCGGGCGTGGATGACCCGGCCGAAGCGCGTGTCGATGCCGTCGCCACGAACCGCCAGCGTCGCTTTCGGCGCGAGCAGCTCGGCAATCTCCTTGGCTTCCTTCGGCCCGATGCGCACGACGGTGCCGTCGGTCAGCAGCGCGCCGCGCAGCTCGCCCTTGGGGCCGAACAGCGACAGCCGCACCTTGCCTTCGACGTCCATCCGGTGATGGTCGTGCTTGGGGTGCTCGCGCTCCTCGTCCGGGCCGTGGTCGATGATCTGCCGGCCATCTTCAGCCGACACGGCGACCGCCGCGAGCAGTTGCGCCCCGCGCGGCTTGACGCCCCGCGCGCCGACCGTATCGCCCGCCTTGATGTGGTGCGTCAGCTCCGCCGCCATATGCGGCGGCGTATGGACGAGGATGTCCTTGTCGCCTGCCCGCATGACGAAGCCGTCGACCTCGCCATGCGGATTGAGCACGAAGCGTTCGAGCACGCCGTTCACGAGCGGCAGGCTTTCGGGATCGATCCAATGCATGTTCGTCTCCTGTGGTGCGTTCGTTCGTGATCGAAGGGAAAGAGATCAGCCACGCGGCGGAGGTGGCGGCGGCGGGCCGAGCCGGTCGGGGCCGCCCTTGGGACCGCGCGGCGGGCGCGGACCGTCGATCTCCGTCATCTGATCCGGCGAGGTGCCGATGGCCTTGACGTCGACGAGCTTGCCGAGCGCGGTCTCCTGCAGGTCGCCGCGCACCGAGATCGTTTGTCCCGGATGCAGCCAGTCGGCCAGCCGTTCGGCTTCGGGCGGCGGCAGGCGGAGCGACGTGCCGTCATCGAGCACAGCGCCATTGACCTCGCCGCGCTTGCCGTGCAGCACCGTGGCGATCCGTCCGCTGACCGTCTGGTCGGCGCCGCGGCGACCGGGGCCCTCGGGCGGACCGTCGTCCACGACGCTCTTGCCGGTCGCGATGTTGGTGATCGAGGCCGCGTCCACCAGCGGCAGCGCGCGGGCACGCAGGCCGCGCACCGAGACGCCATCGCCCGGCCGGATCGTGAACACGACCTGAGCCGTCAGATGCGGCGGCAGCTTCACCTCGGTGCCGTCGTTGAGGAGCAGTCCGTCGACATCGCCGCGCGGCGTCAGCGTGTATTGCTTGACGATGCCGCGTGTCTCCGGAAGCTGCGATGCATCCCACGTCGCATCCGGCGGGGACAGTGGGGCCTGGGCGGCGGCCGCGGTCATGCCGCAGCCTGCTGCGGCGAGCATCAGCGCGGCCATGATCGGCGTCATCTTTCGCGTCATCCTGGGACTCCTTTTGGCAGGGGTGACGCGAGATGGTTCGCAACGGCCGTGCCAGGTGCCGGACGACGACAAATCAATGGGTTGCATGACGGGTTGCGGCGCTAGGCGTCGTCCTTCCCGACGGCCCGCGTCGGATTTCCTGACGCCTGCTCGTCACCCAGACCGTAGCGCTGCATCTTGGTGTAGAGCAGTTGCCGGTTGATCTTGAGCTGTCGCGCCGCTTCGGTGCGGTTGCCGCCGCACGCCGCCAGCGCGCGGCGGATCAGGCGCTCTTCCAGCCGGGCCACCGCCGCCGGCAGGTCCGTCGAAGTCTCCGTCTCCTCGTCATGCGGCGCGTCGGTGATGTCGAGATCGTCGGCGTCGATCAGGACTCCTTGCGTCAGCACGCAGGCGCGTTCGATCACGTTGCGCAACTCGCGGACATTGCCGGGCCAGGGCGCATGAGCGAGCTTGTCGATGGCCGCGTCGGTCAGTTGCGGGCGCGGCCGTCCCTCCGACGCCAGCGCCAGGAAATGGCTGGCCAGCGGCACGATGTCCTGGGCGCGCTCGCGCAGCGGCGGCAGCTCGATCGGGATCACGTTGAGGCGGTAGTACAGATCCTCGCGGAAGGCGCCGCTCGCGACCAGCCTGGCGAGATCGCGATGCGTGGCCGCGACGACGCGGGCCGACACCTTCACCGGCTTGCCGCCGACCGGCGTGATGACGCGCTCCTGCAGGGCGCGGAGGATCTTGGCCTGCATCGGCAGCGGCATGTCGCCGATCTCGTCGAGGAAGAGGGTACCCGACCCGGCATCGCGGAAGGCGCCGGCGCGGTCGGAGCTGGCGCCGGTGAACGATCCCTTGAGGTGGCCGAACAATTCGCTCTCGAGCAGATCCCGCGGGATTGCGGCGCAGTTCACGGCGATGAAGGGAGACGCGCCACGCCGGCTGTGGACATGAAGCGCGCGCGCGACCAGCTCCTTGCCGGTGCCGGTCTCGCCGCGGATCAGCACCGTGGCGTCGGCATCGGCGGCGCGGCCGATCGTCTTCTGCACCCGGCGCATCGCCTCGCTGGTGCCGATCAGTCCGCTGTCGTCGGCGGAGGCCGTGTCCTGCTGCTGAGACCGGCGCGGCGGCAGCCGCGCGATCAGCTCGCGCAGCGCCTCGCGGCCGATCGGCTTCACCAGGTGATCGAATGCGCCGAGCCGCATCGCCTCGATCGTGTTCTCAGGGCTGGCATAGGCGGTCAGCACGACCACCGGAGGCGCATCGCCGTCGGCACGGATGCAGCGCAGGGTCTCGATGCCGTCGAGCCCCGGCATGCGCAGGTCGAGCAGCACGGCATCGGTCGCGGGAGACACCATGCCGATCGCTTCGCGGCCGGAGGCCGCCGTGATCGCCTCGTGGCCGAGATCGGTCAGCGTCTCCGCGAGCCCGTCGCGTAGCGCCGCATCGTCGTCGACGATCAGGATGGTTGCCATGGCAGGGAGATCTCGAAGCTGGTGCCGGTGCTGACAGGGGCGAGCTGCGCATCGCCATGATGGGCGCGTGCGATCTCGCGCACGATTGCGAGTCCGAGGCCGGTGCCGTCGGCGCGGGTGCTGACGAACGGCTCGAACAGGCGATCCCTGATGCCGGGGGCGATGCCCGGGCCGCTGTCGGTGACGCGAAACAGCAGGCGTCCATCGGCGATCTCGGCTGCGACGACGATCTCGCCGCCCTCGGGCGTGTTCTGGATCGCATTGAGGATCAGATTGTCGAGGGCGCGCTGCAGCTGCGCGGGATCGAAGCAGCACCGCGCGGAGGAGGGCGCGACGGCGCGGAGCGACTGGCCGTGGCGCGCGGCAACATCGCGGTGCGCTTCGATCGTGGCCTGCAGGAAGTCGTCGAGCTCGACGGGACGGGTCTTCGGCTGGCTCGCCTGGGTCATCGCCAGGAGATCGCGCAGCAGCGCGTCGAGCCGCGCCACCTGCTGCAGGATCGCTTCGAGCGCGCCGGCCTTGCGCGCAGGGTCGGGAGAGGCGAGCGCGTTCTCCGCCTTCAGGCGCATCGCCGCGATCGGATTGCGGATCTCGTGGGCGAGCGTGGCCGACAGCCGGCCGACGGCTGCGAGGCGCTCGGCGGCGGTTGCGCGCATGCGCTCCGCCGAGAGGCGATGGCCGGCATCGTTGACGGCGTCGACGAGGCGGTCGAGCTCGCGGGCGCCGGTGTGCGGCAGTTGCGGCAGGTCGGCATTGTCCGTCGGCTCGCCCAGCGCCGTCTCGATCATGGCGATGCGGCGGGACCACGACACCAGGATCCAGGCCAGCCAGATGGCCGAGCCGAGCAGCGTCGCCGCCAGCACGATCAGCCCGATCAGCAGATGCGTGTAGGCCGGACCTTCGGCCGCGGCGGCGCGGGTCATGGTCCAGGCGGTGACGTTCTGGAGCGGACCGCGCAATGGGCAGGCATGAACGATCAGGGTCTGCGACCGTCCGGCATTCTTTGTCGTGAAGGGGCGGCCGCTGCGCTGCGCGTCGCTGTTGATCTGCTTGATCACGCTGAGTTCGGCTGCCGGCAGGTCGGTCTTGGGTCCGGTGCCTTCGTAGGTCGGATAGGCATAGGCCAGCGACCCGGTCTCCGTCTGCCAGATGCCGCCTTCGACGCCGGGGGTCGCGGCCAAGGCGGATTGCACCAGCGGGATCAGGTCCTGCTTCAGGCTGTCGTCGACCGGCGCGCCGCGCCAGCCCGAGACGAAGAACTGATAGCGGTCGGCGATGTCGCGGCAGCCGCGCGTCACGAGATCCTGCGCGCGCGCCACGCGAGCGTCGTTCGACTGCTGAAACGATTCCACGAGGAGATACGCCGTCGCCGCGCCGGAAACTGCCAGCATGAGCCAGAGCGCCGACAGCCGCGAGCGAAGGGAGCGCATCAAATGGTCCGCAATGACATTGGATGACCGAGTGCGGCGCGACGCGCGGACGCGGTTCACGGCACATCTGCGGAACAGAACGTCCGATCGGCAATGTTGGTTCCCGATGCCGGTTCAGCGCGGCAGCGGCGCCTTCTCGGCCATCGCCTTGCGCAGGATGCGCGACAGCGATTCCACCGAATAGGGCTTCTTGATCAGCTCGAAGCCGTGATGGGCATTCTCGGCTAGCACGTGGCTGTAGCCGGATGTCAGCACCACCGGCAGGCCGGGATAGCGGTCGCGGATGATGCCGGCAAGCTCCAGGCCGTTGATGCCGGGCATGATGACGTCGGAGAACACGAGGTCGACGGCGAATTCGTCGTTCGCCAGGATTGCCAGCGCATCGGCGCCGTTGGCGACGCGGCGCGTCACATAGCCGAGATCCTCGAGCAGCTCGGTCGAGAACTGCCCCACCTCGTCATTGTCCTCGACCACGAGCACGCGGTAGCCGCGCCCGATGGTCGCCGGCTCGATGCGCGCGGCGCCCGCTTCCGTGCCGGATTCCGTTGCCGTGGCTTGTGGCAGATAGATCGTGAAGGTCGCGCCGTGGCCGATGCGGCTGTCGACCGCGATGTCGCCTTCGGACTGCTTGGCGAAGCCGAATGCCTGGCTAAGGCCGAGACCCGTGCCCTTGCCGACCTCCTTGGTGGTGAAGAACGGTTCGAAGATCGCGTTGAGATGTTGAGGCGCGATGCCGCCGCCGGTGTCGGTGACCGAGATCGCGATGAAGGCCCCGGGGCGGGGGCTCTGGCCGCGCAAGGCCGGAATGCTCTCGGTTCGCTGCACGCCGATCTGCAGATGACCTTCACCGTTCATGGCGTCGCGCGCATTGACGGCGAGATTGATCAGCGCAGTCTGGAATTGCGCGACGTCGGCGAGGGTGAACAGCCCGCTGTCCGTGACCGCGAGCTCGATCTGGATGCGGCTGCCGACGAGAGGACGGATCAGTTGCACGACGTTCTCGACCTGCTCGCCGACATTGAACACCTGCGGCGTCAAGGGTTGCCGCCGGGCGAAGGCCAGGAGCTGCGCGGTCAGCTTCGAGGCGCGCTCCACCGTCTCCGAGATCGCGTCGACATAGCGCCGGCGCCGCTCCTCGGGAAGATCGCGGCGGCGCAGGAAGTCGGTGGCCGAGCGGATGATGGTGAGCAGGTTGTTGAAGTCGTGGGCGACGCCGCCGGTGAGCTGGCCGACCGCCTCCATCTTCTGCGACTGCCGCAGCAGCTCCTCGCCCTGGATGCGCTCGGTGACGTCGACGGCCTCGGCGACCGCGCCGGTGACCACGTCATGCTGGTCGAACAGCGGCCGCATCGACAGCTCGAAATGTCGCTGGCCGCTGGCGAAGTCGAGCCGCATCTCGGTCCGGAAGCTTTCGCCGGCGAGAACGCGGGCGAACGCCTTGCGCAGCATCTCGGTCACGCCCGGCGTATGGGTGAACCAGGGCGCATCCCAGAGCGGCTGGCCGATGACGTTCACTTCACCGGCGCGCATGCCGGCGACCGCGATGCGGTTGGCATGCATCACGCGGCCCTCGACGTCGAGGATGGCCTGATACTGATTGCTGGTGTCGAAGATCGCGCGCATGCGCGCTTCATTGGCCTCGAGTTGGGCGGTGCGCTCCCTGATACGCTCTTCGAGGGTCTCGTTGACGCGGCGCAGCTCGATCTCGGCCTGCTTGGCGGCCGTGACGTCGTGAGCGACGCCGATGAAGCCGACATGTTTGCCGTTCGCATCCCAGCGTGGCTGCGATTCCGATCGCAGCCAGCGCCATTCCCCGTCGGCGCGCCGGTAGCGCGCCTCGAGGAAGAACGGCTTCAGCGAGCACTCTCCCGACTGCTGCTGCGCGAGGATGCGCGGAAGGTCCTCGGGATGCAGCACCTTGCGCCAGTCGAAGGCCAGCGCCTCGTCAGGGGGCAGGCCGAGGAAATCGATATAGGCGCGATTGACGAAGGAGCGGGTGCGGTCGAGCTTCGTCACCCAGATCGGCACCGGCGCGCTGTCGGCGATCAGCCGGAAGCGTTCCTCGCTCTCGCGCAGCTTGGCCTGCGCCAGCATCTGGTCGGTGACATCGATATGCGCGCCGACCAGACGGATCGCACGGCCGTTCCAGTCACGCTCGATGCGGGCGATGACGCGGACCCAGCGGATCTCGCCGTCGCTGGGACGGATGATGCGGTATTCGGTGGTGTAGTCCTCCTGATCGCTCTTCACCGCGGCGATGAAGTCCCGCTCGGCCTTGACGCGGTCGTCGGGATGGACGCGCCTGACCCAGTCTTCATGAGTCTCGTGGACGGCCTCCGGCGGCAGGCCGTGAATGATCAGGTATTCGGGGGAGCGGCGGTTGCGGTAGCCCTCGCGCAAATCGACCTCGACGCCGCCGACCCGGGCGATGCGCTGAATGCGCGCGAGCTCCGCCTCGCGCTCCTGCAGCGCCCGGTAGGCCTGATCGCGATCGCGGGCGATCTCCTCGATATGCTGGCGCAGCGCGTCGGCGGCAGCCTCCGGCCTCACGTCGTCTCTGGGCGCATCCGCGCTGTTCATGCTGACCTGTACTGGTGTGGCGAGCAGTCGTCCGAGAATTCCACCGCGGGTGTTCGGAAGCGTGGCGACATTGGGTTCAAGGAAAGCAAACTGGGCAGAGATTAAGGCGGGCAAACGACCGCATGACGTGAACGTCGGGGCAGATAAAAAGTTCCGCGCTCCCGGAACGGACTGTTACTGTCGTGCGTCGTCAGGCCCTGAACTCCGCAACACGTAGGTCCATACCGTGAAGCTCTTCGTCTGTCAGGCCTGCAAGAACATCCTGTATTTCGAGAATCGCAGCTGCGGTCGCTGCGGCCATCAGCTCGCCTTCATGCCGGAGCGCCAGACCCTGTCGGCGATCGAGCCGGCGGAGGAGGGGGTTCGGACGCTCGCCGACCACGGGTCGGGGCGCTTCTTCTGCGCCAATGCCGAGCACGACGCCTGCAACTGGGCGCTCGAGATCGGGGAGACCGCAGGCTTCTGCCGCGCCTGCCGGCATAACGGCACGATTCCCAATCTGTCTGATCCCGCGCAACTCGCCGGATGGCGAGAGCTGGAGGTGGCCAAGCACCGGCTGTTCTACTCGCTGATCCGCTGGAAACTCCCTGTGAAGACACGCATCGAGGATCCCGAGCACGGGCTGATCTTCAACTTCCTCGCCGACGACCCCGCCGGCCAGCAGAAGGTCATGACCGGCCACGACAACGGCCTTATCACCATCGCGCTGGCCGAGGCCGACGATTTCGAGCGCGAGCGGCGCCGGCTGGAAATGGGCGAGCCGTACCGGACCTTGCTCGGTCATTTCCGCCACGAGGTCGGGCACTATTTCTGGGACGTGCTGGTGCGCGATGCCGGCCGGCTCGACGAATGCCGGGCGGTGTTCGGCGACGATACCCAGGACTACGGCGAGGCACTGAAGCGGCACTACGAGCAGGGGCCGCCGGTGAACTGGCAGGACAATTTCGTCTCCGCCTACGCCACCACGCATCCGTGGGAGGATTTTGCCGAGACCTGGGCGCACTACCTCCACATCGTCGATACGCTGGAGATGGCCTCCGAGTTCGGTATCGAGATCGATCCGCCCGCCGACCAGATCGGCGGACTGACAGCGCGCGTCACCTTCGATCCGTATGTCGCGGAGGACTTCGACACCATCGTCAACGCCTGGCTGCCGTTCACCTTCGCCATGAACAGTGTCGCCCGGGCGATGGGCGCGCGCGATCTCTATCCCTTCATCCTGACGCCGCCGGTCATCGGCAAGCTGGGCTTCATCCACCGCCTGGTGCGGCAGGGCGGCCGGGAGACGTCCGTCACCCTGGCGCCCGAAAAGCCGCAGGCCGAGCCGCAGCATCAAGAGATCGGGGCGGCGTGATCCGCCTTGACTCCGGAGAACATAAAGTGAACATGGCAGCGTGACCGGAGCGAGGACCGTCATCGCGCATGCAGCCCAGATCGCAATCCAACACCAATGCTCAAGCCGCGGACGCTGAACACCTCGCGCTGGAGGCCGCCGTGGACCAGGCCATTGCTGCCTGCGGCGGCGATCTGCGCGCGGCCATTCGGGCCCTGATTGTTGCGAACGATTTTCTCGAGACCGAGGTCGGTGAGCTCATGAAGGCGGTGTCCCACGCCTATGCCCGCGGACGTTTCCACAGCTATTCCGGGTAACGGCAATGCCCGCGGCTGGCATGCCTAGCCGGACGGCACGGTCGGAACGAGAGGCGGGTTGCGCGCGGGCGATTTTGGTATAGACGAACCGATCAAGCTCGCGGTGTGACGCCTGTGCCACGAGCGGGGAGCCCGCCCAAAGGTATCAAGCAAGAACATGTTCAAAACCATTCTGATTGCGAACCGCGGCGAGATCGCCTGCCGGGTCATCAAGACTGCCCGCCGCATGGGAATCCGAACCGTTGCGGTCTATTCGGAAGCCGACCGCGATGCGCTGCATGTCGAGATGGCAGATGATGCCGTGCTGATCGGCCCGCCCGCCGCCGCCGAGAGCTATCTCCTCATCGACCGCATCGTCGAGGCCTGCAAGAAGACCGGCGCCGAGGCGGTGCATCCGGGCTACGGCTTCCTGTCCGAGCGCGAGGCTTTCCCGCGGGCATTGGCCGAGGCCGGCATCGTCTTCATCGGCCCGAACCCAGGCGCGATCGCCGCGATGGGCGACAAGATCGAATCGAAGAAGGCGGCCGCCAAGGCCAAGGTCTCGACCGTGCCCGGCTTCCTCGGCGTCATCGAGGACGACAAGCACGCGGTGCGCATCGCCGACGAGATCGGCTACCCCGTGATGATCAAGGCCTCCGCCGGCGGCGGCGGCAAGGGCATGCGCATCGCGCATTCGACCGCCGAGGTCGCCGAGGGCTTCAATCTCGCCAAGGCCGAGGCCAAGGCCTCGTTCGGCGACGATCGCGTCTTCATCGAGAAGTTCATCACAGATCCGCGCCACATCGAGATCCAGGTGCTCGGCGACAAGCATGGCAACGTGATCTATCTCGGCGAGCGCGAATGCTCGATCCAGCGCCGCAACCAGAAGGTCATCGAGGAGGCGCCGTCGCCGCTTCTCGACGAGGAGACGCGGCGCAAGATGGGCGAGCAGGCCGTGGCGCTCGCCAAGGCGGTGAACTACGACTCCGCCGGCACCGTCGAGTTCGTCGCCGGCCAGGACAAGAGCTTCTACTTCCTTGAGATGAACACGCGCCTGCAGGTCGAGCATCCCGTGACCGAGCTCGTCACCGGCATCGATCTCGTCGAGCAGATGATCCGCGTCGCCGCCGGCGAGAAGCTTTCGCTTGCGCAGAAGGACGTGACGATGACCGGCTGGGCGGTGGAATCCCGCGTCTATGCGGAAGATCCGTTCCGCAGCTTCCTGCCGTCGATCGGCCGCCTCGTGAAGTATCGCCCGCCGGCGGAGAGCAAGGCTGACGGCATCACCGTGCGCAACGACACCGGCGTGCAGGAGGGCGGCGAGATCTCGATCTATTACGATCCGATGATCGCCAAGCTCGTCACCCATGCGGAGTCGCGGGCTGCCGCGATCGAGGCGCAGTCGACCGCGCTTGATGCGTTCTATGTCGACGGCATCCGCCACAACATCCCGTTCCTGTCGGCGCTGATGAACCATCCGCGCTGGCGCGAGGGCCGGCTGTCGACCGGCTTCATCGCCGAGGAGTTTCCCAAGGGCTTTGCCGCGCGCGCGCCGGAAGGCGAGATCGCGCGCCGGCTGGCGGCGGTGGGTGCTGCGATCGACCACGTGCTCGGCGAGCGCAAGCGGCAGATATCGCAGCAGATGATCGGCCGGCCTGTGAAGCGGCAGGGCCGCCGCGCGGTGTGGCTCGGGCGTGACGAGATCCTGCTCGACATCACCAGGGAGAACGGCGCGATCACGGTCCGCTTCGTCGGGGGCGACGGCAAGGTCGGCCCGGCGCATCAGCTGGTGTCGGATTGGAAACCGGGCGATGCCGTGTGGCACGGCACCATCGATGGTGCGGCCATCGCAGTCCAGACGCGTCTCATTGCGAACGGCGTGCGGCTCGCGCATCAGGGCGTCGAAGCGCCGGTCTACGTCTACACGGAGGCCGAGGCGACCGCGGCGCGGCTGATGCCGGTCGTCACGGCCGGCGACAGCGGCAAGAAGCTGCTGTGCCCGATGCCCGGCCTCGTGGTCTCGATCGCCGTGACCGAAGGGCAGGAGGTCAAGGCGGGCGAGACGCTGGCCGTGATCGAAGCCATGAAGATGCAGAACGTGCTGCGCGCCGAGCAGGACGGCACGGTAAAGAAGATCCACGCGACAGCAGGGGCCACGCTCGCGGTCGATGCGCTGATCCTGGAGTTTGCGTAGTAAGTCTAACCGCCGTCATTGCGAGCGAAGCGAAGCAATCCAGGGCCGAGCAAGAGACTCTGGATTGCTTCGTCGCTTCGCTCCTCGCAATGACGGAGAGAGGTAGGGCGTGATGACGTTCCGTACTCGCCGAGAAGCGTTGCGCACAATCCTCGCCAGCGATCGCTGCGTCCATCCCGGCTCCGTTTACGACGCGATTTCGATCCGCGCTGCCGAGGACCTCGGCTTCGAACTCGGCATGTTCGGCGGCTCGGCGGCTTCGCTCGCCGTGCTCGGTGATCCCGACATCGCACTGATCACCTTGACCGAGCTGGCGGAGCAGATGCGGCGGATGTCGCGCGCGGCAGCGCTGCCGGTGCTGGTCGATGCCGATCACGGCTACGGCAATGCGATGAACGTGCGCCGCACGGTGCAGGAGCTGGAAGCGGCCGGTGCCGCGGGTCTCTCCATCGAGGATACGCTGCTGCCGCAGGGCTATGGCGAGGCGAATCCGCAGCTGATCCCGTTAGCCGAGGGTGTCGGCAAGGTGAAGGCAGCGCTCGACGGCCGAGGCGATCCCGCGCTGGTCATCCTGGGGCGGACGGGCGCCGTTTCCATCACCTCACTCGACCACGCGATCGCGCGGGCCAGGGCGTATGAGGCCTGCGGCGTCGACGGGCTGTTCTTCACCGGCATCACCGCGCGCGATCAGCTCGACGCGGTCGCGGCCGCCACCACGCTGCCGATCGTGCTCGGCGGTGCGCCGGAGGAGATGTCCGATCTCGGCTATCTCGCCTCGCGCCGTGTCCGCGTCGCGCTGCAGGGCCATGCGCCGATCGCCGCCGCGACGCAGGCAGTGTATGAGACGCTGAAGGCGCTGCGTGACGGCGTCTCGCCGAAGCAGCTCAAGGGGCTGCCGTCGGCCGAGCTGACGGCACGCGTGATGCGCGACGCCGATGTGAAGAAGCGCCTGCGCGATTTTCTGGGGCTCGGATCATGACCGATCGCGCCATCGTCCACGTCATGGTTCGCGGCCGCGTCCAGGGCGTCGGCTACCGCGCATGGGTCGAGGACCAGGCCATCCTCAACGGCCTCGAAGGCTGGGTGCGCAATCGCAGCGATGGCAGTGTCGAGGCGTTGTTCGCGGGTCCCTCGGACGACGTCGCCGCCGTGTTGGCAGCCTGCCGCGAGGGACCGCCAGCAGCGCGTGTCGATGCCGTGATGGAAAACCCGGCGACGGCCGATCAGCTCAAACCGCGCCGGCCGGGCGAGGCGTTCTCCGTGTTGCCGACGCTCTAACGACACGGCGCGCGAGCCCGTCGCTCACTCCGCTGAGATCACCAGCGCCTGTATCCGGCCTTCGATGGCACCCTCGCCAAAGCGGCGCGCCAGCGCTTCCGCGGTCGCCTGCGTCACGGCGGCGAGGCCGGGCCTGCCGCGCGCTTCGATCTCGCCGCGCATCGGCGTGCCCTGGCAAAATGCCATGGCCGGGTCCTGAGGCGAAGCCGCGCGGCTGCGATGCGTCACCGTCTCGATCGCGATGTCCGTGAAGCCCGCTGCGGTCAGATCGGCCTCGATCCGCCCGGCATCGAAATAGCCGTGCGGAGTCCGGGTGAAGAACTGCGGCGGGCTTTCGGGGAAGACCTGTTGCAACGTCTCGTGAACGACGTGAGGAATTTCATTCTCCTCGATCCGGTCCCAGACGTTGAAGACGAAACGTCCGCCGGGCCGGAGCACGCGGCGGGCCTCCGCATAGCCCTTGACGCGATCGGGGAAGAACATCGCGCCGAACTGACAGGCGACGGCATCGAAGCTCGCATCGGCAAAGGGCAGGGCCAGCGCATCGGCTTGATGAAATGCGATGCGGTCCGCAGCGGCGAGATGGGTCCTCGCCTGCGCGAGCATCGGCTCGTTGAGATCGGTGGCGGTGATCCGGACCTCCGGCGGCAGTTGAGCGTGCAGGGCCCGCGTCACCACGCCGGTGCCTGCCGCCGTCTCCAGTACGTCGCGCGGCAGGTACGCCGCGATGCGCCGCGCGAGGTCCAGCGCGTAGGGCGCGAAGATCAAGGGAACCATCAGTTGATCGTAGATCTGCGGGATCGATCCAGTGAACGCCTTGTCGGATGCCGTCATGGCTTGCTCCTGTTGCAGAGGGGGGCAGGCGGGGAACCGGGCGGTCGGCAGGCGCAAAATGTGCGCCGTAACATCCGTCTGGCCGGCCGCCAGTCCGGTTCAAAGCCGCGCCTCTTGACATTCACTCTCTTCAGTCAGATATTTCTGTCATGACAGAAATTGCAGGTCATCGAAAACTTCCTCCCGCCGTCGAGCGCTTCATCCTCAACTGGGGCGACATGGGCGACCAGTGGGGCGTGAACCGCTCGGTGAGCCAGATCCACGGGCTGCTGTACCTCGCCGAGAAGCCGATGACGGCGGAGGACATCGCCGACACGCTCGGCATGGCCCGCTCCAACGTCTCGAACTCGCTGAAGGAGCTGCTCGCCTGGGGCTTGATCCGGCGCGTGCCGATCCTCGGCGACCGCCGCGATCATTTCGAGGCCGAGACCGACATCTGGGAGGTGGCGCAGCGGATCGCGGCCGGCCGCAAGGAACGCGAGATCGATCCCGCCATCGCGGCGCTGCGCGCCTGCGTCGCGGAGGCGACCGGCGATCCCGCGATCAGCGCGGTCGCAGCCAAGCGGCTGAAGGACATGCTGGCGTTCACCGAGCTGGTCGACCGTTGGTACGTGCAGATGCTGAAGGTGCCGCGGCCGCGCCTCGTCACGCTGATCAAGCTCGGCGAGAAGATCGTCAACCTGCTGCCGTCGGGAAGGTCCAGGTCCGGCAGCGTTTGAAGAGAGTGGAGGGCGTCATGGTGACCATGCGACATCCCGGACTTTCAACGCCCGCCAGCGCCAGGCTTCATGATGATCACAGGTTTCGTGCGCTGCTGTCGGCCGAGGATTGGGGACGGCTGCCGGTGTCGATCTGGCGCCGCTTCTCCAAGCGCCTCGCCGATGGCGCCACCGTCGTCTATGTCGGCGAGGTCGATCAGGCCGAGATCAGCCGTGCCGGCTTCTGGTTCGCGCATCTGGCGCGGCTGATCGGCGGGCCGCTGCCGACGCGCGCGAACATCGGCGTGCCGATGATCGTCGCGGTGACCGAGGACGCGGCGAGTGGCGGCCAGATCTGGACGCGCATCTGCGGGCGCCCGCATGGCTTCCCGCAGGTGATCCATTCCGCCAAGCGCTTCGCCGGTCCGACGGGGCTCGAGGAATATCTCGGCTGGGGCCTCAGCATGAGCCTGCGCGTCGGCGTCGCCGATGGCGCGCTTCATTTCCATAGCGCCGGCTACACGTTCGACTTCGCCGGCCGGCGCTGGGTGCTGCCGGCATGGCTCACGCCCGGCGACCTCACCGTCACCCATTCCGATCTCGGCAGCGGCGTCTTTCGCTTCTCGCTCGAGATCGTCCATCCGCGCTTCGGGCGCATCATGCGCCAGAGCGCCGTGTTCCGGGAGTCCGCACCATGACGCCGCTGCTCTGGTCCCTGATCGCGCTTCAGATCGTGATGGGCGTGTTCGACACCTTCTATCACCATGAGTTCACCGAGCGCCTGGCCTGGCGCCCGTCACAGCGGGGCGAGCTCAAGCTGCACGGCGTCCGCAATGGGCTCTATGCGCTGCTGTTCGCCGTCCTCGGCTGGTGCGAGGTGCATGGATTGTTCGCGATCCTCGTGCTCGCGGTGCTTCTGGCCGAGATCGCTATCACCCTCACCGATTTCGTCGAGGAGGATCTGACGCGCAAGCTGCCGCCGAGCGAACGCGTCAATCACACACTGCTCGCCATCAACTACGGCGCGATCCTCATGCTGCTGGTGCCGCTGCTGATCGGCTGGGCGATGCGGCCTTCGGTGATCGTGCCGGCCTATGCCGGCGTGCTGAGCTGGATTGCTGCTGCTGCCGCGGTTGGCGCCGCGCTGTGCGGCCTGCGCGACTTCGCCGCGGCCCGGCGCCTTGCGCGGATGTCGCAGCCGGATGCGGCCGGGCTGGTCGCGGCGCTGCCGCCAGCGCAGACCATCCTGATCACGGGTGCGACCGGTTTCATCGGCGCGCGGCTGGCGGCCGGTCTCGCCGCGGCCGGCCATCACGTCGTCGCCCTGGTCCGCGACCCGGCCAAGGCCGCAGTGCTGCCGGCGCCGCTGACCTTGATCACCAGCCTCGATCAGCTCGCCTCCGGCACCCGTATCGACGCGATCGTCAACCTGGCCGGCGAGCCGATCGGCAACGCGCCGTGGACCGCGGCCAGGCGCGCGACGATCCTGCAGTCCCGGCTTGCTACGACGGAAGCGGTCGTATCCCTGATCGCGCGGCTCGACCGCAAGCCGAAGGTGTTGGTCAACGGTTCGGCGATCGGCTGGTACGGCCTGTGGCAGGACCAGCCTCTGACCGAATCGGCCAAGTCGCATGCCTGCTTCAGCCATGACCTCTGCGACGCCTGGGAACAGGCGGCGCGCGGTGCCGAAGCGCACGGTGTCCGCGTCGCATTGCTGCGGATCGGGCTCGTCGTCGGCCGCGACGGCGGCTTCCTGGCGCGGATGCTGACGCCGTTCGAGTTCGGCCTGGGCGGGCCGTTCGGCTCCGGCCTGCAATGGATGTCCTGGATCGAGCGCGACGATCTCGTTCGGCTGATCGCGCATGTGATCGCGACGGATGCCATCACCGGGCCGGTCAATGCGACGGCGCCGCTGCCGGTGCGCAATCTCGCCTTCACCGCCGAGCTCGCGCGCTGCCTGCGGCGTCCGGCGCTGCTGCGTGTTCCCGCCGGCCTCTTGCGCCGGATCGGCGGCGACTTCGCCGAGGAGCTCTTGCTCGGCGGCCAGCGCGTGGTGCCGAACAAGGCGCTGTCGAGCGGCTTCGTGTTCCGGCATCAGAGCCTGCGCAGCGCGCTCGAATCCATCCTGTGAGCGGCCGAATGCGTCACGACCGCTCGCCCCGCGCCATCGTCGCCGATGGCAGCTCGCCGAACGTGGCGCGGTAGTAGCGGGCGAAGTGTCCGGCATTGGCAAAGTTGCAGGCGGCGGCTGCCGCCGCCACCGTGACGGCGGGATCGCCCGAGCGCAGCATCTCGTGGGCGCGCCGTAGGCGCACCGATTTGGCAAAGGCCATCGGCGAATAGCCGCGCACACGCTCGAACAAGCGGAAGATCGACCGGACGCTGACGCCGGCCTCGCGCGCCAAGCGCTCGATCGTGATCGGCTCGCGCCAGTTGGCCTCGATGTAGTCCTCGAGCCGCTTGACCAGGCCGAAGTCCGGCATCGGAGAGGGATCCAGGAGCGTGTCGCGGAAACGATGACGGCTGGCGCAGAGGAAGGCGACATGTACCGCATCCTCCAGCTCGCGATAGACTGCGGCGGGGAACGCCGTATCCTGCTCGTTGAGCTGGGTCGTCAGGAAGTCCAGCAGTCGCATCAGGCTGCGGGCCTGCGGATCGGCGGCCGGAATGGCAGGGTCGATCACGAAGTCGGCGCGCGGCTGCACGCCGACCAGCGCCGTGAGGCGCCGTCGCAGCGCCTGCGGATCGAGCCGCAGGGTTAGTCGCCGATGGCCGCCCTGGCACGCCATCTGCCATGGCACGCCGGCCGGCGCGACCGCGAACTGATGCTCATTGACGTCGGTCGCCTCGCCGGGAGTGCAACTGACCGCGCGTCCCTTCAGGGCGATCTGCACTCTGATGAAGTCGGCGGCGCGATGGTCGCAGACCATGTCGCAGGTCGTGGTGCCGAAGGCGAGACCGATGGTCTCGAGTTCGATCAGGTTGACGATCGCCTCGAAGCGCTCGGCGTTCCTGAAGTCGACGCGCTCGGCGCCGAGCCGGCGCCCCGCGAGGTCGCGCAGCACGTCGGCGTTCGAGGTCCGGATCAGCGCGTGGCGATGCAATGGTTCGAGGCCGGTCGCGCCGGTCGAGGCCGGGCTCGGCTTTGCTGGGGCGCTGACGATGTCAGCTGCGGTCAAGAGACGGTTCAAGCCGCTGCTCCTGAACTCCGATTATTAACCCATGCTACATCAGGTCCTGTCGGCGTCAATTACTTCGACATCGCGGCGCTTCGGAATGCCGCGGCCAGCGTGCGCAAGGCCGCGCGCTTGGCCGCATCTCCCGCCTTTGCATGCAGCATCACCTTGGAGCGGCCGAGCTTGGGCAGGCCGAGATCCGTTCCGATATCGATCAGTCCGCTGGGTGCGATCCGGCGGGCCAGCGGCGCAATCGCAAGACCGGCGCGCGCGGCGGCCGCAACGGCCGTCACCCCGCCGCCGACGAACGTCTCGCTGAAGCTGATTCGCGCACGCTCGAGCGCGCGGACCGCGATGCTGCGCACGCCACAGGGCGGTGCGAGCGTGGCGAGCGGCAGCGTGCCGCCGGCCGGCAGACGAAATCTGGGCGCTGCGAACCAGCCGAACTCGTCCGTGATCAACGCCTCGCCACCGCGGCGGCTCGCCTCCTGGCGGACGATCACGGCGTCGAGCTTGCCGGCATCGTAGCGGTCGAGCAGGTCGCGCGAGAAGCCGATGCTGACCGACAGCACGAGGTCCGCCATGGCAGCATGCAACTGCTCGAGCATCGGCACCAGCTCGGGGCCGGCGACGTGATCGCTGATCCCCAGCGACAGCAGCGGCCGGATGCGGGGGGCCCCGGTGAGCGCGAGGTCATGCGCGGCAACCAGCGCGCGGGCGTTCTCGGCGAAGGCCGCGCCGTCGGCGGTGAGCCGGACCGCGCGAGGCGAACGCTCGACCAGCCGCTTTCCGAGCAGCGCTTCGAGCCGCTGCAGCTTGAGACTGACCGCGGCCTGGGTGGTGCCGAGCGTCTCGGCCGCCCGGGTGAAGCTGTGCAGGTCGCTCACCAGCAGAAAGGCGCGGACGGTCGCGATGTCGAGCGTGGCGGTCATATGAACTCGTTATCATTGATATCCATATCGATAAGATACCAAAATGAGCGGCGCGCGGCTAGCTTTGCTCCCGAAGCGCAGTCACGCGCTGGATACCGGGAGCCGACCATGCCGTTGATCAACATCGTCTATGCCAGCCAGCGCCGCTCGCCGTCGCTGAAGAAGGCCATCGCGGACGCCATCACCGAATTGACCGCGCACATCCTGCGCAAGGATCCCAAGGTCACCGCCGTCATCGTCTCGGAAGCGGATGCCGCGGACTGGTTCGCCGGCGGCGCCTCGCTGGCGGAGCAGGGGCTTGCCAGCTACTGGATCGACGTTCACGTCAGCGAGGGCACCAACACCAAGGACGAGAAGGCCGCCTATCTCGCCGCGGTGTTCGCGCGCATGGCCGAGCTGATCGGCCCGCTGCATCACGAGACCTATCTGCATGTCGACGAGGTCAAGGCGGATGCCTACGGCTTCGGCGGCCTGAGCCAGGAGCGCCGCTATGTTGCGGCGAAGCTCGACGTCCCGCCGCAGCAGGGCGCCGCGTGAGCTCATGCCGTCTCCGGCTGCGCGACGCTGACGGCGCCGAACACGCTCTCGAACGCCTGTCGGAACGCGACGTCGACATCGGCGAGCGTCACCGGCAGGCCGAGATCGACCAGGCTGGTGACGCCGTAGCGCGGATCGGTCACGCCGCAGGGCACGATAGCCTGGAAGTGCGACAGGTCCGGCTCGACATTGATGGCGATGCCGTGGAAGGTCACCCAGCGCTTCAGCCGCACGCCGATGGCGGCGATCTTGTCCTCGTGGCCCTCGCCCTTGTCGGGCCGCTTGACCCAGACGCCGACGCGATCCTCGCGCCGCTCGCCGCGCACGTTGAAGGCGTCGAGGGTGCGGATGATGGTCTCCTCGAGCGCGGCGACATAGGCGCGCACGTCGGGGCGCCGCCGCTTGAGGTCGAGCATGACATAGGCCACGCGCTGGCCGGGGCCATGATAGGTGACCTGGCCGCCGCGGCCGGTCGGCACCAGCGGAAAGCGCGGATCGCGCAGGTCTTCGGCCTTGCCCGACGTGCCGGCGGTGTAGACCGGCGGATGCTCCAGCAGCCAGACCATCTCCGCGGCCTCATGGGCGGCGATCGCGGCCGCCCGCGCCTCCATGAATTCGGTCGCCCGGGCGTAGTCGACCGGCGAATCGGAGATGCGCCAATCCACGGCGTTGCCGGGAGGGCCCGCAAAGGTGGTCAGGTCGAGTGTTTCGCGGCTGTTAACCATTGGCTAACCACAACATGGTGATGTCTGGGCAATCAAAATCCAGTCGTGACTTCGGTGGTCCTGCAGTGTCAACCCTCGATAAAGTGACAGTCGACCTGATGGTCGTTCTCGGCACCTGCTCCATGCCCATCCACCAGGTTCTGCGCCTGTCCCGCGGCGCCATTATCGAGCTGGATGCCACCGAGGCCGACGACGTCAAGGTGCTCGCCAACAATCTGCCGATCGCAAATGGGGTGGTGCTGGTCGACCGCAACCGCATCGCGGTCGAGGTCAAGCAGATGCTGCCGCGCTCGCCGACGCCGACGTCGCGATAGCGCGCCACGGCCCACGCCAAAACCGTCCACAATCCGGTATTTTAGGGCAGGGCGGGCCTTGTCCCCCTGACATCGATTTGATACACGGGCGCCACTGATCCGGTGCCGCCCTTCCTCTGGCTCCGGCTTCTTCTTCGCGCTCGTGGCGGAATTGGTAGACGCGCTGCCTTGAGGTGGCAGTGGGTAACACCGTGGGGGTTCGAGTCCCTCCGAGCGCACCATCTCTCTCTCCTCAAATTCAAATCTGTTTGCGGTTTGTTCCAGCCTCGCGCCTTTCGTTCGGGCGAGGGACTGCGGTCCCGCGGCGCGATGGCGTCCGAGTTCTGCCGGTCGTTCCGCCCTCGAGAATGAGAGGGCGCGGGGAATGCCGGGCGCTGGCCGCACCCATGGCCCGCCTGCGAAAAAAAGCAGGCGGCAGGAACCACAGGTTCAGCCGAGACATCCCGGCATTCCCCGCGCGATGGTTTTCACGCTTATGTCGCGATCTCCCCGGTGTCCGGCTTTTTAGCCACCGTCGCCCTCGGGATCATCGCCCGACGACTTGGCGCCAGCATCGGGGCGCCAGGACCACGCGTCTTCACGTCCGCAAGCCTGCCGTTCGTCGGCGAGCCCGTAAGCCCGCTGCAGCACGCCTGCGGCCACCGCATCCCCAGACCCCACGTCTCGTGACGATCGCGAAGCGCCCCTCTCGGCGGGTCCAAGATGGCGATACATAAACATGATTTCTGAAAAAAAGCAACAGAGTTAATTTATTCAGAAGTTGTGGACAGGGCCAAATCAGCTTGATTCCGTCTGATGGAACCCGTCGCGCCGGGCGCCCCGACTCCGCCGCAGTGACGTTGCTAGGGTAAGTGACCCCGCAGCGACGCGTGCCCAGCGTTGGCGCCAGTCGGGGCGGGCCGGGGCACGGCCCGTGAAAGATCGTGCATGACGCCGTCCTTGTCGGCGCCACTATCCACGTCTGACGGAGCTCGGCCGTCAAATCAGCAGGCCTGAGTTCGTGCAGCTCAGGTCTGGGCCGGCCTGGTCG
This sequence comes from Bradyrhizobium sp. HKCCYLRH2015, assembly GCF_051168215.1. NCBI lineage: Bacteria > Pseudomonadati > Pseudomonadota > Alphaproteobacteria > Hyphomicrobiales > Nitrobacteraceae > Bradyrhizobium > Bradyrhizobium sp. HKCCYLRH2015. Next base: position 27,184 of record NZ_JBNPUO010000015.1, on the reverse strand, counting down.
CTGCCGCGGCTTCCCAGCCGGGCTCGACCGGGACCATGTACCAGGTCGTCAGCACGACTTTTGAAAACAGCCAACGGCCGTTCTCCCTGACATATTCGTCATCGAAGCGGCCGCCGACCATGAGGCTCTTGCCGTTGAGAACAGGGCGTCCGTCGAGATGGCTGTAACCTCTTCCGCGATCGCCGTCGACTTCGACGACATGTGCGTGAATGAACTGGCGCGCCCATTTGATCGGGAAGTTGAGGAAGAAGTCGCGGATCGCCTCGCGGCCAGTCACCGACGGCCGACCGCCATAGGAGACGGTGGCGTTCTCCGCAAAGAGATCGGCCAGTTCGGCGACGCGCTCCTGGTTGACGTATTCGTGGTACGTGCAGCGCAGTGTCCGGATCGCCTCGCGATCGTCATGCTCGGCAACGCGTTTCTCGAGCGCCTCGATCCTGGCTCTGAGGTCGGCGGTCTCGTTTGAATTGCTCATGGTTCATCCGTCGACGCAAGGAGGCCGTCTGGCTGGTGGTGATGTTGATCACCGATGATGTTGCGGAGCCGCTCCTCGACCCGGAGCCGCACCGAGGGATGCGGAAGGATGTAGAATTCGTCGTCGTGGATGGCCTGGATCGTCATGCTGGCCACATCGGCGGCGCTGACCTCGGATGCCTCCATTCCCGCTCTGACGCGCTGATCAAAGGGGGCGCTGTCCGGATTGGTCGCGGCCAGATGGACCGGCCGATGTCGGCTGGAATCGACAATGGCCGTCCTGACCAGCGAGGGGCACAGCACGTTGACCTTGAGATCAGATCCGGCAAGCTGAAGGTCCTTCGCAAGGCACTCGGACAGGGCGACGACCGCGTGCTTGCTGGCGCAGTAGACGCCGGAGCCCGCAACGGTGCTCAAGCCCGCGGCCGAGGCCGTGTTGACGATGTGTCCCTCGTCGCCCGCAGCCATCATGCGCGGCACGAAGCTGTGAATGCCGTTGGCAACGCCGAGGAGATTCACTCCAAGCACCCATGTCCAGTCCTCGGGGGTGGCCGACCAGACCGGGCCAAGCGCTGCGACGCCGGCATTGTTGAAGAGCAGGTGAACGTTGCCGAACTCTTCAAAGGCAAGGTCGGCGAGGCGTTGAACCGCTTCGACGCTGGACACGTCGCACTGCGCCGTGTGCACGGCAATCCCGCCCGGCATCGGGTCTTTCGTGGCTGATAGTCCGTCGCGATCGACGTCGGCGAGAACGAGCTTCATTCCTTGCGCAGCGCAGGCAGCGGCCAGCTCGCGCCCGATGCCGCTGGCAGCTCCCGTGATCACCGCGACCTTGCCTTCGAGGTGCTTCATGCCGCGCTGATTCCGCCGTCCACGGTGAACACCGATCCGGTGATATAGCTCGCGGCCGGCGATGCCAGCAGCAGGCTGACGCCGGCAATCTCGTCGGGGATCCCAAGCCGGTTCATCGGCACCATGGCGTGGAGCGGCGCTGTCGCGGCCTCGTCCAGCAGGCGGCCTCCGCCGAGCCCCGTCCGGAAGAAGCCGGGCGCGATGGCATTGACCTGGACGTCGAACGTGGCGAGCTCGAGCGCGGCCTGCCTGACCAGGTTCACCACCGCGGCCTTGGCGGCCGCATACGCATAGGCGGTCGCTGCCGAGCCTCTTAATCCTCCGACCGACGCCGTGACCACGATCCGACCGCCGCGCTGCGCCTTCATGTGACGGGCCGCAGCCTGGATGGTCGCGAACGCGCCGGTCTGGTTGATGGCAATAACGTCATTCCAGGCTGCGAAATCGACGTTCTCGATGTGGCCCTGCGGCAATCGAATTCCGGCTCCCCCGCTGATGCCGGCGTTCGCGAACATGACGTCGAGCCGGCCCTTGCGCGCGATGACGTCATCGACCGTCCGCCGGATGGCGTCTGGATCTGCGACATCGACCGTCGCGATCTCTGCCCCCGGGATGATCTCCTCGCCGATCCGCCTCAGTTCGGTCTCGTTCCTGTCAACCAGGATCAAATCGGCACCGTTGGCTGCCATGGTCCGGGAAATGGCCAGGCCAAGTCCGCTCGCCGCGCCGGTCACGATGGTGACCAAGCCCTCGACTGCGAAGAGGCGTTCGGCCGTCAGCAACATCGGGTCTCCTCGTTTCGACATGGTTGCCCGTTGCGCCTCCGGCCGTGCCGCGTCGTGACGCCGCCAAGAGACAAGCACAGATCATGGCCGAGACTGTCGCAATCGCGACAATCGATGCACAAAATCACCTTAGCTTAAGCCGGCGAGGGCGCCGGGACGCAGGCCGCCGCGTGCAAGAAAATCAACTTCGCGGTGTAACGACGGTCAGCATGACAACCGAGGCAACCAATGTTCTGGCGTCCATCCCAGGCGCCGAGGTCTCGACGTCCGCACGATCCCGCTCATGCCATTCACCGAGTAAAGCGATCCGGCGCTTTCTGAGGAACACAAGAGTGAGGATGTGAGCCGATGATCATCGTTGTGGGGTCTGTGGACGGGCTTAGCGAAAGCTTTGATCGTCTGATGAAGGTCAGCCTGGAGCATGTGCGTCGTTCGCGTATGGAAGACGGCTGCGTGGAGCACACCGTGCAGGTCGATTGTGAAAACTCGCTCCGTCTGCGCTTCTTCGAGCGCTGGCGTGACGCCATCGCGCTCGAGGCGCATTTCGCCCGACCCGGGTCACGGGCGTTCGTGCAGGAGGTCGCCAAGCTGTGCGCGAGACCGCCCGTCATGACCATCTATGAGGCCGAGGAAAAATCGTTCTAGCGCTGGCGGGCCGCCGGTGTGACGCGCCTCATTTTACCCCATCCGGCGACTCGCGCTGGGGTGGGCCTACACCGCTGGGAGCCCGGCCACCTCGATTGATCTCCGCTACACTGATATGGGATGACAGATGTCGCGACAGCGACCATCCCGTCTTCATGTGTGGCGACGAATGAACAAAGCGGTCCTCAAGGCTGTTCTGCGCAGGAACAAGTGGTTTGCTGGCCTTTCTCCGTCATTGGCGGACAACATTCTTCGTCTGGGTCGCGTTCGAAACGCGGACAACTCCCTGATCTATTCCGCGAGCGACTCCCGCGACGGATTGATTGCCCTGGTGTCGGGGCAGGTGCGCTTGACCAGCTTTTCGCTGTCCGGCAATCCCTCCTTCCTGCTGATCTCTTCGCCTGGGTCGTGGATCGGCGTCACCTCGGCCCTCGACGGGCGCCCATATGGTTATGACGCATTCGCCATTGGCAAGGCGGTGCTGTTTCACGTGAGCCAGGAGCGGTTCGAGGCGCTCATCAACGAGAGCAACGAGTATTATTCTGCGTTTGTTCGAATGGTCTGCGATCACCTGCGCGTGTCGATGCAGAACCTGATCATTCTCCGCAATCGGCGTCCACTTCACCGGCTTGCGCAGGAATTGCAGAGGCTCGCAGAGCGTCACGGGCGACAGACCAAGAAAGGGTTGGTCATCGATTTGCGATTGTCGCAGGAGGATCTTGCGGTGATGATTGGGGTCGGCCGGCAGACGATCAATCGTCTGCTCAAGAGTCTCGAGCAGGATGGGATTGCGACGGCAAAGTACGCGTCGGTCACGATTCACGACCTGGAGGCGATCGAACGCCTCAGCTCGAGCGACCCCGTGGAGAGCTAGACGTCACCAGGCCAAGGCAAGCTTTGCGCTCGGGTTTCCCTGTCTGGCACCGAGCCCCGCGTATTCCAGCGGCGGCCGCGCCTGAACTAAAAGATGCCGCTCTTCGGTCCGGTTTGTTCAAGGCGTCATATCGAGAGAGGGCTTCCCTCGGTGTGGCGACCGCGAGGACGCCAAGCTTCCACGAGATCGCGCAGTGGAAGCACGATAACGATCCTTCCGCTCGCAGCTCACGGAATTCCGGTAAGTCGCTGAAAGGGAGGGATAATCGGCCTTCAACCCTGATCCCCGCCGCCTACTACCTTCCGCCTATGAGAGCCGGGCCGCGCTGATGCTGTAATCGCCCCGGTGCTTGCACCGCGACTGCTCATCTGGGGCCTCGCGCGCACGCGTCATACGAACACAACAAAGACATAGGCGGAGGGAACTGATGAATTTCACGAGCAGGAGATTCTTGGCTGGCATCTCGACGGTTGCCTTCCTTGTCGCCGGCACGTTGGGCGTCCGCGCCAACGACTCGGCGCTGAAGGCCGCTAGCGAGCCCGGCGCCTGGGCGATGGCCGGACATGACTACGGCAACACCCGGTTCAGCCCGCTCAAGGAGATCAACACCGAGAACGCCGGTAAGCTGTCGCTGGTCTATTCGTTCTCGCTGGCCTCGCTACGCTCGAACGAGGCCTCGCCGATCGTGATCGGCAACACGCTCTACGTCTCGACGTCGTGGGGTCCGAAATACGTCTACGCGCTGGATGCCGCGACCGGCGCGCGCAAATGGACCTATGAGCCGGATATTCCGGACGATACGCTGCAATATGCCTGCTGCGACGTGAACAGCCGCGGCATCTCCTATGCCGACGGCAAGCTGTTCGTCGGCCGGCTCGACGGCAAGCTGACCGCGCTCGATGCCGCCACCGGCAAGGAGCTTTGGACCACGAAGGTGGTCGACTACAAGCAGGGCTCGGTGATCACCTCGCCGCCGCTGGTCGTGCGCGACAAGGTCATCACCGGCTTCGGCGGCGGCGAGTACGGCGTGCGCGGCTCGTTGCAGGCCTACGACATCAACTCCGGCAAGATGGTCTGGCAGACCTACACCGTGCCTGCGCCCGGCGAGCCTGGCAGCGAGACCTGGAAGGGCGACACCGGCTTGCATGGCGGCGGCGCAGCCTGGCTGGTCGGCTCCTACGATCCGAAGAGCGACACGGTCTATTGGGGCACCAGCAACCCCGGTCCCTGGAACACCGCCGTGCGCTCGACCGGCAATGGCGATTTCGGCAAGCTGACCAATCTGTATACGGCGTCCACGCTGGCGCTCGATCCGAACACCGGCAAAATCAAGTGGCACATCCAGACCACGCCTGCCGATGCCTGGGACTATGACGGCGTCAACGAAGCCATCCTCGCCGATCTCAAGGTCGGCGGCGCAGCCGTTCCGACCTTGATGAAGGCCGATCGCAACGGCTTCTTCTTCGTGGCCAATCGAGAGACCGGCAAGGTGATCTCGGCCGAAAAGTACGTCTTCGCCAACTGGGCGCAGAAATGGGACATTTCGACCCTGCGCGCGGTCGAGGACCCGGATAAGCGGCCGGGCCCTGGACATCCCGTCAAGGACGTCTGCCCGAACCTGATCGGCGGCAAGAACTGGCAGCCGATGTCGTACAATCCGGACACCGGCCTGGTCTACATCCCGACCAACAATGTCTGCATGGACTGGGCGGTCAGCGACGTCTCGTACAAGCGCGGCGTGTTCTATCTCGGTGCGGAATTCCCGACCAAGGAAGGCCCCGGCGGATTCCTCGGTGAGCTCATCGCCTGGGATCCCGTGAACAACAAGAAAGTCTGGTCGATCCAGGAAGACCTTCCGTTCAACGGCGGTACGCTCAGCACCGCCGGCGGTCTGGTCTTTTCCGGTAATCTGCACGGCGATTTCCGCGCCATCGACGCCAAGACCGGCAAGATCCTGTGGAAGAAGAATCTCGGCTCCGGCATCGGGGCCGGTCCGGTGACCTATTCGGTCGACGGCAAGCAATACGTCGCCGTCGTCGTTGGTCGCACCGCCTCGATCCCGGCGTTCCTGGGCGAGATCGGCAAGAAGATGACAAACGCGGCTCCCGAGGGCGGCGCCCTGTTCGTGTTCGCTGTCCAATAGCCGCAGAGTTCACGACGGCCACGCGTGTCCCCGGCCGCGGGGACACGCGCAGCGTTCGGCCAATCCGCATCAAGCGGACGAAGGAAGGCGGCCCGCTCGCGAGACCGAGCCGTACCATATAAACAGATAAACAAGATCTGAGGGATCGAGGATGCGCCTGAATCGTCGTCAGACTGGCTCGAATGGGCGGGCCGCCGCCGTACTGGCAGCACGCGCGACGGCTCTCGTCGCCTTGATGGCCGCCACCCCGCTGGCCTCGTCGGCTGCGGGTCTGGCCAACGAGGCGGAGCCGCTGCGGCTTTGTGCCGATCCGACCAATCTTCCGTTCTCGAGCAACAATCCAACGCAGCCGGGATTCTATCTCGAGGTCGGTCAGGCGCTGTCACAGCAACTCGGCCGCCCCGTGGCCTATGACTGGTACAAATCCTATTTCGGCAAGCGAACCGTGCGCGTGACGCTGCTGGGCAAGCAGTGCGACGCGATGATCGGCCTGCCGCTGTCAGCGGACTTCATGGGACCGGCCGTGATCTTCTCGAAGAAGATCGCGACCGAAACCTACGCACTCGTCAGCCGCGGGACGCTCATCGTCCATAGCATCGACGATCTCCGAGGCAAGCGTGTCGCCGTGCAATACCAGACCACGCCGCAAAACCTGCTGGCCCAGCGCGACGACATCAAGAAGGTGACGGTGCTGACGCCGGACGAGGGCCTTGCGGCGCTGGCCCAGGGCAGGGCCGACGTCGCCTTCGTCTGGGGGCCGGTTGCAGGCTGGTTGAACAAGACGATCTACCAGAGCGGCTTCCGGATCCAGCCGGTCGAGGGCGACGGGCTCTCCTGGGATGCCGCGATCGGCCTTGCCAAGAGCTCCGGCCAACTGCGCGATCAGATCGACGCCGCATTGCCGCAGCTCGCGCCGCGGATCGCCGAGCTCGCGGTCAAATACGGGCTGCCGAGCGAGCCGTCGATCAGGCTCGGCGCCGTGCCGCGCCCGATCAAGCTGGCGTCGACAACTGACCCCGCTCCGCTTCTCCGCCAGCCGGTCGCCGAGGCCGTCGTGACCAGCGTTTCGGACTCGACTGCGAGCGAGTCGAAGACCGAGGCGGTGACGCTAGGCAAAGAGATATTCAATGGCACCTGCGCCCACTGTCACGGACCCGACGCCGTGCAGGCAGAACGCCGGATCGACCTGCGACGGCTGCAGACCCGCTACGGTGAGGACATGCGCGACAAATTTTGGACCACCGTGCATGAAGGTCGTCCCTCCAAGGGCATGCCCGCCTGGAAGGAGGTCTTTACCGACGACCAGTTCGAGAGCATCTATACATTCCTGCTGACCGTGCAGTCGTCAGAGACGGCAAATTGAGGGAGCGACACCGGTCGACACGATCTGCCGGATCACCCGGCACGTGCTGGCAGCGAGTGAAGGTCGGACATGACGCGTTTTCTGATCATCGACGATCATCCCCTGTTTCGCGAAGCTCTCGGTAATGCGGTGCTTCTGGCGCATCCTGACGCCGAGATCTTCGAGGCGCTGTCGATTGCCGATGCCCTCAGCACCCTTGCGCTCGAACCCGACATCGACCTGGCGCTGCTCGATCTGACGCTGCCCGATGCCATGGGCTTCTCGGGATTCCAGCGGCTTCGCGCCGCCCATCCGCGGCTTCCGGTCGCGATCGTCTCGAGTGACGAGGACCAGAACGTGGTGCGCGAGGCGCTTTCGCTCGGCGCGGCCGGCTATCTGCCGAAGTCGACCTCGAAGCGCGAGCTGACGTCCGCGATCGAGCGCGTGCTCAGCGGCTCGATCTCGGTCCCGAAAGACTTCGTGCCCGCGGTCGAGCGCCACGGGAAGGGCTCATCTCGCGCGCTGCAGGCGCGTCTCGAGGAGCTGACGCCGCAACAGCTTCGCGTCCTCGACCTGATCAGGCGTGGCTATCAGAACCGGGAAATCGCCGGCGAGCTTCAGCTTGCGGAGTCGACCGTCAAGGCGCACATCACCGAGATCCTGAGAAAACTCCGCCTGTTCAGCCGCAACAAGGCCATCATCGAGATCGGCAAGATCGCGCTGAACGCGCCGGCCGACCGTCAGGGATCGCGCACCGCTTCGGGCAGAAAACACCTGTAGCGGAATTGTTGCGCCGCAAGACTTCACGGCCACCGCAGGCGTGGCGACGTCGATGGCGTCTTGGTCGTTGATTGATGCCAGCCAACGCGATATCGCTGATGCTCCGGTTCTGACGTTCCTTCGAAGACGCGGCGCGCACGCTGGTTGAATGTCGGATCCGCGACACTGAATAAGCCGGACCTTCGATCTGGCCGGGGAGGGGACAGGCACGTGGCTCGATTGCTCATCGTCGAGGACCATCCGCTGTTTCGCGAGGCGCTGGAGAGCGCGATCCGCGCCGCTCTGGCTGACGCCGAGATGCGCGAGGCGACGTCCGTCGACGTGGCCGTTGGGCTTCTTTCATCTCCGCCGAGATTCGACCTGATCCTGCTCGACCTCTCGACGCCCGGAACGACCGGACTCTCCGGCGTCATCCGCATCCGCAAGACCGCGCCGCGCACGCCGATCCTGGTCGTTTCCGCGCATCGGGACCCGGACCTCGTCGCCCACGTGCTCGCGCTGGGTGTCTCCGGCTACATCTCGAAATCGACTTCGAAGCAGCAGCTTGCCGAGGCAATCAACGCCGTGCTGCGCGGCGAGGTCCATGTTGAAGGCGGCTCCCTCTGCGCCGGCGCGCGCCGTGGCCGGCTTCCTGCTCAGGACCTCCTGAAGCGTCTTCACGAGCTGACGCCGCAGCAGCTGCGCGTGCTCGACCTTATCCGCCGTGGACTGCAGAACAAGCAGATCGCCTATGAGCTCGGGATCTGCGAGACGACAGTGAAGGTCCACGTCTCGGAGATCCTGCGCAAGCTTCGCGTCATGAGCAGGACCAAGGCCATCATCGAGATGGAAAAGATCGACTTCGTGAACCTCATCAGCGAGCCGCGCACGCCAGCTCGGGCAAACGGCGCTGAAGCGCTCATGACAGCAAGAACGACAACAGCGCGCGAAGCTCCGCAGGCCTGACCGGCTTGGTCAAGATCTCGAGCCCGTATTGGCTTGCTTCCCTGGCTGCGTCTTCGGAATAGTCGGCGGTCACGATCATGGCCGCAACATCTCGGCCAAGGAATTGCCTGATGTCCCGGATGGCGGCAAGCCCGCTCTCGTCGCCATCCAGGTGCAGATCCGCGATGATCGTCTCAGGGACTGCGCCGAGCGCACTCAAACGCTGCAAGGCGTCATTCAACGACGCTGTAGCTACGACGTCGCAGCCCCATTTTTCCAGCAGACTGACCATGGCCTCGGCGGTGGCCAGGTCGTTTTCGATCAGCAGGATCTTGGCGCCTTCGAGCCCGCCATAGTCGTGGTCGACGTGATCCGCGGGATGTGGATCCGGCAGTACGGCTGCCGGGTCTGCGCGGTCGAGCTCGAGCTTGAATGTGGACCCATGTCCAACCCGCGAAGCCAGCCCGACCTCATGGTCCAATGCCTTGGCGAAGCGACGAACGATCGACAGGCCCAGCCCAAAACCGGCCTGATCCTCGGCGCTCGGCCGACCGCGCTGGAATTCGAGAAAGATCGCCTCCTGCTGCGGCCCGGGAATGCCCGGGCCGGTGTCGTAAACCTCGATCCGAACCCGGTCTGCACCCGGTCCTCGCCGACATCCCATGACGACGCCGCCCTGCCGTGTGTAGCGCAGGGAGTTGGCGAGGAGATTCTGCAAGATGCGCCGCAGCATCATGGCATCCGAGACCACCGCCACAGAGCAGGGACAGATGTGCAAGGACAACCCGCGCTTGGCCGCGATCGGGGCGAATTCGCGTTCGAGCGGCTCGAACAGGGTCGAGAGCAGAACGGGCCTGACATCGGGGCGCAGGGCTCCGGCATCGAGCTTGGCAATCTCCAGCAGGGATCGCAGCAGATCCTCGAGCATGGCCAGCGAATGGTCGACCTGGCCCACCATGGCCGTTCCGCGATCGGACGAGACCTCGTCCGCCAAGGTCGAGAGCGTGAGCCGCGCGGCGTTGAGCGGCTGAAGCAGATCATGCGTGACGGAGATGAGAACCGAGGATTTCAGGGAGCTCGCCGCTTCAGCCTGCTGCTTGGCCCGAAACAGGTCCTTGTTGGCGGTTTCGATCGAACGCAGCGCATCACGCAGCTGGCGCGTTCGCTCGCGCACCTGCTGATCGAGCGCAATCGCCGTTTCGAACAGTGAGAACGCGTTGAACTGCTGGTCCATCGAGCGTTCGACCCGGGACATCAGCGCGGCGTTGATCTTCCTGAGCTTGGCCGCTTCGCGCTGCAGGTCTTCCGGAGACGCCGCGGCGGTCATTGCTGCGTCGCTCCACGTTTGCCGATCGCGACCCCGGTCAGCGTCTGATTGACATGCATTGAACCGTACTGCTCGCCATAGGTATGGAATCCGACGATCCGGTTGTCGCGATAGAGCTCGGACATTTCCCGCGCAAACTGATGCTGCTCCGCGTCAAGACGCCTGAGGATGCACTCGAAACCGATGAAGATCGAGACCTCGCCGATCTCGTCGCGGACCTCGGCCAGCATCTCGCGGGCGGCCGCCACGGAATTGCGTGACCTCGCCGCCGTCAGCACCATGCCTTCGTCGATCGCGCAGAAGAACCGGAGTGAGCCGTCAGGGCTGACGCGCTGAATCGAGCGCGCGAAATAGGAGCCGCCGACTCGCACCAGGACCGGATGGGCTGCAAACAGGAACGGGTCGAGCTCGGAATCGGCGATTCCGATCGCGCGGCAATATTCCTCCGCCGCCGGCTCGGCATTGAGCTGCTTGACGATGCGCTGCTCGAGATCGGCCTCCGTCACCACCATCTTGGTCGAGGTCGGCTCGAAATTGTCGCATTTGAACAGCCGGAACGGCAATGACGTCCTGATCAGGATCAGCACAGCCATGTCCGTGTGGGCCTTGCCGTCGTGAAAGACCCAGGTGCGCTCGAACCGCAGACCATCACCGGCCGACCCGCCAACCAGGGGAATATTGTCGAGCGAGGCGTAGATCGCCGACATGATCGCCTCTTCGCGCTGGCACATGCCGTCGATCAGGACGAGCCCGAACACGCCGTCGTCGTCGCGGCCGCCGTGCCGCGACAGGTCCTGCCTCAGCTGGTTGCCGAGGCGACGTCCTTCATCGACGCGAAAGCCCGACAACCCGAAGATGGGCTGTGCGAATACCGTGAAATCCTCGGCGGCAAATCCGAGAGCGACGACACTGTTGTCGTCCCAGCCATCGGGCGACAGCTCTCCAGCCGTCGTACAGCCGTATACGGGGATGTCCGCAAGACGGGTCGTCACCTCCACCATGAACTCGTTTGGATCGTAGTGGGGCGACAGGAAGATCAGCACCATCGCCAACCCTTCGGCCGGCAACTGGCTGCAGATGTCGGCCGCCGCAGCGGCCTCCGTTGCAGCCTTGGACTTTGCAGCAGTCACGCCAGACGGACGCGGGGGCCGAGGATCGGCGTCTCCCATCGGGCACCTCCCGGAACGACACTTTGGGTTGTTGGTGATCGTTCGTTTTTTTAGAAGATTAGGCCAATTGAGCAGCAACGGCAACTGCGCGGCTTGATCCAGAACAAGGACTTGGGCCGGGCTGTCGTCCGATCATCTGCCCGGATCTGCTCACCGCGCCTGGCCGGGGGGCTGGCCCGCGCCCGCTCCGGATCGAAAAGGGAAAGATCTCGCATGCTCCGCCGCATCGTTCTTGTCGCCGTTCTCGTCAGCCTGGCACCGAGCGCCCGCGCGCTCGACGGCAATCCGGTCGCCGGGAAAAGCATCTTCCAGCGCATCTGCCATAACTGCCACTCTGCCGAGATCGGCGTCAACAAGGTCGGCCCGAGCCTCTGGAACATCGTTGGGCGCCAGCCAGCGGCCGTGCCGGACTACGCCTATTCGGAGAGCATGAAAAAGAACAACGCGCCTTGGACCGCAGCGGCACTGGATGCCTATATCGCCGATCCTCGCGGGGACGTTCACGGGGTCAAGATGTATTTCAAAGGATTGGCGGACGCGAAGGAGCGGGCCGACGTCGTCGCCTATCTCTCGACACTGAGATAGCGCGGCCGGGGAAGCTTGCGATTTTGCCGACGCTGCTGACCCGCGCTGTTCGAAAGGAGCCTCTCACCGACTACGGCTGGCGTCGTTGGCGCGCCGGCCCAGGCATCTTGCCATGGTGATTTCCTGCTCCACTGGCTTCGTGCCGTATGCCGCTGCGGTCGCTTTGCGGGCACCAGTCATGTCACGATGAGCTTGGATCACCCTTCTTTCGAAGTGCGAGCTTCAGGGCGGCGCCCCCCATTCGCGAATCCTCGATCCACAGTCGGCCATCATAGAGGCTGGTCAGGTCGCGGGCGATCGCCAGACCGAGCCCAGTGCCCGGCTTCGCGTCGTCAAGTCTCGTGCCCACGTCGAACACGCGCATTCGATGTTCGACTGGAATGCCGGGCCCGTCGTCCTCGACCGTGATCAAGACGGTGCTGTCGAGATCCTCGATCGAAACCACGACGAGGTCATGTGCCCATTTTGCCGCGTTGTCGAGCAGGTTGCCGATGAGTTCGGTCAGATCGTTCGTATCGCAGGCAACGACGACGTCGGCCGCTCCTTCGACTTCGAAACGCCGGTCGTGCCCGGGGCTGAATCGCGAGTAGGTATTGATGACGCTCCTCAAGACGTCTGCGACGACCGCAAACGCACCTGCATTCGCGATCGTGGAGGCCTTTGCGCGCGCCGTCTGGTAGTCGATGAGCAGCGCCATGCGCGAGCACTGCTCCGACAGGATCTGCGCGTGGCTCTCCTGACCGGACGCTTTCAGCCGTGCGGCCTCCTCGTCGAGGATTGCCAGAGGCGTCTTCAGCGCGTGCGCAAAGCTTCCTGCGAGCACGCGAGCGCGATCGACCATGCTGAGGTTTGCCGTGATCATCCCGTTCAATTCGGTGACGAGCGGCATGATTTCCTCCGGCAGGTCCTCGGGCAGGCGTGTGGTCTTGCCGCTGCGCACGTCCACGATGGCGCGACTCATCCGCTGCAGCGGCCGCAGGCCGTAGGCGACCTGAGCGTAGGCGGTGCCAACCATGGCGAGGGCCAGCAGACCCAGCGTCGCCATCAGTGTCAGATTGAGGTGCTCCATCTCGTTACTAATCAGTCGCTCGTCGGCGCCGATTCGGATTTCGACGGGTTGCCCGAGACGAGACGGCTCGCTGATGTTTCGGACCATCCGCATCGGCCCGGTCGGTCCTTCCACATTCGCCAGCGCCGTGGAGGGAGGCAGTGAGCCCTCGCGGGCCTGGTCGGGCGTGACTGAAAGAGAGAGGTCATCCTGTAGCGAGGGCGAACGCACGGTCTCGCCGTTCTGCAGGATGACCTGCCAATACATTCCGGATCTGGCCGGAGAGAAACGCGGATCGCTCAGATTGCGGGCGATGAACAGCCGCTGCGCTGCGTCGAGTTCCACGAGATCGGCGAGCTCGCGGGCGTGATCCAGCAGGTCGTGATCGAAGTGGGCCTCGACGACACGGCGAATGACGATCGAGAGCCCGAGCCCGCTGGCGAACAAGACGATTGAAATCCAGATCGCGGCGACCGCGATCATCCGGGCTCGGAAGTTGCGGCTGAACATTGCTCTATCCGAAGCGATATCCCATGCCTCTGACGGTGCGAATGCAGTCACGCCCCAGCTTTCTCCTGAGCCGGGCAATGTAGACTTCGACCGTATTGGAGTCGCGATGGTCGCTGCTCGGATAGATGTGCTCCAGCAGCTCGGTCTGCGACACGATATGATCGGCGCGGCGCATGAGGAACTCGAGGACGCGCAACTCGAGTGCAGTCAGGTCGACGATCTCCCCGTCCTTCTTGACCAGGCCGGCCGCCGCGTTGAATTCGATCTGCCGGAGGCGGAGCACGGCCTCCGGTCTGCTCGAAACCCGACGGAGCAGCGATTTGACCCGCGCGACGAGCTCCTGTGCCTTGAAGGGCTTTTCGAGATAGTCGTCCGCGCCTGCGTTCAGGCCGTTGACACGCTCGACCCAGCCGCTGCGGGCGGACAGGATCAGCACCGGCAGCGTGTGGCCGGTATGACGCCAGCGTTGCAGCACGTCGAGGCCCGAAATGCACGGCAGGCCGAGGTCGAGGACCGCGGCATCATAGGGCTGGCTGTTGCCCAGCATCCAGCCCTGCCTGCCATCGGTGGCGAGATCCGCCTCGAAACCGGCGTCGGCCAGGCTTTCCCTGATGCGCTCCGCGTAGACGGGCTCGTCCTCTATGAGCAGAATCCGCATTGCCATTCCTCCGGTTGCCGAACGGGTTCCGACGATGCGGATACGCGGATCGGGCCCTCGAACGCTATGGATTGATCCCGAGCTCTTTGGCTGCGTCAGCTATGCGCGTGCGCTCCGGGACGTCCTCCGCAAAGACCGACAGTGCGCGTTGCAGCGACTGTTTCGCCGCCTCGACGTCACCCAGCACCACCCGCGAGCGGATCAACTTGATCCAGCCTTCTGCATCGCGCGGTGATTGTTCGAGTCGGCTCGCAAGGCCATCCACCATGCCCCGGATCATGAGGTTGCGATCCTGTGTGGACATGCTTTCCGCCTTGCGGATGTCCTCGGCGCGGGGGCCGCGCGGCTCCGCCGGCTCGCTCTGCGCGGTCTTGCCGGAGCGCAGGAGGTCCTGCATGCGCTCGGCGGACAGGTTCGGCCGGGCAGGCGATGGCGAGCCGTCATCCTCCCCAAGCTCGCGACGAAGCGCGCCGAGCCGCTGCTTGAGATCAGGCAGCCACGGCTCGTTCGGATCGGCCTCCGATACGATCGCCGTCCAGTCGGCCATCGCACCCCGTTTGTCTCCATCCTGTTCTTTCACGACGCCGATGAAGAAACGGGCGCGCGCGTCCTTGGGATCCAGTTTGAGTGCTTCGTCGAAATCCGCGCGGGCTTCGGAGTTGACGGTGCCGTCCGCGGCCCGCACCAGCGCTTCGCCCCGCGCGCTGCGGTACTCTGCCGAGCTTGGCCGCAGCTCCATTGCGCGCGCATAGGCCTGCGCCGCCTCCGCAAAGCGCTCGATGTTGAACAAGGACCAGCCCAGCAGCCGCCATCCGTCCGGATCCCTGGGATTTCGCTCCAGTCGGGTCTGCACACGCTGGATCATCTCTTCGACCGGCGGCAGTCCGCTGCCTTGCTGCGGTCGGTCGCGACCGTCCTGGCCGGCCATCTGCTCCAACGACGCGATGGCCTGGGTGCCGGCGTCCGTTCGCGCTTCGCCAACCGACTTCAGCGTCGTGCCGACGGCGGTCTGGCCCGGCGCGGCCGCGGGGACATCCGGGTTTCCGATGACCGCGTACAGGACGACGGAGCCGAGCACCACCGTCATCGTGACGACGGCGAGCGCAAATTTTCGTTCGGAGCTGGTGAGGGAGGGCGCCGGCGGCTGTTCGGCGGCGGCTGCGGCGAGAATGCGCCGCTTGATCTCGCTGGCCGCGCTCTCGCCATCCGACTTGTCGATCAGGCCGCGTGCGGTTTCGTTCTCGATCTCGCGGAGCTGGTCGTGGTGGACGGCGAGTTCCTGAGCCGAAGCCAGCCGTCTCCGCTCGTAGCTGCGGATGAATGGCGTCGATATGAGCACGGCGGCTACGGAAATCATCGCCGTCAGGATCAGCCACAGCATCATGAAAGGCTCCGTCGATCGAGGATCGCCTCGATGGCTTCGAGTTCGTCGGCGCTCAGCGGCGCGACATGCTCGGCCTCAGGCGCAGTCGCATTGGCTGCCGCCCGGCGCACGTAGCGGCCGAAGCCGACGGCGGCCGTGAGCAAAGCGAGCAGGGGACCGATCCACAGCGCGATGGTATTCCACTGTAAGGGAGGCTTGAGCAGGACGAAGTTGCCGTAGCGTGCGACCAGGAAGTCCACCGCCTGCCGGTCGCTGTCGCCGGCCTGCAGGCGATCGCGCAGCAGCACCCTCAGATCATGCGCCAACGGAGCGTTGGAGTCGTCTATGCTCTGATTCTGACAAACGACGCAGCGCAGCTCCTGGCCCAGCGCGCGCGCGCGGGCCTCCAGCCCCTCGTCGCGCAACATTTCGTCGGGAAGCACCGCACGAGATGGCGACCAGGTCGCCGTCAGCACGAGCGAGCTGACGAGAAGCGCTTCGGCCGCGCGCTTGATCCGCCGGCAGTTCATGACTCGCTCCTGAGTGCCTTCAGCAGAGGTTCGAAATCGTCACGCCATACATCTTCGGTCAGCGGGCCGGGATAGCGGAAGCGGATGCGGCCGGCCCGATCGATCACGAAGGTTTCGGGAACGCCGGTCACGCCAAGATCGATGCCGGCCCGGCCGGACTCATCGGAGCCGACACGGGCATAGGGACTGCCATGCTTGGCAAGCCAACGTTTGCCGTCGTTCCGATCATCCTTCCAGTTCAGCCCATAGATCGGGATCGCGGAGCTCTCCGCGAGCTTGAGCAGCATGGGATGTTCGACGCGGCATCCGGGGCACCAGGATGCGAACACGTTGAGCAGGACCACGTCGCCCTGCAGGTCGGTACTGGCAAGACCGCCGCCCTTGCCGTCGAGCGACGCGAGTTGGAACCGCGGGGTCGGCTTGTCGATCAGGGTCGAGGGCATTCGCTGCGGATCGTTGGTCAGGCTGAAGGCCAGTCCAGCGGCCAGTGCGACGAAAGCCGCGAGCGGTATGAGATAGGGGAGGCGCGGCATATCTCGTCCTATTCAGCAGGAACGGCAGTGGGTACGGCCCGCATCGCCCGTCGCGGAGCACCGACACGAAATCTCCGGTCGGCCAGCGAGACGAAGCCGCCGCACGCCATCATCAGCGCGCCGATCCAGACCAGCGGCACCAGCGGGTGATAGTAGCAACGCACCGCCCACGCGCCTTTGTCGTCGGGATCGCCGAGCGTCACGTAGACGTTCCAGAGCAGGTTGGTTCGAATGCCGGCGGCGGTCGTCTGCTGCTGTCTGACGGGATAGAAGCGGCGCTCGCTGGAAAGCTGCGTGAACGGTTTGCCGTTCCGCGTGATGTCGAACGTGCCACGCTCGGCTTCGTAGTTGGGGCCTGGAAATTTTCCGATCGAGCGCAGCTTGATGTCGTAGCCCGCGAGCTGCAGGCTCTGGCCCGGCCGCAGCATCTGCACCTTCTCGCTGGCCCACGCGGTCATCCCGGTAATGCCTGCGACGGTGACGCCCATTCCCGCATGGGCCAGCACCAAGCCGTAGACCGCGAGCGGAGTGGTGCGCGCGAGGTTGAGCGAGGTCGCCAGGGGAGTCGTCATGCCGAGGCGGACGCGATGAGCCAGCACCATCAGCGAGCCGATCACGAGCCAGACGGCGATGCCGAAGAAGAACGCGACCAGGAAACGCTGTCCGAACGTCGCGATGAGGATCGCGACGGCAATGAATGCCGCAAGTCCTCCGGCCAGGCGGAGTCGTTGCAGGGCCGCAACGAGGAGATCGCGCTTCCATTTCAGAACCGGGCCGATCACCATGGCAAGCAGCAGCGGAACCATGATCGGAACGAACGTCAGGTTGTAGTAGGGAGGGCCGACGGAGATCTTGTCGTTTCCGAGCATGTCGACGAGGAGCGGGTAGAACGTGCCGAGAAACACGGTGGCCACGGCTGCCGTGAGCAGCACATTGTTGAGGACGAGGCCGCTCTCGCGGCTGACGGCCGCGAACAGTGCACCGTGCTTCAGGCTTGGGGCTCGGATCGCATACAGCGTCAACGCCCCGCCGGTCGCCACCAGGATGAGCGCCAGGATGAATGCGCCACGCGAGGGGTCCTGTGCGAAAGCATGAACACTGGTGAGCACGCCGGATCGCACCAGGAAGGTCCCGATCAGGCTCAATGAGAAGGTCACGATCCCCAGCAGGATCGTCCAGCTCTGGAGGGCGCTCCGACGTTCGACCACCAGGGCGGAATGCAGCAGCGCAGTCCCCGCAAGCCACGGCATGAAGGACGCGTTCTCGACGGGGTCCCAGAACCACCAGCCGCCCCAGCCGAGCGTGTAGTACGCCCATGCGCTGCCCAGCGTGATTCCAATCGTGAGAAAGCACCAGGCCGCGAGCACCCACGGTCGGACCCAGCGGGCCCAGCTGGCATCGACCTTTCCCTCGATCAGCGCGGCGACCGAGAACGAGAACGCCATCGAGAAGCCGACGTAGCCCAGATACAGAAACGGTGGATGAAAGGCGAGGCCGGGATCCTGCAAGATCGGATTCAGTCCGTTGCCTTCGAGGGGAGCATCGACCAGCCGCGCGAACGGATTCGATGTCGAGACGATGAACGCCAGAAAGCCGAGGCCGATCATGCCGTGCACGCCGAGGACGTTGCTCTGCAGTCGCTCCGGAAGGTTCGTTCCGAACAATGCAACGGCAGCACCGAACAATGAGAGGATCAGGACCCACAACAACATGGATCCCTCATGGTTTCCCCAGACTCCGGAGACCTTGTAGAGCAGCGGCTTGAGCGTGTGCGAATTGGCTGCGACGACCTGGACTGAAAAGTCGGAGTGGACAAACAGCGACGTCAGGCATGCGAATGCGATCGAGACGAACAGAAACTGAGTCAAGGCAGCGTGCCGAACGAAGCCGGCGATCATCTCGGATTGGCGGCGCAGCGCTGCGAACGGAACGATCGACTGCACCAGCGACACGAGGAGCGCGAGAATGAGCGCAAACGATCCGACCTCCGCTGTCATGTGGTATCTCCGACTGCAGCGGATATTCCTGCAGCTAACTATCAAGTGTCTGTGATGCGTCGACAATCAATGCGCCGAATGAGGCATCATTCGTACGGAATGATGATGATCCATCGACGTGCATCGTAGTGTAAATGCAACTCATTCGCACTCACGGCCGGAGAGCGGTATCATCGAGGCGTCTTGGTATGGAGCGTTATGTTCATTGACAAATAACGCGCGAATCGTCTGCGGCGCCAGCGAGCAGCGAGCAGCGAGCAGCGAGCAGCGAGCAGCGAACGCGACGTCGACCGCATGATAGGCAGGGAGGCGAAACGGAATCGTCCGCTATTCCAGAAGCTTGGCGATATCGCTGTGACCGCTGGCAGCGGCGATGTCCGTGGCACGTTCGCGCCGCTTGTTTCTCAATTGCTTTTCGGCGCCGGCGGCGAGAAGGCTGTGCGCAATGCCGATGTTCCCCTCATGGGCCGCCATCATCAACGCGCTCATGCCCTGGCCGTTGCGCACGTTCGGGTCGGCCTTGCGCCTGAGAAGCTCACTGACGACATCCGCAAGCCCGGCGCGCGCAGCGAGGATGAGGGCGGTATTTCCGCCTCTTGTCGCGCGTTTCGGGTCGGCCCCATGGTCCAACAGAAGCAGCGAGGCCGCGGCGCTGCGGCCTTCGATGGCATTCAGCAACGGCGTCTTGTCGTCGGCGTCAGCGCGGTTGACGTCCGCACCGGCGCGGATCAGTTGTCCGATCGCGTGCGTATTGCCATTGCCGGCCGCGTGCCAGAGTGCGGTGCGGCCCTGCCCATCGGCGGCGTTGAGGTCGGATCTCTGAACGAGTTGCCGATCGAGCGGGCCATTGGTGCACGACGCGACCGCGATCATGAGGGGGGTCCGGCCGTCCGCCGACGCGGGCAGACTGCCGGAGGCGCCGTCGAGGAGCGCAGCGATCGCGGCGCCGTTGCAGCGGCTGAGCGCCATCAATAGTGCGGTCGTGCCATCTGCACGCGCTGCAGATGGGTCGGCCGCCTTCGTCAGCAGCAGTTTGATGATGTCTCCATGATCCTTGTCCGCTGCCAGCATCAAAGGCGTGTCGCCGCGCCGGTTGCCGGTGTTCGGGTTGGCTCCCGAGGCGAGCAGGAGCTCCACCAGCCGAAGATGCCCGGCGGCCGCGGCGATCGCCAGAGGCGTATCGCCGTCCTCGTTGACCGCGTTGACGTCAGCCTTCGCAGCGATGAGCTGGCGCATCGGATCGAACTGGCCGCGCAGGGCGGCGTCGATGATGGCCGGATGGCCGTTTCGCATGGCGGCCTGCGCATCGAGCGTCGGTGGCGGCCTGCGCGCAGCTTCGCGCGCCGGCTCCCTGGCGCGGGGTCGCGCGTCTCGGCTGGCCATGTCGGCCATCAACTGCTCGGCGGGCTGATAGCCAGCCGCCGCCGACTTGCGCAGCCACTCCCGCGCCCGGTCGGGAACGGACGGTGTTCCGCGGCCCGCGAGCCACATCGCTGCGACATTGTACTGCGCCTTGACGTGTCCCTTCCTTGCGCTTGCCTCCATCCATTTGAACGCCAGCGTGTCGTCTGCTCTGGTGCCGAGACCGGCGCGGTAGAGCGACGCAAGCCGGTACTGCGCCTCCGGATCCCCGGCGTTGGCGGCGCGCTCGAGCAGCTTCAGTGCGTCCTCAGGATGTCCGGCGCGGATCGCGGCATCGGCCGCCTGGCTCGCGGATGCTTCGGAGCTCACGCCGGCCGGCGCGTCGCCGGCCGGGGCGACCGACGGCACGGTCGAGCCGACGAGACAGATCAGGGGGATGATGACGTGAGAGGACTTAAGCCGTGCCATATTTCGTCTCGACCTCGATACCCATGCTCTTCAGGAATGCGGTGGGCAGAATGCCGCCGACGCAGACGATGACGGCATCGTTTCGGATCGTGCTCGTGCTGCCGCCGGCATCGATGTCAACGTCGTCACTGCCGATCCGTTTGACCGAAGAGTTGTAGACGACCCGGAGCCGCCCCGATCGAGCGGCTGTTTCCACCCGTTCGCGGTTCTTCAGCTTGGCGCGACTGAACGACTCGCTGCGATGGGAGAGGGTCACCGTCGTGCCGGGCTCGTCGGCGATGGAGCACGCGGCTTCCAGTGCGGCGTCGCCGCCGCCGACGACGAGCACGTGCTGGCCGCGATACTGTTCGGGGTCGATCAGTCGATAGACGACCTTGGTCTGCTCTTCGCCCGGAGCCTCCAGCTTTCGCGGCGTTCCGCGGCGCCCGATCGCCAGGAGCACGGCATGCGTTCTGTAGCTGCCGCGGTTCGTCCTGACGTCGAAGCTTTCTCCGACTCGCGTGACGGCCTCGACGCGCTCGCCGACGTTCACCTTGAGGCGGGCCTTGCGCACGATTCCCATGAAGAAGGTGATCAACTGCTCCTTGCTGAGCTCTCTGAAGTTGAACTTGCCCGCGAGCGGCAGCGTGAAAGGTGCGGTCATCACCAGCTTGCCTCGGGGGAAGTGCGCGACGGTGCCGCCGAGCGAGTCCTGCTCGAGCGTGACGAAGCGCAGCCGATGCTGCAGGCAGGCGAGACTGGCGGAAAGTCCGGCCGGACCGCAGCCGACAATCACGACGTCGAGCATGTCGGACTTGCCGATGTTCTTGACCTTGCGGACGGAGTCGATCGCCTGGCGTCCTTGTTCGATAGCGTTGCGGACCAGCCCCATCCCGCCGAGCTCTCCGGCAATGAAGATGCCGGGCACGTTGGTCTGGAATGCCTCGTCCACGTTTGGAATGTCGATGCCGCGCGTTTCGGTGCCGAACACCAGCGTGATGGCGTTCACGGGGCACACCGCCTTGCAGGCGCCGTGTCCGATACAATGCGAAGGCTCGACCAGCGACGCCTTGCCGTCGATCAGGCCGAGAATGTCCCCCTCCGGGCACGCCCTGACGCATGACCCGCAGCCGATGCACAAGGCGGGATCGATGATTGGGTGCAGCGATGCCGGCTCGAGCAGACCGGCATCCTTGGCGGCCGAGAGCTTCGCGACGCTCTTTATCTCTCTTCTCTTGCGCACCGCCATATAGGTGGCCCAGACGCCGAGCATCGGCGCGGCGTAGACGATCAGGAGATCGAGCGCCATGTCGTCTCGCTCCCTTGTCTTACCAACTAACAGCAGAAGAGAGCCGCCGGCCGCGAACTCCGCGTGAAGAGACTCGATGCGGTGCTAGATGCAAATTCCTCTCAAGAGATGCCGACATAGAAATTCCAGAATGATCTGACGTCTTGGAGACGAGGATTGGATCATTCGTTGAACAGATGCCGTCGGCGGAAATATGGCTCGCACTGATTTCGGACTAATGACGTCAGTGTTGGAAGACGGAAGGGGGTGTTGCAAGTGGTTATCACTAAGTGCTCTCTCGACTGAGATCCGGATATCCGCGAGCGAGTCTGGCTTCCGCCGATCCCGCATTCGGGTTTCACAGGAAACGACGAGGTCATGAGCAGAGCAGCGGTCGCTCGCGCGAGCGGCAATCCTCTTCGCGGAACCATTCCGGTCGTCATCACGGTCATCGTTCTCGGAGCGATTGCCCTGGGGTGGCTACAGAAGGAGGAGGAGTATATTACGCCGGGCTCCGGCACCGGATACTGGCTCGGGATCTACGGCAGCGTCGCGATGCTGTCGCTGCTGGCCTATTCGATGCGCAAGCGCTTCAAGTCGCTGCGCGGGATCGGCTCGGTGCCGTTCTGGTTCAGGACGCACATGCTGCTCGGCGTCATCGGTCCCGTGCTCATCCTGTTCCATGCGAATTTCCAGCTGGGGGCGCTCAACAGCAATGTGGCGTTCTTCACCATGCTGATCGTGGCGATCAGCGGCGTGGTCGGCCGTTACATCTATGGCAAGATCCATATGGGCCTCCATGGTGGGAGAGCGCGGGTCAAGGAGCTGCTCGCCGAGGCCGAGGCAATGCGGACGGAGCTCGGTCAGGAAATGCAGGCCGTCTCGTTCGTGTCGCGGGAGCTGGCTGCCTTCAGCAAAGGGCTCGACAACAGGGTACCCCGAACCGCGCTGGGCAGCCTGCGGACCGGCGCGGTCATCGCAGCGCGCACGCGGCGGCTGCGCGCCAATGTGGTTGCGGAAGCGCGCCGGCTCATTCGCGCCGAAGCCAAGCGCGCGCGATGGTCGTGGTCCGAGCGGCGGCGTCGCGAGAAGCGAATCGAGGAGGTGGTGCGGCGCTACGCCGCTGCGGTACGCAAGGCCGCTGAGCTGACGTTCTTCGAACGATTGTTTTCGCTGTGGCATGTGCTTCATCTGCCGCTGTTTTTTCTCATGCTGCTGGCGGGCGTCGTTCATGTCTGGGCCGTCCATCACTATTGACGGAGTTGCGTGATGCGGTGGCGTGTTGCGGTCGTCGTCGCCGTCCTGGCCGGCGTTGCGATGCTCTCGGCCGGGGGGCGGGCGCAGACGTTGCTGGAGAAGCTCGTCATGCCGGGCCCGTTGGTCGAGAAGCATGCCAAGCTCGAGAGCGAATGCGGAAAGTGCCACGAAGCCTATACGCGGAAAGCACAGTCGGGCCTCTGTCTCGATTGCCACAAGGAGATTGCCGTCGATCGCAGGCAGCGTGAGCGCCTGCACGGACGCGACCAGGCGGCGCTGAGCCAGGAGTGCAGGCAGTGTCACACCGACCACAAGGGGCGTGGAACCGACATCGTCCAGCTCGACAAGGAGACCTTCAACCACGACATGACGAACTACCGGCTTGTCGACGCGCACAAGACCGTGCCTTGTGCGGGATGTCACGTCGCGAAGGTGAAGTTCCGCAACGCGCCCTCGACCTGTTTCGAGTGTCACAAGGCGATTGATCCGCATCGCGGTCGACTCGGTGAACGCTGCGAGAACTGCCACACGGCGGTGAAATGGCGCGCGACCAAGGAGTTCGACCATACCAAGACCCGATTTCCCCTCGTGGGCGCCCACAAGTCGGTCGCTTGTGCGACGTGTCATTCCGGTCAGCAATACAAGGATCTGCCGACCTCCTGTGGCTCATGTCACCGTCTTCAGGACGTCCATGGCGGCCGCTTCGGCGACAAGTGCGAGACCTGCCACGATCAGGACAAGTGGAAGACGGTCCGCTTCAATCACGACAAGACCCGCTTCCCCCTGCGAAATGCCCATGCCAAGGTGAAGTGTGAGGGCTGCCATACGGGTGATCTCTATCGGGACAAGCTCGCGACCTCATGCGTGTCCTGTCACCGCAAGCAGGATCCGCATCAGGGCAAGCTCGGCGAGCGTTGCGAGACGTGCCATAGCGATATGGGTTGGCGGAAGAAGCTCTCCTTCGATCATGAAATCACGCGCTTCCCCTTGATCGGCCTGCACAAGTCGGTGCCCTGCGAGGAGTGCCACCGGACGCCGACCTACAAGAACACTCCGATGGCCTGCGAGAGCTGCCACAAGGATTTCCACCAGGGGAAACTCGGCGGGCGATGCGCCAACTGCCACAATCCGAACGGATGGCGGCTGTGGCGCTTCGATCATGCGCGGCAGACGCGGTTCCCACTTGTTGGCGTTCACCAGAAGATCACCTGCGAGGCCTGTCACAAGGCCAAGTCGCCGCCGGACCTGAAGTTGCCGATGGATTGCTTCAGCTGTCATCGCAGCTCGGACGTGCACAATGGTACCTTCGGTCAGACGTGCGAGCGCTGCCATGTCGCAACGGGATGGCGCAACGTTCAGATCAGGAACTGATTCGAACGGCCGCGGTGGCTGCTGCAAGACGTCTGACATCGTATCGAGCTGATAAGAGCTCGCAATACTGATCAGTTCGAATGCAGATCAATGGCTTGCGTGATGGGCTTGCCGGACCATCGCGCGCGGGTGAGGTCAGAAACCTAAACCTCCATTCAGCTTGAGTTCAGCTTGGCCCAGTTTTGGGCCAGCTTTGCGCGTCTCTGGAAGCTCTGTCGTAGGCGTAGCGAAGGCTGCGTGATCTGGCCGGTGACTCCGTCATCGCCTAATCGATGCAGCGCTCGATCAAGGGAGCACGGAGCGTTTCGAGTATTCGGTGGCTGGGGAAGACGTGCCGCCGGGCCGTAGGGGGAATCCGCAAGAGTGTCTTGGGTTTGTCAGGGCGACCGCCGAGCGGCGGACGCTCAACGGTCTCGGCTGGATTGGGGTCGGCCGGTCGCCGTCGGATGTCCGGCTGGCGATCGAGTCGAGAGTGAAGAGCGGAGTTGGAGTTGAGCAGCTGCTACAGCAGACTGGGGCTGTTGGCGCGAGCCTCGCACCGCATGGTGCAGTGGCTGCTCGCCTGTGTGCTGCTCACTCTGGTGTTGGCAGGGCACGCTGCCGCGCAGAGCTCATTCGATCACGTCTCGACCGGGTTTCCGCTGACCGGAAGCCATGTCGGCGTGGAGTGCTCGTCCTGTCACGTCGGCGGGCGGTTCAAGGGCACGCAGACGCAGTGCGCCAGTTGCCACAACGGCGCGCAGACGGCGGGCATGTCCGTCAATCACCCGATGACCACGCGGCGCTGTGAGAGCTGCCATCAGACTTCGACATGGAAGGACGTCCGGGCGATCGATCATACCCAGGCGAAGGCGTCATGTACGACCTGCCACAACGGCGTGATGGCACGGGGCAAGTCGAAGAATCACATCACGACCGCAGCGCCATGCGATGTGTGCCACAGGTCGACGGCGAGTTTTCGCATCAGAATGAAGATGGACCACGCCGGCATCGTCGCCGGTTGTGCCAACTGTCACAACGGGACGACCGCGCGCGGCAAGTCCAGCAATCATCTCCAGACCAATCTGCCTTGCGAGTCCTGTCACACCAGCACGGCCAGCTTCGGCGGCGCGGCCTTCAAGCATGCCGCGACCGACACCAATTGCTCCACCTGTCACAACGGCAGGACGGCGCAGGGCATGACGACGCCGCCGCACATCCCGACCGGGACGCTGCAATGCTCGAACTGCCACAGCAACACCGCCGCGAGCTTCACGACCTACACCATGAACCACGCCGCGGTGGCGACCGCGCGCTGCGACAGCTGCCACAACGGCAGCTACACCGGCCAGGGTACCAAGGGCGCACTCGGCACCGCGTCGTATCCGAACCACGTTGCCACTGGCGGGGCGGACTGCGTCAGCTGTCACGCCAAGGTGGCGAGCGGCGGCTTCACCAGCTGGGGCGGTGCGGCGTTCAAGCATGCCGCGACCGACACCAACTGCGCGACCTGCCACAACGGCTGGACGGCGATGGGGATGGCGACACCACCACACATCCCGACCGGGACGTTGCAATGCTCGAACTGTCACACCAACTCGGCGGCGAGCTTCACGACCTACACCATGAACCACGCCGCGGTGGCGACCGCGCGCTGCGATAGCTGCCACAACGGCAACTTCACCGGCCAGGGCACCAAAGGTGCCATGAGCACCGCGTCATACCCGAACCACGTCGCCACCGGCGGCGCCGACTGCGTCAGCTGTCACGCCAAGGCGGCCTCGGGCGGCTTCACCAGCTGGGGCGGCGCGGCGTTTGCTCACAAGGCCACCGACACCAACTGCGCGACCTGTCACAACGGCAAGACGGCGTTGGGCATGACCACGCCGCCGCACATCCCGACCGGGACGCTGCAGTGCTCGAACTGCCACAGCAACACCGCGGCGAGCTTCGCCACCTACACCATGAACCACGCCGCAGTGGCGACGGCGCGCTGCGACAGCTGTCACAACGGCAGCTTCACCGGCCAAGGCACCAAGGGGGCGCTCGGCACCGCGTCGTTCCCGAACCACGTCGCCACCGGCGGCGCCGACTGCGTCAGCTGTCACGCCAAGGCGGCCTCGGGCGGCTTCACCAGCTGGGGCGGCGCGGCGTTTGCTCACAAGGCCACCGACACCAATTGCGCCACCTGCCACAACGGCAGGACGGCGCAGGGCATGACGACGCCGCCGCACATCCCGACCGGGACGCTGCAATGCTCGAACTGCCACAGCAACACCGCGGCGAGCTTTGCCACCTACACGATGAACCACGCCGCGGTGGCGACGGCGCGCTGCGACAGCTGCCACAACGGCAACTACACCGGCCAGGGCACCAAGGGGGCGCTCGGCACCGCGTCGTATCCGAACCATGTCGCCACCGGCGGCGCCGACTGCGTCAGCTGTCACAGCAAGGCAGCCTCGGGCGGCTTCACGAGCTGGGGCGGTGCGGCGTTCAAGCATGCCGCCACCGACACCAACTGCGCGACCTGCCACAACGGCAAGACGGCGCAGGGCATGACCACGCCGCCGCACATTCCGACCGGCACGCTGCAGTGCTCGAACTGCCACAGCAACACCGCGGCGAGCTTTGCCACCTACACGATGAACCACGCCGCGGTGGCGACGGCGCGCTGCGACAGCTGCCACAACGGCTCCTACACCGGCCAGGGCAGCAAGGGGGCGCTGGGCACGGCGTCATATCCGAACCACGTCGCCACCGGCGGCGCCGACTGCGTCAGCTGTCACGCCAAGGCGGCGAGCGGCGGCTTCACCAGCTGGGGCGGCGCCGCGTTCAAGCATGCCGCCACCGACACCAATTGCTCCACCTGCCACAACGGCAAGACGGCGCAGGGCATGACCACGCCGCCGCACATTCCGACCGGCACGCTGCAGTGCTCGAA
>NZ_JBNPUO010000014.1:0-99455 GCF_051168215.1 Bradyrhizobium sp. HKCCYLRH2015 | reverse complement strand
CGGGGCCACCCCAACTTGCCAAAAACCCACAACAGTTGAGCCTCGCAATATGCGGAAGCTGAACCGGACAGCCGTGGTCTATGTCCGGCCGCCGGCCTTCGTTGCGCCGCCGCCGAACAACATCATCTACCAGAACATCCACAACACGACCGTCATCAACACCGTGATCAATCGTCCGGCGCCGCCGGCCGGACCGATCACTGCAGGCCCCGCGGCGGTGCCGACGCCGGCCGTGGCGGTGGCACCGGCCCTGCCGCCGGCTGTCGTGCAGCGCGCCACGCTGATCCAGCAGGGCAAGGTCCCGCCGCCGGGAGGACCGCTCGCCAATCCCGCACTCCGGCCCGGTGCGGCACCGGCCATTCAGGCCAACGCTCCGCCGGGTGGACCCTCGCCCGCCATGACAGGACCAGGGCAGGGGCATGCCAACGTCAATCCGCTGCCGGTGCCCGGTCGCGGTGGTCCGCCGGTGCCACCATCGGTTCAGACTCCTGGTCTGCGCCAGCCGGCACCGGCATCGCCCTCTGGCGCGCTGCCACCGCCCGCGCGCCAGGATCTGCGCGCGAACCGCACGCCGCCGGGCGCCGTCATGCCGCAGCCGGCAAGGCCATCGGCGATGCCGTCCCGTCCGGTCATGCCGTCAGCCGCTCCGCGCGGGCCTGAGGTGAGCCCGCGCATTCAGCAGGCGACGCCACCGCAGATCCAGCGCCGCCCGCCGCCACCACCGGCGACGGCGCGTCTGAGTCCGCCGCCGGCGCCGCCACGACCGCCGGTTGCACCGATGGTTCGGGCGGCTCCGCCACCTCGGCCGGCGCCACCGCCGCCGCAAGTCATGCGTCCGTCCGCTCCGCCACCGATGGCGCGCCCTGCGCCTCCGCCGCAGATGGCGCGTCCCAATCCGCCGCCGATGGCCGCCGTGGCCCGGCCGGCGCCGCCACCGCCGCCGATGGCACGGCCCGCGGC
The DNA here is from genome assembly GCF_051168215.1 of Bradyrhizobium sp. HKCCYLRH2015. Lineage (NCBI taxonomy): Bacteria > Pseudomonadati > Pseudomonadota > Alphaproteobacteria > Hyphomicrobiales > Nitrobacteraceae > Bradyrhizobium > Bradyrhizobium sp. HKCCYLRH2015. The sequence goes on along the minus strand of NZ_JBNPUO010000014.1, from coordinate 98,495 downwards.
GCCGCCGCCACGTCCGGCGGCCCCGCCGCCGCCGGGCAAGAGATGTCCGCCGAACGTTCCGCATTGCTGAGCCGCCGCGCGTTGGCCTGACGCCGGCGCGGTTGCAACATCGGCCTGTTTTCGATATGGGCGGACCGCCGGACTGATCGATCGTGGGCGCAAGACGTCGACGGCCGACGACGTGTTGCGGGGGCTTCAGTGAAATCAGCGTTTGTCGGGACCTTGCGCACGCTGTCTTGGCGAAGCTCAATCATGGCCGCCCTTTGCAGCGTCGGTATCGCCGGCCTGCCTTCGCCAAGCGATGCGCAGGGGCTGCCGGGCGCCGAAGCCGTCTATGCCTCGGCGCCGCCGCGCCTGCTCCAGATCCGCACGCTCGTGGCCGATGCCGGCCGCCAGACCTCTACAGGATCCGGCTTTCTGGTCTCGGCCGACGGGCTCGCGGTCACGAACTATCACGTCGTCTCGGATGCAGCGCTCGAGCCGAAGACGTACCGGCTCGAATATACCGGAGCGGATGGCACGCAGGGCGGCGTCACGTTGCTTGCCGTCGACCTGCCCAACGATCTCGCGCTCGTTCGCGTCGACAAGCAGAACGCGCCGTTCTTCTCGTTCGACAAGGCCGCGCTCGACGGCAGCCTGCCGAAAGGCGAGCGGTTGTATTCGCTCGGCAACCCGCTCGACCTCGGCTTCACCATCATCGAGGGCACCTATAACGGCCTCGTCGAGCACAGCTACAACGATCACATCCATTTCACCGGCGCGCTCAATCCCGGCATGAGCGGCGGCCCGGCGGTCAATGCGCAGGGCCAGGTGGTGGGCATCAACGTCGCGACGCGCCGCGGCGGCCAGCTCATCAGCTTCCTGGTGCCCGCACGCTTCGCGGCCGCGCTCCTGGCGCGCGGCCAGGATGCCAGGCCGGCGGCGGCCGATCTGCGCAAGGACGTGATCGCGCAGCTTACGAGCTGGCGGGGAGCGCTCTACAAGTCGCTGGGCGAGGAGGGCTTCCGCGACCGCGTGTTCGGGTCCTATCAGGCGCCGGAGACGCGCGCGGGGTGGTTCGAATGCTGGGCGAGCACCAATGCCAGCGCGTCGCCGAAGCCGCGCGCCAGCATCAATTCGACCAGTTGCAAGGCCGAGGCCAGCGTCTATGTCGCCTCCGACCTCAACACCGGCGTGGTCGAGGTCAGCCACTCCTACGCGAAATCGATCGACCTCAATCAATTCCAGTTCGCGACCGTGCTGACGCAGCTCGCGCAGCCGCGGCTCACCCAGGGCGGCTCATTCCGCAAATGGTACACGCCGCAGCATTGCCATGCCGATTTCGTCGGCGTGACGCCGGCGGCCGCTCATCCGCCGCTGCGCGTGCTGTGGTGCGCGCAGGGCTATCGCGAGTTCGACGGCCTCTATGACATCGTTCTGGTCGCGGTGACCCAGGACCATGCCGACGAGGCGCTGGTGTCGCGGCTGAACCTGCAGGCGATCGCTTATGACGACGCCTTGCGCCTCGGCAAGAGCTTCCTCGAACGCCTGCAGGTCGCACGATGATCTGGATCGAGATCCTCTCCAAGCATCGCGACGTCGCCGGCCGCTTCCGTGTCGATGCCGCCGAGATCAGCATCGGCCGCGGCTACGACAATCACGTCATTCTCGACGATCCCTATGTCGCCGCGCGCCATGTGCGAATTTTCCGCGACGGCGAGGGGCGCCTGGTCGCCGAGGATCTCGGCAGCGCCAACGGCCTCTTTCTCGATCGCGGCAAGAGCCGGAAGCCGCAGCTCGTTCTCGACAGCACCAAGCCGATCCGGATCGGCCAGACGCTGCTTCGGATCCGCGACGCCGGCCATGCCGTCGAGCCGGAGCGGCTCGCGGGCTCCGAACGCGGGGCGCTGCCGATCATCGCCGCGATCGCCCTCGGCGTCGTCCTGCTCGCAATCAACGCGGTGATGACCTGGTTTGCGCAGACCTCCGAGGCGCATCTGTCCGATTATCTCGTGCCGACCGTCACGATGATCGGGGTGGTCGTCGCATGGGTTGGCGTCTGGGCGCTGCTGGCGCGGTTGTTTTCCGGCCGCTCGCATTTTCTGCGCCACCTCCTGATCGCGCAGGCGGGTCTGATCGCGTTCTGGGTCTACAGCGAGTTCGCCCAGATTGCCTCGTTCGCCCTGACCTGGACCGCTGTCTTCACCTACGGCTACCTCGTCTCGTGGATCGTTCTCGCCGCGACCTGCTTGCTGCATCTGCGTGAGGTCGGACGCAGCCATATGCTCGCCAAGGGCGTGGTGGTCGGCCTTCTGCTGGTGGTCGCGATCGCGATCCAGACCGTGCAGCGGTCGGAGGCGCTGGCGAATTCCGGCCGTCCCAATGTGAGCCACGTGCTGATGCCGCCGTCCCTGCGCCTGGTTCCGGTGCAGGACGAGCAGACCTTCTTCGAAGACGCCGCGCGGCTGAGGGCGAAGCTCGATGCGGACCGCGCCGCGCTGGCGCCGGCCGGTGTGGAGCGCTGATCACAGTTCCATTGTCTTTGCTCCCCGAGATTGAAAGTTCCCTGGTTCCCGTCATAGCCTTGAAGCCCGGGTTTCTACGGGGAGGGGGCGATGAACAGGCGAGCGCTGCTGGGACTGGGAGCGGCATTTCTGGTATCAGGATGCCTGACAGGCAAGGAAGGCACCGAATACGCCGTGGTGTCACAGAAGATCGGGGCGCCGCGTCCCGGGCAGTCCCGCATCATCATCGTGAGCTTGAAGGATGCCTGGCTGGACAGGACCACGTGCGACGCCAAGGTCGACGGCGTCGCGCTGAGCCGCCTGATCCCCGGGACCTATGTCTACATCGACCGGCCGGCCGGTCCACACCACCTCGTCGCCACCCAGACCCTGTTCCCGGGCGACTCGGTGCTCGATTTCAATACCGAACCGGGGCGGACCTATTTCTTCTCGATCAGGCCCAGCGACCGGTCCAGGGCGATGCAGGGCGGCGGCATGGCGTTCGGTCTGCTCGGCATGGGCGTGATGGCCGCGGCCTCGTCCGGCGCCGACAACAAGGGCCCGGTCGACTTCGTTCCGCTCCAGGAGGGCCAGGCCCGGACGGCGATGGCCGAGCTTCTGCAGGCGGAATGAGCCCATTTTCCTTGCGTTGCGCCAAAATCCGGCTATATAGCGCGCCATCTCACACGGAAACTTGGCTCTCCTAGAGGGCGTCCGGTGGCAAGCCGGGCCTTGATGGCCTGTTTTTGCTCACGCGTTTCCGGAGGAATCAACCGGAGAATATCCAATGGCGCTGCCTGAATTCACGATGCGCCAGCTGCTCGAAGCTGGCGTTCACTTTGGTCACCAGTCTCACCGCTGGAATCCGAAAATGGCCGATTTCATTTTCGGAGCCCGCAACAACATCCACATCATCGACCTCGCCCAGACCGTGCCGATGCTGCACACGGCGCTGCAGGCCGTCAGCGACACCGTCGCCAAGGGCGGCCGCATCCTGTTCGTCGGCACCAAGCGTCAGGCACAGGACAACGTGGCCGACGCAGCCAAGCGCTGCGCCCAGTACTTCGTCAATTCGCGCTGGCTCGGCGGCACGCTGACCAACTGGAAGACGATCTCGGCCTCGATCAAGCGCCTGCGCCATCTCGACGAGGTGCTGTCCTCGGGCGAAGCCAACTCCTACACCAAGAAGGAGCGCCTAACCCTGCAGCGCGAGCGCGACAAGCTCGACCGCTCGCTCGGCGGCATCAAGGACATGGGCGGTCTGCCCGACATGATCTTCGTGATCGACACCAACAAGGAAGACATCGCGATCCAGGAGGCCCAGCGCCTCAAGATCCCGGTGGCCGCGATCGTCGACACCAATTGCGACCCGAAGGGCATCACCTATGTCGTGCCCGGCAATGACGACGCCGGCCGCGCCATTTCGCTGTACTGCGACCTGATCGCGCGCGCCGCCATTGACGGCATCTCGCGCGCGCAGGGCGAGCTCGGGATCGATGTCGGCGCCTCGGCGGCTCCGCTCGAGGAGGATCTTCCGGCTGCGTCCGCTTCGACGTTCCAGGGGTTGCCTGGTCCGCGCGGCACGGCCGACGACCTCAAGAAGCTCACCGGCGTGTCCGGTGCGATCGAGAAGAAGCTCAACGACCTCGGCATCTTCCACTACTGGCAGCTCGCCGAGCTCAACCACGACACCGCGCACCAGATCGGCGAAGAGGTCGGTCTTCCGAGCCGGGCCGATGCCTGGGTCGCGCAGGCCAAGTCGCTCGCCGACGCGTAAGACGACACAACACCATTCTGGCCGGCGTCGCACGCCGGCCATCGCGACTGAGATAGGTTTTCCTGGCAGCGGGCGGCGGCGAGCCATCCGCTGCGTCGCGCTTTGGACAGGCAAAAGGACGTTCAACAATGGCGAATATCACCGCAGCGATGGTGAAGGACCTGCGCGAGTCGACCGGCGCGGGCATGATGGACTGCAAGGCCGCGCTCACCGAGAACGGCGGCGACATGCAGGCCGCGCAGGATTGGCTGCGCAAGAAGGGCCTGTCGAAGGCCGCCAAGAAGGCCGGCCGCGTTGCGGCTGAAGGCCTGATCGGCGCGCTGACCTCGGGCAAGAAGGGCGTGGTCGTGGAGGTCAACTCCGAGACCGACTTCGTCGCGCGCAACGAGCACTTCCAGGGCCTGGTCAAGATGATCGCCCAGGTCGCGCTCGACGTCGGCGCCGACGTGGAGAAGATCAAGGCCGCCAAGGTCGGCAGCATCACGGTCGAGGCCGCGATTGCCGATTCGATCGCAACCATCGGTGAGAACCAGACGCTGCGCCGCGCGGCCTCGCTCGGAGTGAGCGAAGGCGTCGTGTCGAGCTACGTCCATGGCGCCGTCATCGAAGGCGCCGGCAAGCTCGGCGTCATCGTCGCGCTGGAGTCGCCCGGCAAGACCGACGAGCTCGCCGTGCTCGGCCGTCAGCTCGCGATGCATGTCGCCGCGGCCAACCCGCAGGCGATCGATGCGGCGGGTCTCGATCCCGAGCTCGTCAAGCGCGAGAAGGACGTGCTCGCCGACAAATATCGTCAGCAGGGCAAGCCGGAGAACGTGATCGAGAAGATCGTCGAGTCCGGCCTGAAGACCTACTACAAGGAAGTCACCCTGCTCGAGCAGGCCTTCATCCACGACAGCGGCAAGTCGGTCGCGCAGGCGCTGAAGGAAGCCGAAGGCAAGGTCGGCGGTCCGATCAAGGTCGCCGGTTTCGTCCGCTATGCCCTCGGTGAGGGCATCGAGAAGGAAGAGACCGACTTCGCGGCCGAAGTCGCCGCTGCGAGCGGCAAGAAGTAACGACTGGGCACAGTCACGATCCGGCGCGGCGTTCGCGCCGGATATCAACGCGCGGGATAGGAGAGCATTGGCACATGGCTGAGCCGGTCTATCGTCGCGTCGTGGTCAAGCTGTCCGGCGAGTATCTCGCGGGCCCTCATTCCTTCGGTATCGACCAGCCGACCGTCGATCGGATCGCCGACGACCTCATCGCAGCGCAGAAGCTCGGCATCGAGATCGCCGTCGTGGTCGGCGGCGGCAACATGGTGCGCGGCGTCGAGGTCTCGTCGCAGGGCGTGTCGCGTCCGACCGGCGACACCATGGGCATGCTCGCCACCGTCATGAACTGCCTTGCGCTGGAAGCCGCCATCCAGCGCAAGGGCACCCCGGCGCAGGCGCTCTCGGCGTTCGTCATGCCGGAAGTGTGCGAGCTGTTCACGCGCGCTGCGGCGCACAAGTCGCTGGCCGAGGGACGTATCGTCGTGCTCGGGGGCGGCACCGGCAATCCCTATTTCACGACTGACACCACGGCGGTCTTGCGGGCCGCCGAGATCGGCGCCCAGGCCGTGCTGAAGGCTACGAACGTCGACGGCGTCTACAGCGCCGATCCCAAGAAGGATCCGGCCGCCAAGCGCTTCGACCGGCTGACGCATTCGCAGGCCATCGAAGGCGGCTACAAGGTCATGGACGCGACCGCATTCGCCCTTGCCCGGGAAACATCGCTGCCTATCATTGTGTTCTCCATTGCCGAACCGGGCTCGATCGGCGCGATGTTGCGGGGCGAAGGGCGCGGTACCATCGTCGCGGGGTGAGCCGCGGCGCCGCTGGCGGCCGGTGTTGGACCGGCTTCGAGCCTGCGGTAGAAGCGTAAGCGAGACAGGAATTCGTCCGGGAGTCGCCCAAGTCCGACCGCAGGCCTTTCGAGGCCCGGCAGAGCCGGCCGCAGGCCCCCCGGATTGCAGAAAGGAAAGCGTGATGAGCACGGGCAATTTCGACCTCAACGAACTGAAGCGCCGCATGCAGGGCGCGACCCAGGCGCTGAAGCACGAGCTCGGCGGCCTGCGCACCGGCCGCGCCTCGGCATCGATGGTGGAGCCGGTCCAGGTCGAGGCCTACGGCTCGCACATGCCGCTCAACCAGCTCGCGACCGTCTCCGTGCCCGAGCCGCGGCTGCTCTCGGTGCAGGTCTGGGACCGCTCCATGGTCAAGGCCGTCGAGAAGGCGATCGTCGATTCCAACCTCGGCCTGTCGCCCGCGACCGAAGGCCAGGTGATCCGGCTGCGCATTCCCGAGCTCAACCAGGAGCGGCGAAAGGAGCTGGTCAAGGTCGCGCACAAATATGCGGAAGCTGCCCGTGTCGCCGTGCGTCACGTGCGCCGCGACGGTCTCGATACGCTGAAGAAGCTCGAGAAGAATCACGAGATGTCCGAGGACGACCAGGAGCGCTTCGCCGGCGACGTGCAGAAGGCGACCGACAGCGTGATCTCCGAGATCGACCAGTTGCTGGCGGCGAAGGAAAAGGAAATCCTCACCGTCTGAAGGATGCGCTTGATGTCGAAAGCCGCGGCCCCGGTGACGGAGGCGCCGGACCGGTCCGACGCACCGGCCCATGTTGCCATCATCATGGATGGCAATGGCCGCTGGGCTGCGGCCCGCGGGCTGCCGCGCGCGGAAGGGCATCGCCGCGGCGTCGAGGCCTTGCGCCGCGTGGTGCGCGCCTCGCATGAGCTCGGCATCCGCTATCTCACCATCTTCTCGTTCTCGTCCGAGAACTGGTCGCGTCCGGCCAGCGAGATCGGCGACCTGTTCGGCCTGTTGCGCCGCTTCATCCGCAACGATCTCGCGACCCTGCATCGCGACGGCGTGCGTGTCAGGGTGATCGGCGAGCGCGACGGGCTCGAGCCCGACATCTGCGCGCTTCTCAGCGAAGCCGAGGATCTCACCCGGGGCAACACCAAGCTGACGCTGGTGGTTGCCTTCAACTACGGCTCGCGCCAGGAGATCGCGCGCGCGGCGCAGCGGCTGGCGCGCGAGGTCGCCGAGGGTCGGCGCGATCCGGCGTCGATCGATGCCGATGCCATCGGCGCCCATCTCGATGCGCCCGACATTCCCGATCCCGATCTCATCATCCGCACCAGCGGCGAGCAGCGGCTGTCGAACTTCCTGATGTGGCAGGCGGCCTATAGCGAGCTGGTGTTCGTGCCGATCCATTGGCCCGACTTCGATAAGGCGGCGCTTGAGGGTGCGATCGCCGAGTTCGGCCGGCGTGAACGCCGCTTCGGCGGCCTCGCGGCGAAAACCGCCTCGTGACCAAACCGGATACCGCAGCCGTGGGAGACGCCGCCAACGCCGCGCAGCGCAACGAGGGTGCGCAACCCACAAAGGCTGCGGCCAGCAATCTAGTGATGCGGGTGGCGGCAGCGCTGGTGCTGGTGCCGCTGGCGCTCGGCGCCGCCTATGCCGGCGGCGTGTTCTGGACCGCTCTGGTCACGGTGGTCGCGGTCGGCCTGTATCTCGAATGGCTGATGGTGGTGGGCGAGATCCGCACCGCCAGCGTCGGCACGGCCGGAGCCCTGGCCATCGGCATTGCCGGCGTCTGCTGCGCCTATGGCCTGCTCGACTTCGCCGTCGTCGTGCTCGGGCTCGGCCTGGTCGCCGCTACGGCGCTTGCTGCGGGACGTCGCACCTGGGTGGCCGCCGGCTTCGCCTATGCGTCGGCGGCCGAGCTCGGCTCGGTGCTGGTGCGCTTCGATGCCGCCGAGGGATGGCACGCGCTGGTGCTGGTGTTTCTCGTCGTCTGGGCCAGCGATATCGGCGGCTATGTTGCCGGCCGCAGCATCGGCGGGCCGAAGCTCGCGCCGCGGATCAGCCCGAACAAGACCTGGGCCGGCGCAGTCGGCGGCTTCGCCGCCAGCCTCGTCGCCGCGGCCGCCTGGTCGATGGCCGGCGCCGGCGGACTGGTGACGACGCTCATGCTGGCCGCGACGCTGTCGGTGGTCTCGCAGCTCGGCGACCTCGCCGAATCTGCGGTGAAGCGGCACTTCGGGGTCAAGGACTCCAGTCACATCATTCCCGGCCATGGCGGCCTGTTGGATCGCCTGGACGGCTATGTCGCGGCCATCGTCGTCGCCGCATTGCTCGGTTTGCTGCGCGGCGGCCTCGATGGGGTCGGCCGCGGTCTTCTGGTTTGGTGACCGTCGGCGCAGCCGACCGGTCGATAATGTTTGGTGAGAACATGAGCGCAGTGCCATTGCGGAACAACAAGGCCGGTGTCGCGGAGATGCGCAGCGTCACCGTGCTCGGCGCCACCGGCTCGATCGGCGATTCGACCATGGACCTCGTGCGCGGCGCGCCGGAGCGCTACCGCGTCGAGGCGCTGACCGGCAACAGCAACGTCCAGGGCCTGGTGAAGCTGGCCCGAGAGTTCAACCCGCGCTTCGTGGCGGTGGCCGATCCGGCCGGCCTCGACGAGCTGCGCGATGCGCTGGCCGGCACCGGGATCGAATGCGGGGCAGGGGAGAGCGCCATCATCGAGGCGGCAGCCCGTCCCGCCGACTGGGTCATGGCCGCCGTCTCCGGCGCCGCTGGCCTCAAGCCGGCGCTCGCCGCAGTGGACCGCGGCGCGACCGTGGCGCTCGCCAACAAGGAATGCCTGGTCTGTGCCGGCGATTTCTTCATGGAGCGGGCCGCCCGGGCCGGCGCTTGCATCCTGCCGGCCGATTCGGAGCACAACGCGCTGTTCCAGGCGCTGTCCTCGGGCAATCGCGAGGAGCTGGTGCGGGTGATCATCACCGCCTCCGGCGGCCCGTTCCGCACCTGGGCGCCGGCCGATATCGAGCAGGCGACGTTGGCCCAGGCGCTGAAGCATCCGAACTGGAGCATGGGCCAGAAGATCACGATCGATTCGGCCTCGATGATGAACAAGGGCCTCGAGGTGATCGAGGCGTCCTACCTGTTCGCGTTGTCGCCCGACGAGATCGATGTCCTGGTGCACCCGCAGTCCATCGTCCACGGCATGGTCGAGTTCTCGGACCGTTCGGTGGTGGCGCAGCTCGGCGCGCCCGACATGCGGATTCCGATCGCCCATTGCCTCGGTTGGCCGGAGCGCATCAAGGGTCCGTCGGCCCGACTCGATCTCGCCAAGATCGGCACGCTGACCTTCGAGGCCCCGGACTTCGAGCGGTTCCCCGGTCTGCGGCTGGCCTATGATTCGCTGCGCACCGGGCGCGGCGCGACGACGGTGTTCAATGCCGCCAACGAGGTCGCCGTCGCGGCCTTCATCGGCGGCCACATCCGCTTTGGTGCGATCGCCCGCCTGGTCGAGGCGACCCTCGAGAGCTGGACGCGTTCAGGTAATTTGGCACCTCTGACGTCCGCGGACGACGCCATCGCCATTGACCATGATGCGCGAAAAAGGGCCGCCGGCCTCTTGCCTCAAATCGCCGCAAAAGCATCTTAACGGGTTGGATGGGCCGCTGGCCCGTCGGGAAGGTCATCGATGTCCGATTTTTTCCACCATATCTTCAATACCTTGAGCCACGGCCTTCTCGGCTACATCGTCCCGTTCCTGTTCGTGCTGACGATCGTGGTGTTTTTCCACGAGCTCGGCCATTTCCTGATCGCGCGCTGGGCCGGCGTGAAGGTGTTGACGTTTTCGCTCGGATTTGGCCCAGAACTGATCGGTTTCAACGACCGACACAACACCCGCTGGAAGATCTCGGCGATCCCGCTCGGCGGCTACGTGAAGTTCTTCGGCGACGAATCCGAGGCCTCGACGCCGTCGGCCGAGGCGCTTGCGAAGATGACGGCCGAGGAGCGCGCCGACAGCTTCCACCACAAGACCGTCGGCCAGCGCGCCGCGATCGTCGCGGCCGGCCCGATCGCCAACTTCATCCTGGCGGTCATCATCTTCGCCGGCATGGCGCTGTATTTCGGCAAGCCGAACACGACCCCGCGGGTCGATGCGGTGCAGCCGGACAGCGTCGCGGCCGCCGCCGGCTTCAAGGACGGTGACGTCATTGCCGCCATCGACGGCCGGTCGATCGAGACCTTCGCCGACATGCAGCGCGTCGTCTCGGTCAGCGCCGGCACGGAATTGTCCTTCCTGGTCAAGCGGGACGGCACGGAACTCACCCTCAAGGCGACGCCGGCGCTCAAGGAGGTCAAGGACCTGTTCGGCAACAGCCACCGGATCGGCGTGCTCGGCATCCAGTACAACGCCAAGCCGGACGAATCGCGCTCGATCCCGGTCGGGTTCCTCGAATCGATCAAGATCGGCTTCGAGCAGGTCTGGTTCATCATCTCCACGACCTTCAAGTTCATCGCCTCGCTGTTCGCGGGCGCCGGGAGTGCCGGCGACGTCGGCGGTCCGATCCGAATCGCTCAACTCTCGGGACAGGCGGCCAGCCTCGGCTTCCAGTTCGTTGTGCAACTGTGCGCGACGCTGTCGGTCTCGATCGGCCTGCTGAACCTGTTCCCGGTTCCGCTGCTCGATGGCGGACACCTGTTGTTCTACGGGGTCGAGGCCGTCCGCGGCCGGCCGCTGTCGGAGCGGGCGCAGGAGATGGGGTTCCGAATCGGCCTCGGGCTGGTCCTCATGCTCATGGTCTTTGCAACCTATAACGATATCCTTCACCTCGCCGGGTCCTGAGCGCGGCTTTTTTACGACGTGGCCGTTAGGCAACGTTTTGAAACGAATTTGAAAATTCAGAGAGATCCGGCGTTTGCCGTCAGGTCCAAATTGGCTACAAGCGAACGACAAATGGGAATCTGTCGGGTTCGTAGGGGTACGGAACCGGCAACGGAATATAAGGGCGCGTAGCGCATGAAGTTCGGATTGCGGGTGCGGGGGGGCTTGGCGGCCGCCTTTATCATGTTCGCCGGACCGGTGGCTTTGCCGCTGGCGAGCGTGGTTCTTTCGTCGCCAGCTGCGGCTCAGACGGTCAACTCGATCGAAGTGGTCGGCAACCGCCGCGTCGAGCTGGAGACCATCCGCTCGTACTTCAAGCCGGGCCCCGGCGGGACGCTCGACGCCGGCCGGGTCGATGACGGCCTCAAGGCGCTGATCGAGACCGGCCTGTTCTCGGACGTGAAGATCAACCGCCAGGGTGGGCGGCTGATCGTGACCGTCGTCGAGAATCCGGTGATCGGCCGCGTCGCCTTCGAAGGCAACAAGAAGGTCAAGGACGAGCAGCTCCAGGCGGAAGTGCAGTCGAAGCCGCGCGGCACGCTCTCGCGCCCGATGGTGCAGTCCGACGCCCAGCGCATTGCGGAGATCTACCGCCGTTCGGGCCGTTACGACGTGCGCGTTACGCCGGAGATGATCGAGCAGCCGAACAACCGCGTCGACCTGATCTTCACGATCGAGGAAGGCGCCAAGACCGGCGTGAAGTCGATCGAGTTCGTCGGCAACAACGCCTTCTCGTCCTATCGCCTCAAGGACGTCATCAAGACCCGCGAGACCAACCTCCTGAGCTTCCTGGGCTCGGGCGACGTCTACGATCCGGACCGTGTCGAGGCCGACCGCGACCTGATTCGCCGCTTCTACCTGAAGAACGGCTATGCCGACGTGCAGGTCGTGGCCGCGCTCAGCGAGTACGATCCGGAGCGCAAGGGCTTCCTCGTGACCTTCAAGATCGAGGAAGGCCAGCAGTACCGGGTCGGTTCGGTCGACTTCCAGTCGTCGATCGCGACGCTCGACGGCAACACGCTGCGCGGCTATTCGCGCGTCAGCGTCGGCTCGCTCTATAATGTCGAGAACATCGAGAAATCGGTCGAGGAGATGCAGATCGAGGCCTCGCGGCGCGGCTACGCGTTCGCGGTGGTCCGCCCGCGCGGTGATCGCAACTTCGAGGCCCACACCGTGTCGGTCGTGTTCGCCATCGACGAGGGCCCGCGCACCTATATCGAGCGCATCAACATTCGCGGCAACACCCGCACCCGCGACTACGTCATTCGCCGCGAGTTCGACATCTCCGAGGGCGACGCCTACAACCGCGCCCTGGTGGACCGTGCCGAGCGCCGCCTGAAGAACCTCGACTTCTTCAAGGACGTGAAGATCGTCACCGAGCCGGGCTCGTCGAGCGACCGGGTGGTCCTGAACGTCAACCTGGAAGAGAAATCTACGGGCGACTTCTCGATCTCCGGCGGCTACTCGACCACGGACGGCGCGCTGGCCGAGGTCTCGATCTCCGAGCGCAACTTCCTGGGCCGCGGCCTGTTCGCCAAGGCGTCGGTGACCTACGGCCAGTTCGCCCGCGGCTACTCGCTGTCCTTTGTCGAGCCCTATCTGCTCGACTACCGGGTTGCGCTGGGCCTCGACCTGTATCAGCGCCAGCAGCTCGCCAACAACTTCATCTCCTACGGCACCAAGACGCTCGGCTTCAGCCCGCGCCTCGGCTTCCAGCTGCGCGAGGACCTGTCGCTGCAGCTGCGCTACTCGATCTACCGCCAGGAGATCTCGCTGCCGGCGACGCTCTCGAACTGTAACAACGGCGGTGGCGGCAGCCCGCTGCCCTTCAATCCGACACCGGCGTTCATCAACGCCAATCCCGGCAACGCGCAGGCTGCGGCGATCGGCGCGGCGACCGGTGGCCTCGGGTGCTTCTCTGATGGCGAGGCCTCGCTGCCGGTCCGCCAGGAGCTGGCGAAGGGCGCGACGCTGACCTCGGCGCTCGGCTATACGCTGAACTACAACACGCTCGACAACACCAAGAACCCGACCGACGGCCTCTTGGTCGACTTCAAGCAGGACTTCGCGGGTGTTGGCGGCGACGTGTCGTACCTGAAGACCGCCTTCGATGCGAAGTACTTCACCCCGCTGGTGTCGGACATCGTCAGCATCGTCCACCTCCAGGGCGGCATCCTGAACAAGATCGGCAACACGCAGTTGCGCATGCTCGATCACTTCCAGATGGGTCCGAACCTGGTTCGTGGTTTCGCCCCGAACGGCATTGGTCCGCGTGACATCAATCCCTTCGGCACGCAGGACGCGCTGGGCGGCACCAAGTACTGGGGCGCTTCGCTCGAATTGCAGATGCCGTTCTGGTTCCTGCCTAAGGAGACGGGTCTGAAGGGCGCGATCTACGCTGATGCAGGCGGTCTGTCGGGTTATCAGGGTCCGACGGGTTGGGATTTGACAAACGAAGTCAATCGAGCCCCTTGCACCCCGCCGTCGCGCAATCCGAACAACGCCGGCACCTGCCTGGGCCTGCAGTTCAGCGACCAGAATACGGTCCGGACGTCGGTCGGTGTGGGTCTGGTGTGGGCATCGCCGTTCGGTCCGCTGCGCTTCGACTACGCGATCCCGCTCACCAAGGGTCAGTTCGACCGGACGCAGGAATTCCGGTTCGGCGGCGGTACGTCGTTCTGAGCCTGGGCCGATCGAATCCGGGTTGGCATCGACCAACCCCGCCGGTGTAAGAGATGGGAGCTCGGTTCCGGGACACCGGAGCCGGGCTCTGACTTTTTGTCCTGAGAGTACGACTTGTCTCGAGAGTACGACGGAATGGCCCAGCCGACCTTCTTCCAATCGCCGCCGCCCACGACGCTGGCGGCGATCGCAGCCGCCGCCAAGGCGACCCTGGTCGACCCGTCCCGCGGCGAGCAGGTGATCAAGGGACTGGCGTCGCTCGACGAGGCCGGCCCGATGCATCTGGCGTTCTTCGACAACCTCAAATACGCCGACCAGCTCGCCGGGACCAAGGCGGGCGCCTGCCTAGTCAGTCCCCGATTCGAGGCGCGCGTGCCGTCCCATGTCGCGGTGGTCCGCGCCAATCAGCCGTTCCGCGCCTTCGTGCAGCTTGCGCGTGAGTTCCATGCCGACGCACTGCGGCCGCAGCCCTGGTTCGGCGACGACGGACTCTCGCCCCAAGCCATCATCGATCCCACCGCGCGGCTGGAGGACGGCGTCATCGTCGAGCCGCTGGCGGTGATCGGCGCCCATGTCGAGATCGGCTCGGGGACGATCGTTGGTGCGGGTGCGGTGATCGGCCCCCACGTCAAGATCGGTCGCGACTGCAATGTCGGCGCCCGCACCGTTATTCAGTGCGCGCTGATCGGCAATGACGTCCTGATCCATCCCGGCTGCAGCATCGGCCAGGACGGCTACGGCTTCATCTTCTTCGGCGCGGATGGGCACACCAAGGTGCCGCAGACCGGGCGGGTGCTGATCCAGAACCACGTCGAGGTCGGCGCCGGTACGACGATCGATCGTGGCAGCCTGCGCGACACGGTCATCGGCGAGGGCACCAAGATCGACAACCAGGTGCAGATTGGCCACAATGTCACAATCGGGCGGCATTGCCTGCTGGCGGCCCAGATCGGGCTGGCAGGCAGCCTCACGATCGGCGACAACGTCGCGCTTGGAGCGAAAGTCGGTATCAACAATCACCTGACGATCGGCGATGGTGCCCAAGTGACCGCGATGAGCGGCGTCAAGGACGACATTCCGCCGAACGGCCGGTGGGGCGGCTTCTTCGCCAAGCCGACCAAGCAGTGGTTCCGCGAGATCGTCGCCGTGGAACGGCTGGTGCGCGATCAGACGGCGGCGAACAGGGACGAGGGGCGGGAGTGATGGACGAGTCACCCATCAGGTTTGCGGACATCGACATCAACGAGATTCTGAAGACGCTGCCGCACCGTAACCCGTTTCTCCTGATCGACCGCGTGAAGAACATCCGGGCCGACTACAGCGGCATCGGCGTCAAGAACGTCTCGTTCAACGAGCCGTGCTTCCAGGGTCATTTCCCGGAGCGGCCGGTCTATCCGGGCGTGCTGATGATCGAGGGCATGGCGCAGACGGCGGGCGTGATCGGCATCAAGTCGGTCGAGGGCACGGAAAAGCCGCGCGCGGTGTATTTCCTCACCATCGACAAGTGCAAGTTCCGGAAGCCCGTGCTGCCCGGCCAGACCATCGAGTACCACATGCGCTCGATTGGCCGGCGCAAGACGATGTGGTGGTTCCACGGCGATGCCAAGGTCGACGGCGTCGTCGTCGCCGAGGCCGATGTCGGCGCGATGCTGACCGACTGACGGACTGGTAGAAAGTTGATTGCGTCGAAATGAGCAAGATTGATCCCACCGCACGCGTCGAGGATGGCGCCGTCATCGGTGAGGGGACCGTGATCGGTCCTTACTGCATCGTCGGCCCCAACGTCGTGATCGGGGCCAACTGCAAGCTGATCAGCCACGTCCAGATCATGGGCCACACCACGCTCGGCGATGACAACGTGATCTCGCCCTTCGTCGTGCTCGGCGGCGCGCCGCAGGATCTCAGCTATCGCGGCGAGCCGCATCGGCTCGAGATCGGCTCCGGCTGCACCTTCCGCGAAGGCGTGACGATGAACATCGGCACCACCAAGGGCGGCGGTCTCACCAAGGTCGGCAATGCCGGCTTCTTCATGAACAACGCCCATGTCGCCCACGATTGCGTGGTCGGCGACAACGTCATCTTCGCAACCTCGGCCACACTTGGCGGCCATGTCGAGGTCGGCGATTCCGTCTACATCGGCGGCCTGTCCGCGGTGCATCAGTTCACCCGCATCGGCCACGGCGTGATGGTCGGCGGCGTCTGCGGCGTACGCGGCGATATCATTCCGTATGGCCTCGCCAACGGCCAGTATGCCGCGCTCGAAGGTCTCAACGTCATTGGCATGAAGCGCCGCAAGTTCACCCGTGAGCGCCTCGCCACGGTGCGGGCGTTCTATCAGAAACTGTTCCACGGCCCCGGCGTGTTCGCCGAGCGGCTGGCGGCCGTGCGGCCAATGGCCGGCGAGGATCCCGCCATCGCCGAGATCCTCGCCTTCATCGATGGCGGCCGACATCGCGCCTTGTGCCTGCCCGAGATCGGCAGGCCGGCCATCGAGCCGTAGCGCCATGGCGCCCGCCGCCGACACCTCTCCGCCGATCGGCATGATCGCCGCGGGCGGGGTGCTGCCTTTCGCGGTCGCCGACGCCATCGTCGCGCGCGGCCAGACGCCGGTGCTGTTCGCCCTGAAGGGCATCTGCGATCCAAAGCCGCTGGCGCGCTTCCGGCATCACTGGATCGGCCTCGGGCAGCTCGGCAATGCCCTGAAGCTGCTGAAGGCCGAGGGCGTCCGCGATCTCATGTTCATCGGCAATCTCGTTCGTCCGGCCGTGTCGGAGATCCGCTTCGACTGGGGCACGCTGCGCGAGCTGCCCTACATCTGGTCGGCCTTTCGCGGCGGTGACGATCATCTGCTGTCCGGCGTCGGCCGCATCTTCGAGCGCCACGGCTTTCACATGATCGGCGTCAAGGACGTCGCCCCCAATCTGCTCGTGCCCGAAGGGCGGCTGACCCGGAGCGGGCCCACCGATCTGGTGACCGGAGACATCGCCAAAGGAATGTCCGTGCTCCGCGCCATGGCGCCGTTCGATGTCGGGCAGGCGGTGGTCGTGATCGACGGCCACGTCGTTGCGCTCGAGGATATCGAGGGCACCGACGGGCTGCTGGCCCGCGTGGCGCGGCTGCGTGCCGATCGCCGCATTCGTGCTGCCGCCGGGCGCGGCGTGCTGGTGAAGGCGCCCAAGGCCGGCCAGGATCTCCGCTACGACCTGCCGACCATCGGGCCGCGCACCGTCGAGGGGCTTTCAGCCGCGGGTCTCGCCGGAGTCGCCGTGGCTGCCGCCTATACCCTGCTCGCCGATCCCCAGGAGACGGTGGCTGCCGCCGACCGGGCAGGCGTGTTCATCACGGGTGTCACGGCGTGACGTTCCGGCCTCCGGCAGGCCCGGCGATGCGCAGGATCTGCCTGGTCGCGACCGAAGAGTCCGGTGATCGCCTCGGCGCCAGCCTGATGAAGGTGCTGCGCCAGCGGCTCGGCGACGGCGTCGAATTCTCCGGCGTCGGCGGCCGCGGCATGACACGCGAGGGGCTCGCCTCGCTGTTTCCGATCGAGGAGCTCTCGATCGTCGGCTTCGCGGCGGTGCTGAAGCAGCTGCCGAAGATCCTGCGCCTGATCCGCGGCACGGTGGACGCGATCGTTGCAGCTCAGCCCGACGTGCTCGTCATCATCGACAGCCCCGATTTCACCCAGCGGGTGGCGAAGAAGGTTCATGCCCGCGATGCCGGGATTCCGATCGTGAACTACGTCGCGCCGACCGTGTGGGCGTGGCGCCCCGGCCGCGCCAGGGCGATGCGCGGCTATGTCGATCACGTGCTGGGGCTGCTGCCGTTCGAGCCGGAGGCGTTCCGCAGGCTTGGCGGCCCGCCCTGCACCTACGTCGGCCATCCCTTGATCGAGCAGCTTGCAGCGCTCCGGCCGAATGCGGCCGAGCAGCAGCGTCGTGACGCCAAGCCGCCGGTCCTTCTCGTGCTGCCGGGGAGCCGCCGCAGCGAGGTCGCGCGGCACATCGCCGTGTTCGGTGAGACGCTGGCCCGGTTGCGCGCGCAAGACATCGCGTTCGAGGCCGTGGTGCCGACCACGCCACATCTCGAAGCCGCGGTCAGGGCAGGGGTGGCGAACTGGCAGGTCGCGCCGCAGATCGTCACCGCCGAGGCGGAGAGGCGCGCCGCCTTCCGTAGCGCCCACGCAGCGCTTGCGAAGTCGGGCACCGTGACACTGGAGCTCGCGATCTCCGGCGTGCCGATGGTCACGGCCTACCGGGTCGGCGAGGTCGAAGCCTTCATCCTGCGACGGCTCATCAAGGTCCAATCCGTGATCCTCGCCAATCTCGTGATCGGCGACAACGTCATCCCGGAATTCCTGCAGGAAGCCTGCACCGCCGACAATCTCGCGCCCGTGCTGGCGGATCTGTTGAGCAGCGGCCCGATCCGCGCGCGTCAGGTTGAGGCGTTCAATCGCCTCGACGGCATCATGTCGACGGGCGCATCTTCGCCGAGCGTCCGCGCCGCCGACATCGTGCTGGCGACCATGCGCGGGGGGCGGGCGGAGAACTAATCAGGTCGAGTCCGAACTACAGCCCAAGCGCCGCGAGAGGTGTAGAACGATGGTCGACCAAGACGATCTCCCCTGGGAGGGACAATGCGCCGATGCCGCGTATACGTTCGCATTGCGATGCGCGGAATTGTCTGCGCGAAACCCTCACAATTTGCCGGCGCCGCTGAACGAGATCATCGGCACCTTGATGACAGAGCTATGGGACCGGAATTTCAGCCAAACTGACATCCGTGTCGCCTTCGACGCAGCCGTGCGAGGTATGCCGCGTTACGCCGCGGGATTAGAGCGACGCAGCCCGACGTCCACAAGGTTGGCGACCGACGATTGGCGTGCCGCCGACGGGTAGGCTATCCGTCCAGCGGACTCGCCGACAGAACGCGCCGCGCGACGGTGGGCCTGCTGCCGCCTTGCGGCGACCGCTTTGCCCACCTACGGCGGCTCGCCGAGTCGCTCGCTTCAACTGCTCCACAAGAAAGCTGGTCGCTCGTGTGAGCGCGTCCGTTGCCTTGGACACTTTTAACGGGACGTCGCGGCTCAATCGGCAGCGGGCCTTTGTTCAGCGGCTCGGAGTTCTACGAGTGCACCATTCGCACGAGATCTTTTCCGAGCTGCTCCAAGCTCAGAAACAAATTTGAGGCTTCGGCCAAAAAGACGAAAAGGAATGCATGCACCAGATACATGCGGTTGCCGAGCGTAACGAGCATACGTTCGATGACGACGCGCGGATATGAAGGCCTGGTGAAAAGCACGACGAATGCCACGCCAAGGACCAGCGAGCCGATCACGTCACTTGGATAGTGAAACGCAAAGGCGACCCTGGATAGCGCAACGACGACGGTCGCCCAAAGAAAGCAAAGCGATCCAGCCCATCTGTTCTCGATGAACACCACCGTCGCGAGGCCGAAGAACAACGTCGCGGTATCGCTGGGAAACGAACTCTGGCGGTCCCAGCTCCAGGGTACGGCGACGGAGTTCACATGAAGCGCCGGGTCCAGGAGAGGACGCGTGTGGACAAAGACGTGAAACTGGAGCCAGACAGACAGCATCGTCGCCAAGCAGACTCCGAACAGTCCTGCCAGCATACGACTCCGGCGCTTTGCACAATCGTCCACGAACCACAGCGCGACAAGCGAGCCGAATATCGGAATTCCTCTGAACAGGGAATTGGTCGCAAGCTCATAGAGACCGGCATGCGTTCCGGCGAGCGCGTTCATTCCAAGCAACAGGTCCTGATCCAAATTGCCGGTCATCTCCTCAGCCAAGCCTAAATATAACCGCGGGACAGCCATCCCTCGCAGACTGCGTCAATCGGCGGCAAGCAGAACATGCGGTTTTGGTTAACCGTGCCGCCCGCGGCGTCGTCGTATGCCCGGTCCCACATGATCATGTCGCCGTGGCGCCGTGCCCCCCGTCTTGCTGACCGGTTCGCCGATCGACGGTTGGGACTGCCGCGTTGCCGATCTTTACGACGCATCACAAGCTTCGGCGTAAGAGCATCCAACCGTAACGAAAAGGCCCGTCCAGCGTGCTGGACGGGCCTTTGATGATTTGATGTCTCGCGGCGGGCGCGATCAGCCGCGCTTGTCCATCTCGACGTAGTTGCGCGTGGTCACGCCGGTGTAGAGCTGGCGCGGACGGCCGATCTTCTGCTGCGGATCCTCGATCATCTCGCTCCACTGGCTGATCCAACCGACGGTGCGGGCGACCGCGAACAGCACGGTGAACATCGAGACCGGGAAGCCCATCGCCTTCAGCGTGATGCCCGAGTAGAAGTCGACGTTCGGATAGAGCTTGCGCTCAATGAAGTACTGATCGCTGAGCGCGATCTTCTCCAGCTCCAGCGCGACCTTGAGCATCTGATCGTCGGCGTGGCCCGTCTCCTTGAGCACCGCGTGACACATCTTCTGCATGATCTTGGCGCGCGGATCGTAGTTCTTGTAGACGCGATGGCCGAAGCCCATCAGGCGCACGTCGCTGTTCTTGTCCTTCACCTTGGCGATGAATTCCGGAATCTTGTCGACGGTGCCGATCTCGGCCAGCATGTTCAGCGCAGCCTCGTTGGCGCCGCCATGCGCCGGGCCCCACAGGCAGGCGATGCCGGCGGCGATGCAGGCGAATGGGTTGGCGCCCGACGAGCCGGCGATGCGGACCGTCGAGGTCGAGGCGTTCTGCTCGTGATCGGCGTGCAGGATGAAGATCTTGTCGAGCGCGTCGGCCAGAACCGGGTTCGGCTTGTACTCCTCGCACGGCACGGCGAAGCACATGTGCAGGAAGTTCTCGGCGAAGGAGAGCGAGTTCTTCGGATAAACGAAGGGCTGGCCGATGGTGTATTTGTAGGCCATCGCCGCCAGGGTCGGGATCTTCGCGATCATCCGCATCGACGCGATCATGCGCTGCTTCGGATCGTTGATGTCGGTGGAGTCGTGATAGAACGCGGCAAGCGCGCCGACCGAAGCCACCATGACCGCCATCGGATGCGCGTCACGGCGGAAGCCGTGGAAGAAGCGCGACATCTGCTCGTGCACCATCGTGTGGTGGGTCACGCGATAGTCGAAGTCCTGCTTCTGGGCCTTGGTGGGGAGCTCCCCGTACAGCAGCAGATAGCAGGTCTCGAGGAAGTCGCCCTTCTCGGCGAGCTGCTCGATCGGGTAGCCGCGGTATTCCAGGACGCCGGCGTCGCCGTCGATATAGGTGATCTTGGACTGGCAGCTGCCGGTCGAGGTGAAGCCGGGATCATAGGTGAACATCCCGGTCTGGGCGTAGAGCTTGCCGATGTCGATGACGTCGGGACCCACGGTGCCGCTCAGGATCGGAAGATCGAAATTCTTGTTGCCGACGGTGAGCGTCGCGGTCTTGCTTGCGGATTTTGCGTCCATCGTTTGTCCCCGATGAGATCGTTAGGCTTGGCCCTTGTTCTTTGTGAGAGATGGCAGGGCGGGTGGACTTTATCTAGTGCGGCCGCTTTGACATTCGCGTCACTGTCGCTGCCAACAGCTTAAGAAGGTCAAATCCGAAACCGTACTGGAATCTTATGCTTACTAGTGTCCTTCAGCCCAAACATCGCTCAACGAGCCCGCCGCAACGTGTGAGGAATGTCCGAGCCGGGAAAACCAGTGGGTGCCGCGCAAATGCGTATCGTATTGCCCTGTGCGCTGCAAGATGGGGGTCCATGAGACCTTATGAGGTGGTCTGGTCCTCCAGGCGGCCCAAGGATTCATCACGCCCCAGGATCGCCAGAACGTCGAAAATACCGGGTGAGGTGGTTCGGCCGGTGAGCGCCGCGCGCAGCGGCTGCGCCACCGCGCCCAGCTTGAGATTGTTGGCCTCCGCAAACGCACGCAGCGCGGCTTCCGTGGCCGGTCCGCTCCAGGACTCGACAGCGGCCAGCGCGTCATGCAGCCGGCCGATCAAGGCGCGGCTGTCCGGCGTCAGCAGGGCGGCGGCCTTGGCGTCGATCGGAAGCGGCCGGTCGGCAAAGATGAAGGCGGCGCCGTCGATCAGCTCCAAGAGCGTCTTGGCGCGTTCCTTCAGGCTCGGCATCGCCAAAGTGAGCTGCGCGCGCGTGGCGTCGTTGAGCTTGGCCTTGAGAGCCGCGCCGTTCGGCACGTAATTCAGCACGTCCTCGAACTGCCGCACCAGCGCCGCATCGTCGCTGTGGCGGATGTAGTGGCCGTTGAGATTTTCGAGCTTGGCGAAGTCGAACCGCGCCGCCGAGCGGCCGATCGCCGGCAGGTCGAACGCCCCAATCATCTCCTCGGTGGAGAAGATCTCCTGGTCGCCATGGCTCCAGCCGAGCCGCACCAGGTAATTGCGCAGCGCCGACGGCAGATATCCCATCGCACGGTAGGCGTCGACGCCGAGCGCACCATGGCGCTTCGACAGCTTCGAGCCGTCGGGCCCGTGAATCAGCGGGATGTGCGACATCGACGGCACCGTCCAGCCGAGCGCGTCGTAGATCTGCTTCTGGCGCGCGGCGTTGATCAGATGGTCGTCGCCGCGGATGACGTGGGTGACGCCCATGTCGTGGTCGTCGACGACGACCGCCAGCATGTAGGTCGGATTGCCATCGCCTCGCAGCAGCACGAGGTCGTCGAGGTTCTCGTTCTGCCAGACCACGCGGCCCTGGACCTGGTCCTCGATCACGGTCTCGCCGGTCAGCGGCGCGCGCAGCCGGATCGTCGGCTTGACGCCTTCGGGCGCCTCCTTCGGATCGCGGTCGCGCCACAGCCCGTCATAGAGCCGGGTGCGCCCTTCCGCGCGCGCCTTCTCGCGCATTGCCGTCAGCTCCTCGGCGGTGGCATAGCAGCGATACGCTATGCCGCTGGCGAGCAGTTGCTCGGCGACCTCGCGATGGCGCGCGGCGCGGCTATATTGGTAGATGACCTCGCCGTCCCAACCGAGTTCGAGCCATTTCAGCCCGTCGAGGATGGCGTCGATCGCCGCCGTCGTCGAGCGCTCGCGGTCGGTGTCCTCGATTCTGAGCAGCATCTTGCCGCCGCGGCCCCGCGCATACAGCCAGTTGAACAGGGCCGTCCGGGCACCTCCGATGTGGAGAAAGCCGGTCGGAGAGGGGGCAAAGCGTGTGACGATCGGGGAGGTCATGGGCGGCAGCACGAAATCCAGGCAGGGGCTATGAAGGGCGGGGGGTGTATAGCAGGCCTATCGCATAACTAAAGCCTTCCTTGGGGGAGGCGGATTTGGCAGATAGGCTGCCAAATTCCGGAGCAGGATATTCTTGATGACCACGACGACAGACACGGCGGCGACGGCAGAGGCAGGGCGCGACTTTATCCGCGACATCGTCCAGGCCGATCTCGACAGCGGCAGGCACAAGACGGTCGTCACCCGGTTCCCCCCGGAGCCGAACGGCTATCTGCATATCGGCCATGCCAAGTCGATCGGTCTCAACTTCGGCATTGCCCAGGAGTTCGGCGGCCGCTGCAATCTGCGCTTCGACGACACCAATCCGACCAAGGAAGAGCAGGAATATATCGATTCCATCCAGGCTGACGTGCGCTGGCTCGGCTATGACTGGGGCGACAACCTGTTCTTCGCCTCGGACTATTTCGAGCGGCTCTACGACTGGGCCGAGGGCCTGATCAAGGCCGGGCTCGCTTATGTCGACGACCAGACGCAGGAGGAGATCCGGCTGTCGCGCGGCACGCTCACCGAGCCCGGCAGGAACAGCCCGTTCCGCGACCGCTCGGTCGAGGAGAATCTCGACCTGTTCCGGCGCATGAAGGCCGGCGAATTTCCCAACGGCGCGCGCGTGCTGCGCGCCAAGATCGACATGGCGGCCGGCAACATCAACCTGCGCGATCCCGTGCTGTACCGGATCCTGCACGCCCATCACCCGCGCACCGGCGATACCTGGAAGATCTATCCGAGCTATGATTACGCCCACGGTCAGTCGGATGCGATCGAGGGCGTGACGCACTCGATCTGCACGCTGGAATTCGAGGATCACCGGCCGCTCTACGACTGGTTCCTGGACAAGCTGCCGGTGCCGTCGCATCCGCACCAGTACGAATTCGCGCGCCTCAATCTGACCTACACCCTCTTGTCCAAGCGCGTGCTGACGCGGCTGGTGCAGGACGGCCACGTCTCCGGTTGGAACGATCCGCGCATGCCGACCATCGCCGGGCTGAAGCGCCGCGGCGTGCCGCCGGCGGCGGTGCGCGAGTTCATCAAGCGCATCGGCATCGCCAAGGCCAACAGCATCGTCGATGTCGGCATGCTCGAATTCTGCATTCGCGAGGAGCTCAATCGCACGGCGCAGCGCCGGATGGCGGTGCTGCGGCCCTTGAAGGTGGTTATCGAGAACTACCCGGAAGGCCAGGTCGAGGAGCTCGAGGCGATCAACCACCCCGACGACGCTTCCGCCGGCACGCGCAAGATCGCCTTCGGCCGCGAGCTCTATATCGAGCAGGACGACTTCATGGAGAACCCGCCCAAGAAGTTCTTCCGCCTGTCGCCCGGCAACGAGGTGCGGCTGCGCTACGCCTATTTCATCAAGTGCCGCGACGTGATCAAGAACGATGCCGGCGAGATCGTCGAGCTGCGCTGTACCTATGATCCGGCGACCAAGGGCGGCAACGCGCCGGACGGACGCAAGGTCAAGGCGACGATGCACTGGCTGCCGGCGGCGCAGTCGCTGAAAGCCGAGATCCGCATCTACAATCAGCTGTTCGCCAATCCGAGTCCGAACGCCGCCGACTTTACGGCCGACCTCAATCCCAACTCGTTGGAAGTGCTGACCGACGCCCGCATCGAGCCGGCGATCGCCGCGAGCAATTCGGACGCGCCGATGCAGTTCGAGCGCCAGGGCTACTTTGTGCGCGATCCGGACTCGACGCCCGACAAGCTCGTGTTCAATCGTACCATCGGCCTGCGCGACACGTTTGCGAAGGAGGTCGCCAAGGGCTGAGGCGAGCGGAAGCCGCGGGACGCTTGCAGCTCAGCTGATCGCGTCCTGGCCGGCGTTCGTCAGGGTCGGCACACCGTCGGTGAGCTCGACGAGCCCGCGCTCGGCGAGGAGCGAGAGGTCTTCCTCGGCGACTGGGGACAGCGTGAGCCGGTGGGCCTTGATGTCCCGGAGAGTCCAGCGGAGGTGGATCGCCCTCTCGAGCGCGAGATCGGCGAAGGGGTCGTCAATACCTTTAGCGTCCATACCCCGATAAGCGCGTGCGACGCGAAAAGTTCCAAGCCAAGTGCGCGTGCAGAAAGCCAGGATTCCCGTTCCGTTCTGCTAGGCGGCCTCGCGCAGCTTCCGATAGCCTTCCCGCCCGGTCGGGTCACGGGTGGTGTTGGCAATGGCGGAGCCGGTCAGGCCGCCAGCAGGACGTCCAGGAGGGCGGCGCGGGATCGCGGGCGTGATGGCCGACGTCTGGCCGCCGCGGGGCGCGCTGGCCGGCGGCTGGCCCGCGATCCGGCCCGGCGCGTCATCGGCGTTTGCCGCGCGCCTCAAGATCTGGGCGGCCGAGGAGGCCGGGGCGGGGCGGCTGCTGCCCTGGGTGCCGGTGGCATTCGGGGCCGGCATCGCGCTGTATTTCACCGCCGATCACGAGCCTGTGCTCTGGATCGCCGCCATCACGGCGGCGCTGCTCTGCCTCGTCGCCATCATGATGCGGCGGCATCGGCTGTTTCCGGCGGCCGTGATGATCGCGGCGGCGGCGTGCGGCTTTGCCGCCGCGACCATCAAGACCGCGCGGGTGGCGCATCCGGTGCTGGCGCGGCCGCTGTATTCGGTGGCGCTGTCCGGCTTCGTCGAGGCGCGCGACATCCGCGAGCGCAGCGACCGCATCGTGCTGCGCGTCACCGCGATGGAGAGCCCGCGCAACGCGATCACGCTGGCGCGCGTGCGGCTCGCGGTGCGCAAGGGCACGGCGCCCGAGGTCGGCAGCTTCGTGCAGCTCAAGGCGCGGCTGCTGCCGCCGATGGCCCCGGTGCGGCCGGGATCCTACGACTTCGCGCGCGACATGTTCTTCCAGGGCATCGGCGCCTCCGGCTTCGTGATGGGCGCGATCACGACGGCGCCGCCGCCCCAGGCCGTCGGCTTCGGCCTGGGCTATGCGGCGGCCATGCAGGGCCTGCGCGATGCGATCGATGCGCGCATCCGCGGCCGGCTGTCGGGCGACGAGCGGGCGATTGCCACCGCGCTGCTGACAGGCCGGCGCGACGCCATCACGCCCGATGTCAACGACGCGATGTTCATTTCCGGCCTCGGCCATGTGCTGTCGATCTCAGGCTATCACATGGCGGTCGTGGCCGGCGTCGTGTTCTTCGCCGTGCGCGCGCTGCTGGCGCTGATCCCCGGCCTTACCGTCAGCCACCCGATCAAGAAATGGGCGGCGGCCGCGGCGCTGGTCGCGGCGGCGTTCTATCTGTTGCTCTCAGGCGCGGAGGTCGCGACCCAGAGATCGTTCTTCATGACGGCCGTGGTGCTGATCGCGGTCATGGTCGACCGCCGCGCCGTCACTTTCCGCACGCTCGCGGTCGCGGCGATGATCGTGCTGATCGCAGCCCCCGAGGCGCTGGTGCATCCGAGCTTCCAGATGTCGGGCTCGGGTTCGGCTTGAGAGCGAAATTTGCCCCGTAACTAAATTGAATCTAAAGGGTTTTTAGTCCATCCCCGGCTTCTCGGCCGAGCACGAAAATCGAACAAAAACCCGAACAATCCGAGATTTCCGGTCCAAAAGTCCCAGAATAAGTCCCAGACTTGGTTTCATCGTTCTTGGGAGGTTCTCGGCGCAACGGCCACCGCCCAAAGGGGCGGAGGCCGTGTTTTTCACGTCCTGGCTGGCCCGCAAGGCGGCCGATCGAGCAATGTTTCGTACACGCCGATTTGCCGTCGCAGTTCCCCGACTGCCGCAGCGGCAGCGTCAATGGAGGCGCCCATCGGGTACAGGGAGGGCGCCGATTTCAGGCTTTCGAGCCGGCGTCGTCTATCGGAAATTCGCGCACGCCAGTTGTCGCAGAAGCCGCACATGGTGGCCTCGTCTGATTGGGTTTCGGATGTTCGAACTTCCCAAGCGGCGCGCTGGGGTCCCGTCGACCAGGCGATCTGCGGCGCGCAGACCAATTAGCAGCTTTAAGCGGCCTCGGCGCGAGACCTGAACAGCTAGGGTTCATATATCCCATTTTGGGCGACGAAACAAACAATTCCCTGGGCTGCGCCTCCTCTGAGGACGCTTGTCGGCACTCGATAAAACCGCAAGTGTTCCGGCGGCGTGAGCAGCAGGACGGGCTCGCAATCTGCGATGGCGCGGACGACGGTGTCGAGCTCGCGCTCGACCCGCTCACGATCGCTTCCCCACTCGTTGTGGATAGCCCAGGCCATGATCGTGCGGGTGTGCGGCTCGAAATCGGCCGGAATGCGGATCCTGCCGGTCAGTTCGCCCCCCTCTGCGGAAACTTCTTTGCGACCCATCCCGAGTAGCCCGGATGGCCCCAGCGCCACGGAAGCTCCTTGTCCTGGGTGACGCCCACGCGAGGTCCATTGAGCAGGTTCGCGACGGGCTCTACGGGACGAAGCAGACGGAAAGGAGGCTTGAGGAGCGAGGCGCCATCGAGAAGAGGATAGATCCCAAGCGCCTCGGCCAGACTGCACGGTCCGCGGCACAGCTGCTTCTCGTACCCCTTCTTGCACTCCTTGATTGTTTTCGAGGCGGCAGCGGGTTTGCTGCGGCGTTCGGCCATGATGTCCATTCCCGCGACCGGCACTCCGGCCCGGACCAGAACCGTGCTTTCTTCCCCTTCCTTTCCGCAGACGATGTCGATAGCCCACATGTCGCGATAGCCATGGATGCGGAGGGTGGCGAACGGCGTCAGGTTCTTGGATCCTCGGTTTCGACGCGACCGGTTCTCGGGATGCAGGTGGAAGGCGCGGTCGGAGCCACCCCCGTAGCCCTCGTCATCGACCAGCATGATTCCGGTCTCGACCCCTCGGTTGTCGTGCAGAAGCACGCATCCGATCAGGTTCGGGGCGACGATATGGGCAGGCGGCGCGAGAAACTCTTGGTCGACATCAATGTATTGCTTTCCGAGATATTCAACCATCTGAAAATCCTTTTTTTGCAAGAGATGTCCTTCGCGACGGCCGCGAAGGTTAGGAGCGGACTCTCACCAGATCCCGGCGGAAAGTCAAATAAATGTTATAAATCAATAAGTTATATTATTTCCTATTTCGGACGTCGATCCTATTTCGAGATTACTCAAAGAGTTCAGATTCTCTTTCGCCATGAGACCCAGGTGAAATCTTGTGTTTGTGTGCGTAGCCTCTGAAGTTGATCTAACGAGCAACTAGCCTCGCCGCGCCCTCGGATGCCGGCGGAGACCGCGATGGGCGAAGAAGCGAAGCCGAAGACGTCCCGGAAGAAGAAGCGACGACGCAAGCCGCGGGAGGAGATCTTCACGCAAAACCTCCGCAACTCGGCGAACGTTCTCGGACTGGTCAGCAGCCGAAGATCGGCATCTCGCACCTCTTACGGACCCGGCCAGTGGGCTTACCCGACTTCGGGGGCCGGGAGCGTCCCGATGGAGCGGAAATAGGCGCCTAGTGCCTGCCATCGGGGCCGGAGTACAGCTTTCCCGCCCGCGAATGCTGTTGCCTGTCCTCCCACATGCACGACGCCGAAGATGGGGATGCCGGCGAACTCGGTGTGGAACGGTGTCTCGACCATGTAGGCCCTTTCCATGGGTATCCGTTTCCCCTTGTTGAGGGCGTATCGCAACGCATTGAAGGGATCCGACCCCAGGCAGATCACCATCTTCGGACGGACGATCTCGATCTGAGGCAGCGCATATTCCGAAGCGCTTCTCACCAGGTCGCGGGGTGGAATCTTCGCATCCATCGCGCCTTCCTTGATGAATGGAAACACGTCGGTCGCATAGGTGTCGGCGAACGACAGATCGAAATGCTCGCGGAGGATCTCCTTGATGTTGATGTTCGTCGGCAGCGTGGCGTCGTGGCCGGATTTCTTCTGCTCCGGATTTCTGGGCTTGTTGAGGAAGTCCGAAGAGGCCCAGTCCTGGCAGATGAGCATCAGCTCGGCGTCGACGTTGCACGCCGATATCGTCCAAGGCACGACATGATCGGTCTCGTAATAGCCGCCGTGGAAATCGGCGAGATTGAAATACCGTTTCGTGTAGCGCTCGAATGTCGCCTCCTGGCGTTTTCTCGCCAATTGGAGGAGAGCGTCTCGCTTTGCGTTTCCGTCGATCGACGACATGGTCGGTCGCGGCCGATCCGGCTGTTCCGCACGCACGAAGGTTCGGCAGGTCACCCGCGTTTCCCGTCCAGCCTCCAGGCAGCGCGCGCAGACGAACGCGTCGAATGTCTTCTGCGTCCGTTCGTTGGTGCAGCGATGCTGAACGGTCCTGGACGACGCGACGCCGTCTTCGTCGCGGCATGTCCTGCAGACGAGTTTGCCGCCGGACTGTCCCTGTGCCGTCATGCGTTCGATCTCCAAGTGGCGCTCGGATGCCGAAGGGGGTTTCAGGCGCATTTCCGAAGGCGGCATGCGGGTGCCGACATTCTAGATGCCATGGATCCCAGCATGGTACACGGAGCTGAAATCCAAGTTAAGGTAGCCATCGGTGGCTATTCGCCCGCGCCCTCGACGTCGCCCACCGGGACCCACCGTCGGGGTTGTCCGCGGATGAAGCGGCTGCTGAAGGCCCCGCCCTCGCCAACTCGATCAACAAGTAGTCCCCCTCCGTACGCTACCAGACTTGGTACAATTCCGACTCCTTCGGAGGAGTGACTGAATAGCGCTGCAGCTCGCCGTGCAGCGTCTCGAGACTCACCATGACTTCAGGCGCGTGCGTTCCGTGTTCGTGATTTGCCACTCAAAATCATCCGGCAGCCGGATCAACGTGACTGCTGCGGCCTTTATCCAGACACCCACCCACTACGGGTGAGGCGAGCCGGCAGAGATCTGCCAGAAGCTCAACCTCCCCGAAACGGCCGTCCTGAGCTTTCAAACGGAGCGACTCTTCAGCAGAGTTAGGTCGGCGGCGTCCTTGGGGAGGGAATCGACAAAGGCCTGCGCCAGAAAGATCCGGTACGTGAAACCGCGCGCGGGCATCGAAGGCGGCGAGGTCGGCTGCCAGTCGCCGTCGGGCAGTTGGTCGCTTCTCCGTTCGTTCCAGATCCAGTCCACGAACCGCTCGGCGTCGGCGAGTTCGTCGATCGGCCGCCAAATCCAGGCGACGCTGTACTCGTCCTGCGAAGGAAGCAGGACCGCCATGCAGTAATCGTCTCCGAGCGCTTCGCACTTCCGGAATTCAAGGTCGGACCAGTAGATGTATCCCGGCATGGTCCCAAGCCGTTTTACCTCAATATGGATGGTGCGTCGGTCGAGGCGGATGACGAAGTCGCTTTCGCGCCTCTCGTCGTCGAGCTCGTTCCTGGTGATCGGACGTCCGGGAAAGGCAACCGTCAATCTGGCATGAAGCCAGTCTTCGGCATGTCTCCCGGCTTGCGAAGTCAGCGAAGGATCTCCGATCCCGGCTCCTCGCGACGTCCATGTCTGCGTGCCGAGGCGTTGTACCTGAATGGTTTGCCGGCCCGCAGTGGCGTTTGTGCTTCCGCTCGGGCCGGATCGCGGACCTATGGAGTTGTCCGTCGGCGTCGGGAAGGTCGGTGAGGGCTCGGCGGGACGTGAGCGCACGTAACTCGGGGACGTCGTCACGGAGGGCTTATCGGAGGAGGGCGAAGTGGCATCCGTCCCGCGATCGACGCGAGTTTCGTCACCCGCCGTCACATCGTTCGATCGGGACGCGTGCGCGGCGTCTTCCTTCGACATCTCAGCATGGACCGCCTCGAGCTCCTGTTCGGGAACGCCTTGATCCCGAAGCCGCTCGATGACTTCCTGCTCGTTCGCCGCGGACAGGATGTTCTCGAAGATCGCCGTATGCCTGGGCTGACCGACGAGGTAGTGAGCAAGACCCAATCCCAAGGAGCGATGGTAAGCGCCGTCGCCCACGATCATTAGCGTCCCATGCCGATTCCGGAAGGCCCGCACTTCCGTGGTGGCAATCTCGTTTCCATCCTCGGACCGCATCGAGATCGACAGACCGGGTGTCGCTTCGATCCGGAGATCCTCCTTCAGGAGCGACCTGTGCATGTCGGGGACAACAGCGCGCAGGGCGCGTATTCTGGACCGATAGAGTTCGCCGGCGAATGCCGAGCCCTCGTCGTCGACGCCGGCCGAAACCGGCACAAGCGTGACCGCCTCCGAGAGGCGACCGAGGCCCAGGCGCTCGTCCGCCCTATCTGCCTGGTTCATGAAGAGGATGAATATGCGATAGCCGTGAGCCAAGAGGGCCCGCCTGATGTCGGGCGCCTCGAAGATCGCTTGGTCGAGCCATTGCGCCTGTTGCGCGCGGACGAATCCCAAATGCTCCCGGTCGTCTCCTCCGACGAAGCACGGCAAGCGCAGTCTGAGCGATGGGTAGAGATCTTCGATCTTCGATTCGAATAGCCGGCGATAGAGCGTTCTCGCGACCTCGAACAGCATGGGCTTGTTGGCGGAGGCCTGATCGGATGCGTCCGCGAGACGCTGCATCCATCCAATCCAAGCGAAACCGTCCGTGGGCAAGGATTCCTTGATGCCGATCGCCCTTAGGAATCGGAGCAGATCGTTCTTCCGTCTCAGCTCGACGTCGGGCAGGGCGATCTCGGGAAGCAGTCCCTCTATGCCCTTTCCGGCCAGGTAGGCGTCCGACCCGGCCACCGTACCTTCTGGAAAGAGCAGCGATTTTTTGTGCGGAAGCCACTTGGTGAATTCGAGTTGATGGCGGGCGAAGTTCGTCTTCAGCGTCTGCGGCTTCTGTTTGTTATAGGCGAGATACTTCGCCGGAAGCCGTTGCGCGGTCGTCCACATGGTTCGGCCCGCGTCGAGCAGCGGTAGAAGCCTGTTCTCGGTCGCGAGGCATTCCGGAAAGTATTCGATCCGAACATCGAAATCGCTTCGGTTGAAATCACCCAGATGCAGATCTGCGTACTCGCGGGTTACGTCCCCAAGACCGGCCGTCACCATCTTGGGCTCCCAGGCCACACCCGCGAACCGCAGTAGACCCTTCCAGGTGTCCAGATCGGCGCGCGTTCGCAGCGGCTCCTGCCAACTGCGAAGAGGCCGTACCACCGCCCGATCTCCAACCTTTTCGAAGAACGCCCTGAACGACCTCGGCGCGCCCCATGCCATGCTGGCGTAGCATTGCTCCGCGGCGCGCCATCCCTTGTCGGTCGGTAACCGGAGCGCGCGCGAAAGCCGCCTTCGGAAGATGTCGCCTTCGCCCAATTCGCGGTCGTGGACGATGGGCATTGGCGAGACAACTTCGAAGCGTGGCTTTTCCGACCAGTCGCGGTACCAGCGCAGGATCTCCCATCCATGTTTGTCCCACTCCGCGGCCTTCATCTTCTCCATGGCGGGCAGCAATGCCCTTTCGAGGTATTCGCCTTCGTGGACGAACTGCTTGACGACGTGCTCCCTCCATACCGAATGCATGTGCTTGGCGGAGACGTTGCCGGAGAGCGCCTTTTCGATAGTCTCCAGATGACTATGGGCTTCCGTCGAGAGAGCATCGGCGGGCACGGATTTCGGCCAACTCCGTGGCCGCGAGAACAGTAGGATGCCTCCGGCGATCGACCGCGCCAGACCGGCCTCGGTCCACCAGCACGGCACCTGCTCGAGCCAGGCGTAGTACGGATACGCGTCGAGCATCGGCACGCCCTCCTGGAGCAAAACGTCGACCGCGCGCTCGCATTCCGCCGGCGATCCGTTTCTGCAGTGGCGCATCGCACCGAAGAAGTCATGAGGGCCAATCGCCTTGGCCTGCATCGCCTGAAGAACGGAATTGCGGCCGATTACGGAGGGGTGGAGGAATCGGTAGTTCTTGAGTCCCGGCGCTTCCTGACGAAGGACCTTCCCGAAGTCCCCCTTCCAGACCACGACGTCGCGTGGCCGCACCTTGTCCCCTCCGATGGTCGGAACGAAGGGCGTCTCCTTGACCGCGTCCAAGATCGTTGAAGCGAGAATCCGCGCGGCCCCGCTCGTCGACTTCGGATCGACGCAACCGAAGGCGTCAAGCGACGACGACGCCGGTATGGCGGCGACGATCTCCGCGACGAGCTCGCGCATCCGCGGATAGACGAGGTCATTCCTTTGGCTTTCCCGGAAATGCTTTCTGTTTTCGGTCACGTCGAGCGAGGCATGCACGATCGCCCTCGCGCCGACCGTTTCGTCGGTCGGAAAAAACATATGCACCGGAGGTTTATCGTTCTCCTGCAGCGCGACGGCAACTGCAGCTTCGTCCAGCGGAAGGCACACGGCCACGCTTAAGCGCTTGTCTTCGCCTTCGCTTTGCCACTGACGCGACCATTTGGCCCATCGGCCGACATGCGGTCTCCCGTTCGCCACGCGTACGTAAAGTGCAATCCGTTCCCGCTCCGCTGCCATGACCGAACGGTCGACCTCGATCGAGCGCGAGGCCAGGCCGGACACCTCGATTCTCAGCCGCGTGATATGTTGCAGCAACAGAAGGAATCGATGATCGAGCCGCCCGACATCCTCCCGCACCTTGCACGCTGCCTCCGCGTTCCGGAACGGCAAACGGATCGCGGTCGCGTATCCGTCCTGCAGGAGACTCGCGATCAAAGGCGACTCGACGGCAGCATGCGGAATCTCGAAGGTCGGGCCAGCGATCCTCTTTCCTAGCTGCGATAGGAGAAGCGCTTCCGTGTCAGACCTGCTGAAATGGAAGGAAAAAGGCCGCGAGAAGATCTCCGGTCGTTCCGTGACTTCGAGGACCGAGATGAATCCCAGACCTTTCGTTCCGATCAGTTCAGCGGCCTCGGCGGAATCGTCTGCGAGCGCGTCGTCGGCGTTTTGCAGCAGCTCCCAAAGGTAGCGGCCGCCGTAGTCGGCCACCACGCCTCTTTCATGCCGGAGGTCACGCTTTAGACGGTTTGCGTCCACACGATAGACCGCAATCGAGCGGTCCGCGATGGCTCGAAGAAGCTCCGAGTCGGGGATGTCTGGATAGTCCTCGGGCAGTTCGTCTTCGCTCCCGGTCTTTTCCGAGAGGTCTAGCGCACAGAGTGCGAGAACGCCGAGGCGGGATACGCGTTTTCCATCGTTCGCGACTATGAGCGCGTCGTCCGTAACCTTGATGAGGACCGCGCTACGCTGCCGCGACATGGACGACCGTTATAGGCGTGTGTGAATCGGAGCACCGAAAGCGACCCATAGCTGATTCACCGCCATCGGGCCGTCTCTACCGAAAGGTTAATGGTAGCAGAAATGTAGCAGGAGATGGAGGACTCCTGACGTGCCAGGTTAGGCAGCCTCCGCATCCAGGTTCGTTTCCTCGCCTCGCTTCCGATTGATCAGATTCAACAGGTGCGCCGAGGCTAGCGCATCGCATAAAGCCCGATGATGATTGTCGAGCTCGATCGAGTAGATCTCGCAGAGTTTTTCAAGACCGTACGACAGTAGTATCGGCCCGGAAACTCTCCTGTACATGTTGCGCCAGCGACCTGCAACCCTATGTAGAAGGCCAGCTGCGACTTGCTTGTCCCGTGGCTGCCCAGATTTCTCCTATCTTTCAGAGGCTTGAATGAAGAAGCTCGCGATCTACCTCGATGGCACCTTCAACACCCTCAACAACAACACGAACGTCTGGCGGTTGAAGAGCCTCACGGCGGAGACTGTCGACCAGCGCGTCTATTACTCGCAGGGCGTCGGCACGATCCGCGGAGAGGTCGTCCGCGGTGGCGTCGTCGGGTACGGAATCGACGACGAGATCATCCACGCCTACACGTGGCTGATCGAGAACTTCGAAGAAGGCGACGAAATCTTCATCTTCGGCTTCAGCCGTGGGGCGTACACGGCCCGATCACTGTCTGGGCTGATCAGCAAATGCGGGATCCTAAAGCTCGGCGCGCCGCTGTCGATCGAGCAGCTCTATGAGAGGTATCGTCTATATGACACGCCGACGATCAGGTCGCTGCTCGAGAAGCCCCTGCCGGCGGACGCGTCGCTCGAGGTGAAGTGGCTGACCAAGTATTCACGGCCGACCAAGATCAAGTTCGTCGGCGTGTGGGACACGGTCGGGTCCATGGGCATCCCTATCAGCAGCGCCGAGGCCAAGGTTCACAAGTACCGCTTCCTCGACACGCATCTGCGCCTCGACAACGAATACGCCTTCCATGCGCTGGCGCTCGACGAGCACCGCGCGGACTTCGACGCGACGTTCTGGACGCGGACCGTCAAGACCGGGGAGAAGGGAGCACCCGAACGTCCGATCGAGCACGTCGAGCAGCGCTGGTTCGTCGGCTGCCACGCGAACGTCGGCGGCGGCTACGCCAGCGATCCGCTTTCCCAGCGACCGCTGGTCTGGCTGATGGACAAGGCCGGCGCGCTCGGTCTTGTCTATCGGGACAAGGTCGAAATCGACGTGACGGCAATAGACCCGGCGATCAACGATTCCTACTGTGAATTCGGGGAGGGGCTCTACCGCATCTTCTCGAAACGGTTCTTCCGGTCCGTCGGCATCGCGCCCGAGATCGGAACCGACGCGACCACGGCGCGCATCAACGAGACAATCGATGGTTCGGTGTTTGACCGCTGGCGCAGCGACAGCAACTATCGGCCGCCAAACCTCGTCGCATGGTCCGAGGAAAAGAATGTCGATCCGGCGAAGCTGGTCGGCACGGTCATGGCAGCGGACCCGAAGGTCATTGTGAAGTGAAGCTCGACATCCTCAGGCTCGGCGTCACCAAGGATCTGCTGCGCTCGATGGCCAAGGAGGAGCGCACATTGTTCCTTGCACTCGGGCACGCGTCCAACCAGGTCAACGCGCTCTGGAAGCTGGTGATTATTCTGACCAACGGCTGTACCGACGATCCCGTTAAGCAGCGGCTCGAAGGCGCACAGACGCAGGTATTCGTGCGGCTGACGATCGGCGCGATGTGGGAAGCGTGGCGCCTGGTCGACGACCGCTTCCTCAAGCGGCCCCTGGGCAGGGAGTTCCTGCCGCTGCTTGACCGACCGGCGACCGAGGCGCTGGACCGGCTGAAGAAGCGGTTTGGCAAGGGAAGCGGCCTATCGACGGTCCGCAACAACTTCGCCTTCCATCATCCCACGATCGACGACATCGACGCTGCCTTCGAGAAGGCGGCCCGCGAAACCGACAGCGAGGATGCGGATTGGGCCGCCTACTTCAACACAGCGCTGCTCAACACGTTCTTCTTCGTATCCGACTATGTGTTGTTGGTCCACGGCATGGCGGAGGCGTTGGGCGAGCCCGATGTCAACGAGGCTCACCGCAAGCTGCTCGGCGAGATGGCGCCAGTGGCGAACGACCTGTCGGAATTCGCATTCGGCTTCACCGCCGCGATCTTCAAGCGACATGTCGGTCCCGAACTGACAATGACGAGGGTGACTATGGTCGACGACGCTCCGGACATCGACAACATCAGCTATCCGTTCTTCGTCGAGACCCCCAGCCTGCGCCACGATTGAACATCCGACTTGCTCGGAGCTCGAGCGTACCACCGTACTGGCAAACGAGACGAGGGGACTGCGATGTATCTGGGAATCGACCAACAGTCCGGCCTGGTCTACGAAGGCTTCGATGCCCCCGTTCTACCGGTCGTGCCTAGACCGACCGTCACGCAAGCGAAGCTAATCAGGCGTAAGGAAGATTGGAACGACCTGCCGACCGGAATTGCACACTCTCCAATGTCGTGGATTTTCCGAGAAGACACTTTCGATCCCGTCACGCGCACTCGACGCGGGCGACTTTTCCAGCCGGAGGGTGCACAGCCGGCGCAATACAAGGTTCTGCCGGACCCATACGAAGATCCCCACGGGCGGTCCGTCGGCGCCCAAGGCCGAACGACGAAGACCCTCTACGGCTATAAGGCGTGCGCGTCATTGCTTCAGGAGCCGCACCGGGGCATGGGATTGAAGCTCGCGTTGGGAGTGAGGGATGCAGCCTCCGCCTGGCGCATCATACAAACCGAGGTGGTCGCCAACGGCTGCGTCATGATTACACTCAAGTCGCTTTCGGCATTCGGCATCCTTCCTGCGGTCGACATGGCAACGATTCCCGCAGAGTTCGAACCCGCGATTTCTCAAGCCGTCGCGCGCGCACTCGATTCCGCCTTTAGGGAAACACCAGTATCAACGATCGACCATTGTCGAAACGCGTTAACCGCATGCCTGTCGCGTTGGCTCGTCACTCAGGGGCATGACCGTTCCGTCCTCGGCGAAGACCTTGGAAGGATCGCGGGTATCGTCGGCCGGCCACCTTACGAAAAAGGCCTGGTGAGCAACCTCGCCCAAGTCGTCGCGAGGCTGCATGCCCGCGGAAAGACCAACGAGGTGCATACGAAGGGGCTTCGCGACCCGGTCGACGAAGACGCAGAATTGGCGCTTCATGCCTTGGGTTTCACGCTGCGAGACATCGGTTGGGCGGATAGGAATTAGAGTCCGCAGCCGCCAATGGAGGCGACAATCGCAGACGATTCTTTGTGCGACCTTTCCGCCTCACGATCGCGTCAGCTGATGGACCAACGACCGATCGCAGATCGAAACGAACATGCTGTCCGGGAGCGCAGCCCTTCCCACGATCACCATGACGAAGCCGTTGAGCGCATGCTGCGAGCGTCGAACGCAGTCCGAAATGTTGCGCGTGTCGACGGTCGACGGCGATGCAACCTCCTCGGGATGGGTGTGCCAGCAGCCGACGAAATGCAGCCCTCGCGAAAAGCCGGCGTCGATTTCCGTCTTCTCCGCTTGTTCGTCGGGCCGGTACGAATAGCGGGATCTCCGGTCGGTCGGTCTCGGACCAGTCGCCTCGCAGACATCGATGATTGGCAGGTCGAAGCGAGCGAACAGTAGCCCTCCGGCTTCGCGGTGCCAGAACCGGGATTGGCGGTGCGTGTCGAAATGCTGAAGGACCGTGGCGGCGAAGCGCAGCGATTGCCCGGAGTGTCCGATATTGAAAGAGATCACGCCGCCAAGACTTTCCCGGCCGGTCGCAGGCCCCAGGGCCGCTCGACTATCATGCCTCCTTCCAGCGCATGAGGAGCGATCTCGGGGAGCATTTCGCTCCAGCTGCCGCCCGCGGCTTCGACGAAGGTACGGCGCGCAAGCCACATGCGATGCGTGCTCGGTCCGATGGTGCCGAGAAGACTGTCGAGCGCAGCCTGGGCGATGAGTGACGTGATAAAGCCGAGCTCGATGGGGCCGTAGGGCTCGAACGCCGCGCCGCAGGCTGGTTCGTATCGGCGCGTTTCTTCCGGCCAGTGCGTGGCGACGACGTCGGGCTCGCCGGTCTCGTTCAATCCACTACGAAGGCTGCCTCCGGACGCGGACACGATGACGGCATGACCGGCGGTCGCGTGCGGTTCCGTCCAGCCGTAGACGATCGGAAATTGCCTGCCATTTGCCTGATGCCACTCATCGAGCAACGACTCCGCCGGCCAGTCGCCGAGAGCCGAAACGACGAGGTCGACGTGCTCCAAAGGCCCGTCGGACCGCAGCAGCAGATCCTGAACCTTGGCGATGTGGTGCTCGACCTCGACATGGGGAAGGTCGGCGCGTATCCGCTTCGCGAGCTCGGGCGCCTTTGGATAGGAGATAGATCTGACGCCCAGGGTATGGCGGCCGACGTTGGCTCCCGTCAAGCTTTGCTGGTCGACGAGAATAAGCTTTGCCACGCCCGCTCGCGCGAGACTGAGGGCGACCGGCGCACCTACGGAGCCGCAGCCCAGCAGCGCCACGGTGGCGCCGCGCAAGGTCGCGATGCGCTGATCCTGCGCTCGCCCGTGTACCCAGGCGGGATCGACCCTTTCCACCGGAAGACGGCCTGCCGGCTCGCCGCCGAACAGTCGCGAGATGAAGACGTGCTCAGGCACCCGAGAAGGACGAAATCCTTTGGCGAGCGGATCCCCGCCGCGAACGATCGCGGGTCGGCTGATGACTGTCGTAGCGATTGCCGGCCCGTGCTCGGTCGCGGCGCCGAGCGCTACGAACAGGCGAGGGGACACCTCGCGCGAAATTCCTTCCAGGAGATCGGCGACGCCGGCATCAGCGGCGAGCGCGTAAACGTCCTTCGCCGCCTTAGGATACTGCGAGGGGAGGAGCGGGGTTTCCATCCAAACCAGAACGCCTCCTCGCGAGACCATGTTTGCCGAGGAGAGGGCGGAGTTGAAATTCTTCAGCCACCGTTGCAGCTGGCCGTCGTCGTCAGCCAAGACGATGTGACTGCGGCCCTCCCATACTCTGATTGCCCGGGAAGGCGGTGCCGGCTTGACCAAGGAAAGGATGCTCCGCTCGGTCCCCTTCTTGGCGTGGTCCCAATAGGTGAGAAACTCGGATCTGAAATCGTCTTCGTGTTCGCCGCGGACGAAACCTTCGATCAGCTTGATCGCCTTATCGAGCAGTACCGAGACGCCGGCGTAGGGATCGTCAATTGAAAACGTGGCGTGATCGGGCACCAGGCAGAGGACACCGTCCTTTTCCACATGGGGCCACGTCAGGAAGCGCGGGCGATCCACGACTGCGATCCGCGCCGGGACGGATGGAAAGCCGGCGGATACGATAACGTCGATGCGCCGGATGCGATCGGAGAAAGGGTATTCGAACCGCCACCCCGCTGTGGGATCATGCTTTCGATATCTTGCCAGATGCTCCGCGCTCAGCCTCGGCGGCCGTAGCCCAGCGTGCCACCAGCCGGCCTGAACCGCACCGATGGCCGATCTGAACCGCTTTGCGAGCGCGTGGTCGCCCCTAGGCACTCCGGCGATCTCCCTTGAGCTGCACCGCCGAACTCCTGGCTTGTGCCTCGTTGCTGACGAGGCCTTTTGACAGGACGGCAGGAGCGGCCAGACCGGCGACGGAACGCTTCTTCACGCGTTCGGCCGTTCCGCTGCCCACGCCCTTCGCCAGATGGTCCGCGATCAGCTGCTTGTTCGATAGGACCGCCGCGCGCGAGAAATCCTCGCGAGCCCGCGCGAGCCACTCGAAGAATGCGGCCGCGCGCTCGGGATGCTTCTTCCACTTGTCGGCGAAATTCTCTGACGGGTCGCTCGGATTAGCGATGACCAGACTGCCGTCCTGCGACCGTTCGATGAACCGGTCCATGTTGGTGAGGATCGTGAACAACGCATCGGATATCTTGTCTTCGCCGTTGTAGGCGTGCGCCGCGAGCGTGGTCAGGATGATCGAGATCGGGCGCTCGTCCGAGCGGGTGATGAACATGATGTCGCGGTGCCGCTTTAGGATCATGATCGCCGACTGCAGCGGTGTCCTGACCTCATAGTCCGGAATTGGCTCCGTGCCCGCGCGCAAGCTCTTGCGCATCAGCTCCCGCTTGCGCAGTTCGAAGATGACCGCCATGCGGCTATGAAACCACTTCAAATATCCCCGCGGGTTCGATCGCGGCCATGTCGGAGACAGTATCGCATAGAAGGGGTGGTCGATGTCCGTGATGGCGATCGCGCTGTCAGCGAGCGACAGGTCCAACCCACGGGCCTTGAGCAGCACCAACTGCTCCAGCCCGTTGAGAAGCCCGGGTGTCACGTCCATGTGAAACTGTGCGCCATCGGCGTATTCCAGCCTCCAGCATCGGCGATGCTCGACGACCGGCTTGTTCATGCGCCGATAGATTGCGTACAGCCTCATCTCCACGCCGAGACGGCGCTTGAGTTCTTTCTGGGTGATCTCACCCTTCGTGAGCTTGCGGAATTCGACGACGGCATCGATATCATAATGCTCGTCATCGGTGATCGGCACGACCACGGTGCCGAGCCCGAACGATCCCTGGATGTGAACCTGAGGGTCGAATTGCCGGATGCTCGAGTCTTCGCGATTGAGCCATTCGCCCAACGACTTGTAGCTGGTCTCGGCCTGTTCGTAGCGATATGGTGGAATCTCGAGCTCTTCGGCCAGCGCTTCGAGAAACTCCTCGGCTTCTTTGGTGATCGTCGGACGCAGGTGCACGTTCATGGGCCTCTCCTCAACCGGTGTGTTCGAGGGTATGGGCGAGGATGAAACCGCCCAGTTTCCTGTTCTGGTCGTAGATTTCGAGGGTAGGGTGGGCCTTCGGCTGCCAGGAGCGGCCCGCCTCGACGGCGATGGATACGGGTACGGCGGGAAAGATGCGCACCACGCAGTTCTCGCCGTGCGCAAGCTTGATCTCGTCTAATGTCGATCGGAAAAGCCTCGCGAATTCCGCCAGGTCGGTCGGGCGGCGCATGATGTCGTTGTGGGCACCGCTGGCGGCGATGGACCAGATGGTGGCGGCGGCGCCGAGGACCGATACGATGCGGTCGTCGGCAACGGGGGCACTCACCTCGAGCTTCAGCGCCACGGCACCGTCGGTGCGCGGCGGTCGCTTAACGTCGAACTCGATCGGCCGCCCATCTGGATCCCACTTCCACCCCTTAGGGCTGCGCAGGAGTTGTCGAACGTCGGCCGTCGCGATGTCGGAGATCAGGCGACCGAGTTCGAACAACAACGGGATCGGCGCCAGACCGAAAACGGCAAGCCGTCGAATTTCCTGGCGCTCCATGCGGCCGCGGACCTTCTCGGCGAAGCCGGACCGGAGATTGCGTACATGGGTGCGCCAGTAGTCGGGATC
Organism: Bradyrhizobium sp. HKCCYLRH2015; assembly: GCF_051168215.1. Lineage (NCBI taxonomy): Bacteria > Pseudomonadati > Pseudomonadota > Alphaproteobacteria > Hyphomicrobiales > Nitrobacteraceae > Bradyrhizobium > Bradyrhizobium sp. HKCCYLRH2015. Next base: position 57,127 of record NZ_JBNPUO010000014.1, on the reverse strand, counting down.
GTGGTCGGGCAGATCGAGCGTCGCGAGGTCGAGGTCGATCCAACCGTCGTCTAACGGATAACGGTCTGGGATCATCGCCCACTTCAGGTCGCCTTTGGCGACCGGAGACTCATTCGTCCCGATCCGAGCCGCGTACCGGATGACGTGGCTGCCGAGATTCTCGTCGATGGCGGTGACGGTCCGGATGCGTGCTTCGTGGCGGCGCTTCATCGCCGTCAGAACTTGCTCCGGATGCTCGGCGACCATCTCGCGATCGAAAACCCGGTGGTGGACATCGCAGACGAGCATCAGGTTGTCGGGATCGTGGGCCAGAAGAGGGGAGCGGATGGGATCCCCTCGTGGGCCGTCGGGAGAGTCGGCGACGATGTGTCCGATGTAGGCCGTGTTCGCGTTCGCTGCGCCCGAGATCTGATCGCCGATGAGAAGCTTGTTACACCCCGCATATTGGCAACGGCCAGCCGCCCGCGCCCATACGACGTTCTCAATCTTCTTGGGCAACGCCTTTCGCTTCGCCGCGCGTGACACCCGCGCCGGTCGGTGCTCGCGGTTCTCAGCGGCTGCAGCCTTCATGCCGCACTCCGCGAAGTGATGCGGGCCGGAGCGTCATCGCTCGAAAGCGGATGAAACCACTTGCTTGCTCCGGCGGAATCGAGCCATGCAGGAACCAAACTCGAAGCAGGCGAGGAGCTTGCCCAGCAGCCGATGTCCGCCATTCGCGCGGTGGTCACGCGGGCGAGTATCTTGACGCCGAATTGCGCGCGAACGCGCGGATTTCGTCTCAGGACCTGCACTTGCCCCTCGATGCGCGCTACTGTTTCCCCAATAGCGTCTGGGTATTCCGCCAGATGGTGTTTTCGTGTTCAATGTTCAAGATGTTGATAATTAAAGTCTGTTCGATACTATATATTGACAATGCCCGAATCAGCCTCACTTAGGGAAAGCCGACTGATTTCGGTGCGAGGCATCGTCCGCAGCCCGCCACGAGGCACACGGTGCCGTCCCGCATTCTGCAGGACCGCGGTCAACGAGCTTCGCTTCGCTGAAGTATCGACAGGGTCGCCGATCTTTGCCTTCCGGATAAATGGCCGCGATAGCGTCGGTGAAGATCAGCTGCTTCGAGACCGCGTCGAACAGCGTCATACTCGATCGAAACTTCATGTCGTCGGGCGACCCGAGAATATAGGTAATTGATTTGTCGCTGGCCACGACGGCAAGCCGGGTGCATTCGACGAGGTGCGGTCCCAGCACATCATGTTGCAGATAAGCGGCGGCTTCGGCGCGAGATTTGATCGCTAACCGCTGCGCCAACGGCGAATCTGGATCTGGTTGCAGCAAAATAAATCTCGGTAGCGGCGCGTCCGCATTCGCGGACCAGGCTCTCGTGAACCGCGCCGCAAGAGCGTCGCGGCCTGGCGGCATCGATCCTTTGCGCAAGAGCGGATCATGCCCTTCGGGGTAGAAACGAAAAACCGGACCTTTATGCAGTAGCCACCTGCACAAAGGTCCGGCCTTATCTTACGTTGCCGCGAAACCGTATGGCTGCAAAGGATGTTTCAGATCCTCTGGGAGGGGTTTCGCATTGCGTACGGGTTGCGGCCCGGAGGCGCAATCTCTCATCCGTGGATGCGACTACTTCTTTTTCTTGGCAGTCTTCTTAGCCACCTTCTTGGTGGCTGCCTTGGCGGTCTTCTTTGCTTTCTTCGCTTTCTTGGCCATGTCGTCCTCTATGAGACTCTCGTTCAGTGAACGTGCGCACGTCGTGCATCGACATGCTCAACGATGAGACGATAACATAAAATCATAAATGCAAAATTGATTCTAACACGTCGCAATGCTCTTGAGTCGCTCGCCGGGGGCAGTCGGTCCCGCGTCCCGCCTTCGGCGGCGCTATGCTGACGCTCCTGCGGCTGCCCTATTAACCGGTCTTGCGACCCGCGAGTGGTCTGCGCTCGCGCTCCGCCCATACGCTTCTCGTCGTTGTTGAAGACCTAAGGGGCTCAGCCCCTCGCGCGCACCAGGGTAAAGCGCCGGCAAATGCCGGCGCCGCCCCGAGCGGTCTCCCCGGTCTTCCGCGCTCCCTCACGTCCTGAATCGTCGCGGCCAGTCATGCGCTTGTGCAGACCCGCTCTTCGAGCGGCCCTCAATGGCGGGTGATCCCCCTCCGCTCGGATCGCCCTGGCACTTGCTACCCCCGGTCTCGCCGACGGGCAGGGGCGCAGGCGCGGAGTACGCGCTGTGCCCATCAAGCGAGAGAAGGGAGATCGATCATGTCGGCCAAATCAGTGGAAACTGTTGTGGAGAGCGGGACGGAGATTTTCATTCCACTCAGCAAACTCAAGAAGTCCCCGAAGAACGCCCGCAAGACGCCGCACAGCGAGGCGGCGGTCGAGGCCCTGGCGGCGAGCATTGCAGCCAAGGGTATCCTGCAGAACCTGGTCGTCGAACCGGAGTTTGACGCGAAAGGTGCCGCGACCGGGTTCTATTTCGTGACCATCGGCGAGGGCAGGCGGTTGGCCCAGATCCTGCGCGTGAAGCGGAAGGAGATCAAGAAGACCGAGCCGATCCGCTGCATCGTCGACACCGCTAACGATGCCCACGAGATCAGCCTCGACGAGAACGTCACCCGGGAGAACATGCATCCCGCCGACCAGTTCGAGGCCTTCAAGAGGCTTGCCGACGAGCGCGGGTTTGGCGCAGAGGAGATCGCGGCCCGCTTTGGCGTGACCGCCCAGGTGGTGCGGCAGCGGCTGAGATTGGCTGTAATCTCGCCAAAGCTGATGCAGGTGTATCGCGTTGGCGATTTGACTCTTGAGCAGTTGATGGCGTTTGCTCTCACCGAGGACCACGCGCGTCAGGAGGCTGTCTTTGACCGGCTGTCCTACAGCCGCGACGCCAGCACCATCCGCCGTCTTCTCACCGAAACGCATGTGCCTGCCACGGATCGCCGCGCGCGCTTTGTCGGGATCGAAGCCTATGTGGAGGCGGGCGGGACCGTCCTGCGTGACCTGTTTACGGAGGATCGCGGCGGCTATCTGGAAGACGTGGCGCTGCTCGATCTGCTGGTGATGGCACAGCTTGGCCGCGAAGCCGATAGGCTGCGGGCGGCTGAGGGCTGGAAATGGACGGAAGCCCATCTTGATTTCCCGCACGCGCATGGCTTGCGGCGGGTCTACCCGCATCAGGTCGAGCTGTCGGCCGAGGATCAGGCGGCACTGGAGGCCGCGCGGAACCAGATTGACCAGCTGTCCGAATGGCATCAGACCACGGACGAAATCCCTGATCATGTGGATGTCCGGTTCTGCGAGCTTGAGGCGGAGATCGACCGGCTGGAGGCAAAACGGCAGGCCTACGACCCGGATGATATCGCGCGCGGTGGCGCCTTCGTAATCCTCAACCATGATGGCGACCTTCGCATCGAACGCGGCTTCATCCGGCCTGAGGATGAGAAGCCGCGATCGCAACCGGAGCAGGGTGGCGATGCCTCGGAGCCGCTTGAGGCCGAAGGCGCAGCTGCCGAAGCTGCTGAGGATGGGGAGGGCGAGGGCGAGGAGAGCGACAGCGACGAGGAGGATGAGGACTGTCCGTTGTCGGACCTGCTTGTCCGTGACCTCACCGCGCACCGCACCTTGGGGCTGCGGCTCAATCTGAGCGAACAGCCGGAAACCGCCATTGTCGCTGCGACCCATGCGCTGGCCGCGCAAATCTTCTACATCGGCGCCAATGCCCATGTCGTCGGCATCCAGCCGGTCAAGAGCGATCTGGCTTCACATGCCGATGGGATCGAGGATACCCCGGCCGGCAGGGCCTGGGCGGATCGGCACGCCAATTGGGCAAGGCAGATGCCGCGCGACGTTGCCGGCCTGTGGAGCTTTGTGGCCGACCTCAATCACGACAGCCGCATGGCCCTTCTCGCGCATTGCGTTGCGCTGACCGTCAATGCCGTCAAGCTGCCATGGGAGCGAAGGCCGCGCGCCCTGGCCACGGCCGACCGGCTGGCGGAAGCAGTTGAACTGGATATGACCGGATATTGGCGGCCAACGGCGCGCAGCTATCTCGGCCGTGTCACCAAGGCCCGCATTGTGGACGCCGTGCGGGAAGGGGCGGGCGCCGAGGCTGCCGAGCGGATTGCGGATATGAAAAAGCTCGATATGGCGGGGGCCGCCGAGCAGCTGCTGGCCACGACCAGCTGGCTGCCGGCGCTGTTGCGGACGTCCAAATCCGATCAGGAGCGTGTAGGCGAAACGCCTGACGAGCGGAGCGGCGCAACCTATCCCGTGGCTGCCGAATGAGAAATTGCGCCGGAGCCGCGAGAGCGGCTCCGGCGCAATATTGAGATTTCCGGCCGCGCGCCTGACCGGCGCACGGCCGATCGGTTATCGTGACGGTGTCACGCAACATCAGTGACGGCGTAACGCAATCGCCCAACCTTCGTGTGACCTGGGAACGCGAGTCCGAACCAGCCGTTGACCGCGCGTCGGCGGATATCCAAATCGGTAGCCGCCCCTCTCGACCAGCGATGATGGTTGTCGTCTCGGGACCGGGGCGTTGCCATGACGTCGAGCGACCCGATCGGCTGGGCAGGCAACACCAGGGCCTCGGCAATCTGGCGGGCGCCACCTGAACCGTCTGGCTTGCGTTGGTTTCGACGCGGCGTCATGGCCGTTGCTCCGCGTACGTCAGAAGTTCTTCGACCGCTGCGGCGTTGGTCGTGTCCGTATGCGGCGTCAGGTCGGGTCGCCATGGCTGTCTCCCGTCCGTGTGTCGGTACTGCCGCGTCCGACGCGACCTCGAATGGGCTGATCGGGCCCGAGGGCCGGCCAAAGCCTCGATCGCCTTCCCGCAACGGCTACGCCGGCTTTTTTCCCCTGCCGCCAAGCGGCGGCATTCCTCGCGGGAAGTCAAAAAAGCCGGCTCTCACCGTCCTCCGCTTCCGCTGCGGGCCTGACGGCTGCGGGCCGATCGCTCCCCGGGCCAAAGACCGCCATCGAGGCCGCGATGGGCGCGGCCCGAGCAAACAGACGGAGACCACCATGGCCACCATCGGCACCTTCACCGCTTCGGACAACGGCTACACCGGCTCGATCAAGACGCTCACGCTCAACATCAAGGCCAAGTTCGTCGCGACCGAAAAGGACAACGACAAGGCGCCCGACTATCGCATCTGGGCAGGCACCATCGAGTTCGGTGCGGCCTGGAAGAAGACCGCCCGCGACAGCGATCGGGAATATCTCTCGGTCAAGCTCGACGATCCGAGCTTCTCCGCGCCGATCTACGCCTCACTGGTCAAGATCGACGGCGACGGCGGTTTTACGCTGATCTGGTCGCGCCGCAGCGGCGACTGATCCCCTGGGATCATCGGCCCCGCCTCTTCGGAGGCGGGGCTTTTTGCATGCTCATCGCCGTCTAGAAGGAAGGCCAGGGCTCGTTTTCTGAAGAGCGATTGCTAAGGGCTCCGCCCTCGCGCGGGCAAGGGTGAAGCACGACAACGTGCCGGCCGGTGCGGTTTCCCCGGTCTTCCGCGCCTCCATCGATCACAAGAGTCTCGCCTTGAATGGCGCGTGCAGACGCGCGCGGATCCCGCGCGCCCTTGTCAGGCGGGTGATCCCCCTCCGCGACCGGCCGCCCTTGCCCTTGCTACCCCAGGTCTCGCCGACGGGCAGGGTTGCAGCGCAGCGCTGCGCTTCAACCTGACAGGAGATGACGATGAACGTGACAATTTCTCACCACGGCGGGCAGAAGATTTCGGGAGGATTCCGGGTGGACATCTCGCGCGGCCAGCGCATTGGCCGGGTGTCGTCGGAGTGGTTTGCGCGTCCCAATGACGAGCGATATCTCAGTTTGCCGGACCTCTATGATGCCGCGCGCAGCCGGGCAGCGTGCGCACAGGCCCGCACCGTCGAAAGCCAATCCATTCGCGTCGAAGCTGCCCGAGAGAACGCCGAGCGGCTGGCCCTGATCGTTCCCGGACGTGACGAACCGGTGGTGCCGACGCATTGGAGCTTTGGGCAATTGTGCACGCTTGTCGGTGCGCCCGCCGCGTACCTTCGGCAACTGCCCGCGCCCTTGTCGGCCATCAATCTGCAACATGGCTTGCTGTCGCACCGTGCCGAAGTGGTCAAGACCCTGGAAGCGGACAGCGGCCGTGTCGAGCTTCGCGCCGTCACCGGGCCGGACTACGGCCGCATCTGGGATCATGAACTGGTTGCCGCCGTCATGCAGATCGCCGGCAATGGCACCGGTGACACACGATGGAAAGTGCCGGGCGTACTGGACTGGTCGAGCATGACTCATAACCCGTTCGTGGACGTGACCAAGGACACCACCACGCTCTACGCCAGTGATCGCGACGTGTTCCTGTTTCTGGTGGATGATACCAATCCAATCGAAGCGGGACGGCTGCCGGACGGCTCGCCGGATGTCTATTTCCGGGGCTTCTACTGCTGGAACAGTGAAGTCGGCAGCAAGACGCTTGGCATTGCGAGCTTCTATCTGCGCGCCGTCTGCATGAACCGCAATCTCTGGGGCGTGGAGAATTTGGAGCAGATCACGATCCGCCATTCGAAGTTCGCCGCGCAACGGTTTGCCCATGAGGCCGCACCGGCGCTGACGAACTTTGCCAATTCCTCGCCTGCGCCGTTTGTCGCCGGCATTGCAGCCGCACGGCAGCGGATCGTCGCCCGCACGGATGAGGATCGAGAGAGTTTTTTGCGCAAGAGCGGTCTTTCCAAAGCCGAAACGTCCAAGGTCATTGAGGCGGTCTTAGGTGAAGAGAACCGCAAGCCGGAGACCATCTTCGACTTCGTGCAGGGCATCACCGCCGTAGCCCGAAGCAAGGCGCATCAGGACGCTAGGCTCGAGCTCGAAGGCAAGGCCAGGCGCCTGATGGAGCGCGCCACCTGAACACAAACCGCGCAACCGGGTGACACCAGTTGCGCGGCTGCTCTTAACAGAGTTGAGCGGCGTCGCTGACCGGGCTTGCCAGATCGGCGACGCTGACGCGTGCACGCGTTCGGTGCTCGCCGGCCTTCGGCCCGGCTCGCGACAGCACAAAGTCAAACAATCGATCACAGGTGCGACTTCCAAGCGGACGGACGAATTCGTCCGACGTCTTTGAATTGCGCTGGTCGCGCGATCTCGCAAAATTGTCGGCTGCCGCGACTTCACGGCGCTAAGAGTGGGCCTATGACATCGGCATGCAGTGACGGGCATCCGCTCAGTTTCTGCCGAGGGCTTGCCGAATGATCGCTACCTCATTTGCAGTAGTTGCGGAGAAAGTCAGTCGAAGCGCCGCCTTCAGCGCGCTGCAGATGGATTGAACCTTGGCCGTTGGAGAAGCTGCGTTCTCCGGGCTCAAGTCTCGGATTGACGATGATCGGCACTGGCCAGCGCCAAGAAGTCAGCCGGTCTGCAGCAGGACTGCCGAGAGATCCTTGTCGAGGTGCAGCCGTGAAGGGGAATCTCCGTTGTCATTCTTCTGCAACGAGCCTGCACAAATTCCCCAGCTAGTCGGCAGCTTTACAGAGGCCTTGTCGACCCGTCGATCGCTTGACCAATGCAAATTTGCGGCTGAAGTGGGTTCGTTCAGAAGGCGCGGCTGGAAACGAAAGGCGTAGGGAAGAGAAGGAAGCGAGTTTTCACACCCTATGCACCTGTGGTGCTGACGCTTCGCGAGCCGTATGCGGCTATCTCATTGGGTTCAAATAAGAAGATCCCGTTGAGCGGTGTTTACGAGAGCGGGATCGAGCGAATACAACTGGGTTCTCTGAGGAACAATGGATCAAGGTAGGTCAACAAGTTGCAGTCGCTTGGACGCGTATACGAACGAAATTTCGGTCTCACTCATGAGCCGTGATGAATTTGCCCAGGTTTAGCTGCCCGCAAAGAGCAGCTGTCGCGATCTGAACAGAAGGCTCGCAAATCGCTTGCCAGGGGGCGCGGATCAATTGCCAATGGGCAAGGCTTCCTCCCAACCGGCAATCCGTTTGCAAGGATCCACGGGCTGCCTCAGGCCCAGGAGAAAAGGTCCACATTGTCTTCTCGACTCTCGGTCAATCCTGCTCGTGCTCACTTTGGCGGAGCTTGATCCTAACCCCAGACATACCAGCCCGCTGGTCCATCGTGCGAAGCACTTGGCCGAGGCGAGAGCCGAGTTGCGCAGCGCTGTGATGCTGGGTTGTTCTGGCAGCGCCCCACGCTGCAGCCGGTGATGGTTGGCCCACCGGCGAGCGGGCTTGGTCCTGTCGTCCTGGAAGCTCCGCGTGAGAGCGGCCGGTGGTCGTGGTGTGTATCTGATGGCGGCTCCTGCCGAGATCAAAGCCCAGCGCCTTGGCCTCGGCTTGCCAATGGTTGGTGAGTTCGCTGAGCTTGGCGTCCCGCTTAGGGCGCCGCGTACGCAAGGTTGCCAGCTCCATCCCCTTTGGCGTGCTGTAGCCGTGGGCCTTCGCGGCTTCCTCAATGGCTTGGCGCCGCTTGGAGAAAGTGCGCTCGATGAGGCGCGGGATGGCCGCCACGCGAAACGTGTCCTTCTGCCGCTCCAGCCGAACACCTTGCCGTTCGAGCTCCGATGCAAGCGCTCGGCGATATGTGGCCCCAGCCTGCTTCTGGGCCTTGTAGAGCTTACGGCTGACGATGGCGCCCCAGCTGCCATCGCGACGCGGGGCCAGGTTGAAAATGAAGGTGTGGGTGTGCAGCTGCGGGTCGGATTCGCGGCTGGTGTGATGATCGAATTGTGCCATCAGCAGCCCCGCGGTCTGCTCTCGGGTGGTTCCCGCGCGGCCTCGCCTGGCCCAGCCGGCGGTGGCCTCCAGCTGGGCGGTCGCAGAGAGGACCGCCGAACGGTGCGCCTGGGCAATGATCTGGCGCTCCGGAGCCTCGGATAGCGCCCAGAGCACCGAGACTGATTTGGGTGCGCTGAAGGTCATGTCCCAGCCGGCCGCATGCTCGCGGCTGCGGCCGGAAAGCTGCGCCAGCCGCTCGCCGGTCTTTGGATCGATCCCGCGCAGCGCAGCGTCAAACTCGGTACGCGTCACGGGTCCGTCCAGGCTGAGCCGCGCGGCCCCTCTGCCGGCCCAGCGGCCCGGCGGATCGCCATCGCGGCTGTAGTAGTCGTCGCGCTGCAGATGACCGTAGTAGCGGGAGGCAGAAGCGGCATTCCCTCGGGCAGAGATGGAGGCCACCATGGCTCACTCTCGCCGTTTGAGGATTTGCTTCGCCAACTCCTTTGACAGGCGGGGAGGGGGTGGAGGTGGATGAGTGTCATCGTCGGCGCGGTCCGACAGCCTCATCCGGGACAAAGGGCGAGTCCAGTCAGCCGGTATGATCGGCTCGCGCAATTGACGCAGCTTGAGATAGGGCAGCTCCAACTCGTAGACGTCTTCGCCGAGACCGATGAGCAGGACCCGGACGCCGTCCTTGGTCGGTCCAAGGCGGGAGCCAAGCTCGGATGCCGTGATCACGCGGCGCATCTCGCGATGGGTGCTCTCCGTGACGCTGGACTTGCCACCGGAATGAGTTGAGCTCTTCGTTCTCCGCTCGACCTCCTGCTCGCCGATGAGGCGGCTGATATCCTCGGCCGCCTCGCTGGCGTTGATCCGGGTAATGATCTTGGTGCCCGTCATGCCGAACCAGGACTTGGCTTGATCCTGTCCATAGACGGCGCGGATCTGGGCCGTGTCCTGGGCTCCGATCACGACAGCTATGCCTTTCGAGCGGCCAAGCTCGAGGAAGGTCGGAAACTGCTTGATGGGCGGCAGCTGAGGGAATTCGTCCAGGAACAACCAGACCCTCCGCTCCCGGCTTTCGGCAAGGGTCGGGCTGCCTACGGCCGAGGCGAGCAGGCCGAGCATGCTGCCGATCCAGATCCGCGACAGCTCGGGATACCCGGGGTCGTGCTGGAGGATCAATGGACGAAACCGCGTGGGGTGATGCAACCAGTTGCGGATTGAAAACCGCCGGGCCGTCGGGTCGGACCAAGCCTCCGCCAGGACCGAGACGATCTGCATGTGGGTCTGGAAGGTGGTCAGGATGCTGAGTGTAGTCTTGCTTTCCGGCTGGTCGAGCAGTCGCTGCGCATTGGGATTGTGATCCTTGGCGTACGCTGCGAGCGTGCCGACATCAGCGGTCACGACACGTTGCAGATCACCCCACCCCCACTCCTTGCCCCTGGTCGACTGGAGATAGACGATACAGGCGACGAGGATCTCCTGTGCCGCCTGGGACCACATCGGATCGGAACTTGGCGGGATGAAGCGGGCGGCTAGCTCGCGGGCGTCCTGCTTGATGCTGCAGTCGGCTGCCACGTCCCAGACCAGAGACCGCTGATCATGGGGCGCGACCAGGAGGGGGTCCCCATCGGCTGGGAGCCCGCCCATCATGTCGCCTTTCGTGTCGAGCACCAGGAGGCCATCTCCGCGAGAGAGCGCTTCATCGATCAGGTGAAGCATGGTCTGCGTCTTGCCTCCGCCGACGCTGCCCACGATCAGGAAATGCCGTGCCTCCCGTTCGCGCCCAAGGGGCACCGATGGCATCAACTCAACGCCCTTGCCATGGACCTGGCACTCCGCGGCGGCCGCCCGGGCGAACGCCTTCAAGCCTTGACGGCCGGTTTGCAGCCGTGCTCCGCGAAGGACCTTGAGCGAGACCGAGTCTAACCGAAGACTCAGCGCAAAGCCGAACAGCGCCAGCAGGCCCACAAGACTGGTCCCGATCACTCCCCAGAAACGAAGCTCGAAGCCGCTCAGAGCTTGGTATCGCGCGAGCCAGTCTCGGCAAGCCTGCCAATAGGCCTCGCCGGTGCGGTCTGCCAGCCAGGCCAGGCCACGCCCTCTGATGCAGGCTTGAATGCCTGCGGGCTGGAATTCGGCAATCCTTCCATCTGCCAGCGTGGCGCTCGGCGGCCAGACCTCGAACCCGAGATACGAGATGCTCGCCGCGACCGCAAAGCAACCCATGGCAGCGAGAAAGCCGATGATCCGCAAACGCTTGGTCATGCTGACCTCCCGGAGCTTTCGCTCGTCAGGGCTTTCAGTAAGGCCTCGAACATCGCAAGCAGGTCGCGCGCCGCCTTGTCGGTCGATTCAACTCGCGCGTACGTTTCCTGGCTTTGCTGTTCGAGCGCGGCGATTCGACGCTCGACCCGCATCAACCGATCGGCGAGAGCCTTGTTGTCCCCGCCGGCAAGGCCGGTGCGGATCAGATCACGGGCGACCCCGGTGATGTTTGCCGAAAGCCTGTGAGCCCGCGCGCGGATTTGCTCGATTTCGCTCGCGGCGAGACGGATCGAGATTGGTTTTGTCTTGCTTGTCATGAGATAGCCTCAACAGAGTTGCCGAGGCGATCGTCGATGAATGCGAATGAGCTCGCTGCCCTATTGGAGCGTCCAAGAGACTTCAAGGCTAACGCTCACCCGAAGGTCAGCAAGCGGAAGAAGGGAGCGGAGCTATCGGTGCACCCGACTATCGCCCCTAAATCGATCTCGCTCAGACGTTGAGACGTACTTCAACTGAAGAAAAGGCACATCGAACAATGGGATACAAAAGGGAGGCTCCTGGAAATCTCTCTGCTACGACGATCGTCGATCAGGAGCTGTCACTGTGCTTGAGAGTGACCATGACAGGGTGTCGCACGATCTTTTGCGCCGATCATTTTGACGGGCTAGCTCACCACAGAGGGGACAGGCGACCGAGAGCGCCTCCTGGATTCGCGACGCGCGTGATAGATTCAGTTTCTCATTTTCGGGAAGTTCAGCCCGGCACCGTCAATTGTGTTCACCGAGATAGTGCTCGGACCGAGTCAAGCTGCTTCTGACCTCGAGTTCAGCCGTACGGTCGATCACGCTTTGAACGATGGCTCTGCAATCAACTTGGGTTAATCCAAGTACGCCATACGCTTCCAATTCATCCTCTAGTATTGCGGCCATGATCGATACGACACTCATTCGCTTCGCTCTCTCGTGTGTGGGCTGTAGAAGCGCGGCACAATGCGCACTCACTCGTCGACTTCAGAACCATGAAATGGCAACGCCACGCCTGCTACCTCGCAGACCGCCTCTATCAGGCGGCGAACCGCCTTCGCGTCCCAATCGAGTTGGCCAAGGTCCTCTTCCCAATACTGGGACGTAACATAGGCGGCGTGCCGCGCCTTTACGCCCAATCCTACGATCGTCGATGCTGGAGTTTGTACGATCTCCTGCTCGATCGGATACAGGCGGAGAAGAAGCTCTTCCATTCGGCTTGTTGCGGCTTCATCAATAGAGCGTTGGCGGAAAGAGAGCTCCCCCTCAGGCTGTTCAGGTGTGTCGCTACCGACCTGAATTCGAGTGCGAGGCAACGACTCCAGTGCGTCCAGCTCCGCGCATAACTCGGTGAATTGCTGTTCTAGCGCAAGGAGCGGGGCGTCCTGCGATTGAGGTGCCGGAGGGCAAGTCGACAACTCGTCAGCGCTGGTCTTCCGGGAGTGGTTGATCATCGGCCACTCCGTACGCGCTTGGTCGCACGAGCAGTCAGGTTTGTGAACCGCATGGCAGCACGCTTCCGGCCGACGCCGATATCTGTGGGGGAGGCGCGCGCCAAGGTTTGCCCAAGAGGGGCTCAATGTTACGCTACTAGAGTAATCCAGAGCTCCTGACGTGTCAACACCTCAGGTGCAAAATTTTACCCTTGGGGCGTAATGTTGACTAGCGAACAGATCCGGGCAGCTCGCGCAATGCTGCGAATCGAACAGCGCGACCTTGCAGAGAAATCTGGCGTCTCGCTGGAAACGATCAAACGGATTGAACGAACCCCAGGACCGATATCGGCCTACACCGGGACGGTAGATAAACTTCGTCGCGCACTGGAGCTGGCAGGAATAGAATTCAGTAATGGCGATCAGCCTGGCGTACGTTTGACTTCCGCAGCAGCGAAGCAAGCCAATCGATCTGACTGAAAGACGCCCGTCTGGATCGCGCCTCGTAGCCGGGGGCTCAACTGGCGCACCAAGTTCACCGGCTCAGCCGAGATCGGGCCTACGACGTCCTGAGGTCGTGTCCCCGGAGGTGGTGTAGCTCGGTGGAGCAAAGCCGCCCGGACGCGCGCTCCCAAATAGCGCCGTAGCGGGCGGGCGGCTTTGCGGTGGTCACCGGCAGTTCTCCGGTAGGATCGGGTTGCGACACGCCAACGCAACCGAGGAACCACCGATGACCGAAGACATGATGAACCTGCGCACGCTGGTAGAGAAGACCCCAGACGCCGATCTGCTGCGCGAGATGATCGGCTTTGCGGCCCAGCGCCTGATGGAGCTGGAGGTCGAGAGCCAGACCGGGGCTGCCTATGGCGAGAAGAGCCCCGAACGTCTGGCCCAGCGCAATGGCTACCGCGACCGGATCTGGGAGACCCGCGCCGGTGCGGTGGAGCTGCGCATCCCAAAGCTGCGCAAGGGCTCCTATTTCCCCGGCTTCCTGGAGCCGCGGCGCATGGCCGAGAAGGCGCTCACCGCCGTGGTTCAGGAGGCTTACGTTCAGGGCGTCTCGACCCGTTCGGTCGACGATCTGGTGCAGGCGATGGGCATGACCGGCATCTCCAAGAGCCAGGTCAGTCGGTTGTGCGGCGAGATCGACGACAAAGTGAAGGCCTTCCTCGGCCGTCCAATCGAGGGTGACTGGCCCTATCTTTGGATCGACGCCACCTATGTGAAGGTGCGCCAGCAGGGGCGCATCGTCTCCGTCGCGGTGATCGTTGCAGTCGGCGTCAACAGCGACGGCCGGCGCGAGGTTCTCGGCATGGACATCGGGCCGTCCGAGGCCGAGACGTTCTGGACCGCCTTCCTGCGCAAGCTGGCCCGCCGCGGCTTGCGCGGCGTCAAGCTGGTGGTGTCCGACGCCCACGAGGGCATCAAGGCCACCGTGACCAAGGTGCTCAACGCCAGCTGGCAACGCTGCCGCGTCCACTTCATGCGGAACGTGCTGGCTCATGCCGGCAAGAGCGGACGGCGCGTGGTCTCCGCCTTCATCGCCACGGCCTTTGCCCAGGACGATGCCGAGGCCGCTCGCACCCAATGGCGCAAGGTCGCCGATCAGCTCCGTCCCAAGCTGCCCAAGCTTGCCGGCTTCCTCGACGAGGCCGAGACCGACGTGCTTGCCTACATGACGTTCCCGCCGCAGCATCGGACCAAGTTGCACTCCACCAATCCGATCGAACGCCTCAACGGCGAGATCAAACGGCGCACCGAGGTGGTCGGCATCTTCCCCAATGAGGACGCTATCGTCCGCCTCATCGGAGCTGTCCTGCTCGAACAGAACGATGAATGGGCGGTCCAACGTGCCCGCTACATGACGCTGGAAACCATCGCGCCATTGAGCGATGATCCGAACGTCAGCCTCACGGCTATCGCCAGCTGACAGGCCCGGCTCCAGCCGGCGAACGCGGTGGACCGCCAGCTACACCACGCTTGGGGACACGATCCGTCCTGAAACCTACATTCCGCAAAAGCATGCTTGGCAAGATAGAAGGCTAGGGGCTCAAGATTTTCCTAGCCCGAAAGAGAAGAGCCTGGTGTTCACCGAGGCCCAACGGGAAAATGCCCTATAGGTCAAGTAGCTTACGAATTTCGGAATTGTTCATGTTAGCCATTCAGATATCTCCTTTTGAGCGCTGGGGGAATGGAATGGCCTGTTTGCCGGCAGGGCTGTCGGCAAGCCGGGAACGCATCTTTGCACGTTAAGATTGACGTGGCGGTCTGGCTGCGCAAACTCGTATTTCCGTGTTGCGATTTCGAGGACTTTCCCGGTTGAGGTCGCCCAAGGTGCTATTTTCAACTGTCGAGTCGGATAGAAGAAAATTCATGCGGCCGCAGAGTACGTTCCGCGGCGGCTGTATTGCTACCATTGCCTCTTTTGCCTTGGCGTGGACGGCTTCAGCCCAAGACGCCGGGAGGGTCGCTCGTTGCGTAGCTATCCAGGACCTCGATGAACGAATTGAGTGCCTGGAGGGCAGGAGCAGCGCTCCCGAGGTGTCCATACCGGGCCGGTCAAGAGTCCCCCAGGTTGGGCCGAGTTTCGACTGCCGAATGGCGACAGCGTCAATCGAGCGGGCGATCTGCGGAGACGCGGTTCTTTCGGAGTGGGACCTGCGGATGGGCCAGCAGTATCAGCAATCTCTCCGGCTGAGGAAGCCGGCCGATCGCCAGTTCCTCATTGACAGTCAGCGGTCGTGGATACAACAAAGAAACACGGGGTGTGGCGCGGTAGCCGGCAATGCTGTCTGGTCTTGCGTGCTTGAAGCCACCAAAGAGCGCATCGCTGCTCTATCTGAGGTGCCACCCATAAGTCTCGACCCTACGCCGACAGCCTCACCCTCCCAATTGCCCCAGTCGCAAGTCAGAGTGCAAGACGCGCCACCTGTCGCCTCCCCGACTGTTGCGCCAAAAAGCTCTGACGCATTGCCCGCGCCGAAGCCGAATCCGCCCGAGTCGACAAGCGGCACAAATCCGCTGCTTGTGCTCATTTTCATCATTGGCGCCATTGCCGGCGCGATCGCCGTCTACAACAACATCCGACGCCGGGAAGAGGAGCAACGACGTACGGCCGAACGTCAGCGGCTTGCTGCAAAATATGGCGCCGAGGTTGCGGACCGTATCCTGGCGCGGGTCGTCTGGCAGGGAATGACGGATGAACAATTGCTTGAGTCCCGCGGCCTTCCTGCCGACAAAGATTACGAAGTCAGGAAGTCTGTCTCCAAAGAGACTTGGAAGTACGGGCAAACCGGCAGAAACCGCTTCAGCAACCGCATTTTTCTCGAAAACGGCATCGTTACCGGTTGGAAAGAGTAAGCGGCTTCACCTTGAAACAGCCTTATAGTTTTCGTCGGCCTGGAGGTACTCGGCATACGCCGCGTTGACGGGGCCCTGCAGCTGCGTTCTGGCGTTGATCACGCGCGCATGAAGCTGTCTCAGTTCCTCGTAACCACTGCGAACCGCCTGTTCCAGCTTTCGCTGCTCCACCGTGATCTCATGCTCGATCTTGTCGATGTCACGCTTATCGACGCCGGTCGCCGGGTTGAACTTGAAACGCGCTTCGACCGATTGGCGCCATGCGTAGAGGGCTCCACAGAGTTTCGGTCCGAAACCCGGGACGTTCTCGACCGCCGTGCTCAACAGGTCGGCCGCCGTCTCGATGCCATACGATTGCAACGTGCGCTTACGGCCGTTGCCAATACCCTCAATGCTCGCCTTGTCGATTTCGAACTGGTCCAGATAGCGCGACAGCTGAGCCTGCCTCACTGAAGTTCTGAGTTGATCAAGCTTCGATTTCCTCAACGTCGGAAGGTAATCTAGCAAGGCCCTTAAGCGCAGGACCTCCTGCTTCTTGCCATCGAACGCGGCGGAGCCAGCCCGTTCGGCCCATTCCTGCTGGGCGCGGAGCCACGTGCCCCGCGCTTTGGCCTCGGCATCCCGGAATTTGTAAACATCGCTGGACTTGTCGAGCCATCTACGCGCGCCAAAGAAGGTGATCAGCGCTGCGATAAGAAACAGTAGAGGGGCCGGCGCGCTCAAGCCGCCGAACACACCAATTCCGCCTATGGCTAGAGCCATCGCAAAGGCCACCACGTTGGCGCGGCGGAATGAGTTCGCGACCGAAACGGCTTCAGCGCTGGGCGCCGGCCGCGTGGCTTGAATGTTCGGGGCGGGGCCGGGGCTTTGTATTGCCTCGATCTGGCGCCAGAGCGCCGTGAGATCGAACGCGCTGAAATCGGGCCCGGGGGAAACGAACGGGAACAGCTCGGCCCGGGCGGCCGCTTCCATCGGGCACCACGGGCAAGCGACAGCGTTATGGTGCCAGTGGGATGGATTGGTGCGGCATTGGACAAGGTTCTTCTCGAGACCGACTAGTGCTTGAACCCAATCCTGCGGCTCCGGCCTGCCACCGTTGATCATCTGCTTCGCGAAGGCACGCTCGAACAAAAACGCGACTTCGTCGCCGACGCTAGATAGCGGCGGCGTGTTTGGCGGCCTCTCCATCTGAACGTCCGCGCGCATGGCGCTATAAGCAAACCTGAGTTCCGAAATCGCTTTCGGGATCGGCATATCGCCCCGGCCGAGGAAACGACCTGCGAAAGGGTGCCTACCCATGAACAAGAGTAGGAACAGCATCACCGCGAGGCCAAAGCTGTCGTGGTTCACCGTTCTTATAGTGTGACGAAGGTTCTTGCCTTGTAGCTCGGGCGGCGTGAACGTCTCGACGCCGACCTCGCAAAGATAGAGCTTGCCCTGATCCGTGATCTGAAAGCTATCGCAATCGATCAGCTTGACCGTCGCATCGGGCGCGACCAGAACGCTTCCCTCATTGATGTCGCCAATAATACTGCCTGTGGCATGTACGGCGCCGAACGCCCTCGCGGTGTTCGTGCAGGCACGGACCAAGAAGCGCCAATCCGCGCGGGTGAATTCGGTGAGGCGGCTTTTGGGGCTGTAGAGCTTGTGGATGTCCTTGGCGTTTTTGACGCGGGGCAGCAACAATCCGACGGGGGCACGCCCGGACTTCGCCAGCAAAAGACCGGTGGGCCACGCAGACACCTGGTTCAGCATGCCGTTTGACAGCGACGACATGAACTGGATCTTGGCCGCTCTTTCCTCAGTAAGTGGCCGATGATAGACCTTGGCCACCAGGTTTTCAGAGGATCGGATGCCATAGACCGCGCCCTCTCCGCCTTGACCGATCAGAGCATCAAGGTGAATTTGGCGGCCGGAAAGATCAACGACTTCAGGAAGTGGCATCGGCGGAGACGAGGGTTGGTTCGTGCCGTGTCGCGAGCACAAGCGATTTATCATCATCAGTGCGTGCGCAAACGCGTTCCGAGTTCAAATAATTCAACAAACTGGCCGACAATTCATCGTCTAGCCCTTCGTTCAATGCCTGACGGACGGGAGCGATCATATTGTTGAAAAAAGGATCGTGGACGCTCTTGGTTGCATAATGGAGAACAAGGTTCTCAATGCCGTCGGAGAATGCTGAGAAGCTTTCGATGCGCCGCGAGACTGCGGCGAACTCCAGAACATCCGCCGCATCGCTGGCGGTGATGAAGTTCGTGCTGTTGATGTACTCGCCATGCTGAGGCCAGAAAATGTAGGACCAGCCCTCATCCCCTTCCTCACGAACGACCATCGCGCCGTCGCCCACTTGAAAAAAGACAGCTTCCTCTGCAGCGATCACCGCGACGAGCAGGGTACATGCGAACTCCCTAGTTGAAGCACGGGCCTCCGATGCAAAGCTCGAAATTGCCATCTGTATTTGAGCAAGCCAGCTCAGGACGCCGCCCCGCTCGATTGCTCCGACCGAACCACCGGCCTCAAGGAAGTTCTCAATCAGGTAAGTTGCGGTCGTCACGGCCGCGCGTGAGCCGATCTCAGAATGCGCCGCGCTGCCGGCGCCGTCCGAAACTGCAGAAATCAAGACCGACCCGTTGGGCGTCTGTACGAGCCTCACGCGCACGCTGTCCTGGCACGGCTGGCCATTCTTGGTATGCGACGTGCCGATCGCAGACGTGGCGGCTATCCGCCAGCTCATCGAGCTAGACTTCGGTCCAGCCGCTTGGCGGCGGCAAAGCGACACGATCGCCGGTGTTGGAGGCGGAGACACGGCTCAACGAACTCGATAGCCACATGAAAAGTTCGCGAAAATTCAGACCATCTAGCTTGAGGGGGCCACGCGGCGCGATCTGAGCGAGAATACCCATATCCGCGTTGGCCACGCCGATGGCAAAGAACGAGAACTCCTTCTTTTCCTCGCCGTCTTTCACGAGTTGCGCCGCCCGCTGCCAACTGTCGGTTGGGGCGCCATCGGTAATCAGGAAGATCCACGGGCGGTAGTAAGAGACACCATTGTCCTTGTACCGCTGCTTGCGCTCGCGCAGTAGCTCGATGCCTTGCTCGATCGCGGCGCCCATGGGCGTATCGCCTGTCGTGGACAGCGTCGGCGGGTGCCAGAAATCGGGGGTCTGAAAGCCAGACTCGATATTGACCGGACCGAAGGCGACGACAGCGATCTCCACCCGCTTCATCGCCAACGCATCATTCGCCAACTGGTCCTTCAGCGTCGCTATGCCGCGATTCAATTCCGATATCGCTCGCCCTTGCATGGAGTGCGATGTATCCAACAGCAGCAGGCAGGGACACCGCGGCTCCGGATTGCTGGTAAAATCGTCGCTTCCAAAGCCGACCTGCTCAAATCCTGACATCGATTCTCTCACTATTGTTGTGGTGCTAATTGCAGCGGCGGACCGACGCTATCCGACCGCATCTTCGGCCGAGGCCGCGGCAGGGGGATGGAGCCTTCAATGGAGAAATATTGATCGGGGGAAGATTGAGCGAGTGGGCCGGTGATCTCGGCCACTGGCGCTACGGGCAGCGAGGCCTCACTGGGGACGGGCTCCGGACGGCTGACGACGATGAAGATCAGCCCGAGCACGAAAGCGATGATGACGAAAGGTGTGGCCGAGTAGCGTCTGCGCGTGGGCAACGGGCTAGCGATGAACGCGGAGGGGGCCGGGGGCTGCACGGTCGTGGAATAGGATAGGCCGGACCCAGGGATTCCAACGGTCAGGCGTGAGGGAGCGCTTGAGCCCACGTTGTAAGTGAAGCCCTTTCCTCCAAGCGAGAGGCTGGAGCGCCTCAATCCAATGTTGAGGCGCACGCCCGGTATCAGCTTTATCGACTTACGGAAGCGCAGCCCCATTTCTCTCCCCTTGGTTGAAATAATTCATCAAAAGGACAGAGTTTTCAACCTCCCGTAGGGGTCTGCAGATACGACTTTACGTCCAAAGCAGAATAGTACCGTTTGCCAGTAGGCGTCCTCGTGCGGCTGCTTCGGCGCTCGAAAGATGGGGATTGCCCACGCACAGTGCGCAAAATTGTGGCTCCCGGCTTGACCTTCCATTTTGATGTGTTCTATCTTTGTTCTCATGTGTCCCGACTCTGTCGGTCAATGCCATTTGATTGAAAACAGCTGCACCGAGCCGGACAGGAACCATGCACGAGATCATCTGTCCCCACTGTACGAAGGCCTTCAAGGTCGATGAGTCCGGCTATGCCGAGATTCTTAAGCAGGTCCGTGATGCCGATTTCGTGCAGCAACTCCACGAACGATTGGAATTGGCCGAAAGGGAGAAGCAGAGCGCTGTTGAATTGGCCAAGGCCAAAGTGAGCAGCGATCTGCAGAGGACAGCGGCTGCTAAGGACGTGGAAATCCAGGAGTTGAAGTCTAAGCTTGAGCGACGTGACGTCGCCCAGAGGCTCGCGGTCGCCGAAGCGCTTGGCGCCGTCGAAAAGGAGCGTGACAGGCTCGCGAATGCGCTAGCTGAGTCCGAGCGTGAAAAAAAAGTGGCCTCGGAGCTCGCTGAAGCCCTTCTGGCTAGCGAGCAGCATAAAATCACTGCTGCCAAGGAAAAAGAAATCCAAGAGCTGAAGGCCAAGGTTCAGGCCGTTGAGCTTGAGAAGAAGCTCGCCATGACCGAAGCGGTTAGCGTCATCGAGAAGGAGCGCGATGAGCTGAAAAACGGCATCAAGCAGGTCCAGCTTGAAAAGCAACTGGCCGAACAGTCGCTCAAGGACAAGTACGAAACGCAGATCAAGGATCGTGACGCCTCGATCGAGCGCCTCAAGGATATGAAGGCGCGCCTCTCGACCAAGATGGTTGGTGAGACCCTCGAACAGCACTGTGAGACCGAGTTCAACCGGGTGCGATCGATGGCTTTTCCGAGGGCCTACTTCGAGAAAGACAACGACGCGCGGACCGGCAGCAAGGGCGATTACATCTTTCGGGACTCGGATGACGCCGGCACGGAAATCGTCTCCATCATGTTCGAGATGAAGAACGAGAGCGATAAAACCACCACGAAGAGCAAGAATGAAGATTTTTTGAAGGAGCTCGACAGGGATCGCAATGAGAAGGGCTGCGAATATGCCATTCTAGTCTCGCTACTCGAACCTGACAGCGAACTCTACAACGCGGGCATTGTCGACGTTTTCCATCGATATTCGAAGATGTACGTCATCCGGCCGCAGTTCTTCCTGCCGATGATCACGCTGCTGCGGAATGCTTCTCTCAATTCGCTGAAGTATAGGACAGAGCTAGCGCTCGTTAAGGCGCAGAACATCGATATCACACAGTTTGAAAACCAGCTGGAGACGTTCAAGAGCGGGTTCGCGAAGAATTATGATCTTGCCTCCAGGCATTTCCAAACGGCGATCACCGAGATTGATAAATCGATCGATCATCTCCAGAAAACAAAGGACGCGCTGATCGGCGCGGACCGCAACCTGCGCCTTGCGAACGACAAGGCACAGGACGTGACGATCAAGAAGCTGACTCGGGGCAATCCAACGATGGCAGCGAAGTTCGCGGAGCTGAAAAGCCAGGCTGCTGAATGAGGCGCATGCTTGGACTACAGTGTGTCTACCTAACACGCCTGAATTGATAGCTGGCGTTTTTGATGTACTAAGCAGCCGGGATCGTCTCGATGGGCGTCATGATCCGGCGTTGGTGGGGTAGAAGGACTGGGCAGAACGACGCCGACGGGAAGTCCATCGCCTCATAGAGGCGTACCCAGAGATGGCGGCACATCTCGATCTGCTCTTCCGTGGGCTCAAGCCCTTCGACCTGAACGACGACAGGCCGGTCGGGTAAGAGAAGTTGTCGGTTAAGCTTGGCCTGACCGTCGTCGAAGATGATGAAGCCGGCATTCCGCGGGTGCTCGATGCGCTCTAACTTTACCGAATCGGAGCGGCGATTTTGATTGTCCTCCTCGTTCTGATTGTGCCGCGCTTGCTGTAGGTGAACAATGCTGAACTCTGACGGCGTATCGGATGAGAACAAGAAGCTGGTCGACGACATCGTTTACCTGCGTGGTCGGATCATCACGTCCTATTCTCAGGTTGAATTCTTGCTCGCCGACATCGCGGTTAAGTTGGAGCTGAAGTTTCCCTACTTGGTTGCGGCTCGGCTAAAGGCCGCCAAGCGCATCGCTGAACGCGAGGGATACGAAGCCTACCGAAAGGAACTGGAAGAGGTCTGCGACGGCTTGGCCGAGTTCGACGACATAAGGAAGTTCATGTCACACGGTTGGGCTGACCTCGAAGTCGACAGGAAGGGCAATCACAGGTTCTCGCTTCGCATGTACGAGCGGAAGGGCGAGGGTCAGTTTGAGCTGATGCAGGCTTCTTCAACGCGGGAGAGACTGCTGGAGGCGGCGAATGACATCAATGCTTACACCAATCGGGTCATCAATCTTTTCCATCGGATCTATCTGGAGAAGGGGCTTGAGAAGCCAGAGTATAAGCCCGACGGATTATAGGGCTGAGTATCGGCGTTCAGAGTTGGTACCTTGTGCCAAACATGGCTTAATGCCGCTTTAGGTCTTCTCGATATCCAACATAGGATTGCATCGCGTCCGAGCCGGTCATATAGCCAATGTTCTTTGCTATAGCTAAAGGCAGGTTAGACGCTCGCGTTACCGTCGCCATGGACCATTTAGCCGCTGCTTTGGTAACGGCATCGTCCCCAACGGGCTTGCCGTAGAATATGTATGGGACGCTGGAACCAAGTAGGGATTCAAACAGACGGTCAGCACCATCGGACGGGAGGATATGGCGAGGCAGGATGATAGCCACGTCAAAGTGCTCTTTGACCGCGAGCGCTATGGCTGATTGTGTGTCGGTTGCGATTACAAGCTCCAGTCCTAGGCTCGTCAGCGCGCTGCGTTCGTAGAACGTCTCTCCGGGGTTGTCGTCAACCCAGAGGGCTCTGCAACCCACCAGGCGGTGAAGCAGTCGGTTTTGGGTGGCAGTCTCGGCGGACCGAATGGAATCGTCCGTTCTGAACGCGATTGTATCTTTCGCGTCACTCTGGCGGGTATATTTCACCAACTCGGCCGTAGCAAGGTGTATGGCCGCCTTTCGCTTGGCGGTGGCTTCGACCCCAAATGCCTTGAGGGAGCCTTCCGTCATGTCGGCCAGGAAGTCTCGGATGAGCGGCGCAAACTTCAGAACGATCCATAGGACCACGATGGGCCACACAATGGTCTTGAGAAGGCCCGTCACCGCGGTAGTGATTTTGATCAAATCGTCGATTGTCATAGGGAATCGCCAGCAGAAAGCCCCAGCGTAAAGATCACTGGGGCGTTCCGCTAGTAGGGTATCTCGTCCTCAACCTTCGGCTGTTCGACTTCCGGCGTGATTTCATTCACCCAATGGCTCTTTTGAAGGAGCCAGTTCGCGGCCTGGGAGGCGTAGGACGCGCGATAGAGAAGATGGCCCAATTTTCCGCCTTCAGGACCTTGGCCCAGCTTTCGAGACAAGCCGGTGACTGGGCATCGATGTACGAGCAGCGGAACATCCCACATTGAAGTTGCCGGTTGGCTGATGGTGAGAGCGAGCTTCAGCCTCCCGGCTGAGATGGGAGGCTGTCAGCCGCTTGGGTTGCGGGTACGATCTGCGCATGCGCCCCCGGACGGTCGGTCGCCGATCATACGCCATACCCAGAATTTTATTGGTGAGTCCGTGGTGAGTTTCGATTTTTGCGCGATGGCCAGGATTCGCGCAAATTGTTGAATCTATTGGCGCACCCGACACGATTCGAACGTGTGACCTTTGCCTTCGGAGGGCAACTCAACCGGTCAGTGGGTGGCTTTTCTTTGGTGCTTAGCCTCCAAAGTACCTGAAAACACAGGCGATCAACGACCTTAGGTTAGGGGGAAGCCCTCCCAAACGTCAAGTCCAAGTAGACGCAATTGGTGTGACCGTTGTGACCGAGCTGTGGCCGCGACGCGAATCAAGCGAGGGCCACGGGGGACAATCGAGCGCCAAATTCTATAGGATGCCCGCGCGAAAAAGTTTGCCGAGAATTTTTGACGAAGCGTAGGTGTGTTCTGCATCTCAAGGTTCCAAAGCTGCGAGCGCGCGAAATGATCGACAAAGAGGATGATCCACAAATCGTTGAAGTATTCGCTCGGTTCGGACGTGCCATGTATATGGCGAACGTCGTGGAGTTGAGCATGATCCAGACGCTTTTGCAGGTAGAGTTTCTTACACCGGCGCGCGAAAAGATTATTAAAGACAATGGAAAGAGCTTCGATCCGAAGGCATTCGCTACTGAGTTGGACGCCTTTATGCGAAAACAGGCAAAGAAGACAATGGGGACCCTCAACATGGGGGTATCCAAGCACCCGATATTCGACGAGGAGTTGCGCAAGCGGATTATGGACGCAACGTTGCGGCGCAATTTCCTGGCGCATCACTATTGGCCTTCGATCGCCGAAAAATTCATGACCAAGATCGGTCGCGACGAAATGATCGCTGAACTATCAAAGGACGCCGATACGCTTGAGCAGCTTGACATAGATGTACGAATAGCGACCAAACCGGTGCGCGAGAAGCTTGGAATTAACGAAGAAGCTCTCAATCAACGTGTAGAGCAAAATCTGGGAGCTACGAGCGAAGCTCAAACTGAACTAACTATCCCCCCAATCCGCCGACGGCTTCTTATTTGAACGGAGCGCAAGGTTGCGGAAGCGATTGCGAAAAGGCGGAAACCGCTTGCTGACATTTAGCGGACCGTCTAGGTTGCGCCTTTTCGGGACGGGGGCGCGGTTAGATGCGTCGATTCTGGATACCTAGTTTGGAAGCGCTCGTCTTCGCCGCGACTTCTGCTTTGACGAACCCGACTGCCACGGCTCAGCAAAGCCCGGTCTTGATACCCGGTGTGTTGGAACCGGAAGAGATGCGGGTCGAGCCGCTTCCGATCAAAAAAATCGAATTGACTGCGCCGGAGCGAATGCTTGGCGACGCGCTGAAAGCCTCCGACAACAGCAAGCCATCAACACTGTTGCCAGCACTCAATCAGATTCTTGCACAGTATCCCGATTTTTCAGATGGCTACGTTATGCGGGCTTTCGCGCTCTGTGATGCCGGTAATGATCGTGCCGCGATCTCGGCAGACGTGGGCCGCGCCCTCAAATCCGTCAGCGGTTCTCGAGCCGGAAAAACGCCGTTTGGGTCACTGCTCGCAACGCGAGCTAAAATCGAATATCTGAACGGCGACTACGTCGCCGCGATCAACGACCTAGAACAAGCTACTCGTTCCGATCTCAGCAAGGCTTTAGAATTTTCGAACAGCGGCGGCGTAAAGCCGGAGAAAACTGGCCCGGTCTGCGTCTGGACCGAAACAGATTTGGACGAGCTGGTGCAACGCTTCGCCCGCGATTATCGACCATATTTGTTCCGAGGACTCTATCACGGCTTCTTCGTATTTTTTGAACAAAATGAGACCACGAAGAAAGCTTTACTCAGCCGCACGTTTGATGACTTCGATACGGCCGCCAAGATAAATCCAGCCTCCGCGTTGCCGCATCTCTTCAAGGCCGAGGTATTTCTCAAAACATTCTTTTTTCAAATGATGAGTATTTACGATCCTCAACACGATCAACTGAATAACACGATGATCAACTTGCTTGATCAAATTCTGGCATTCGACAACGAGAACGTCTGGGCACTTAAAGAGCGCGCATTGATGTATTCTCACTTGAAGAAGTGGCGACAGGCGATTGCCGACTACGACAGAGCACTTGTGGCCGATCCGAAAGATCTTGTTAGCCTCAATGATCGCGCTCTGGCCAAAATCGAGATCGGCGACACTTTCGCTGCGATTTTGGATCTCAGTGAAGTGATCAAGAAGGGGGAGCGTCAGCTACAGCACTCAGAAAGCTATCAGGCGCGCGCGGATGCTTATATCAAAACGCGACAATGGGACCTGTCCGTCAGAGATTTAACAGCTGCACTTTCCCTTGAACTAGGAGGGCAAGTGCTGCTTGCCAACATCCGTCAATTCCGAGCACTTTACCCTGAATATAGGACAGCAACGGACGATGCAGTCGCGCGAAAGTTACAGCAGACCTTCTACCCGGATTGGAAGTATGAAGATTTTGCAGGAAAGTTTCTGACTGGAAATGGTTCCTTTGGCTTCCCAAACTTCGTGATCGGCGACCTTTTTCTCAAGCGTTCGGACGCCAACCTCAAAGCGGGTAATTGGCACGCCGCCAAACTCGACTTCCGGCGTGCTGCGCGCGGATATAACGACGCTACCGATGCGATAGACCGCTGGCGCGAGATCGGCCCACTGAAAAATGCGCGCCTCTACATCGACATGAAGACGTTCAATGACGAGCGCGGCGAAGCCGTAAACATTTGGGTGAAGCAGGCTCGCGACGAGAACAGCCCGTATTCGGTGCAGCAATTCGAACTAAACTGCGGCGCGCGGCGGATACGTACGATTTCGTCGGCAAGCTACGATGGGATAGGCAATTTGACAGGAAGCTATGAGGGCAGAAGCGGCTGGGCGGCCGTCGTGCCAGACACGCTCGGCGAAACGCTTTATGATGGTGTTTGCAAGCGGTAACGGTGGTTCACTCGCGCAGTCACTTCCGCATGGCGTCGCGTTGCCGCTCGGCCTCGACGATACTGGCGAAGAGCCTTTGACTTTCAGTTTGTGCGTCGGCTTCGGCGAGTTCCTCTCTGTCAACGCGCTCGGATATTTGAAGGCGCTTCGCATTGAATGCCGCGATGAGGTCCATGTAGCGGTACTTGGCTTTGCTAAACGCTTCGATGATGCGAGGATTGGCACACTCGGCCGACGCAACAAAGGTCTTCAACGTGCCTTCAATTCTCTTATTCCTACATTCAGTGATCGCCGCGACCATCTCGTCTTTCGCGATCACCATAGGGTCTTCTGGCGGCATCGGTGCGCCCATTTCGCGAAGCCTACGCTGTGCTTCGAGCGCCTGCCGATGTTCTTTGGCGTTGGCCAGTTGCGTCTCTTCAACTCGTCCCGCCATCATTTGCGCCGCCGTGCACCGGCCGGCCCACTCGATGCTTTGCGGAAGAGATTTGTTCTCGATTGCATCCGCTTGCAGGCAGACGATTGTCGCGTTCCGCTTGAATTGTTCTAGCGTGCCGCAAGTGCCGTTGATACAACAGCTTCCGCCCGGCATACATTGAGGGGATTGAGCAAAAGAAACCCTGCTCATGGCGGCCAATACGACTACGAGGAGCGCCGCCCGCAATGCGACACGTGCCAGTTTGGCAACCATTTGACCGCCTCCCATTCCAAGTCCTTGGACGGCATCATCGAGTAAAAGGCGTTGCTGTCAATCAGGGGATGCGCGCCAAACGTCGAAAAGACAGGTGCGTACGCGTGTTTTAGGACGGGGCACTACGCCCCGCCCTTCCTTAGATTCTCACTGCGCCACAGCGGTTGAAGATTCGTGAAGTGGCACAGAGCAATCAGCTCGCTCAGCGTTCGCGCCGACGACAGCGGCCTTACGTGATCGACCTCCCATTGCCGGTAATTTGCCAAACACATCCCAATGCGAAAACCGATTCAGTGAAGCAGATGAAATGCCGGTGGCTGATCGTAATTGCGCTTTAGTGTAGTCTGGCCGCGCGTTCGTGAAAAGTTGAAGGGGCGCTTCCGTCGTAGGTATCGCGCGCTTCTTCCGTTCAGCGAAATCTACCTGCCAACTGCCACCGGGTGGGGCGCGCGCTGCATGCAGAACAACCGGCTCGGCGACATCGATCCATTCAACCCGACATCAGCAGCCGAGAAGCTGGCCGTGATGGTGTGGATCCAAGGCGGTAGCAATCTCAACGGCGCGGGCTCCCAGCCCGAGTATGACGGCGCGCGCTTGGCCAGCAAGGGCGTGGTGGTCGTGACGATCAACTACCGGCTCGACATCTTCGGCTTTCTGGCCACCCCTGAGCTGACAAAGGAATCCGACACGCATGCGTCGGGCAATTACCGGGCCCTTGGACCAGATCGCGGCGCTGAAATGGGTGCAGAACAATATTTCGGTCTTCGGCGGCGATCCGAGCCGCGTGACCATGTTCGGCGAATCGGCCGGCTCGCTCGATATCAGCGCGCTGATGACCTCGCCGCTAGCGAAAGGCCTGTTCGCGCGCGCGATCGGCGAGAGCGGCGGTGCGCTGACGCCGATCAAGGCCTTCGGGCCGAAGCCGCTTGCGGCCGGCGAGCGCGACGGTGCCGATTTCGTCGCCTCGCTTGGAGAGCCTTCGCTTGCGGAGTTGCGCGCACGGCCGGCCGCCGAGCTGTTGGAGGCCATTTTGAAGGAGCCGATCACCTACGGCTTCGGTGTCGTCGACGGTCATGTGGTGACCGAGCATCCGGCGCAGGCTTTCTCCAAGGGCCGGCAGAACGACGTGCCGCTCCTGGTCAGCTGGAATGCCGATGAGGGGACGTTGTTCACCGCGCGCGTCAGCTTTTCGGCGGGCGCCCCCTCCTATGCCGATCGCGTCCGCGCCCAGTTCAAGGACCAAGCTGAGCAGGTTCTAAAACTCTACCCGCCGGGATCGACGCCCGATGAGCACAAGGCGGCCTTTGCGGCGCTGTTCGGCGACGAGATCATCGGATATGGCGGCTGGGCCTGGGCGGAGCGGGCCGCGGCCACTGGCAGGCCCGCTGTCTACCGTTATTATTTCATCCGCCGCCCGCCCGGCGCGCCGCTGTCGTCGATCGGCCCGCTCACCGCGCCCGGCGTCTACCACAGCGCAGAGCTCTACTATGTCTTCAACACGCTCGGCGTGCGCGACTGGCCGTGGGAAACGGACGACCGGCATCTCGCCGATGCCATGTTGTCCTATTGGGCGAACTTTGCGAAGACCGGCGACCCCAACGGACTTGGTCTGCCGCGATGGAGCGCTTACAAGCCGAACGGCGGCGGGCAGGTGATGGAACTCGGCAAGGAGATCGGCATGCGTGGGGAGCTGCACCGCGATCGCTACGAATTCTTTGATGCACTATACGGCAAGCTCAACTCGCAATGAATGCGCACCGATGCGAACCATAAACTGCGCGGCCATCACTTTAGGCGGCCCGCTGCTCCTCGATAAGGCGGATTGTGTTCTGGGTAACCTGACAGGTCTCCAGCCATGGATGGGCTCAACGGGGCGTTCTGGAGCCTGCACTGATTCGGACAAGCCGGAAAAGCTATTACGGTTCAATAGCGCTTTGAGGTACCTCTTGTCCGAATGCGCCTTGAAAGTATTCAACTGCCGAAACCCTTCCAAGCTGGCGCTCTCGCGCAGGTTTCGTCAATCGGCGATATTGCTAGGGGCCGTATACGCTGTGCTCGCGCGGCTCGAAGATGCTGGGGCAGGTGAGTCAGACCATCGATAGGTGACCGCTGTAGGAGCGTCTCGGTCGCGCTTTCGAAATACGCGCGCCCGCGCGCGGCTCGTTTTCAATCTGGACAGTATCGGAATATGTCCGTTGATTGGGGTAGACCAGAAGTGGCGGGTCGGTGTGACCTTGCCCCTCGGGCACAATCCAGTTTGAAGTTCGTTCTGGCCCCAACGAGGACCAGAGCATGAAGCGCAGCCGCTTTACGGAAGAACAGATCATCGGGATTTGCAAGGAGAGGCAGGCCGTCCGGTCGCCGATCTGTGCCGCAAGCATGGCGTGAGCGACGGCAGCATCTACAAGTGGAAGGCCAAGTTCGGTGGAATGGACGTCTCGGAGGCCAAGCGGCTGAAGACGCTGGAGGACGAGAACACGCGGCTCAAGCGACTGCTGGCGGACGTCATGCTGGAAAATGCCGCACTGAAGGATCTCCTGGGAAAGAAGTGGTAACGCCCGCGGCCAAGCGGAAAGCTGTCGCGCATCTCGCGGGCGTTCACGGGAGGACCGAACGGCGGGCGTGTAAAGCCATCGGCTGTTGTCGCATGACGGTCAGATATCAGACGGGGCGGGCCGAGGATGCCGGACTGCGGCAGCGCATGAGGGCGATCGCCCTTGAGCGCCACCGCTTCGGCTATCGTCGCCTGCACGTGCTGCTCAAGCGGGAGGGCTACCTGGTCAATCACAAGAAGCTGTTCCGGCTGTACCGGGAGGAACGGCTCACGGAGCGCCGCAGAGGTGGCCGCAAGCGGGCCCTCGGCACATGAGCGCAATGACGGTGCCGCTGCTCGCGAATGATCGCTGATCGCTCGACTTTGTGTCGGATCAGACGACCGATGGCCGGCGCCTCCGCATCCTGATCGTGGTCGATGACTGCACCCGCGAATGGCTGGCGCTGGTGGCCGACACCTCACTCTTGGGCGCCCGGGTCGCTCGGGAGCTGGATCGGCTGGTCGCCGAGCGCGGCAAGCCCGGGATGATGGTGAATGACAACGGGAGCGAACTCACCAGCAATGCCATCCTGACATGGGCCGATCAGAGCCGCATCGCCTGGCACTACATCGCACTGGAGAAGCCTATGCGGAACGCCTTCATTGAGAGCTTCAACGGCCGCCTGCGGGATGAACTGCTGAACGAGACCCGCTCGCACAGGCCCGCGTCGCGATGCTGCCTGGCCGACTATAACGACGCTCGGCCGCACTCCCAGCTCGGATGGAAGACGCCATCCGAGTTCGCCACCGCCTGCAATCCGCGGCGGGATCTGGCGCTGCGCTGTGTCGAAGGCTCCGCGCCAGCTCCCGCCGCTACCCGGAAAATTCCAGTCTCGACTGGCCTAGTTTTCGGGAGCACTTCAAAACCACCGCCCGAACGAACTCAGACCTGGATAAAACTTGGGGGCAAGGTCAGGGTAGGGGAAGTGCGGGCGGCTTCTCTCCCTTGAATTGCAAATGTCGAGCGGACGTTTGCGCTCTGGGAAGCCACGCTGCAACGATGGCCTCAAGCCGCCGCCAAACGTACGCTCGCACCGGCTTCGGGTGTTCCCCGACCGACGCGCTATCTCCTCTATTTCTCTATTTCAGCAGGTCGAGTTGAGAGCGCACGTTGGCCTGGAAGGGCGCAGAGATTTGCGGGCTCGCAAGGATCTCGTTCAACAACGTCTTCTTCTGCGAGACAGCGCTGGCAACAGCTGCGGGCGCGGACGGGTAGGCTTGTCTGGCGCCATCCTTATCCTGGTCGCTCAGGGTCAGGTTTTCAGAGCTCGTGTAACAAGGACTATTTTCGCCGCTCACGAACATGAATGCGCTGAAGACGTACTTCATTATCGAAAACTTGTCGAACTGCCCCACCAGGTATGCGGACGAGACCGGAATGGCACGCAGATTGGCGTCGACCTTCGTCCTGGGCCAGTAGTTCTTGTAGCCGCCGAGATAGGTGTACAGGCCGGGTCGCCGGCCGTTTACGTCGACGACGTACCAGCCTTCCGCATTCTTGGTCGGGATATAACCGGCATCGTCTTCGAAGCGGAAATCGCATCCGCCAACCGGATTCTGATGCTCATGCTGAAATCCGAGCGCATGCCCGAATTCGTGGATCACGACTGCCTGCCAATCGCCTGGCAGGGCCTTGTCGAAGGAATCCAGGTTGAGGGAGCCCTCGTTCGGACGACCACCGACGAGATCGCCATTGACGCTGTTTCGCCCGACATGAGACCAGTATCCGCCTCTGTCGCCCGAGTTGAATGCGACACGAATATCGGCGCTGTAGTGCTGATCCTTCTCAGACCATTCCAGGAACGATCCATTTGGCTGGCGAAACTGGAACTTGATGTTCGCAACGCCCGGCTTGGTCCATTCGTTTGCGGTGCGCTCGATCCTGGACCTGAGGTCGTTGTCGCCTCCGCTGAACGCAACCTTGACGGTGCTGGCGGGCTGCCATCGATTTAGTGTGGGGACAATCAGATAATTCGGCAGCGACGTCACCCCCTGGGCGGCTGCAGCAATCTGCTTTTGGTGGATTTCGATCGAGGCCTGAACCGCATCGGGGAAGGCTTCGACAATGAAATTATGGTCTGCGGCAACAGCATGGCCCGATGAGATCGCCAGAACGCCGGCAACCAGGAGGTTCGCCGAGATCGGAGTGACGACTTCGCTTCGCATCTTACAGAGCATCTTCAACTCCTGGAATGTTTGTGTTGATGATGGAGGCCAATCAGAGATACTTCGGTAAGCAACAGCTACGCTTCGTGTCAGGGGCGGGGGGACCAATCAACCCCCAGCACGCGGGCGACTAGCCCGGGCGGCGACCCGAGAACAGGGTTATGACGCAATTCTTTCTCCGCCATTCCTTCAAGCGGCTGAGAACTGCTTCCGGCATCGAGGACGGAACGTCAGCTTTCGCGACACAGTCGGCCACGAGTTCGTTCAACAGCGAGTTGGGGGAAGCAAACTTCCACGATTCAGCATCCGGACAGCCATATCTGGCGTACATCAAATCGAGAAATGACCCCGGTGACGTGCGACAGTTGGGTGAGAAAGACGTCGCAATCGCATATTGCTTGCCCCCGTTCCCGTAGGGAATTTCGTAGGCAACCCTGACGAAAAGCAGATCGGGGCCGTCGTTGAATGGCAACCGCATGAAAAGCTGAGTGGGCTCGAACGTCACAAATGCAATGTCGCTGACGGAGAAATCCAGTCCCAGCGCCAAAATCGATTCCCTGTGACCATTGCTGAATGGGCCGGCAACGCCCAATTCCGCCGTGATCGGTCGCGTTAGCTTCGGCCGGCCCACTTTCGCCAGTGGATACGCCTTCGCGACGTCAGCGAGAATCGAGGCAAGGTGATCGACGGTTGTCTGAACGAAAAGCTCGAGCCGAGCCGGCGGCCCCGGCATTGCGCCCGCAGCCGACAGCAAGTTGTATTCGAGATGGAGCCCGCTTTCATCCGGGTACAACCTCAGCGTGGTTGGAAGGACAACAAGATCACCCGTCGGCGTCTTCATTATCGGAGCTTGTTTCAAGGACGGCGGCATGTCCTCCAGCTCCGAGAACGGCCCCGGCAGTTCGGGAAGGTCCGCATAGTTGCTGACTGTTGGCTGTGCCGCCGCGCTTCTAGACCCGGGAATCAGGGCCAACTGCACAATGAGAAAACCCAGCCCTGCCGTCCGGAAGGCATGCGCCCGCCAACCTTCGGTTCTGCTCGTTCCACCATTGGCCATGACTTCCCCACTTCTGCGCTGCCTCAGATCAGGCGGCAGCTTCCGACAACAGTGCCAGCAATTGCGCGCTTGGGATTCCGTCCTCCGGGAGGGTCTTCGACTTCTGGAAGCTTCGAATGGCTTGGCCCGTCGCCGGGCCATAAATGCCGTCGATCCCGGACTTGTAGAGTCCGAGGCGGTGCAAGTTCTTCTGCAGTCCGCGCACCAGGACGGGATCATATTTCGGAAACATGCAGCCGGAGCGGTTGCTTGGCCATCCGACATAGGTGTCGGGATTGAAGGCGCAACCGCCGTTGCTGACGACGCCGACCTCAAAGCTCCTGTCACGGATCTTTACCGTGCCATCGTCGTCCCTGACGATGCCTCGATAGGTGGGCGCGTAGACAACAGACATGAACTCGAATTTGTACGAGTTGGGAAGGAGCAATATCCGGGACGTGATGTCGGAAACGCGGGCGATCAATTCAAACTGACCGGCCGAACCGATCTTGCTTCCTTCGATGACGGCGCCTTGGCCGTCGCTGGATGGAGTCATCAATCTGAACTGGAATGAATAGGGTTGCGGCATTGCAAACCGGGCCTGGGGATCCATGCTCTTTATTTCGTCGAGCGCCTCGGCATAATCCCGGCCATAGGCCACGGTCCCCTTGACGGACAGCAACGCGTTCCGTCTCTGCTTGATACTTTCATAGACCAGGGAAAGCTCTGGAACTCCTCCATTAGCCTCCTTGAGCGTGACCGAATTCGGCAACACGTAATAGGTGTGATCGTCGTTGTAGCCGCGGAATACCGACACGAACATCGGACGGCTGAACGACATTTGCCGGTCGAAATCCATCATGGCGGCAGGCGGCTCGGCTGCGAGCACGGCGCCCGACGTCGCTTGACCCAGCAATGCCAGAAGGAATGTTGCCTTGATTTTCATGGTGCCAATCCTGAACAGCCCGGCGAACCGGTAGAGATGTCAACAATCTGACCTCCGAAGGATGAACAGAGGTCCGTGAGCGGCATGACGCTGCCGTTTCGATATTTGTCGGCTATCTTGGTCAAAGCTCCGCTGGATTTCGCATCGTCAACCAGCTTCTGCAGCTTTGCCTTGTGAGCCGGAAGCGTCGTGTCCCAGCCGAATACATAGCTGGAGCCGGTGGAAACGATCGAAGGCGCGCCAAGAGCCAATGCAATGGCCAACCTGATGTCGACGCGAGATTTCGCCAGGTCGTTGCCGGGAAACGTCAGGTCTCGAATCGATAGCACCTTGGACGCGACTGCCCAGCCGATTACATTTTCCCAGTCGCCGCCATCGTTCTTGCGCTCGAAAGCCGGCGTCGCGGCCTCGATCTCGCCGACGAAGCCACCTGCGGGAGCCGCACCGGCGAGCAAGTCCTTCAATTGCGGCTTCGCGAGAAATGAAAGGTCGACGACAACAGGATAGGTCGCATTTAGCGCGCTCGGAGACGGCGAGAGGTCCTGGGTCTTCAGGGAGCCGTCAGCAAGCTTGACGAAGAACGAGATCTTGGTGGTGAACGCATTGAGTGAAGCCGGCTGCAGGGTCCCGCTGCCCATGCCGAGTTTCGTTTCGGCCGCGGTCAGGACCGATCGGATTTCCGTTTGGTCCTGGCGATAGCGCAGCGAGGCCGTCAGCGATACGAAGGGAGACGTGTTGCCGACGGACAGATCATACTGCACTCCGAACTTCGGTCGTCCCGACACCGCGTCCCGCTCAAACTCCAGGACCTTCGGGACAATGCCAAGCCGCGGATTGGCCAGCCCCGCCACGTCAGTCGCAACCAGAAACGTGTCGTAGGTTTCGGCATATGGCAGGCCATCGATCTTGACGAGAATGGCCGACCTGGCGGAGCGGACGCCGCTGGCGGCGGCCGCTCCCGCAAGCACCAGAACCAAAGCCAGTTTACGAACGACCGTTGATGATGACATTGGTCAGCCCCTTGATCGAATCGCGAATCTCGGGCGTCGCGATTGCGCTTGGCCGGTCCATCCACCGGGAAATAATCAGGTCCGCGTCGGCCCTGGAAAGTTGACCGTCGTTGAGCCCCTGGAGGACCGGGGCAAATGCGGCCGCGATATCCTGCACGGCGTTCGGACCGACATCGTCCTTGTAACAGGGCTCGTCGAGAACCTTTGCCGATTTGGCGTCGTAAGTCGCCTGATTGATCAGCCCCTGATCCAGCAGACCCTTGAAGAACGCCAGCTTGTTCTTGATGCAGGATGCGATTTCCTTGACGGTCGTCCCGAAGTTGTTCTTGTCGACGCATTTGCCCGGTGGCTTGGTGATGTCGGCGAAGCTGTCGGGGTACTTGGCGCAGACGGCGTTGAACGAGAGCCCGATGTTGAATTCCCTGTCCTCGAGCTTCGCCTTATTGATTTCGAACGCGAAGTTGTGCGTTTCCTCCAAGTGTTCCCACCCGGCGCTGGCGGAGAATCCAAAACCGAGCGTTTGCGCTTCTGCATTCGGCACGCCGCCCGCCTTCAGTTCCGGCTTGAACATGCCCTCCTGACCCACGCGCGCATTGACGATCGTCTTGAAGACCTCGAGCATGTAATTGTCGGTGTCGGTGTCGCCGCCTTCCAGGTATTCGAGCTTGATTGAGCCATCGGTCGTCAGCTTCTGCCAGTCGGCCGCCCAGGCCGCCTTGACGAAGCCGCCCCACCATGAACCGCTGGAGGATGCCTTGAAGTGATCGTAGACCCGCCTGTCGTAGATGGTGATCTTGGCATGCAGACGCTTGGCGATGCCCGTGAATTTGTAGGTGTACCTTGCCGCAAAGACATCGCTGTCCGCCGCGGCGCCTTGCGCGAATACGCGGGCTCCCAGCCGCGACAGACCGATTGCAAATCCCTGCGTGGCATCGACCGTCCCACCCGTCGTAGACGTCGGCGAGGACTTGTCTTGATGGTCGGCGACCAACTGCCCATTGATGATCAGCTCCATCTTGCTGGAGACGAGCGCCGGATAGGCAAATTTTGCGTTCGGCTTGACCTTCTTCAATTCCGTGACGACGGCATCGACCTTGGCCTTATCGATCGTCGGCTGAACCGAGAATGCGAAATTGCCTCCTGCGCCATCGATGTCCGGACCGGTGATGCCCCAATACTGGACGCCCAGTCGCGGCCGGAGCGTGCCATCCGCCTTCTTCTCATAGACGAATGACAGACTGGTCGGAACGAAGTAGTAGAGATTTGGATCGGAGTCATCAGGGTAGACGGTAATGAGCTCGGGATACGGCAACCCGGCAACCCCATCGATGATGGGATAGGCTGCGTGCGTAGGGCTGGAAATGATCAGGCCAAGGATGGAAGTTGACAATAAGCGCGGAAGAAATCGCGAAAGTAAACGCATCTCATGCTCCCCTGTTGTATCGACCCAGACCCTCGGGCTCCGGATCGCTTCAGTTGGACCCGACTGTTCCCCTCATCCGTTCGCAAATCGCGAGCAAAGGGTTCCTGCCTCGTGAAAAAAACGTGATGGAGGTGTGAAAAATGCTATCCTCGCCTTGGGCGTGAGGACGAATTCGGCAATGATGTCGGCGGCTAAGAGGTTTTCGCTGGGCCTTTTGGGACCCTTCCGGCTTTTGAGACCGGAAGGTGAGCGCATAGAAATCCCCAGCAAGAAGGGGGTTGCGGTGGTGGCAATGCTCGCCATGACCAGGGACGGCGAGCGCACGCGCGGCTGGCTGCAGGACAAGCTTTGGGGCAAACGCCAGCACACCGAAGGCCGTGGCAGCCTGAGGCGCGAGCTATCGAACCTGCGAAAGCTCCTCAACCGCGATTCCAGCGAGATTCTGATCTGCGAGCGCGACC
Organism: Bradyrhizobium sp. HKCCYLRH2015; assembly: GCF_051168215.1. Taxonomy (NCBI): domain Bacteria; kingdom Pseudomonadati; phylum Pseudomonadota; class Alphaproteobacteria; order Hyphomicrobiales; family Nitrobacteraceae; genus Bradyrhizobium; species Bradyrhizobium sp. HKCCYLRH2015. The sequence goes on along the minus strand of NZ_JBNPUO010000014.1, from coordinate 20,382 downwards.
GGGTCAGGCTCCGCCTCGACCTGATCGACGTCGACGTCTGGCACGAGCCGGAGAAGGCTCTCGCCAGCGAATTCCTCGAAGGCCTCGATATCGCCGGCGAGGACAGCTTCGAGGAATGGCTGCGGGAACAGAGAAACGCGCTCGCGCGAGCGGCGCGCGACCGGCGCGAAACGCTCCCTGCGGCCAATCCCCGCATGGACGGTCCGACCGCGGCCGCGCCGCTGCCTGCCCATATCGTCGACACCTCGCAGCTGCCGATCGGGTTCGAGGGCAGTTCGGCGCTTGCCGTGATGCCGTTTCTCAACATGACCGGCGACGCGCAATATGACTATCTGGCGGAGGGCATAAGCGAAGAGCTGATCGACCGCCTGTCCCGCATCCGCTGGCTGCCGGTGATTGCGCGCAATTCCAGCTTTTCATTTCCGGATGACGCCGATCGCAAGCTCATCAGCAAGAGTCTCGGTGCCCGGTACCTTCTGGAAGGTCGCGTCCGCCGCGACCGCGATGCGTATCTGATCGCCGCCAGCCTGGTCGATGCGTCCAGCGGGCATACGGTGTGGACCCAGCGCTTTGAACTTAAGTCGCTCACCTCGATGGATGCGTTCGCGCAATTCGTGACCGAGCTGGTTGCGCATCTGGAGACCCGCATCGATCATGCCGAACAGGTCCGCACGCGAAGCAAGCGGCACGATAGCCTTTCGGTCAGCGAGCTGATCTGGCGCGGGCGCTGGCATCTGAACCGGCTGACGCGCGCCGACTCGGAAATGGCGCAGAAGCTGTTTGCCGAGGCCCGCGAGCTCGACCCGCATTCCTCGGAAGCCCTGATCCAGTCGACATTCGCAATGGGCTGGGCGATTTGGGCCGAACGCCAGGCCGAAGAGCGCATCCTGCAAATGAGAAAGCTCGCGCAGGAGGCAATCTATGCCGATCGTGACGACGGCCGGGGTTACATGCTTGCCGGGATCGCCGAAATGTGGCTGCGGCATCCGATCGCCGCGCGAGAGCTGCTGCAGCGCGCGATCGCGCTGAACCCCAGCCTTGCGCTCGCGCGCGCACATCTGGGGGGAAGCTTCAACCTTTCGGCCGAGCCGGAGCAGGCGCTGCCGCACCTTCACGCCGCGTTGCGCCTGAACTCCAACGACCTTCACGATTTCTACACGCTTGCCGAGCTTGCGCTTTCCTTCACGCTGCTCGACCGCTGGAGCGACGCGATCGAGCATGCGCACCACGCCATCGCCCGCCGTCCGGCCTATTGGTATGCGCACATGATCCGGATCAATGCGATGTCGAGAGCAGGCGAACTGGACGCCGCGCGCGACGCATTGAGAGAGTTGTTGCGCGTGAAGCCGAACTTTTCCCGTCGCTACATTGACTGGCTGCCGTTCGTCGACCGCCGCTGGAACGATCATTTTCTGGAAGGCCTGAAGCGCGTTCCGGACAGCCCGGTTGGCTGGCTGACGAACGACGACCAGGGCGCAAACGCATGATGCGCATCATATTCGTTCATTCGTACTTGAAAAGTCGTCGGGGGGCCGATGTTGAAGTCCAAATATTACGCTGCCATCGAGCAGGCCCAAGCTGAAGATCCGCAGGAGGATGGCCTTCGCTTTCCGCCCTTCAATCTCGATGAGATCGGCGCAGACAGCTGGCGTCACCGCTTCAAGGTCTGGCTGATCGGTGCCATGCTTCCGCCTGCACTGTTTCTGCTCCGCACGTTCTGGCCTGTCGCCAGGATCGGCTCCTTCGTCATCGTCACGCGCGCTGAAGACGTCCGCAAGGTACTGACGCAGCCGGAAATGTTCGAAGTGCCGTTTGGGCCGGAGATGACGAAGCTCGCCGGTGGCGAGAACTTCGTTCTTGGCCTCGAAGGAGAGCCTCACGCCAAACAGCGAGAGATCATCAAAAGCGTCCTAGATACGAAGGACGAGGTGCTGCGTGTCGCCGTCCGCAGGGAGGATGCCGAACTGGTCGCCCGGCTCAGCAACCGGTTTGCCAAGGCGCTGATCCGTTCGTCCGCCGGACGGATCGACGTGATGAAGGATTACATTACGCGGATCGCCACTGAGACCTGCATCGAATATTTCGGATTGAAGGTCGAGGATCCCGACGCGTTTGCCGAATGGGCGATGTCGATTTCGGCGTTGCTGTTCGCCGACCCGACCGGCGACCGGGCTACGCGGCGTCTGGCGCTCAATGGCGCGGCGCGCATCCGCCTCGTAATCGCCAATTCCATTGCCGACATCAAAGCAAAGAGTGCGTCGGCCGATACCTCCGATACCATCCTTGGCAGGCTGATCCTGCTGCAGCGGAAGGACCCGGCCGCCGTCACCGACGAGAAAATCTGCGCCGTCCTGGTCGGCCTGATAACCGGATTCATTCCGACCAATACCCTGGCTGCGGGCAAGATCCTGCAGGAATTGCTGCGCCGGCCCTTCGCGATGCAGGACGCCATGCAAAGAGCGCGTGCGGCCCGCAAGGCCGATGAACAGGACGAGCAGAGGATCGGCAAACTGAAGCATCCGGAACGGCACGCGTTGCGGGCCATCTTGCTCGAAGCTGCACGCCTGAATCCGGCTCTCGCGCCGGGGCAGTGGCGATATGCGAAGGAGAAGTCCAAGGTCGGCAAGGGAGTGTTTCGCCGTTCGGTCCCCGCGGGCGCGACCGTGGTCGTCTCGACGATGTCGGCGCTGCGCGACGGCCGTGAGATCAAATCTCCCGGCTGGTTCAACCCGGATCGCCCGGCGCCATCGTCGGATCTCCTGTTTGGCACCGGCATTCACGAGTGCCTGGGCAAGTATCTTGCTATCGAGCAAATCACCGAGTTGTTCATGGTCTTGCTGTCGCAGGATAATCTGCGGCGCCGCAAGACTAACTGGGGCTGGTGGGGCGGCATCAAATGGGTTGGGCCATTTCCGCGCTGGCTGGACATGGATTTTGCTCCGGCCCTGGCGCCCGGCACGCAGACGATGGTGACGATCTGCGCGCCGCTTGCAGACGGCGCATATCGAGAAGCCATCGAGGCGAAAATCGGCACGCTCGGCAACCCCGCTGAGGGCAATTTGCGCAAGCAACTGGATGAGACCAACATCGTTCATTTCGCATCGCTCGCACTGATCGAAGCCGGCGATGCGGCGTCACCGTGTCCGATGCTGCTGCTCGAGATGAACGTCGACGGATCGCTGGAAGCCGCCATTGCTTCCGTTGCCGCGGCTGACATTGCCGCCGGCGGAAGCCTGACGGCGATCTTCGAGAACACGCCGCTCGGAAAAGTGCCGCTGGAAACGGTGCTCAATCGTTACAAGCGCGACCTGCAAACCCGTCCATGGGGAACGATCGGACTCAACTTCGCGGGCACGTCCGAATTTTCGGTGGCCGACATCGACATGCAGGACAAGCTCGCGGCCTTCGCAAGGGCGGCGCTCGATTCGTCGATGGCGTTTCACGCCCGTTACGGAAGCCTCGCAATGCAGGCGTTGACTTATGTCCGCGATTTCGTTCGGCGCCCGGCGGACATGAGCGAACGCGCCACCAACTTCCGCAATCCGGAGGGATGGGGGGGACGCGAGGCGGAGTTTGCCGATTATCTGATCGTACCGAGCCGCAACCGGTTGAAGATCTCGGACTGGACACCACGCACCAAGGGCGATGCGGTTTTCGCGTTCATTCGGTCGCCGACGTTCTTCTGCTTTGCCGTTGTCCTTGCCGTGGTCGATTTGCTGCTGTCGGTCGCAATATCCCGGGCAGTCGGCCCGACCTGGCTTGGCCTTCCCGGCCGATTGTTGCTCGCGACGACCGGCGGCATCGCCGGCACGGCCCTGCTGGTCGGCATCGTCGCGGCCGGCTTCGTCGCGCTGCTCCACTATCACGACCTCCATGACGTTCCCGACGACAAGGATCCGCCGTTGCAGGCGGTTCGCAAGGTCGCGCGCGTCGAAGACCCACCAGGGTTCGCGCACAACCATTTCATGGCGGTCACCGAGCTGAAACGCGGTTGGTTCAGGCGACTGACCCTGGCGCTGTCACTTTGGGTCATCAAGCAGATGGTGCTGCATTGGTTCCGTCCGGGCTTCGTGCTGAACATGGGCACCATCCACTATGCAAAATGGTTCCGCCTGCCGGGCCAGGAGAAATTGATCTTCCAGGCGAACTATGACGGTAGCTGGGAAAGCTATCTTGAAGATTTCATCATGAAGGCTCATCAGGGGCAGACCGCGGCCTGGAGCAACGGGGTCGGATTCCCTCGCACGAAGTTCCTGATCTACGGTGGCGCGCAGGACGGCGACCGCTTCAAGCGTTGGGTGCGGCGCCAGCAGGTGCTGGCGCCGTTCTGGTATAGCCGGTTTCCCAAACTGACGACCGACCAGATTCGCAACAACGCGCTGATCCGTGACGGGCTCGCACGCGCCATGACCGAAGAGAAGGCGCGTGCATGGCTAGACTGCTTTGGCTCGATCCCTCGACCGGACTATTCGATCGAGAGCAACGAGGTCCAATCGCTGGTCTTCAGCGCCCAGCGGCACCTGTACTGCGTGAACTATGCGTTGATAAGGCTGCCTGACGACGACGAGGACGGTCGAAATGCTCGCGCCGACTGGCTCGAGAGTCTCGTGCCGGAACTGATCGACGACGCACCCGCTTCGTGCGCAATCACGTTTGGCGATCACATGTTCCCGGCCAATGTGGAGAAAACCCGTAGCGCCGCATTCGTCGCTTTCACCGCGCAAGGCCTTGCAAAGCTTGGCCTGAGCGGACCGGACAAGCAGGACGGATTGGCGACGTTTTCGGCCGCGTTCAACATGGGTATGGCCAACCGCGGGCGCGGCCTCGGCGACGACGAAGTGTCGCCATCGCTACGATGGCATTGGCGGGACGCCGAGATTGATGGTCAAGGGACGGGCGATGGCGGGGCGGGAAAGGCGGCCGACGCCATCCTGCTCATCTACGGCAAGGATCGTAAGCAGTGTGACGACATACTGGATTGCCATCTCGATTCGCTGGGCGACCGGAGCCGTGTCCTGCTCCATACGATCGTAACCGAGCCCTTGACCGAGCGAATTGTCTATCGCGACGGCAGCGCCGCCCTCGAAGTGGTGAAGGGCGACGACAGTGATGATTATAAAGGGCACGACGTGCCAGGTCACAGCCCTACCGAATTCGAGAAGAGCGAGGCGCAAAAGAAGCGTGATCTGCTCAAGTTCGAGCATTTTGGTTTCCGCGACGGCATCTCCCAACCGGTCATCCGCGGAACGAAGCGGTTCTTGAACCGTCCGCCGGCCCGCGATGTCCTTGAGCCAGGCGAATTCATCCTCGGCTATCGCAACAACCAGGGTTATTATCCACCGACTGCCTCGGTTCGTGCGGAATCAGATCCGGGCAAACGGCTTCCGGTCGTCCTGCAGGAGATTCCAAGCCGTTTCCCGTCATTCGAGGGAGCCAACACGGCCGCGCGCGATTTTGGCCGCAATGGAAGTTTCCTTGTGATTCGGCAGCTCGAACAGGATGTCGAGGGATTCAAGAAGTTCCTCGATGCAAAGGTGCTGCAGGTTCAGGATGACTACCCGAACCTAGACGAGGCCACGGGCACCCCCGTGACCGCCGAATGGATCGCGGCGAAAATGATGGGGCGATGGCCGAACGGGACACCGCTGGTCGAGCGTCCGGAAGCGAGCAAGGGACCGTTCGGCGCGAAGAGCAAGGAAATGTCCTACAACGATTTCAACTACGGGATAGACGATCCCCAGGGCCTGAGTTGTCCGTTTGGTGCACATATCCGCCGGGCCAATCCCCGCGACAGCATGCAGCCGGACGATCCTTCTCAGCAAGCGATCACAAATCGTCATCGGTTGTTGAGGCGTGGAAGAACCTACACCTACCGACCGAAACCGACGGATGACAAGGTCGAGAAGGGCCTGCTGTTTACCTGCCTGTGTGCAGACCTGGATCGGCAGTTCGAGTTCGTGCAGCAGACGTGGGTGGGCTCGCCCTCATTCCACGGATTGAGAAATGAGCCCGATCCGCTCGTTGCCTGGCATTCGAAAGAGAGCTCGTTCACCATTCCGACCGTCTCCGGCCCGGTTCGGCTCGGCGATATGCAAAACTTCGTTACGGTGCGCGCCGGAGGATATTTCTTCCTGCCCAGCCGCTCGGCGCTCAGGCACCTTGCCGACCTGGCCGGCGCGAAACGAGGGCATAGTGCGGTCGCGGTCAGTGGCGAGGCGGCCATCTCCGACAGCTGCAATACCGATCGGGCGAACACCGCAACCAATCAAGACGCGACCGTCAATGGCCTTTGAAGTTCGCCTCGATGTGGCAATTGGCCTTTTCGGTGTGTTCGAGGAACCCTGCGCTGCCCTCTGTCGCCGTCGCGCGCGGCATCTGGCACGGACCATTCATACGCCAGCAATCCCGGTTGAGCCCTGACAAGACTGGTGGCGTCGAGAACGGCCGCACCATAGCGGAACGACGTTAAATGCCGGGACCCAGCGGCGCAGTAATAAGGCAACGAGCTGGCCGACGTCGAGAACGGTCAGCAGGTTGAGCCGATGCAGCTCGGGTGCAATGTCGCGCCACTCCTTCTGAGCATAGGCGCTCAGATGGGTTGGCGGCGGAGGCATTCCTTGTCACATGTAGGCTCGGCAGGCACCGCGCTGGGCGCGTGCCGGGACTTCCCCTTGAGCAAGCGCACATTGGATGGTCGGGCGGCGTACCGGGCATGAGAGGCTCCAATTCCAGCCGTGGCCGATCAGTCTATCACTACTTTCCCGACAGGCCCTGTCCAAGGGCTATCGCGGATCTCCAGGGATCACCGTGCTTCTTAACGAGCAGAGCTGGAGACAAGCGCTTTATTGCCAAGCCCCGCTAGGCTCGTAATATTTAAGCAATTCCGGGTTGTTATTGACTCGTTCACAATATCGCAAAATTGCGATTGGCGCCACCTCAGGCTGCTTGTGGCCGAATCACAAAAATGCGATATTCAAATGCCGGTCCTTTGGACGATCAGGACTTATGTTTCAGAGCGTGGTGTCGATGAAGTTCGTAAGTGGCACGATAACCAGACGGCACGATGCCGCGCGAAGTTCCTTTCGCGAATACGATTTCTAGCTCAAACGCCCAGATCGGGTTGGAAGCGTGAGCCCTTTGACCTTCTTCATGGATACGAACTTGGAGAGATTCGCTTCAACGCCGATAGCGTCGAGCATCGGCCTTTAGGATTTTTCAGCGCGTCGATGGTCTTCACCATCGTACTTTGCGCGATCGAGAAGGGCGGACGGTTTGTCCCTAAGGGGGCTGCCAGTATAGCCGAAACCAGAAAAAAGGAAATCGAAGGCGATGCTAAGCGAAGTCACCCGTTCTGGTTGCCCTTGGAGTAACGAACTCGTTCGAGAGCTATCAGACGAGGAGTTTCGCCACGAGTACATGATGGATCAGGTTCGATCCTATATTGCTTTTCAAATTCGCGCATTGAGAGAGCAGCGGCGCTGGAACCAGGCGGATTTGGCCAAAGCGTCGAACAAGACACAAAGCGTTATTTCTCGTCTGGAAGACCCTGATTACGGAAAGCTCAGTCTGCAATCTTGCTTAGAAATTGCAGTAGCGTTCGATCTGCCGCTACTCGTGCAGTTTGTGGAGTGGGAGGATTGGCTGTCTCGCATGTCTAATGTGTCACCTAGCGCACTTCGCAAGCGAAGTTTCGATGCGAATCGACTCCTTGAACTCCGACAGCGCATGACAGAAGGATCGAGTTCTTCGGCCAATGCTCATGCGAGTTCAGCGGCGCTGCAGGGACGCGGGTTAGGAAGTAGTGCGCCGACGTCGGCCGCAGCTAACACAGATGTTTCTTTCCAGCGAGCATCAATTCTTGGCGAGCGTGTAATGAAGGGTAGCGCAGCATTAGAGGGAGTCGCCGCATGAGGTTGATCGCTTCGGTCATTGGTCGGTGTCTCAAGCTTTTCTCGTGGGAAGAAATTCGACCAGTGCATGGCATAAGTCCCGCGATATTGGCCTCTGCGATCGCCGATCGATTCCAGTTTCAGATCAAGCCGCCGCTTCCGTTGCCACCCGACAGTGTTGCGAAGTTTGGTGATGGCTCGGTGGTAATTGGCGACATCTTGATTGCCATACAAAGGCTCGAAACCTACAGTGATGGGTTTTCTGTCGATTGCTCAAACACTGATGACGCCAAGCTGGTCTCGGATGAAATCGTGAATTGGGCGCAAGCGGATCTTGGATTCAAGCCATTTATTCGGCCACCAAAACACGTGTTCCTCAGCCAAGTCACAGTCGAATTCGCGCCCGAGTTCGAGAACATATTTCGAGGATGGAAGCGGCTGCAGGCGCTCTTGGGTGAGCGGGCGAAGAGCCGATACGAATTTACTCAGGACGTGAATCTTCTTCGATTGCAATGGCGAGGCGATCCCTTCACACTCGCTAACAACACGCTACTTTCCGATTTTTGGATTGAGCGAAAGGCGGCAGAACCCTTTTCGGCTAATCGATGGCATTGTTCTGGTGCATTACCGACGAGTGAATGGGTCGAACTTTTGGAGGCGATGGAGCGAATTGCTGTCCATGACGATATTTCCGAGCTAATTCAAAATTCCAATGGCGGCAACTTCTAGGTCGGCAGCGCCCTAAGGGAGTGATCTATGAAGGACATGCGGAGCACTCGGAAAAAGCTGCGGATAGTGCCCGTCGGAACGTTTGGTGTGATATTGCTTGCGGGGACGTGGGCCGAGTTGGATACTGGCTCTTCCGCTTTGATTTTGCGCGAGAATTCGTGTTCCGGATTACCTTGACATGGTGCGGTCACAGGTTCGATCCCTGTCGTTCGGCCGGGCCGCCGGGCAGGACGATGACAGCTCCGGCTCACCAAGAACACGCTGGAAAACATGAGGGTCCAGGGCACCGGGGCCGATGTACGGCAAGCACGGCAGCTACGTCCGCTATCAGATCGAGGATCTCGTCGATTACTCCCAGGCGAGCAGGCGGAGGTCGACCTCCGATGCTGGTTAAATCAGCCCGCTCGCGGTTGCAAATCATTGTGCTGGCGACGATCGCGGCGGCATTCGCCGCAACGCCGGTCGCAACCGAGTTCGCAAGGCGCTCATCGTCTACAACGTCTCGGACAGCGCGCCACTCTGCTTCGACTGGATTCGCTTGCGAGCGAGATCGCGCTGGTGTTGCTGCCGCCAACGATCGAGTTGATGATCGCCTCACGCGGAATCCTTCTGGGTTCGATGCCATTGGTGAAAGAGATCGCTGCGATCGGCGGTGATGAAGTCTACCGCTCCAGAGCGGCAGGCACCATCTCTTTCAACGGCAAGATGGTGGCAAACGTCCTTGTGACGGATCGTAAGGGACGGCCTCTTCCATCCTAGGAAGGCTGCATGATCCTGATCGAGGGCGAATTCGTTCTACTAGGGCCGCATCCTCATTCGTTCGACAGCCGGTATTTCGGGCCGGTTTCACGCCGCGATATTCTAGGCGTCGCGCATCCGATCTGGATCGGAAAGCCGCCGGGAGCGGGGACCCGCGAGCAGCCGACCCCAGCTCCCTGTTGTTGACGGGCAGCCAATGATCTTCCGCAGGGTCTATTTCATAAGGGCCGCAAGCGCTGCAATCACGAACGAGGCGAGGACGTAGCCCATGATTTTGTGACCGTAGAAATAATACTGAGCCACACCCGGCCGCAGGTCGACGTCCGTGTAGTGTTTCTCGCGCAAACGGATAATCGGAAGCAACATATCGAAGCTGAAAGCCAGACCGATCGGCATCTAGTTCTTAGGTCCCTCTCCCGTGAAGCGGAGAACGGCCGCACCTAGGAGCGTTAGGCCGAAGACCCAGTACAACGTCCTCCACGGCTGATATCCATATCCGATAAACGCCCAGGCAGGAACCGGTCGGTCATCATACGCCCAGGAGCCGTAGCGGATATCCTTTGCCTTTCGGCCGGCTCGTGGCTTTGGGCCACGTCGGCTATGCGCGCCAACCGGCCGGAGCAAGTATTTCTACGCTCCACTACGACGGCTCGACTTTCCGACTTCCGTTCTGCGCTTAATCGTGTTTTTCGTTCGAGCGAGCTGTCGATGGAGTGGCGACGGGTAGAGGAACGAAAAGAGCCTCGCCGCGCCAACGACAACGGCTTGTGCTCTGGTCAGTCGCTTGACCCGCGAATTCCGCGGATTGCAGCAGCTCGGACATTGCGAGCATCATCGCGCTGCTTTTGTCCGCGGCCTTGAGCATACAGCCGGTTGCGCGCTGCAAGGTGACGATGTTAAGCTTTGGGATGCGTCGTGGATGTTGTTCGATCTCAGAGAAGCAGCGAAGCGGCTCGGTGCTTCTGTCGATCACGTCCGGGCGCTCGTCGATGACGGCCGCTTGCGATACGTTAACATCGGTCGCGGCAGAAAGCGCCCACGCTACCGCTTTACTGAGGCGGATTTGAATGAGTTCATCGAGGCTAGCCGTGCGCGCGAGGAAGCTCCGTGTCCGTCTTCAAGGTCAAGAAAAGTCCGTACTACCAATTCGACTTTGTGCTCCGTGGCCATCGGTTTTACGGCTCAACGGAATGCAAGACTCGCAAAGAAGCAGAACGCTTCGAAGCCGTAGAGCGCGAGAAGGCCAAAGAGCTGGTCAAGGCCATGAAGCGATCGGCGGCTTCGCTGCTGATCGATGACGTTGCCGATCGGCTCTGGAACGAGCAGGGCCAATACGATGCCGCTCCAGACGCCACAGAGACGAACCTAGCGCGGCTGGTGGACTACTTCGGCAAGGCCAAGCCGCTCACCGAGATCGATCATACGGCCGCCAAGAAGCTGGTGGCATGGCGTCGCGGGCATCGCGTATCCCGGCGCGGCAAGCTTACCAAGGAACAGCGTGACGCCTTGCCGCTGATCTCCAACGCCACCGTCAACCGATCAACGACTAAGGTGCTGCAGCGGCTCTTTTCGTTCGCGAAGGCGGAGGGCGCCGAGTTCAAGAACGAGCCGGTCTGGACCGACTTGTTACTGCCGGAGCCCGAGGAGCGCGTCCGTGAGCTGCAGGACGACGAGGCTACTGCCTTGGATGACGCCATGCGCGACGACTACGTGCCGTTCTTTGGGTTCGTGGCGGCCAGCGGGCTGCGCCAGAAGGAGTGCATTACGCTCCGGTGGTCGGAGGTGAACTTCGGGACCAAGCAGATCGTGCGGATCGGGAAGGGCGGTCGCCGCGTGGTGTTCCCGATCACTGACACGATCCGGGAAATCCTGTTCCCTCTGCAGGGTCTGCACCCAGAATTCGTATTCACGTACGTGGCCGTTTACGGCCACAAGGGGCTCGGCCGGGTGCGCGGCCATCGTTATCCGCTCACGATCAGCGGCGCCAAGAGCGCTTGGCAGGCCATGCGCTCCAAGGCCGGCGTGGAGGACTTCCGCTTCCACGACTACCGGCATGACTTCGGGACCAAGCTGCTGCGCGAGACGGGCAACCTCAAGCTCGTGCAAAAGGCCCTGAACCATCGGGATATCAAGAGCACCCTGCGTTACGCGCACGTCCTCGACGAGGACGTAGCCAGCGCTGTGGAAGCGGTGGCAAAGTCCCGGAAAAAGTCCCAGACTGCCAAGCGTAAGGCTAGTTAAGTCGTTGAATATCTTGCTGGATAAGAAATTCGGCCACGAGCTTCCAGATGTCGTTCGCGGCAACGCTCGGCCTGGTCGCGCTGGTGCAGTTCGGCCTGCCCAGGCTGTTCGCGACGCCGGACAGCTCCACGACGCAGCGCGTCGCGCTGTGGGGCGGGCGCGAGCTCGCGATGCTGCTGCTGGCCTCGCTGATCGCCGGGCTCGCGACCACGCCCTATGCCGCCTTCCATTTCCATCGCGTGACGCCCTATGGCGTGCTCGCCAATCTCGCGGCGATGCCGGTGGTCTCGGCGCTGGTGATGCCGGCCGGCCTGATGGGCTTGCTGGCGGCGCCGTTCGGCCTGGATGGCGTCTGGTGGTCGCTGATGGGCCTCGGCATCGACTGGATGATCGCGGTGACGCGCTGGGTGGCGGCGCTGCCGGGCGCGGTCGGGCGCATCCCGGCCTTCGGCATCGGCCCGCTGATCCTGGCCAGCCTGGGCGTCATCCTGATCGGCCTGCTGCGCACACCGCTGCGCTGGTTGGGCGCCATGGGGCTTTTGGCCGCCACCGCCTGGGCGGCCGCGACGCCGCTGCCCGACGTCCTGGTCGCCGGCGATGGGCGCGCGGTGGCGGTGCGCGGCCGTGACGGACGCCTGCATGTGATGCGCGCCGGCAAGGATGTGTTCGCCACCAAGGAGTGGCTCGCGGCCGACGCCGATGCCCGGCTGCCGGCGGACGCCTCGCTCGCCGATGGCGTCTCCTGCGACGAGGCGGGCTGCGTGGTCGCGATGGCCGACGGCCGCTTCGCCGCCATGACCTTGCGCGCTGAGGCGCTCGCCGACGATTGCGCCCGTGTCGCGCTGATCGTCACCGCGCGCGCCGCGCCGTCATCCTGCGCGGCGGCCGTGATCGATCGCGAGCGGCTGCGGCAGCAGGGCGCCTTGTTGCTGGTGCAGCAGGGCATAGGCTTCGCCGTGACGCCGGCGCGTGCCGGCGGCACCGACCGCCCATGGTGGCCGGCGCCCGCCGAGGCCGGCGAGTTCGACACGACGCTGACGCCGCGTGCGCCGGCCGCGCGGCTTCAGGACGCGACGCCGCCGGAGACGGAGCAGGGCGAGCAGGATTGAGCGCCGGGCAGCTCGAAGGTGCCGAGATGATACTCGGTGTCGTCTGGTCCATCGAACAGCGAGGGCCCTTCGACCAGCGTGAACGCAGCACCCGGATAGCGTTGCCAGATGGCGACGTCATCAGCCGTGACCGTCAGCCATCCGAACGCAAGCATATAGCGGCCGGGCTCGGTGATCGGCCGGCCTTGTTCCAATCGATCTTGTTGACCACGGCAGCAAGCTCCCCCGGCAAACAATGCCGGCCGAGGGATGTCGTTCCTATCCGATGCGATGCCGGGGCGTGAGATTCGCCCGAGAGGACTTTGCGCTTGCAGAACCCAAGTTGACCAAGTCTCCCACCTTCGAAAGCGCGCTCACGACCGACAGAAATGCCGACGCGCAGACCCTCAGGTGATGCTGATGCGGCGAATCGGTGTGGCCTGCGACGTCGGCACGTCCTCGGCGATGTCCGGGCGGCGCTCTGCCGGCTGCTTGCTGACCGGCAATTGCAGCACGGTGACGCGCTGGCCCTCGCAGAGCTGGGTCACCAGCACGTGGCGGCCGTCGGCGAACTCGATCGCGTCGTGATGGCGATCGGGAATGTGCGTCTCGATGCTGTTGAACTTCGCGACGCGCTCGCGGATCGTCCGGGTCCAGAGCCAGCGGCTGTCGTAGCGGACGTCCTCGGCGAAGGCCAACTCGGTGCCGGGCAGCATGCAGACTGCGACGGTCGGCTCGCTCTCCAACGCGAAGCCGCGGGTGGCGGTGCCACGGAAGGTCATCGAGATCAACGTCTCGCCGACCTTGGCGGGACGGGACGCAACCGCATGGAGGCTGTAGTCACACATCGGATCGCTCCTCGTTGAGAGATAGCCGACCCACGCTCCCCCCGGACAGGCGCAGGCCTCTATCAGAGTGGACATCGATGGTGATGTTAGCGCGCGCTTCGCGGCAATTCTGCGCTGATCTGCATCGCGTGTGCCCGCGGCCGATCACAAGCGTTTGAGCATGCCGCGCTGCACATCATGAAGTGCATTCGCGTGTGGCGTATTTTGCTGGCTGCTTCCAGCTTGGCTGGCTTCTCGCTCGGCGGCGACAGCGCGTGCGCCCGCCGCCGATCGACCGATCCCATTCGCGATCAGTACTTGCGGTACAGCCCGACCAGCTTGCCTTGGATCTTCACCCGGTTCGGCGGCAGGATGCGCACCTCGTAGGCGGTGTTGGCCGGCTCGAGCGCGATCGATGCGCCGCGGCGGCGGAAGCGCTTCAAGGTCGCTTCCTCATCGTCGATCAGCGCCACCACGATGTCGCCGGTGTCGGCGGTCTCGTTGCGCTGGATCAGCGCCATGTCACCGTCGAGGATGCCGGCATCGACCATCGAGTCGCCGCGCACCTCGAGCGCATAGTGATCGCCGTTGCCGAGCATGTCGGCAGGCACGCTGATGGTGTGGCTGCGCGTCTGCAGCGCCTCGATCGGGGTACCGGCGGCGATGCGGCCCATCACCGGCACCGCGACAGGGCGCTCGCCATCGTCTAGCGCGGGAGTGCTGGTGCGCACCTTGCCGAGATTGCCTTCGATCACCGACGGCGTGAAGCCGCGACGGTTGCCCGCGGCCTGCGACAGCTCGGGCAGCTTGATCACCTCGATCGCGCGGGCGCGATTCGGCAGCCGGCGGATGAAGCCACGCTCCTCGAGCGCCGTGATCAGGCGATGAATGCCGGACTTCGAACGCAGATCGAGCGCATCCTTCATCTCGTCGAAGGACGGCGGCACGCCGGCTTCCTTGAGCCGCTCGTTGATGAACCGCAGAAGTTCGTACTGTTTGCGCGTCAGCATTTCGACCTGGTCCCCGGTTTGTTGTTGTCCGAGTCCAGGAGCTGCGCCTTGAGCACAAGCCGGCTGAGAGCGCCCTGGAGTCGGACCGTCATCGCGTCGCCCGCAACATACTAAAAACAAATCATGAACGGACACTATATGTTCGATGTGTGTTCCGCAATCCTAAAAATATGATGAACGGACCGGGCTTTACCGGGGAAGCGGCTCAGTTCGGCAGGCGCAGGATCTCGCACGGGCTGCCGGCAGGCGCCTTCGGCGCAAACGCCGGCCGGATCACCAGCGCCTGCGACAGCGCGAGGTTCCCGAGCAGCGACGAATCCTGCTGGCTCACTGGGGTGGCTACCAGCGTGCCGTCGGCGCGCTCCTCGAGCTGCGCCCGCAGATAGTCCTCGCGCGAATCGTTCGCCCCCAACTCGCGGCCGAGCAGGGCGGTCTCGCGCGGCATCACGGCCTCGTCGCGGCCGAGCAGGCGCCGAATCAGCGGCACCATGAACAGGATGGCGCAGACATAGGACGACACCGGATTGCCGGGCAGTCCGATCACCCTGATGTCGCCGAGCCGTCCGTGCATCATCGGCTTGCCCGGCCGCATCGCGATCTTCCAGAACGCCATTTCGACGCCCTCGGCCTCCAGCGCCTGCTTGACCAGGTCGTGATCGCCGACCGAGGCGCCGCCGGTCGTGATCAGGACGTCGGCCTCTGCCGCGCGGGCGCGCCGGATTCCAGCGACCGTCGCCGCCATCGTATCCGCGGCGATGCCGAGATCGATCGGCGTCGCGCCCTCGCTGCGCACCAGCGCCCGCAGCGCGTAGCCGTTGGAATAGACGATCTGCCCCGGGCCGGGCGTCGAGCCCGGCATCACCAGCTCGTCGCCGGTGGCGAGCAGCGCCACCTTCGGCCGCCGCCGCACCGGCAGCGCCGGATGATTCATGCTGGCCGCCAGGGATAGGTCGCGGTCGCTGAGCCGGCGCCCGGCCTTCAGCAGCACCATGCCCTGGTGGAAGTCGACGCCGGCCGGCCGGATGTGCCGGCCTGTGATCGCGGCCTCGGTGATCACGACATGGCCGTCCTCGGCGATCGTGTCCTCCTGGATCACCACCGCGTCGGCGCCTGCGGGGACAACGCCGCCGGTGAAGATCCGCGCCGCCTCGCCGGGCCCGACCACGCGATCGAACGGCCGTCCCGCCGCGACCTCGCCGATCACCTTCAGCCGCGCCTTGGCCTTGGCTGCGTCGGCCGCGCGCACCGCATAGCCATCCATCGCCGACATCGCCTCGGGCGGCTGCGTCCGCAGCGCCGCGAGGTCGCGGGCCAGGATGCGGTGATAGGCCTCGTCCAGCCCGACCATTTCCTCAGCCAGCGGCTCGGTGCCGGCGAGCACCGCGGACAACGCATCGGAGACCGGCATCAGGGCCATGGGATTACCTTCGGACGAAGACGGGCAGATCGACTGAATCGCCTTCTAACCGAACGCGCACGGGGTGGCCAAGAGCCTAAGCCGCTCCCGGCTTTCCGATCGTCTGAAGGTGCGTCGCGTGGCCCGCCGCCTCACGATCGCGCGAGAGACTCTGCAATCATGCCGGGGGGCAGTCGCGATCTGCTCACGTGCACACGGAGTCCCGACGGAGCTATCCGGCAGCCGCGCGACAGGCGGCGCGCTCGGTGGTGTGCAGGATGTCCGCCACCATGTTCCGCAGCCAGACCGATGCCGCGTCACGATCGAGCTGCAGCGGCCAGACCATCGAGACCGCCGGCAGCCGCAACTTCAACGGCGCCGGACAGAGCGCCAGCCCAAACCGGGGTCCGTAGAGCCTTGCCATCCGGGTCGGGATCGTGGTGATCACCGGTGACGCGGCCACCGTCGCCAGCACGCTGAGGAAATCCGAGGAGGCCGAGACCACGTTGAGCTCGGTGCCGATCTCATCCAGCGCCGCCTCCAGGCAGCCCTGCAGGCTGTTGGTCAGCGTCACCAGTGCGTGCGGAAGCGACAGATAGGCATCCAGGCCGATCGGTGTTTTCATCGCGATGCGCTTTGGATTGTAGACGCAGCTCAGCGCCTGCTCGAACAGGAACTGGGATCGGTGCCGCAGCGCCACCGCCTCGAAGCAGCCGACGCCGACATCCAAGGCGCCCTCGTCGAGCAGACGATGCACCTCGTTGCGTTCGGTCGGACGGCTGAGAAGCCGCACGCCGGGCGCCGTTCGACGCAGCTCCGCCGTGAGTTCGGGGATCAGCAGCAGCTCGACCTCGCTCGAGAATCCCAAGCGGATGGTGCGCTGCTCGGTCGCTGGGTCGAACTCCGGTGCGGCGTGCAACGCAGCCTGCATCTGGGCCAGCGCCGCCCGAACCGGTCCGGCCAGCACCGCAGCCTTGGGGGTCGGCTGCATGATCGTGCCGACGCGGACGAACAGCTCATCCTGCAGCAGCACGCGAAGCGTCGACAGCGAATGGCTCATCGCCGGCTGCCCCACCTTCAGGCGCGCCGCCGCGCGTGTCACGCTGCGCTCCTGCATCAGCGCGTCGAACGCGACCAGCAGATTGAGGTCGAAGGAGCGAAGATCGAAATGATCGATGGACTGCATGAGTTGGATCGATTTGAGGAATGCATGACCTAATCGTAGATCTCGGCCCAGACAAGATCACCGTTCGGATCGAGGCCGCCAAACATGCAGGACATCACGACCTATCGCGTCGGGGACGCCACCATCAGCAGGATTTTCGAGATCGGTCTCGATGCGGTCGAGGGCGAGTTTCTGTTTCCAGGCGTGGACGCCGCCAGCATTGCCCGCGAACGCGGCCGTTTCGGGCCGGGATCGGTCGATCCGCGCACGGGATCGCTGCGCCTGAGCATCCATAGCTGGCTGGTGCGGACGCCGGAGCGCGTGGTGCTGATCGACACGGCCACCGGCAACGACAAGGAGCGGCCCGGCGCGGCCGTTCTGCATCGCCTGAACGAGCCGTTCCTCGACCGATTGCGGGCGGCCGGCGTCGCCCCCGACGATGTCGACCTCGTCCTGATGACGCATTTGCATGCGGATCACGTGGGCTGGAATACGCAGCTTGCCGATGGCCGCTGGATGCCGGTGTTTCCGAACGCCCGGCACGTTTTCTCGGGCCGAGAGCGCGCCTATGTCGCCGCCCTCTCGGCTGGCGACGGCTCGAACGCCGCGATCAGGGACGCGGCCGGGCTCGGACCCATGCTGCATCCACCGATGCCGGGGGTCTACGAAGACAGCGTGCTGCCGATCGTCGAGGCCGGCCTCGCGCGCGAGATCACGGTCGATGGCAGCGAGGTCGTCGACGGCTTCCGTTTTGTGCCGAGCCCCGGTCACAGCATCGATCACGCCTGCATCAGCTTCAGCTCGCGTGGCGAGCGCGCGCTGTTCTGGGGCGATGTGCTGCATCATCCGATGCAGGTCGCGCATCCGGACTGGAATTCGGTCTATTGCGAATTCCCGGAGGCGGCGCGGACCTCACGGCTATGGGCGATGAACCATGCCGCGGAGACCGGCTCCCTCGTGTTCACCACCCATTTCGCCGAGTCCTCGGCCGGGCGCGTCAGCCGCGACGGCGACCGGTTTGCCTGGCACTTCGCCTGATCCGAGATGGCCATGATCGATAATGCAACGTTCTCCTCGCGCATCGTTTCCGAGCGCCGCCTGATCGAAGGTCCGGTGTCCGACGTCCAGCTTCAGCTCATCAACAAGCGCCGGCACGACCTGCAACGCTTCTCGGCCGAGCGCACGCTGGTGATGATGCACGGCGCCACCTTTTCGTCTGCGAGCCTGTTCGACGTCGCGGTCGATGGCGCCTCCTTCATGGATGTGCTGGCGCAGGCCGGCTACGACGTCTGGGCCGTCGACGCGCGCGGCTACGGCGGCTCCAGCCGGCCGCCGGAGATGTCGCGCGCGCCAGAGGAAGGTTCTCCATTGGCCAATGCGTGGACCGCCGTGGACGATTTCTCTGCCGCAGTGGATTTCATCCGCCGGCATCGCGATATCCCGCGCGTCAATGTGCTCGGCATGTCCTGGGGCGCCACGATCGCCGGCATGTTCGCGAGCGCGGCGAACGCGAAGCTCGAGAAGCTGATCCTGGTGACGCCGCTCTGGCTGTCGAGCGAGCCGCTGCGCATCGACGCCGGCGGACCGCTCGGCGCCTATCGGATCGTCACCCCGCGCGCGTTCGAGGCGGCATGGCGCGGCGCCGCTCCGGAGCACGCGCGGGACAAGCTGATTCCGGACGGCTGGTTCGAGACCTGGGCGCAGGCGACGCTCGCGACCGATCCGGACTCGCCGTACCCCGACGCGATCCGCGCGCCCTCGGGCGCGGTACAGGACGTCCGCGCGCATTGGACCGCGGCCAGGCCGACCTATGATCCCGGCAGCATCAACTGCCCGGTTCTCCTGCTCTCGGCGGAATGGGATGTGGATGTCAGCTTCGAGATGGCGCACGACCTGTTCGTTCGACTCGCGAGCGCGCCGTACAAGCGCCTGGTCGAGATCGGCCAGGGCACGCACATGGTCCTGATGGAACGGAATCGACAGCAGGCGTTCGATGCAGTGATCGGATTTCTCGACGAACGCGCCGTGCCGGCGCGTTGATCATGGCGCGGACGATCTGCAACGGGCGGACGGCTTTCGTGCGGTCTGTTAGAGCGGATGTCGAATCCAGACATTCGGCTCGACATAGGCGGCATGGTCGTGCGCGACCGACGCGAGCACAGGCACGAGAGCACAGGGGATCTCGATCTCACCCGATCGATCGAAGGTCACGCCGGTCCATTGCGACCACTCGGCGAGCGTGCCGACGATGGTCATCGAGCACGGCGCGATCTTGACGATCTCGCCGCCGATGCGGATGTGCGTGCGCAGCCAGGAATCCGCGAGCTGGCCGTCTTCGCGCCGCTGATCGAGATAAGCGCGCATCGGCGTCCGCGGCACCAGATGCTTCTGGTTCGGCCGCACCGGCGCGTACAGCTCGGCAAAGCCTTTTGCGCGCGCGCCGTCCTTCAGCGCCGCCAGCATGGCGAGCGAGCTGCCGGGCACGCGCGCCTTCGGCAGCAGCGCGATCTCGAGCGCGCTCATCGTCGTCGGCTGCCGCCCCAGCAGGCGATCCTCGTGACCCCAGCGGATCACCTCGTCCCAGCCCGCATCCGGCAGCGTCCGGCGGCCCTCGATGCCAAAGGCGAAGGGAATGGCGAAGCCGCGTCCGACCACCTCGTTACCGGCCAGCGCCGCATAGGCGCAGTCCAAATAGTGGTCGAACACGGGCGGGTCGAAGTACAACATTGCGGTCCGGTCCTGACGCATGAAGGGGGGCCAAAGACCATCGAGCTCGGGCGAGAACACGCGCGGGATCAGGTCGGGCCGGTCACGCAAACAGATGATGTCGAGGGGCATTCGGTTCTTCCGGGCGGCGGGCGTGCAGGAGCGGACAGCTTAGGCGGTCGGGCCGTCCGCGGCCAGCGGACGCGCCGGGAGGCGGGCCGGACGGCGCCGTTGCCGGCGGCCGAATTTAGGATTCGCTTTTTCGGAAAAGCCTGCTATGCTGATTTGGTCCCGTGCTCGACAGGAGGGGCGCTTCGCGATCGTCACGGACGTGGAGCGCGGGATGCGGTGGCCGCGACGTGTCGCAGCGTGCTTCGGCATGTGGACGGACGGCATGGCGCGGACGTGAAGTCGCGTGGTCCTGGCATCCCGACGCTGATGCCAAGCCGGCGGGTGATGATGAGCCCGACGGCGACGGTGGCCAACAAGCCGGAGCACCGGGGAGCAACTGTCTTTTTTGTAGACCGGTGATCGGCCGGCCTCAAGGCTGGCGCGAAGGCGCGCCACCGCCT
>NZ_JBNPUO010000013.1:0-317567 GCF_051168215.1 Bradyrhizobium sp. HKCCYLRH2015 | reverse complement strand
CATTTGGCGATGCTCAAGACCGCAGAAGAATCCACGCCATGCACCATGTCCAGTCTGTCTGAACCGGACAGCCGTGGACATAGACCGGGATCGGCACGAACACCGGCCGCGGCAGGATGAACAGGCCGACCGGGGCGAATGGCGGCGGCAGCTCCACGAAATCCGGCGGAGGCGGCGGCAGGATGTAGACCGGCGGCGGGGGCGGCGGCACGAAATCGAATTCGGGATCCGAGAACATCAGCACCGGGCGCTCGACATAGATCACCTCGTCGAGCGGCGGCGGCGGCACGTCATAGTCGATCATCGCGAAGGTCGGCGGCGGCGCGGGCGGCGCGGACAACATCGCCAGCCGCCGCCGGGCGTCCTCGGCATGCGCGCCATAGGGATAGCGCTTCAGGTAGGACCAATAGGCTTCCGGACTGTCGGTGCGGAACGTCCGCCGCCAGGTCAGCGCCTCGCGGCGTGCGGCGACGAGGGCGCGCACGCGCCGCGCCAGCGGGTCGCTCGGATAGGCGGCGATGAAGTCCTCATAGCCCTGCAGCGTGTCGCGCTCGAGCGCGGCGGCATAGGCCTCCTGCACCGGCAGCTCGCGGATCGGGCGCGAGCGCAGCGCCGCGCTCTGCTCCGGCGAATCCGACGTGGCGGGGGCGTCGGGCGCCCGCTCGAAGAAGGTGAAGGCGGCCTGGATCTTCTGCGCGTCCCAGGGCACCTGCGCGCCCTTGGTCTCCTCATTGACGCGCAGCCGCAGCCGGTCGAACACCTCCGGCAGCGACAGCCCGCCGGTGCGGATCATCTCGGCGAGCGAGCGCGCGTAGACGCCGTAGGCGCCGGTCTCGTTCGGCGCGATCGTGCCCGGCGCGGCATTGAACGCGATCAGCATGTTGGCATCGGGCTCGACCAGCGCCAGGCCGCCGGCGATCGCCGGACCGCTGGCGATGAAGGGCTGCTGGCGGGCGGCATCGAGCACCACGACGCTGGCCTTCACCGGCGTCGCCGCAAGCTGGCGGATGTAGTCGCTGAGGCGCAGCCCCTCGGTCGGAATGTCGACGTCACTGCCGATGTTGGCGTCGACGGGAAGAAAGTAGTTCTCGCCGGCGAGCTGCATGCCGTAGCCGGCGAGATAGACCATCGCGACGGTGTTGTTGTCGGCTGACTGGGCCTTGTGAATGAAATCACGAAAGCTCTTGCGCAACGTGTCTGCATCGAGATCGCGCGCGCCGACCACGTCGAAGCCCGCGGCCTGCAGCGTCTGCGCGATCAGGCCGGCATCGTTGGCCGCCGACGCCAGCGGGCCCTTGGCATAGGCCCCGTTGCCGATCACCAAGGCGATACGCTTTTCGGCACCGGGCTGCTGCGCTGCGGCAGGCCGCGGCAGGGCCGCCCAGGCGAGCAGGCAGAGCGAAACACTCAGGACGATCTTCGCGGTGATCTTGGCCAAGCGCATGGTTCAAGCCCCTTCGAGGCACCCGCCGCGGATTCAGCGGGAGAATGGCTGAACCGCGGTTGAACGGAGGCATGTCCGTACAGCCCACGCGCAGCTTTTTTGTTCCTCGTCCCCGTTCGACCGGCAAGATCGCCGGACGCAGCCGCTCCAGCGGAACGATCGCCTTTAGAGCTGCTGCACGTCGACCACGCCGGTCACCGCCTTGATGGCACCTGCGATTTGTGGCGAAACCTTGAAGCGCCCCGGCAGCTTCATCTCGACCTCGGTTTCGAGGTCCAGCATCATCACCAGCGATACCTCGCCCTCGCCTGCTGCCGTGCGGGGCGCCAAGGGGGGCGCCGCACCCTTGGCGATCGCTCCATTGCCATTGGCCGCGGTGCCTTCCGGCCCCTGCAGGCGCTTGACGATGGAGTCGAGCGGCTTGGTGTCGCGCAGGAAGATGCGCAGGCCGCGCTGGGTCTTGGCGGCGGCATCGTCGAGCGGTTCGGCATGCAGCACGCGGGCGCGGACATCCTCGCCCTGCAGCTCGGCGCCGAGCTGCAGCAGCACGGCCGCGCCGGGCTCGAGCACGTCGCGATATTGTGCAAGCCCCTCCGAGAACAGCACGGCCTCGAAATGGCCGGTCGGATCCGACAGACCCATGATGCCCATCTTGTTGCCGGTCTTGGTGCGCCGCTCCATGCGCGATACCACGGTGGCGGCGACCTTTCCCGCGGTCGCGCCGGTCTTCACCGCGCGCGAGAACTCGGCCCAGCTCTGCACCCGCAGCCGCTTCAGCGCCGCCGCGTAGTCGTCGAGCGGATGACCCGACAGGAAGAAGCCGATCGCATCATATTCGCGCCGTAGACGTTCGGCCGGCAGCCAGTTCTCGATGTTCGGCAGGATGATCGCCGGCGCATCGGCGGCGTTGCCGAACATGTCGTTCTGGCCGGAGGTGGCAGCCTCGTTGGCGCGCTGGCAGGCGGCAACGATGGCATCAGCGCCGGCGAACACGCGCGCGCGGTTCTTGTCGAGCCCGTCGAAGGCGCCGGCGGCGGCCAGGGTCTCGATGATGCGCTTGTTGATCGCGCGCGGACTGACGCGGGAGGCGAAGTCGGCGAGCGAGGTGAACGGCCCCCCCTTGTTGCGGGCCTCGACGATCATCTCGATCGCCTGCGGGCCGACGCCCTTCAAGGCGGCAAGCGCGTAGAAGATGGTGTTGCCGCTGACCTCGAAGGTCGGACCGGAGCGGTTGATCGACGGTGGCTCGACCTTGATCCCCAGACGCTGCGCCTCGGTACGAAATTCCGAGAGCTTGTCGGTGTTGTTGAGATCGAGCGTCATCGACGCCGCGATGAACTCCACCGGATAATGCGCCTTCATGTAGGCGGTGTGGTAGGACACCAGCGCGTAGGCGGCCGCGTGCGACTTGTTGAAGCCGTAGTCGGCGAATTTGGCCAAGAGGTCGAAGATCGTGTCGGCCTGGTCCTTCGGCACGCCGTTCTTGACGGCACCTTCGACGAAGCGGACGCGCTGCTTGTCCATCTCGGCGCGGATCTTCTTGCCCATGGCGCGCCGCAGGAGATCGGCTTCGCCGAGCGAGTAGCCGGACATCTGCTGCGCGACCTGCATCACCTGCTCCTGGTAGATGATGACGCCGAAGGTCTCCTTCAGGATCGGCTCCAGAATCGGGTGTAGATATTCCGGCTCCTCCTCGCCGTGCTTGCGGGCGCAGTAGGTCGGGATGTTGGCCATCGGGCCCGGGCGATACAGCGCGACCAGCGCGATGATGTCCTCGAACCGGTCGGGGCGCATGTCGATCAGCGCCCGCCGCATGCCCTGACTTTCAACCTGGAACACGCCGACCACGTCGCCGCGGGCGAGCATCTGGTAGCTCGGCGCATCGTCGATCGGCAAGGTCGCGAGATCGACGTGGATGTCGCGCTGCTTCAGCAGCTTCACGGCGACGTCGAGCACGGTCAGCGTCTTCAGGCCGAGGAAGTCGAACTTGACGAGGCCGGCCGGCTCCACCCATTTCATGTTGAACTGGGTGACCGGCATGTCCGATTTCGGATCGCGATACATCGGCACCAGCTCGCTCAGCGGCCGGTCGCCGATCACGATGCCCGCGGCGTGGGTCGAGGCGTGGCGCGTCAGGCCTTCGAGGCGCATCGCGATGTCGAAGGCGCGCGCCACCACCGGATCCTCGTCGCGGAACGCCTGCAGCTTCGGCTCGCCCTCGATCGCGGCGGCGAGCGTGACGGGAGCAGCCGGATTCTGCGGCACCAGCTTGGTGAGCTTGTCGACCTGGCCATAGGGCATCTGCAGCACGCGGCCGACGTCGCGCAGCACGCCGCGCGCCTGCAAGGTACCGAAGGTGATGATCTGCGCCACCTGGTCGCGGCCGTAGCGCTGCTGCACATAGGAGATCACCTCGCCGCGGCGGTCCTGGCAGAAGTCGATGTCGAAGTCCGGCATCGACACGCGCTCGGGATTGAGGAAGCGCTCGAACAGCAGCGCGAACCGCATCGGGTCGAGGTCGGTGATGGTCAGCACCCAGGCAACCAGCGAGCCGGCACCGGAGCCGCGCCCCGGTCCGACCGGGATGCCGTGCGCCTTGGCCCATTTGATGAAGTCCGACACGATCAGGAAGTAGCCCGCGTACTTCATGCGCATGATGACGTCGAGCTCGAAGGCGAGCCGCTTCTGGTAGTCCTCCTCAGTCATGCCCGGCGCCATGCCGTGCACCTTGAGGCGCCGCTCCAGGCCCTCCTCCGCCTGCCGCTTCAGCTCGGCGGCCTCGGCGCTGGCGGCGTCCACGGCATCGCCGCTGCCGGCGCCGACCGTGAAGAACGGCAGGATCGGCTTGCGCGTGCGCGGCCGGTACGAGCAGCGCTCGGCGATCTCGACCGTCGAGGCCAGCGCCTCCGGCAGGTCGGCGAACAGCACCGCCATCTCGGCGCGGGTCTTGAAACGGTGGTCGGGCGTCAACTGCACGCGCTCGGTGTCGGCGATCAGGTGGCCGCCGGCGATGCACAGCAGCGCATCATGCGCCTCGTAGTCGTCGGCGGTCGCGAAATACGGCTCGTTGGTCGCGACCAGCGGCAGGCCCTTGCCATAGGCGATGTCGATCAGGCCGCCTTCGACGCGGCGCTCGCGGTCGACGCCGTGGCGCTGCAGCTCGATGTAGAGGCGGTCGCCGAACAGGCTCGCCAGCCGCTCGCAGCGCTGCGTCGCAAGTGCCGCCATGTCGTGCTGGATCGCGAGCGAGATCGGCCCATCGGGCCCGCCGGTGAGCGCAATCAGACCATCGACGCCCTCGTTCAGCCACTCGAACTTGATGTGCGGGGCCTGGTGCGTCGGCGTGTCCAGGAAGGCGCGCGAGTTCAGCCGCATCAGGTGGCGGTAGCCCTCCTCGCGTGCGGCGAGCAGGACGATTCGCGAGGGCTGCGCGGCCGCGCCGGCATTGCGGGCGTTAGGGTCCATGTCGCCGAAATCGATGGCGAGCTCGCAGCCGGCGATCGGCTGGATGCCGTAGCTCGCCATCTTGTCGGAGAATTCGAGCGCACCGAACATGTTGTCGGTGTCGGTCAGCGCCAGCGCCGGCTGGCGATCGGCCTTGGCGAGCTCGCCGAGCTTGGCGATCTTGATCGAGCCCTTCAGCAGCGAATAGGCGGAGTGAACGTGGAGATGGACGAATCCGGCGCTGGACATGCTCGCCTTGCTGATACCTGGGCTTTTCCGAGATCACGGGATCGGGCCGGCTTCGGGGCTCGCTCGGGATCCTGCCCCCCGCGCCATGCCCTATCCTCCGACCGACTCGCCCCCGCATCATATCGGAGGCCCATCGGTAAGTCCGGCGCCCTCGCCTGCCTTGTCCCCAGCCAACGCGCTCGGAAAACTAAAGCTGTGGAATGATTTGCGCCCAGAGCGCGATCATGCCGACGAACAGCGTGATCGACGCCAGCGCGGCGGCTTCTTGAACGAAAACCTTCAGCATCGGGACCTCCCTGAGTCAGAACATATGAAGAACAATGTTCCTTTTCTGTTCTCAGGTCAAGCGCGCTGATCGGCCCGTCGCGGCGCCGGCGCCGCAAATGGTTAATCCGGCCCTCAAACAAAAGCCCCGGCGCGAACGCCGGGGCTCTCCAATCCGCCGATCGGGCGGGATCGACTCAGTAGCGCGTCGCGACCGGGCCACCGAAACGGTAGTTCAGGCGGGCGGTGAACAGATCGACGTCCTGCTTGATGCTGTCGGAGCCGAGCGCGCCGAAGCTGACGGTCTGGCGGTCCATGAACAGATGGTCGTACTCGACGCCGAGCGACCAGTTCGGCGCAAAGCCGTATTCGACGCCGGCACCGACCACGCCGCCCCAGCGCGTGTCGTCGTTTGAGGCGAGGAACGCGCCGGTCGCCGCATTGGTGATCGTGTACTTGTTGCTGGTCACGGCCGCACCGCCCTTGGCGTAGAGCAGCACGTTGTTGATGGCGTAGCCGACCTGGCCGGTGAACAGGCCGAACGCATCGGTCTTGGTGCGGTTACGCGTTCCGAACAGCGCGCTCTGATTGTCGCCGGTGAGGTCGGCCCAGTTGCCCTGCGCCTCGACGCCGAACACGATCTGGCCCATCTGCCAGCGATAGCCGACCTGGCCACCGACGGTGCCGCCGGATGCATCATGCGAGCCTTCGCGGCCGCCGCCGACCAGATCCCAGGTATTCTCGCTCCAGCCGCCGCCACCGTTCACGCCGACGTAGAAGCCGCTCCAGTCATAGATCGCAGCCATCACCGGCGGCGGTGCCTTCGTGTAGGGACGCGCGGCGAGATCCGCAGCAAGCGCCGGCGAGGCCAGCACCACGAGCGCCGTCGTCGTCAACAGAAGTTTCTTCATCACAGGTCCAGTCTCGTCTCATTTGGCCCCCAGGCCAGCCGCACCTCTTAACGATCTGCGCCACAATTGCTGTAGCCGCTCGGTCACAGCTCGCTGCTGAAAGGCCGTGAGACATGTCGGGAAATTAATCTGTAATCACAGTGTGTTGATGGAACTTTCCAGCTTGCAATCGAGAGCCGACCGACTACACACGTCGGGGTCGCGCCAGTGCTTCGCCATGATGCACCCGCGTTCTGGTCATCGAAGGGATGAAGGGAGATCGTTGATGCGTGAGGTGTTATTCGCGGCCCTGGCTGCAGCCGGCCTCGTGGTCGCAACCCATGCCCCGGCTCACGCCGTCGGTGTCAGACATGCGTTCTGCCTGCAGGGTGATGAGTTTCCGGGCTTGAGCCACTGCACCTTCGACACTTACGCGCAATGCCAGGCGACGGCGTCGGGACGCCTGCTGAACTGCATCGCGAATCCCTATTTCGCCGGCGTCAGCAATGACCCGCGCGCGACGCCCTATCCGTATCCGCACAGGCAGCGGATCAAGCCGCGTCCGCCGGCGCCCAATCCCTACGCGCCGTTCCCCAACCCGTTCGTGTTCGAAGAGGACTGACCCGTCCCCGCCTTCAACGCGACGCGTTGCCGTCTCAGGCCGTAGCATCAAGGTTCGTCGAAGCCGCGGCTTCGACGAACCGGAGCAATCGAGAGTGACGTTGCGTCAGCGCATCATCCCGAAACCCGGACCGAACTTGTAGTTCAGCTTCACGAGCCCGATGTCGATATCCTGCTTGATGCGATGAGTCATCGCGGGCGCGCCGGCCGCGGCGACGAAGTTCAGATTCTTGTTGCCCAGGAAAATGTGATCGTATTCGACGCCGACCGACCAGTTCGGCGCAAAGCCATATTCGATGCCGGCACCGACCGTGCCGCCCCAACGCGTCGTGTTGGCCCGATCGAGCATCACGTTGGTGCCCGTGGTGAAGGTGTCGTAGCGATCGCCGACGACCGCGGCACCGCCCTTGATATAGCCGAGAATGTTGTCGAAGGCATAGCCGACCTGGCCGGTGAACAGGCCGAAGCCGTTGGTGCGTGACCGGTCGCTGACATTGGGAAGAATCAGGTTGCGATTGGTGCCCTTGAAGTTGGCCCAATCCCCCTGCGCCTCGACGCCGAACACCCAGTTGGCCATCTGGTAGCGGTAGCCGACCTGGCCGCCGACCGCCGCGCCGCCACCGCCGGAACAACCCTCGCGATTGGCGGCCGGGTTCACCGCCACGCCGGCGTTCGAAACCAGATTCCAGCAATCCCGGCTGGAACCGCCGCCGGCGTTGAAGCCGACATAGAAGCCGCTCCAGTCATACACCGTCGCCACGACGGCGGGCGGCGCCTTGGTGTACGGTCCCTTCTTCATTGGAAGATCAGCTGCGAATGCAGACGTCGCCGCCGCGATTGCGCCGAGCCCCACCGTTGCGCCGAAAAGCGTCTTCATCATCGAACTCCGTAGCTTCTGTCCCAAAGTCCCC
Source organism: Bradyrhizobium sp. HKCCYLRH2015 (assembly GCF_051168215.1). Lineage (NCBI taxonomy): Bacteria > Pseudomonadati > Pseudomonadota > Alphaproteobacteria > Hyphomicrobiales > Nitrobacteraceae > Bradyrhizobium > Bradyrhizobium sp. HKCCYLRH2015. Next base: position 309,744 of record NZ_JBNPUO010000013.1, on the reverse strand, counting down.
AGGCCCTCTGGTTCCCTGCGAAAAACATGCAGCGCGACGAAGCGACTATGCCACCCGCATTCGCTCCGCCGACATCAAACCGATGTGCAGATCAGAACCATTCTTTCCGGCTTTTATGGGATTGGGCGCAAAGGCCTGTTTTTCAAGGCTTTGGCCGCAACATGAACAAACAACTAATAAGATGTATGGAGGAGTCGTGACCGTCGTCCATCCATGGCCACAATACGAGCGACGGCAAAATCGTGATCGGGAAACTCCCGGTCACGTAACGAACCTTCTGGCGTCCCAGTCGTGGATTCTTCGGGGCAGCACGATGGGTCCTGCGAATGCGTAGCATGATCATCCGCAAAGCAGTCGATTGTATGATGCCTGCCGGGCGATGCCGAACGCGCGCGCTCGTCCGCAGCGGCGGCGTCATCACGTGTAGTAGATCGCCAGCTTCAGCGCGGGATCGTCGTTGGACTGGAACGTCGCGTATCGCAGCCTCACGCGGCCCTTCTTCGGGTGCTCGAGCAGCTTCTCGCCCGCAGCAAGCGGGTTGATGTCGTGCGCCGCCCACAGACCGTCGAACTCGCGGCTGCCGTGCCGCAGCCGCGCGATCAGATCGACGAAGGCGGGATCGCCCGCCCACAGATCATAGGTCGCGCGAAACTGCGCGACCATGCGTTGCGCCAGCTCCTTCCATTGCGCGCCGAACAGCCGGCGCACGCCGGGCTTGCAAAGCATCAGCACCAGCGTGTTGCGCTCGTCGTCGGCGAGTTGCGAGAAGCCGAAGATCTCGTCCGCCGCGGCATTCCAGGCCAGCACATCCCATCGTCGTCCGGAGATGTAGGCCGGCTGGTTCAGACTCTGCACGAGCTCGCGCAGCCGGACCGGCACCTGCTCGCGCACGAACGGCTTGCGCGTGGGATCGCGCACCAGCGCCTTGAGATGAGCATGCTCGGTTCGGCTCAGGCGCAGGGCGCGCGCCAGCGCATCGATGGTCGAGGAGGACGGCTTCACCGCCCGGCCCTGCTCGATTCGGATGTACCAGTCGACGCCGATGCCAGCGAGCTCGGCCACTTCCTCCCGCCGCAGCCCTGCGGTGCGTCGCCGCCGCCCGGTCGCGAGTCCGACCGCCTGCGGCGTCAGCTTCTCGCGCCGCGAGCGCAGGAAGTTGCCGAGCTCGGCATGGCGCTGATCACTCATGCGCTGGATCCCTCATGGTTTGCTTTCGAGGCGGCTTGCCAGCCTGGGCTTGCCCAATCCTAGGATAATACCAGGCCTTCCTGCGCGGAGCATAGACCGGCAGGCTGCAGCCTCGCCATCGCGAAATGGAGAAGCACCATGAAGGCCGCCGTACTCAAACGATTTGGATCGCCGCTCGAGATCGAGCGTGTCGAAGACCCCGTGCTCGGCACCGGCGAGGTCATCGTCGACGTCGCCGCGGCCGGCGTGCTGTCCTATGCCAACGAGGTTTTCAGCGGCGAGCGGAAGTACCTGCTGGACCTGCCGGTCATCCCGGGGACCGGGGGCATCGGCCGGATCAGCGCCCTCGGCCCCGATGCGACGCATCTCGCGATCGGCGACTGGGTGTACTGCGATCCAACCGTGCGCTCGCGTGACACAGCCCTCGCCCCTGACATCACCCTGCAGGGCCTGAGCGCGCGCGGACCGGGCGGGCTGAAGCTGCAACAGCATTTCCGGCACGGCTCGTTTGCCGAGCGCATGCGCGTGCCGACGGAGAACGCCAAGCCGATCGGGGCCATCGACGCTAACGACGCGGCACGGTGGTGCGCGCTCGGCACCCTGCTCGTGCCCTATGGCGGCTTTCTTGCCGCCCATCTGCAGGCGGGCGAGACCGTCCTGGTCAGCGGCGCCACCGGCCGGTTCGGCAGCGCCGCGGTTGCGGTGGCGCTCGCCATGGGCGCCGCTGCGGTCGTCGCCCCCGGCCGCAACGAGGCCATGCTGGCGGAGCTGAAGCGCCGGTTCGGCCCCCGCGTCCACCCGGTCAGACTCTCCGGCGACGAGAGCGAGGACACCGCACGCATGAAGCGCGCGTCGCCGCGTCCGATCGACTGCGTGCTCGACATCATGCCGCCGTCGGTCTCGGCCGGGGTCGTGCGATCAGCCGTGATGACCGTGCGTCCCTATGGGCGCGTGGTGCTGATGGGCGGCGTCGGGATGCTGGGCGGAGCGGGGCTCGAGCTGCCCTATCCATGGATCATGCGCGACTGCATCACGATCCACGGCGTCTGGATGTATCCGCCGGATGCTGCGGTCAGGATGGTCGCGCTGATCCGGGCCGGGCTGCTCGAGCTCGCGCAGTTCGAGCCCACCTGTTTCGACCTCGATCATGCCAACGACGCGGTCGCCCACGCCGCCGCTCATCGCGAGCCATTCCAGATGACGGTGATCAGGCCCTGACTGCGACCTGACTCAATCCAGCTCGACGACCTTGCCGCCGACGATGGAGACGCGCCGGTCCATGCGGCCGGCCAGCTCCATGTTGTGGGTCGCGATCAGCATCGCGACCCGCGTGGCCTTCACGAGTTGCATCAGCGCGTGAAAGACGTGATCGGCGGTGGCAGGATCGAGATTGCCGGTCGGCTCGTCCGCCAGCAGCGCACGCGGCGCATTGGCGACCGCACGCGCGATCGCGACGCGTTGCTGCTCGCCGCCGGAGAGTTCGGCCGGGCGGTGCTTGATCCGCTCGCCGAGGCCGAGATAGGCCAGGATCTCGGTCGCCCGCTTCACCGTCTCGGACCGTTTCAAGCCGCGGATCATCTGCGGCAGCATCACGTTCTCCAGCGCCGTAAACTCCGGCAGCAGCCGGTGCGACTGGTAGACGAAACCGATGTCGGTCCTGCGCATCTGGGTGCGCTCGATGTCGGTGAGCTGCGACGTCGGCACGCCCCCGACATAGACCTCGCCCTCGTCGGGGCTCTCCAGGAGGCCCGCGATGTGCAGCAATGTCGACTTGCCTGAGCCCGACGGCGCCACCAGTGCCACGGATTGCCCGGCCCACAGCGCCAGCTTGGCCCCGTCGAGAATGGTCAGCTGCTGCTCGCCCTGCATGTACCGCCGCTTGATCTCGTGGAGATAAACGACCGGCACATCCTCTGCCCCCTGCTCTTCCATCAGCGCCTCACTCGTAGCGAAGCGCTTCGACCGGGTCTAATCGGGCCGCGCGCCAGGATGGATAAAGCGTAGCCAGGAAAGACAGGGTCAAGGCCATGATCAGAACGGCCGCAGTCTCGCCGGCATCGATCTCAGCCGGCAGCTTCGACAGGAAATAGAGCTCATTGGGAAACAGATCGGTGCTCGTCAGCCAGGACAGAAACTTCCTGATCGAATCGATGTTCATCGAGATCAGGAGGCCGACGACAAATCCGGTGAGCGTGCCGACCACCCCGATCGAAGCGCCGGTGATCAGGAATATCCGCATGATCGCCCCCTGCGAAGCCCCCATGGTGCGCAGCACGGCGATGTCCTGGCCCTTGTCCTTGACCAGCATGATCAGTCCCGAAACGATGTTGAGCGCGGCGACCAGCACGATCAAGGTCAGGATCAGGAACATCACGTTGCGCTCGACCTGCAGCGCATTGAAGAAGGTCGAGTTGCGCTGGCGCCAGTCGACGAGAAAAATCGGGCGGCCGGCCGCCTCCGTCACCGTCTTGCGAAACTCCTCAACCTTGTCGGGATTGCTGGTGAAGATCTCGATCGCGGTGACGTCGTTGTTGCGGTTGAAATAGGCCTGCGCTTCGGCCAGCGGCATGAAGACGAAGCTGGCGTCGTATTCGGACATCCCGATCTCGAACACCGCCGCGATCTTGTAGGGCTTGATGCGCGGCGTGGTGCCCATCGGCGTCACGGCGCCCTTCGGGGCGACCAGAGTGATGCTGTCGCCGGCATGCAGCGACAATTGGTCGGCAAGCCGGCGGCCGATCGCGACGCCCTGGCCTTCGTCGAAACCTTCCAGCGAGCCCTGCTTGATGTTCTTGGCAATCGACGTCAGGTTCGTGAGGTCCTGCGCGCGAATGCCGCGGATGAACACACCGGACGCATTGAAGGGCGACGAGCCGAGACCTTGTCCGTCGACCACCGGCGCGGCGAGGCGGATGCCCTGCACCTGCGCGATCCGGTCGGAGACGTCCTTCCAGTCGGTGAGCGGCGACTCCAGCGGTTGCACCAGCAGATGCCCGTTCAGGCCGAGGATCTTGTCGAGCAGCTCCTTGCGGAAGCCGTTCATCACCGCCATCACGATGATCAGGGTTGCGACGCCCAGCATGATGCCGAGGAAGGAGAACCCCGCGATCACGGAGATGAACCCCTCCCTGCGGCGCGCACGCAGATAGCGCCCCGACAGCATCCACTCGAAGGGAGCGAAGGGAGTGGTGGTCTGCACCGGTTCGGTCATGGCGTCATCCATTGTGCGATCATCCCATGATTCGGGCCGAATGTGGCCGGATTGGCCTGAAGGGGCGGGCAGCCCCGGTGGATAATCCGATGATCGAACGAGCGCCTCAGCCAGCCGATGTCCCGCCGCCGAGCCGTGCCACGACGTCCGCCGGGGACATCATCTGGCGGGCGCCGTCGCTGCGAGTCTTCACCTCGACCTTGCCTTCGGCAAGGCTCTTGGGTCCGACCATGATCTGCCAGGGGATGCCGATCAGGTCCGCCGTGGCGAACTTGCCGCCGGCGCGCTGCTCGGTGTCGTCGTAGAGCACGTCGACCCCCTTGGCGAGCAGATCGCGATAGAGCTGCTCGCAAGCGGCATCGGTGTCGGAGCCGCCCTGCTTCAGGTTGAGGATGACGGCGCGGAACGGGGCGACCTCCTCCGGCCATTTGATGCCGGCCTCGTCGTGACAGGCCTCGATGATCGCACCAGCCAGCCGTGACACGCCGACGCCATAGGAGCCACCGTGGACGGTGACCTCCGCCCCCTCTGGGCCGGCGACCAGGGCCTTCATCGGCTCGGAATATTTGGTGCCGAAATAGAAGATCTGGCCGACCTCGATGCCGCGGGTATGGACCCGCCGCTCGGCCGGCACCTCGGCCTCGAAGCGGGTCGCGTCATGGACGTCCTCGGTCGCCGCATAGAGCGAGGTCCATTGCTTGATGATCGGGGTCAGGTCGCCGTCATAGTCGACGGAGGCCGGCGGGATCGGCAGGTCGAGCACGTCACGGTCACAGTAGACGCCGGATTCACCGGTCTCAGCGAGCACGATGAATTCATGGCTGAGATCGCCGCCGATTGGACCGGTCTCGGCGCGCATCGGGATGCCCTTCAGGCCCATCCGCGCGAAGGTGCGCAAGTAGGCGACGAACATCTTGTTGTAGGCACGCCGCGCGCCGGCCTCGTCGAGATCGAACGAATAGGCGTCCTTCATCAGGAACTCGCGGCCGCGCATCACGCCGAAGCGCGGACGCTGCTCATCGCGGAATTTCCATTGGATATGATAGAGATTGAGCGGCAAATTGCGGTAGGACTTCACATAGGCACGGAAGATCTCCGTGATCATTTCCTCGTTGGTCGGCCCATACAGCAACTCACGCTTGTGGCGGTCGCTGATGCGCAGCATTTCCGGACCGTAGGCGTCGTAGCGGCCGCTCTCGCGCCAGAGATCGGCGAGCTGCAGCGTCGGCATCAGCAGCTCCAGCGCACCGGCGCGGTTCTGCTCCTCGCGCACGATCTGCTCGATCTTCTTCAGCACCTTGAAGCCCAGCGGCAGCCAGGCATAGATGCCGGCCGCCTCCTGCCGCAGCATGCCCGCGCGCAGCATCAGACGATGCGAGACGATCTCGGCTTCCTTCGGATTTTCTTTCAGAATGGGCAGGAAAAACCGCGACAGACGCATGGGCGAGGCCTTCAAGATTCGGTTCGGGCTGGCGCAGTCAAACCGGATCAGGCGGCAAAACACAAGGCTGGGTTTGAAAAAAGGCGGCTAAGCCGCCGGATTCCCAATCAATTTACCGGTTCCGCTGAAGTGGAGGATGAACGGCACACGTCGCCGTGACGGGGCTCGCGCAGGGCGACCGGGCAAGATCCCCGCGCCCCGGCCGTCCTACTGCCCCCGCCCCTGCTCCGACGACCATTTGTCGAGATCGCTGATCTCGGCGCTGCCTTCGATGGTCGAGACCACGCCCTCGCGGGTCACGAGCATCGTGCGCGGGATGTCGCCCTGCCAGGACGGATCGATCTCGAACCGCAGGCGCTCGACGTAACCGTCGTTGAAGATGAAGTTCTCCGCCGTGGTGAGACCGGCCTTGTCCAGCATGGCCTGGGTCGCAGCGTCCAGATTCGGCACCAGGTCGGCGCTGACGGTGACCACGTCGATCTCGGGATGATCGGACATGAACTTGCCGAGCTGCGGCAGCTCGATCTTGCAGGGGCCGCAGGTGACGCCCCAGAAATGGATCAGTGTCGGACGACCCGCATGGGCCCGCAGCACCTCGCGCCAGGTGCCGCGCTCGAACGGCTTCAACGACGGTGGAGCTGCGGTGCTCGACGCCGTCAATGCGACGAGGCCAAAGATCGCAAGGGCGGCGAATGCGCGTTTCATGATTCATCTCCGATCGGCTGCAACCGATAGCCGTCCGACTTGGTCATCCAGGACAGGAAGATCTGCTTGCCATGGGCGACCAGGAGCGGATGATCCGACGCATTGTCCGTGCTGGCAAGCGCGCGCGGCTTCGACCACGTCTCGCCATCGTCACGGGATTGCATCACCATCACCGTGGTGCGCTCGCCATCGAACTCCTTCCACACCAGCGTCGTGGTGTCCTGGGTCGCGAGCACATAGGGTCGCGTCGGATTGCGGTCGGCCTGCCCGATCGCCATCGGTTCCGAGAACGTCCGGCCGCTGTCGCGCGAATGCGCGTAGAACAGCCCCTTGCGAACCTTGCCGCTGGTGAACCAGGCGACATGATAGGTGCCGGTCGGCGCCACGGTCAGGCTCGGACCCTGATGCGGGCAGGCCTTGATCTGCCAATCATCGGTGCTGACCCGGTAGACCTCGCCGGGGGTGCCGAGGTCGCTGAACGTGATCACGGCGTGGTCGCGCACGCTGCCTTCGAAGATGTTGCGGAACACCACAACAGGACGTCCCGGCCCCACGAAGGCAACGCCGAGCCGGCAACATTCGCAGGTGTTGTCGTGGGCCAGCATCGCTTCGGCATAGGTGGCGCCGCCATCGCGCGACGAGGAGAAGAACAAAGCCGCGCCCTCGTACGAGCGCCCTGCGGCCTTGGCCGGCACCCGGTTGCGCTTGTCCAGCCACGCCACGAAGACGGTGCCATCCCGGTCCAGCGCCAGCGCCTCGAAGCGCTGGCTTTCGTTGTTCGACGTGATCGGACGCGGCGCCGCGAAGCTTTTGCCGCCATCCTCCGACCTGGAGTACAGCACCTGCCCGTTGAACGCCTGGTCGCGGAAGATCGAGAATGCGACCGCAACGGCGCCTTTGCCGTCGACCACCAGCTTCGGCCGGGCGTCGGGCCCCCAGTCGAGATTGAGCTGCTGCTCGGTGACCGGCGCGGCGGCGGAATACGTTTTCCCGCCGTCGGTCGAGCTCGCCACCGACACCCGTCCTCCGGCCATCCAGACGAGCCAGAGCTTGCCGTCTTCAGCGAAGAACGGCGTCACCTTGGTGGCGCATCGGAGCTCGGTGCCCTCGCATGCGGCCTCCGACCCGTGCTGGTGCGCCATCTGGGCTCGGGCGGTGAGCGGACAAAGCATGGCGATCGCCAGCCCGACGAGCCCGCTCCGAAACCGTGCGATCCTTGTCATTTCGGTCCTCATCGGAATGCCACCTTCATACCCGCCACGAAGGCGCGCGGTGAGCCGGCGTAGATCGTTCCCGTGCCTGCCAGTCCCTGCACGCCGGCGCCCGTCACCGTATTCTGCAGGTTGTTCGCGGAGGCGATGTAAGTGCGGTCGAACACATTGCGGACTTCGAAGAAGACGTTCATCGACTTGAACGTATCAGAGGCAAGCTCGGTCTTGTAGTGAACGTTCAGATTGACGAGCTCGTAGCCCGGCGCCTTCAGCAAATTCGCATTGTCCATATAGAACGAGTCCTTCCACTGGACCTCGACGAACGCACCAAGTCCCGCGAACCGCCCGCTGTCGTGATCGTATCCGAGCCGCGCGGTCAGCTCGTTCGGCGAGATGCCGGGAATCTTGTTGCCGGCGCGGTTGAAGCCGAACAGGTTGCTGCCGTTCACAAGGTTCTCAGAATACTCGGTGTAGACTTGGTCGAGGTAGGTGTAGGCAGCGGTGAACCGCCAGCCCGGCAGGACCCGCCAATCGGCCGCCAATTCGACGCCGCGATGCTCCGAACGCGGTGCGTTGAAGGTGTAGGACGTGTTCTGCGTCCCTGTGACGGCCTGGGTGACGATCTCGTTGCGGAAGAACTCGTAGAAGCCCGTCGCGCTGAGGGTCAGAGACCGGTTCGGCGTCCAGTCGAACCCCACGTCGTAGCCCAGATTGGTCTGCGACTTCAGCTGCGTGTTGTTGCCGAAATCGCCGGTCGGCAGCACGAACAGGTTGGAGACCTGCGGCGTGCCGTACCCGGTGGCGACGCGGGCCCGCAGCAGCCAGTCGCTATTCACCCTGTAGAGCAGTGCCAGCTCGGGGGCGAGATTGTCGAACTGCCGGTCCGCCGTCGTGATCGTGGTCGTCGTTGCCGTCGCGCCGTAGGTGTAGGCGGTGTTCACGCCGCGCAGATGGGTGCGCTCCCAGCCGAGACCGGCCACCGCCGTCAGCGCCGCCGTCAGCTTCAGCTCCTCGCGGGCTCGCAGGCCGTAGTTGGTGGTCTCGCTCCAGGTGTTGGCCGAGAGGCCGCCGAGCGCTGCGTTGCCGCCGGGCACGACGAAGCGCGTATCTCCGGACGCGGTCAGCGTGTTGTAGAACGCGCCGAAGAAGGCGGTCGATTCCAGCCCGAAGATCTCTCCCCTCTTGGTGATGTCGCTCATGTAGTTGTAGGACGGATAGTCGCCGATCGCGCTGGTCGATCCGGTCGGCTGGCTGATGTTGCGGTCGTCGAACACGAACTGGTTGCGCCAGGTCGTGTCGTTGTCGAAGTCGTGCTCCCAGCGGCCGCCGACGATCGTGCGTCGATCGTTGCGGCCGAGCCCCGCCTGCAACGCGGTCTCCTGATCAACCCCACCGAGCGTATTGATTCCATTCTTGTTGAGCCCGACGGTCGCGCAGCCGGCCGCCATAGACGTTCTCGTGGTGCAGCCCTGCTGATATGGGTTCTGATAGTACTGGCTCAGCGTGTATCGAATCGGCAGCCGCGTGAACAGGTCGTTGTTGATGATCTTGACCGTGAAGCGGTCGTCCGGCGTCGCCTTGTAGGTGCCGAGGAAGTTGACCGTCTGGGTGTTGAACCAGCCGTTGCCGAGATAGCCGTCGCCGCGGACGTCGCTGGTGAACAACGAGCCCTCGAAATTGCCGACCTTCTTGCCGAAGGTCATGTAGTTGCTGAGATAGCCGAAGCTGCCGCCCTCGCTGCCGATCTCCGCGCCGTCGATGCTGCCGCCCGGACGGGTGCGGAAGTTGATGGCGCCTCCGGTCGCATAGTTGCCGTAGAGCGCCGAGGACGGGCCGCGGATGACGTCGACGGCGCCATAGGCGTGGGGATCGATCAGGTCGCTGCGCGACAGCCCGTCCGGCTGCGTGACGGGAAAGCCATCCTCGAACAGCGCGATGTTGCGGATGCCGAAGCCGTTGCGGGCGTTGGAGCCTCGGATCGAGATGCCGAGATCGCGCGGTCCGTTGCCCTGCTTGAGCGAAACACCGGGGCTTTCGCGCAGGATGTCGCCGACGGAAAACGCAGGCCGGTCATCGTAGCGGCTGCGGTCGATGGTGGTTGCGGTCTGGCCGGACGGCGACTGGCTGAGCTGGCTGCGGGCGGCGCCGACAGCCGAGGCTGGGTCGGACACCGCTCCTCCCGGCCCGGAGCTGCCGGCCACGGATGCGCCGGCCGGCTTCGGCGCGCGGGGGCGGACGGAGGCGGCCTGCACAACCGGCTTGCGCACGGTCCGTTGTGGTGCTGCACGCGGCGCGTCGACGGTGACGGACGGCAATTCCTTCTCGGTCTCGGCGCGCGCGATCGTGGCCGGTTGCAGCAGCATGAGCTGCAAGGCGACCACGCTCACGCCACCCAGGGCATGACGACGGAACATGTTTGACTTCCCCGATGCCGGCTCTACACGGCCGGTCTTCCTGGTTCAAAACGGATCGGCGCGCTGCTGCGGCGCCGACGACGAGTTCTGTGCTCAGGAGAGGAACGGGGGTCCTCTTGGTTGCGCCTGCGCCCGGGCGAGGAGATGAACGAGGCGGAGCTCGCGCGCAGTCCAGACGATGGACGCCGTCAGACGCAGCGGAGCCGCATCGAATGGCGCCGGCGGCGCATCGAGCGCCGCAGCGGCGTGCAGCACGCAGCACATGACGCAGTCAAGGCCGCAGGCAGCGCGGTCGGTATCACCATTAGAGGGCGCCGCATCCGTCTCGGCATGGCAGATCGCCGTCCCGCCGAACGGATCGACCGTCACGATCGTCGCTGCCGTCAGGGCGGACGCCGCCACTGGCGCCAACATCTGCAACAGCATTGCTAGCAGCGCGACCGGCAGATATCGGACGAACTTCTGACGGACATTGGCAGGACGTCGGGTGCGGTCGGCCGCCAGCAGCCGGCTCGCGCGCGAGCCGGCTATCATGGCGGCGTTCAACACCCGTTGCGTCATCGAGGCCGGCCTCTCCGTCGGAGCCGCAGAGCGCCCGGCCTACATCTTCATGCCGGAATGATCATGCTGCTTCATCATGCCGCCGCCCTCGCCGCCTGGTGCCTTGGCGCCGACCGCCTGCACCTCGAGCGTCACGGCCACCTTGCCGGCCTTCTCGAACTCCAGCGTGACCGGCAGCTTGTCGCCCTGCTTCAGCGGGCTCTTCAGCTCCATCAGCATCAGGTGATAGCCGCCCGGCGCCAGCGCGACGGTCTTGCCCGGCTCGATCGTGAGTCCCTTGTCGAGGGGACGCATGGTCATGACGCCGTTGGTGACGGCCATCTCGTGAATCTCGACTCGCCCGGCGACGTCGCCGGTCACCGCGACGAGGCGGTCGGGCGCGCTGCCCTTGTTCTCGATGGTCAGATAGCCGGCGCCCGTCTTGGCGCCGCCCGGCGTGGCGCGGCTCCAAGGCTGGGTGATGACGAGGTCACCGGCCTTCACGTCCGCGGCCAAGGCGGCGGAAGATCCTCCCAACAGGAGAGCGAATGCGAGCAGAGAGCGTCCGAGGAAGGTCATGTCGATTATCCTTCTTGTCTTGGCGGCGATGCGCCAGCTTGGTTGATCGGCACATGTCCGCACGGCGATCGCCGCGCAGACAACGCAGGTCATGGTGATGTGATTTGGGAGGTCAGGGCCGCACGACGGCCAGCGCGTCACGCTGCGGGCGGAGCCCGTGCCTGCGCGTTCGAAAAAGCCTTGGTGATCCCGTCAGCCCGGTCACCGGCGCGCCACACGACCTCGCCCGAATCGCGTTGCGGAACGGCGATGGTGGAGAGCTCTGGCCCATCCAGTGTGACCGGCTGCGCCAGGCAGCACAGCGAACAGCCGTGAAGCGCAGGGCTCGCCGGCGCCCCATCGTCAATCGGCTGGGAACCCAGCTGGCCGTGGCAGATCTCAAGTCCGTACAGGGGATCGGCCGCGGCTGATGCCGCCGCCCAGGCAACACCGATCGGCGCCAGGATCTGCACCATCAGTGCGATCAGCATGATCGGGAGAAACGCCTGCAGCCGCTGCCGCATCAAAGCCTGCCAAATGAACCGAATTCTTGTGCCCGAGTGGACGCCCGGAGTCGAGGTCGCGCAGGGCACAGTCGGCACATTTCGCCAGCGGTCGTTGATTAAGAACAATCCCGCCGCGCCTCAGGGGCCGCCGTCAAATACGGTAACTTGGCACCTATCACGAGAAAACACGAAAATAAAACTCGTCAATTGCAAGCACTTACCGATCATTTCAGGAAGTGCGCGAAATTTGAACAATCGTTGCCGAAAAGGATGACAAACGCAAAAAGATCGTCTACGAATTTGGGCCTCAGGCTAACGCTTGCGGAAGTCTGGTGGTCCAAGTCTCGGGAGGAGCCCTGGCGCGCAACAAGCAGCGTCACCCCGCTTAACAAGATCAAATCTGAACTTGCGGGATATCTAAAGGGTCGACACAATTTCCGAGCAGGGCCCGCTGCCCTGCTCTATTTTTTTGCAATCCTCGCAGGGCAGCCACCGTCTTCATGACGGTATTGCGGGCCGCATGAACGCCACCTGAACACGCCACCACCTCAAGCCACCGCAGCCGTCTCGAAGCGTGTCAATGGCGCACGCCACCGCGCCTTGGCCTTTGGCCAAGGCAACGTCACCGACAGCGGTTCGCGGCCCGTCACGCTCCAGCGCAACGAACCATCGCCGATATCGAGAAGGCCAGCCGCTTCGGCTGGATCGCCCGAGATGAACGTCTCGGTCAGCGACTGCAACGTCAGATGCGGTGTGCCATCGACCGTCGTCATCGTATTCCAATGGACATGCCCGGCGAGCGCGACGATCGGGCAAGGCGCATCCGCGATCGCCGCGCGGATCGCATCGGTCTCGGCATAGGCCGCGTGTTCCGGATTGGCTTCGAAGTAGTAGTTGCCGGTCTGAGCCTGTCCTGACAGCGGCACGTGGCTGACGAGCAGGGTCGGCCGGTCATCCTGGGCAAGCAGCTGGACCAACGCGCCGAGATCGCCCGCGGAGAGGCGAAAGCCACGGCTCCGCGTCAGACTCACGTCGGGTTGCCAGAACACGCATCTGACATCGCCGATGTTCAGAGCCCGCGACCCGCTCGGACGATCCATGATCGCTTCATTGTCGGCGAGACTGAGCAATGCGACATCATGATTGCCGCTGACATGATGATGCGCCGGCGCAAGCTTTGCGAAACACATCGCGACGTCGCTTTGCAGCAGACGATCGCGCTCGGGATCTTCGTCGGAAATCCGGTCGCCGAGGTCGATGACCGCAGCGATGTTTTCGGCGTTCATCTGCGTGACGAAGCGCTCGAGCAATGGCAGCGCCACAGATCCACGCTTCGTCTGCGTATCCCGGCCGTGATGGATGTCGGCGATCACGGCGATGCGTGTCGTTGCCAAAGGCTCTCTCCCAAAGCTGCGCTGCCGCGTACCACGGGTGCATCACGGTTTTCTGACATTGCGCGTGCAGCGCGAAAGCCATCCAGTGCAACGCACAACATCCGGCTGTGGCGTGATGAATTGGGTTGTGAAACACTGCAGATCTTGGCGGCGCGATCAATGACGCCGCCGGACAACGATGGGACAGGGAGCACGGGATGCCCGGCACTGACAAAACGTCCAAGAAAACGACCAGGCGCGATCTTCTCCAGGCGGCGACGGCCGCGGGCTCTGCGGCCGCGCTGCTCGCCGGCTTCGGCATCAATCCGGCGATGGCCGCCGAGATGGGCCGTTCCGAAAAGCCGCTCAAGGCGGCGTTCTCCAATGCCGGACTGCAGGCGACCTGGTGCGCCCAGGGCAAGCAGGCCGCGGAATGGTGGGGCAAGCTGCTCAACGTCGAGGTCACCTGGTTCGACGGCCAGCTCGATGCGGTGAAACAGCGCGCCGCGATCGACAACATGGCGTCGCAGAAGTGGGATTTCGTCGCCATCCAGGCGTTCGGCATCGGCACCCTGACCCAGCCGGTGCAGAAGATGATCGACGCCGGCATTCCCGTCATCGACATGGACACGCTGATCGCCCCGCTCGATCAGATCAATGTCCACTCGTTCCTGGCACCCGACAACGAGTTCATGGGCGCATCCGTCACCCAGGCGTTGGCGAACGCGATGGGCGGCAAGGGCAAGATCATCATGACGCAGGGCGCGCTCGGCCATACCGGCGCACAGGGCCGCGCCAAGGGCTTCAATTCGGTGATCAAGCAGTTCCCGAACATCGAGGTGCTGGACACGCAGCCGGCCGACTGGGACGTGTCGAAGGCGGCGCGGCTGTGGGAGACCTATCTCACGAAATATCCGCAGATCGACGCGGCGTTCTTCCACAATGACGACATGGCGCTTGCCGCCTACAACATCATGAAGGCGCGCAACCGCACCAACATCCTGATCGGCGGCGTCGACGCCATGCCGCCTGCGATCCAGGCGGTCAGCGACGGCCGCATGTTCGCGACCGTGCGCAATCCGTCCTGCCGCATCCACGGCGGCGCGATCGTGGCCGGCGTCGCGGCGGTCACCGCCGGCGAGAAGAGCGGCAAGGGCATTCCGAAGCATGTCATCACCGACGGTCCGGTCGTGACCAAGGCCAATGCCGCGGGCATGCAATGGATGGAGGATCATTTCCTGATCTGAAGTCCCTCCCATGTCGAACAGCCGCCCGCCGCTTCTGGAACTGCAGGACATCACCAAGTCGTTCGGCGGCGTCACCGCGTTGCGCGGCGTCGACTTCACGCTTCGCCCCGGCGAGATCCATGGTCTCGTCGGGGAGAACGGCGCCGGCAAGAGCACGCTGATGAAGATCATCGCCGGCGTGCATACCGGATTCTCCGGCCGCTTCCTGCTCGACGGCCGCGAGGTTCACTTCAACTCTGCCCGGGATGCGCGTGCAGCCGGCATCGCCATGGTCCATCAGGAGCTGAGCGTCGCCCCGGATCTCACGGTGGCCGAGAACGTGTTTCTCGGCAACCAGCCGACCAATGCGCTGGGCATCGTGCAGTGGCGCCGGATGGCGCGCGAGGCCGCCGAGCAGCTCAAGCGCCTTGGCATCGACGCCGATCCGATGAGCCGGCTCGGCGATCTCCCGATCGGCGTGCAGCAGCTGATCGAGATCGCGCGCGTGCTGTTCTCCGGCGCCCGCATCATCATCCTGGACGAGCCGACCTCGGCGCTGTCGCCGCCCGAGGTCGAGCGGCTGTTCGCGGCGCTGCGCAAGCTACGCGAGCAAGGCACGGGGATCATCTTCATCTCGCACTTTATCGAGGACATCCTGCTGATCTCCGACGAGGTCACGGTGTTCCGCAATGGCCGCAAGATCATGGAGACGCGTGCCGCGGACACCAGCAAGGCCGCGCTGATCGAGGCCATGATCGGCAAGGGACGCGATGCGCTGGAGGACAGCTACACCCACGACATCACCCTGCCCGCGCCCACGGCCGGCAAGCCCGTGGTCGTCGAAGCCGACGGCCTGTCGCTGGCGCGCAATCTGAAGCGCGTCTCGTTCGCCGTGCGCGCCGGCGAGGTGCTCGGCATCTACGGCTTCATGGGCTGCGGCCAGCTCGAGCTGGCGCGGATCCTGTTCGGCAAACTCGCACCCGACGCCGGCGAGTTGCGCATCGCCGGCCAGCGCAACCGCTTCAAGAGCACGGCGGATGCGCGCCGCGCCGGCATCGCCTTCGTGCCGGAGAGCCGCCGCGACATGCTGTTCCTGCAGGAGCCCGTCTACAAGAACGTCTCGATCAGCATCCTCGACCGCATCAACGCGGTGCTGCTGAAGCCCGCACACGAGCGCGCGCTCGCGAAGCGCCAGGTCGAGCAGTTGCAGATCCGGCCTGCCGATGTCGAGATCGACCTCGGCCTGCTCTCCGGCGGCAACCAGCAGAAGGTGGCGCTCGCCAAATGGCTCAGCCATCCGCCGCGGCTCCTGGTGTTGTGCGAACCGACGCGAGGCATGGATGTCGGCGCCAAGAGCGACGTCATCCAGATCGTGCGGCAGCTGCGCGACCAGGGCATCGCCGTGATCGTGCTCTCGACCGAGCCGGAGACCGTGCTGTCGCTGGCCGACCGTGTCATCGTGCTCAAGCGCGGCGAGGTCGTGCGCGAATTCGCCGGCGAGACCATCAGCAAAGACCGTCTGCTCGAGGCGGCGTAGGGAGATTGTCATGGCGCATGGCGAGACCGTTCCGATGCCGGAGGCGCAGCCGCGACGCGCCAGCGGGGTCGCAGCGCTGCTGCGCTCACAGATGCGCAACATCGCGCCGTTCCTGACGCTGATCTTCCTCACCGCGTTCTTCGCGATCGCAAGCCCATCTTTCGCGACGCTCGACAATGTCGGCAACATCCTGACCCAGGTATCGGTCACCGGCATCATTGCGGTGGGCCTCACCTTCGTCATCCTGTGCGCGGAGATCGACCTCTCGATCGCCGCCATCGCCAACGTCACCGGCATCGCCGTGGCCTACTTCACCCTGCAGGAGTCCTACGTCAACATCGCCAACGTGCCGATGCCCGGCTTTGCCGCGATCCTGCTCGCGCTGGCGCTGTGCGCGCTGCTCGGCGTGGTCAACGCCTTCGGCCTCACCGTGATCGGCATTCCCTCGTTCATCATGACGCTCGCGATGATGCAGATCGCCGCAGGCATCTCGGCCATGCTGGTGCGCGGCCAGATCGCCTACAAGGTCCCGCCCATCATCACGACGCTTGGCTCGGGCTCGATCGCGGGCGTGCCCTGGATCGTGATCGTGGCGGCGCTGATGCTGCTGCTCGGGCACCTCGTGCTGACCTACACGCGGTTCGGCCGCTACGTCTACATGGTCGGCGGCAACCGCGAGGCGGCGGAATATTCCGGCCTGAACGTCAAGCTGATCCTCGGCAGCGTGATGGTGATCTCGGCCGTGTGCTCGGGAATCGGCGGCATGCTCGGCGTGGCGCATTTCGGCAGCGCGCAGCAGAACGAATTCGACACCTACCTGCTGGACTCGATCGCTGCCGTCGTGGTCGGCGGCACCAGCCTGTTCGGCGGCCGCGGCGGCATCGGCAACACCATCGTCGGCCTGTTCGTGCTCGGCGTCCTCAACAACGGCCTCGACCACGTCAACATCGACAGCTTCCTGAAAATCCTGATCCGCGGCCTGATCCTGCTGGCGGCACTGGTGATCAACGTCTACGCACAACGGCTGCGGGCCAAGGCGGCGGACTAACTGGGATGCCGTAGGGTGGGCAAAGCCGCCGCCCGCAGGGCGGCAGCGTGCCCACCGTCCATCAGCAAGCTTGGTGCGAAAATGGTGGGCGCGGCGCGGGAAAGAACGAGGCCGAGCTGATGCATCGCGGCGCGCCTTTGCCAACCCTACGCACCTGCTTCCATCATTGCGAGCGAATTGACATGTCCGCCGAAGGCGTAGGCGGAAGCAATCCAGGGCGTCACGCGCGCCTCCGGATTGCTTCGTCGCTTCGCTTCTCGCGGTGACGGGAGCCTCTGTCGAGGTCTAGAACCCCGGCTGCCAATGACGCAGCTCGCGCGCGGCCTTCGTTACCGTGTCGATCGACGTAAACGATGCCGTCTCAAGCATCAGCGTCCGCGCGAGCCGCAGCGCCCTCGCCTCACACACCGCGCGCTGCTTGGCATCCTCGATCAGCTCGAAGTCGATGTTGTGCGCGAGACCCAGGATGCGGCGGATGATCTTCGCCGCCGTGAAGCCGACGGCATCCTGGAACAATCCGGCCATGTATGCCTGACGCTCCGTCTCCAGCCGTGTCGCTCCCGCCTCGCCCGGAAACAGCGACGGCGGATAGGCATCACCGGTCGCCTCACTCCGCCACAGTGCCAGGAACTTGTCGACAAACCCGGTCCAGACTTCATCGACAGTCGCAAGCACCCAGCTTTCGAAGGCGTCCCTACTACCGCGCTCCTGCTCATGTCCTTCGGAGGCGAAATACGCCATCAGCAAATTGGCCAGCACGGCACCGACGTCAAAACCCATCGGGCCGTAGAAGGCGAATTCCGGATCGATCACCCGGGTCTCGGTATTCGTCACCATGATCGATCCCGTGTGCAGATCGCCATGGATCAGCGCCTCGGCGCATGACAGGAATTTCAGCTTGAGCCGGGAGATCGCGACGTGCAGATCGAGATCGGCACGGATCTCGGCGGCCGTGGCGTCGAGCCACGGTGACGTCCAGCGATTCTGCTCGGCGATGCGATAGGGGTCGGTGAAGATCAGGTCCTCGGTGATCTTGCACAGCGCATGATTGCCGGCAAAGCTCGCAATCGCATCCTTCTTCGCGGCGGCAGACAGCGCGAGGTCGGACGAGAAGAACAGCGTCCGCGCCATGAAGGTCGTGATGTGATCGACGAAGGCCGGGTAGATCGTGCCCGCGACCAGTCCCCTGCGCATGATGATGTGCGGCTCGAGCAGCTCCATCGCCGTCAGCGCCAGCGCCGGATCATGGTGAATGATGGCCGGCACGAGGCCGGGGCCAAGGCGGTTCTGATACGTCAGCGCCAGATGCTCATAGTGGGCGCGTGACAGCGGCAGCGGCCAACTCTCGCCGACCAGCCGCACGTAAGGCAGCGCCTGCTTCACCGCGAGTCCGCCGGACGATCCCTTGACGATGAAGACCAGATTGAGGTTGCCATCGCCGACCTCGGTGATCGACCAGCGCTCAGCCGATCCGCCGAGTTGCCCTGCGACCGAAGGAATCCCCGCGAGATGGTTTCGAAGATCAATCTCGTTCAGAATGCGATAGCCCGATGGCGTCCCGTTCCGGGCCTCGGCCGATGTCATCACGCGCAACCTCCCTGTCGGTCTTGTTTTGACCTCCTATAGCAAAAAAGCCGACGCGCGTCCGCGCATCGGCTTCGAGAGGACGTTGTGCGATGCGAGCGCGGCTAGAACGGAATTCCCATCAGCCGTGACAGCCGCTCGATGCTGAGATAGCCGGCCTGATAGGCCAGGAGCGCCAGGCCGAACACGACCGCCGACAACAGCGTGGTCCAGATCAAGCGGCGCCCCATCAGGCTGATGGTCGGCGCGCCGGGATCGGTGCCGGGCGAACCGCCGCCCGTCTCGTGCTGGCTACGCACGCCGAACGGCAGGGTCACGAACAGCATGACCCACCACAGCACGAAGTAGATCGCAAGCCAGGTTGAGATGATGTAGGCCATGATTGCCCCCGCTGCTCAGGCCTGCTCGATCTCGACGAGCGCGCCGGAAAAATCCTTCGGATGCAGGAACAGCACCGGCTTGCCATGGGCGCCGATCTTCGGCTGGCCGTCGCCGAGCACGCGGGCGCCCTCCTTGATCAGCGTGTCGCGCGAGGCGATGATGTCGGCCACCTCGTAGCAGACGTGATGGATGCCGCCATCCGCATTGCGCTCGAGAAATTTGGCGATCGGTGACGCCTCGCCCAGCGGCTGGATGAACTCGATCTTGGTGTTGGGCAGGGTCACAAACACGGTGATCACGCCATGCTCCGGCAGCGGCACCGCGGGGGAGATCTCGGCACCGAACGCCGCGCCATAAATCCTGGCAGCCTTTTCGGCGTCCTTGACCGCGATGGCGACGTGGTTGAGCCGGCCCAGCATGACATCCTCCACTTTTTCTTTTGAACGGCCGTTCTGTTGGCCCGCGTCAGACTTCCAAGACATGGACGAGGCAGATCGGCTTCTTGCCCCACTGCTCGTTCACCGTCGAGCGCACCGCCCGCCGCACGGATTCCGCCGCGGCATCGGGATCACGACGCCGCGTGCGTGGCAGTCCTTCGAAGGTCGAGACGACCGCGTCGAACACGATGTCGTCCATCGCCTCGCCTGCCGCATTCTTCTCGGGGATGCCGACCATGTCGACCTCGGGGTCGTCGGCCAGCTCGCCCTTCTCGGTGATGGCGAGCGCGACGAAGATGCAGCCGGCGAAGGCCATCTTGCGGCGCTCGACCACCGCGCGCGACTTCGAATCCTCGACGATGCTGCCGTCCTTGTAGAGCCGTCCCGCCGGCAGCTCGTCGATGATCCCGGGATCACCGGGGCCGAGCTTGACCAGATCGCCGTTGCGGCAGGTGATCACCTTGGGCACGCCGCAGGCGCGCGCCAGCCTCGCATGCTCATGCAGATGCAACGCTTCGCCATGCACGGGGATCAGGAGCTGCGGCCGCGTCCACGCGATCATGTCGCGCAGCTCGTCGCGGCGCGGATGGCCAGAGACATGAACCAGATGGTTGCGGTCGGTGATGATCTCGATGCCCTGCTGCACCAGCCCGTTGATGACGGCACCGACCGCCTTCTCGTTGCCGGGAATGGTGCGCGACGAGAAGATGACGGTGTCGCCCTTGTTCAGCGTCACCAACGGATGGTCGTCATTGGCGATGCGCGCCAGCGCGGCGCGCGGCTCGCCCTGGCTGCCGGTGCACAGCGCCAGCACCTTGTCCGCGGGGAAGTGGCCGTAGAGATCCATGCCGCGGAAGTTCTGCACGCCGTCGAGATAGCCCGTTTCGCGCGCGACTTGGACCACGCGCTCCATGGCGCGGCCGACGATGACGACCTCGCGCTCCGCCTCACGCGCTGCCTCGGCGACAGCGCGGATGCGCGCGACGTTGGAGGCAAAGGTGGTGACGGCGACGCGGCCCTTCGCTTCCTTCACCAAAGCCGCGATCGTCTTGGCGACTTCGGCCTCGGACGGCGAGCGTCCCTCGCGCACCGCGTTGGTGGAGTCGCCGATCAGCGCCAGCAGCCCGGCGTCGCCGAGCTCGCGCAGCCGCTTCTCATCGGTCGGCGCACCCAGCACCGGCGTCGGATCGATCTTCCAGTCGCCGGTGTGCAGGACGGTACCGACCTCGGTATGGATCGCCAGCGCATGCGATTCCGGAATCGAATGCGCGACGGGGATGAACTCGACGTTGAACGGACCGATATCGACGCGGCCGCCGGAAGGAATCACCTTGACCGGAATCTTGGCCGGCAGGCGCTCGGCCTCGCACTTGGCCTCGAACAAAGCGGCGCTGAACTTGGTCGCGTAGATCGGGCATTTCAGCCGCGGCCACAGGTCGATGATCGCGCCGAAATGGTCCTCATGCGCATGGGTCAGCACGAGACCGACGAGGTTGTTGCGCTCTTTCTCCAGGAAAGCGACGTCGGGCATGATCAGGTCGATGCCCGGCAGATGCTCCTCGTCGCCGAAGGAGACGCCGAGATCGATCGCGAGCCAGGACCGCTGGTGGCGGTTGCCGAGGCCGTAGATCGACAGGTTCATGCCGATCTCGCCGACGCCGCCGAGCGGTGCAAAAGTCAGTTCGTCGGGACGTGCCATCTAGACCGCTCCTTGGGAGGCGACCGAGCCGAAATGAACATCGCCTGCCGTGATCGGCTCCAATCGTCCCTCCGCGGTCCGCACCAGCATACAACCCTGTTCGTCGATCGTGTCGAAAATCCCCTCGATGATAGCATGTCCGGACCTGATGGCGACGGGCTGCCCGAGGCCGGCCGCCCGCTCCAGCCAGAGCCGGCGAATATCACCGAAGCCCCGGCCCTCGTTCCAGATGCCGAAATATTCGACCCAGGCGTCAGACAAGGCCGCGAACAAATCCGCGGCAGCCACCTGGATGCCGAGGTCCGCCAACGAGACCGCCGGTGTCGGGGTATCCGGCGGCGCCGCCACCACGTTGGTTCCGATGCCGGCAACCACGGCGAGCCCGCCAGCCACCTGCTCCGCTTCGAGCAGCATGCCGACGATCTTGCGGCCGTCGGCCAACACGTCGTTGGGCCATTTCAACGCAAAGGCCACGCCGCCTCCGGACCGCAGCGCAGCCTCGAGGCTCACCTGGCGCAACGCGGCCTCGATGGCCAGGCCCGCGGCGAAGCCGAGGGTGGCGGCCACGGCGGGAGCCACGTTCAGCACTTCGAGCACGCTCGAGGCCAGATTGCCGCGCGGAGCGATCCACGGACGCTGGCGACGGCCGCGCCCGGCCGTCTGCTCCGACGTGACGAACCAGCACCGCGCCTTGCCGCCCTCTCTGGCCGACTTCAGCGCCTCGACGTTGGTCGACCCCGCCTGATCGAACGTGACGAGCCCGTAACCTGCCGCAGCGGCACGGGACCCGAGAGCAAACGCCATCTAGAACAGCGACTTCGCCGCGGCCGCAGCCGCGCTGACCAGCGGGCCGGGATAGGCGAAGAACAGGATGTTGAAGATGCCGGAGATCGCGAGCACCGTGCGCAGCTCGATCCTGACCGGATCGAGCGTCGGCAGCGGCTCGTCGAAATACATCGTCTTGACGATCAGCAGATAATAATAGGCGCCGACCACGCTGGTCAGCACGCCGATCACCGACAGCGTGAACAGCCCGCCCTTGATGGCGGCGACGAACACGTACCATTTCGCGAAGAAGCCCGCGAGCGGCGGAACGCCGGCCAGCGAGAACAGCAGCATCGCGAAGAAGAAGGCGAGCAGCGGATTGGTGCGCGACAGCCCCGAGAAATCGCTGATCTTCTCGAACGACTGGCCGTTCCGCTTGATCGCCATGATCACCGCGAAGGAGCCGAGCGTCATCGCGACATAGATCGCGATGTAGGTCAGCACGCCCTGCGCGCCCTCGACCGTGCCTGCGGCGAGGCCGACCAGCGCGAAGCCCATATGGCCGATCGACGAATAGGCCATCAGGCGCTTGATGTTGGTCTGTCCGATCGCGGCGAACGAGCCGAGCGCCATCGAGGCGATCGAGACGAACACGATGATCTGCTGCCATTGGAAGGTGATGCCCGGGAACGCCGTCAGCGCGACGCGCGCGAACACGGCGATCGCCGCGACCTTGGGCGCGGAGGCGAAGAACGCCGTCACCGGGGTGGGCGCGCCCTCATAGACGTCCGGCGTCCACATGTGGAACGGCACCGCCGAGACCTTGAAGCACATGCCGGCGAACAGGAAGACGAGGCCGAAAATGATGCCGACGCTGCCGGTCTTGGTGGCAGCCGCGATCCCGGCAAAGCTCACCGTGCCGGTGAAGCCGTAGATCAGCGAGGCACCATAGAGCAGCATGCCCGACGACAGCGCACCGAGCACGAAGTACTTCAGGCCGGCCTCGGTCGACTTGACGTTGTCACGATGGCTGGCCGCGACGACGTAGAGCGCGAGCGACATCAGCTCGAGACCCAGATACAGCGAGATCAGGTCGCCGGCCGAGATCAGGACAAGCATGCCCAAGGTCGAGAGCAGCACCAGGATTGCATATTCGAAGATGCGGCGGTCCGGCTTGGACAAGAATTCCGCCGACATCACCAAAGTCGCGATCGAGCCGATGATCGCCAGGATCTTCAGGAAGCGCGCGTAGCTGTCAGCGATGAAGCTGCCGCCGAAGGCCTGGCCGCCCGGCTGCCTGAAGACGAGGATGCCGACCACGATCAGCAGAGCAACCGCCAGCCAGGTGACGAGCCCCGTCGTCCCCTGCCCGCGAAACGCGCCCAGCATCAACAGCGCCATGGCCCCCACGGCCAACAGCAGCTCCGGCAGCACCACCCAAAGCTGAGGCCCAAGATTCTCGATCATCGTCTCTGTCCCGACCCCAAGGGTCTCATCATTGGAGCAGCGCGGCGGCCTTCACGGCCGTCACGGCGGTATTGTAGTTGGCGACGAGCTGCTGCACCGACGCCGCCGACATGTCGAGGATCGGCTTCGGATAGACACCGAACAGGATGGTCAGCGCCACCAGCGGAAACAGGATCACGCCTTCACGCAGCGTGAGGTCCTTGATGCTGGCGAGCGACGGCTTGGTCAGCGCACCGAACACCACCTTGCGGTACAGCCACAGCGCATAGGCTGCCGACAGGATGACACCGAAGGTCGCGAAGAACGCGGTCGGGATCGACACCTTGAAGGTGCCGAGCAGGGTCATGAACTCGCCGACGAAGCCGGAGGTGCCGGGCAGGCCGACATTGGCCATCGTGAACACCATGAACACCAGCGCGTAGACCGGCATCCGGTTGACGAGGCCACCATAGGCCGCGATCTCGCGGGTGTGCATCCGGTCGTAGACGACGCCGACGCAGAGGAACAGCGCGCCGGAGACAATGCCGTGCGAGATCATCTGGAACACGCCGCCCGCGACGCCCTGCATGGTGCCGGCGAAGATGCCCATCGTCACGAAGCCCATATGCGCCACCGACGAGTAGGCAATGAGCTTCTTGATGTCCTCCTGCATCAGCGCGACCAGCGAGGTGTAGATGATCGCGATGGCCGAGAGTGTCCACACCAGCGGCGCGAAGTCGTGCGAGGCCAGCGGGAACATCGGCAGCGAGAAGCGCAGGAAGCCGTAGCCGCCCATCTTCAGGAGGATCGCGGCCAGGATCACGGAGCCCGCCGTCGGCGCCTCGACATGCGCGTCCGGCAGCCAGGTATGAACCGGCCACATCGGCATCTTGACCGCAAAGGAGGCGAAGAAGGCCAGCCATGCCCAGGTCTGCAGGTTACGCGGCACCGCGGTGTGCATCAGCGTCGGGATGTCGGTGGTCCCTGCGTTCCAGTACAGCGCCATGATGGCGAGCAGCATCAGCACCGAGCCGAGCAGCGTGTACAGGAAGAACTTGAACGAGGCATAGACCCGACGCGGACCACCCCAGACGCCGATGATCAGGAACATCGGGATCAGGCCGCCCTCGAAGAACAGGTAGAACAGCACGAGGTCGAGGGCCGAGAACGTGCCGACCATCAGCGTTTCCAGGATCAGGAACGCCATCATGTATTCGCGCAGGCGGTTGGTGACCGACTTCCAGCTCGCCACGATGCAGAACGGCATCAAGGCGGTGGTCAGGATCACGAACGGCAGCGAGATGCCGTCGACACCCATGTGATAGCTGATGCCGGCCGCCAGCCAGTTCGACTTCTCCACGAACTGGAAGTCGGTCTGTCCGGGATCGAAGCGCAGCACCAGGATCACCGACACCGCAAAGGTGATCAGCGTGGTCCACAGCGCGATCCAGCGCGCATTGCGCCGGGCCGCCTCGTCGTCGCCGCGGACCAGATAGATCAGCAGCGCGCCGACGATCGGCAGGAAGGTAACGACGGAGAGAATTGGCCAGGTGGTCATTGCTGGCCCCCCATGAACATGAACCAGGTGATCAGGCCGGCGACGCCGATCAGCATGGCAAAGGCGTAATGATAGAGGTACCCGGTCTGGATCTTGACGACGTTGCGCGTGATGTCGAGCACCCGCGCCGAGACACCGTCCGGACCGAATCCGTCGATGACGAAGCCGTCGCCCTTCTTCCAGAGGAAGCGGCCGAGCCACTTCGCCGGACGGACGAAGATCACGTCATACAGCTCGTCGAAGTACCACTTGTTGAGCAGGAACCTGTAGAGCAACGGTTGCTGCGCGGCGAGCTCCTCCGGGATGTCCGGACGTCTGACGTAGAAGAAGTAGGAGACCACAAATCCCAGCACCATCATGACGAAGGGAAGCTGAGCGAGCCAGGCCGGCATGTGCTCCATGTCTTCGAGAATGTGCGGGTTCATCTTCAGCGACTCGCCGAAGAAGTGCTCGACGCCATGAGGATCGGTGAACACGCCCTTGAACGGGAGCCCGGCCAGGATCGAGCCGGCCGCGAGCACGCCGATCGGGATCAGCATCCAGATCGGGCTCTCATGCGCGGCATCATAATGATGCTGATCGTGCGGCGTGCCGAAGAAAGTCTTGAACACCAGGCGCCAGGAATAGAACGAGGTCAGGCCGGCGGCGACAATGGTGAGGAAATACGCGTAGGTCGCGAACGGATTGTGCGCGGCGTATGCAGCCTCGATGATCGCATCCTTGGAGAAGAAGCCGGCGAAGCCGGGGAAGCCCGTCAGCGCGAGCGTACCGACCGTCATCACCGCGAAGGTGTACGGGATCTTGCGCCACAGGCCGCCCATGTTGCGGATGTCCTGCTCGTGGTGCATCGCGTAGATCACCGAGCCGGAGCCCAAGAACAGCAGCGCCTTGAAGAAGGCATGCGTGAACAGATGGAACATGCCGACCGAGTAGGCCCCTGCTCCCATCGCCACGAACATGTAGCCGAGCTGCGAGCAGGTCGAGTAGGCGACGATGCGCTTGATGTCGTTCTGCACGAGGCCGACGGTCGCTGCGAAGAACGCCGTGGTCGCGCCGAAGAACATCACGACGGCCTGCGCGTTCGGCGCGAGCTCGAACAGCGGCGACAGGCGCGCCACCATGAACACGCCGGCGGTGACCATGGTCGCGGCGTGGATCAGCGCAGAGACCGGGGTCGGACCTTCCATCGCGTCCGGCAGCCAGGTGTGCAGCAGGAACTGCGCCGACTTGCCCATCGCGCCCATGAACAGCAGCAGGCAGGTCAAGGTCAGCGCGTCGGCGTGCCAGCCGAGGAAGTTGATCGTCGCCTTGCCAGCCAAGCTCGGCGCGGCGGCGAAGATCGTCTCGAAGTCGGTCGACTTCGTCAGCAGGAAGATCGCGAAGATGCCTAGCGCGAAGCCGAAGTCACCGACGCGGTTGACGACGAAGGCCTTGATCGCGGCGGCATTGGCCGACGGCTTCTGGAACCAGAAGCCGATCAGCAGGTAGCTGGCGAGACCGACGCCCTCCCAGCCGAAGAACAGCTGCACGAGGTTGTTCGCGGTCACCAGCATCAGCATCGCGAAGGTGAACAGCGAGAGATAAGCGAAGAAGCGCGGACGATTCGGATCCTCGTCCATGTAGCCGATCGAATACAGATGCACGAGCGAGGACACGCTGGTGACCACGACCAGCATCACGGCCGTCAGCGTATCGACGCGCAGCGCCCAGGAGACCTGCAACTCGCCGGAATTGATCCAGGGCAAGAGCTCCTTCACCCCGGCCTCGTGATGCATGAAGCCGACGCTGATCAGCATCGCCCAGGACAGGCCGGCCGAGACGAACAGCAGCGCGGTGGTGATCGCCTGCGCGGCCCAGGTGCCGGCCGCGGGCGGCTCTGCGACATGATGGTCGTCGTGCCCATGACCGTGATCGTCATGTGCGTGCGCGTCGGCGGCGCCATGGTGATGGCCGTCGTCGTGATGATGCTCGACCACATCGCCGCTCGGATGGCGTCCATGCGCCCCCAGCAGCGCGATCAGGCCGGCCAGGATCGCGCCGAGCAGCGGCAGAAAGACAATGGCCTGGATCATTCGCCCATCCCCTTACGCATGACCTTGCCGGCAAGCCGGCCCCCATCTGTGCGGATCATGCGTCCTTAGCCCTTCATCAGATTGACGTCTTCAACCGCAATCGAGCCGCGGTTGCGGAAGTAGACCACCAGCACGGCAAGGCCGATCGCGGCTTCCGCCGCCGCAACGGTCAGGACCAGCAGCGCGAACACCTGGCCGACGATGTCGCCGAGGAAGGTCGAGAACGCCACCAGGTTGATGTTGACTGCGAGCAGGATCAGCTCGACCGACATCAGGATGACGATGATGTTCTTGCGGTTCAGGAAGATGCCCAGGATGCCGAGCGTGAACAGCATCGCCGCCACGGCGAGGTAATGTCCCAGTCCGATGGTCATTTCACCCACTCCGCGGCATCCGTGTCCTGCAACCCCTGCCCGACCGCGACCTTGCGCACCGCCATCGCCATCTCCGGCGTGCGCGCGTTCTGGACGTTGATGTCCTGGCGCTTCACGCTGGCCTTGTGGCGCAGGGTCAGCACGATCGCGCCGATCATCGCCACCAGCAGGATCATGCCCGACAGCTGGAAGTAATGGATGTACTTCGTATAGAGCACCAGGCCGAGCGCCTCGGTGTTGGTGACGTTGGTCGGGATCGCCGCGGTGATCGCCTTCGGCGTCGTCGGGTTGATGACCCAATAGGACACGGTCAGCAAGAGCTCGAACAGGAAGATGCCGCCGATGACGAGGCCGATCGGCATGTACTGCAGGAAGCCCTCGCGCAGCTCGGTGAAGTCGACATCGAGCATCATGATCACGAACAGGAACAGCACGGCGACCGCGCCGACATAGACGACGACCAGGATCATCGCCAGGAACTCGGCGCCCATCAGCACGAACAGGCCTGAAGCATTGACGAAGGCGAGGATCAAATAGAGCACCGAATGAACGGGGTTCTTCGAGACGATCACCATCACCGCGGAGGCCACGCAGACCGCCGCGAACAGGTAGAAGAAGAGCGCAGGAAGGATCATCGGACGGCCTCAGCGGTACGGCGCGTCGAGCGCGATGGCTTTGGAGATCTCGCGCTCCCAGCGGTCGCCGTTCGCGAGCAGCTTGGCCTTGTCATAGTAAAGCTCCTCGCGGGTCTCGGTCGCGAACTCGAAGTTCGGTCCCTCGACGATGGCGTCCACTGGACAGGCTTCCTGACACAGGCCGCAATAGATGCACTTCACCATGTCGATGTCGTAGCGCACGGTGCGGCGGGTGCCATCGTTGCGGCGCGGGCCGGCCTCGATCGTGATCGCCTGCGCCGGGCACACGGCCTCGCACAGTTTGCAGGCGATGCAGCGCTCCTCGCCATTGGGATAGCGGCGCAGCGCGTGCTCACCGCGAAAGCGCGGCGAGATCGGGCCCTTCTCGAACGGATAGTTCAGGGTCGGCTTCGGCTGGAAGAAGTAGCGCATCGCGAGGAAGAACGCGGAGACGAACTCCTGCAGCAGCAGCGACCGTGCGGTGGCGGAGATGTTCATGACAGCCTCATTTCGGCGCGATGCCGGCGAATTGCAGCACGCCCGCGACGATCACCACCATGGCCAGCGACAGCGGCAGGAACACTTTCCAGCCAAGGCGCATCAACTGGTCGTAGCGGTAGCGCGGCACGATCGCTTTCGCCATCGCGATCAGGAAGAACATGAAGAACAGCTTGAGCGAGAACCAGATGACGCCCGGCACCCAGTTGAACGGCGGCAGATCGATCGGCGGCAGCCAACCGCCCAAGAACAGGATCGTGGCCAGCGCGCACATCGTGGTGATCGCGACATACTCGCCGAGCATGAACAAGAGATACGGCGTCGAGCCGTATTCGACCATGAAGCCGGCGACGAGCTCGGATTCAGCTTCGACCAGGTCGAAGGGCGGGCGGTTGGTCTCGGCGAGCGCCGAGACGTAGAACACCACGAACATCGGGAACAGCGGCCAGACGTACCAGTTCAGGATCGTCAGCTGCGGCAGGCCGATCAGGCTCGCAAGCCCGCGGGCGTGCTGCGCCTCGACCACCGCCGACAGATTCAGGGTGCCGGCGCAGAGCAGCACGGTGATGATCACGAAGCCGATCGAGACCTCGTAGGACACCATCTGCGCCGCCGAGCGCAGCGCCGCCAGGAACGGATACTTCGAGTTCGACGACCAGCCGGCCATGATGATGCCGTAGATCGACAGCGACGAGATCGCGAAGATGAAGAGGATGCCGACATTGATGTCGGCGATCGCCCAGCCGAGATTGGTCGGGATCACCGCCCACGCCGCCAGCGCCAGCACGCAGGACACCAGCGGCGCCAGCAGGAACACGCCCTTGTTGGCGCCGGCCGGAATGATCGGCTCCTTGAGCACGAACTTCAAGAGGTCGGCGAACGACTGGAACAGGCCCCAGGGCCCGACCACGTTCGGACCCCTGCGGATCTGCACCGCCGCCCAGATCTTGCGGTCGGCCAGCAGGATGTAGGCGATCGCGACCAGGAGGACGACGAGCAGCAGCACGCTCTGCGCGATCATGATGATCAGCGGCCAGAGGAAACCGGTCCAGAATGAGCTCGCAAAGAAATCAGCCATCAGGTCACGCTCACTCCGCTGCCGTCAGCATCTGCCCGGAGGCCAGGCGGGAGCATTCCGCCATGACTGCCGAGGCACGCGCGATCGGGTTGGTGAGATAGAAGTCATCGATGACAGGCTTGAACGGCGCCTTCTCGAGGCTGCCGCCCTTGCCCGCCAGGGTCTTGATGTCGGCGATCTTGCCCGCCTCGATCTGGTCGATCCGGCCGAGATGCGGCACGGCCTTGATGATCGCAGCGCGCAAGCCGGCCAGCGAGTCGTAGCCGAGCTTCCTGCCGAGCACGTCGGACAGCGCCCGGATGATCGCCCAGTCCTCGCGTGCCTCGCCCGGCGGGAATGACGCCCGGCCCGTCATCTGCACCCGGCCCTCGGTGTTGACGAAGAGACCCGACTTCTCGGTGTATGCGGCGCCCGGCAGGATGACGTCGGCGCGATGCGCGCCACGGTCGCCATGGGTGCCGATGTAGACAGTGAACACGCCCTCGGGCACCTCGACCTCGTCGGCGCCCAGCAGGAACATCACGTCCATGGTGCCGAAGGTCGTCATCTGCGCAGCCGTCAGGCCGGTGCCGTTGAAGCCGATGTCGAGCGCGCCGACCCGCGACGCGGTGTCGTGCAGCACGGCAAAACCATTCCAGTCGTCGCGCACGGCGTTGACGTCCATCGCGATCTTGGCCGCGAGCGACAGGATCGCCGCGCCATCGTGACGCGCGACCGCGCCGGCGCCGACCAGCACGATCGGATTCTTGGCGTTGCGGAACGTGGTCGCAAACGAGTGCTTGCCCGCTGCGACGTCGCTCAGGGAGTCCGTGCCCGCGCCAATGTGCTCATAGGCATAGGTGAGATCGGCCTTTGGGCCGACCACGCCGACCTTGAGCTGACCCGACCGCCAGCGCTTGCGGATGCGGGCGTTGAGCACGGCCGCTTCCTTGCGCGGATTGGCGCCGACGATCAGGATCGCGTCGGCCTGCTCGATGCCGGCGATGGTCGGATTGAACAGATAGGATGCGCGGCCGAGCTTGGCATCTAAGCTGTCACCGCCCTGCACGGCGACGTTGGTCGAGCCGAGCTTGGCAAGCAGATCCTTGAGCGCGAACATCTCTTCGACCGCGGCGAGATCGCCGGCGATCGCGCCGATGCGCTTGCCGTCGATGCGCGACAGCTTGGCGGCAATCGCCTTGAATGCCTCAGGCCAGGAGGCGGCGCGCAGCTTGCCATCCTCGCGAACGTAGGGACGATCGAGCCGCTGCGTGCGCAGGCCGTCGACGACATGGCGGGTCTTGTCGGAGATCCACTCCTCGTTCACGGCATCGTTGATGCGCGGCAGGATGCGCATCACCTCGCGGCCGCGGGTGTCGACCCGGATCGCTGAGCCCACGCCGTCCATGACGTCGATCGACTGCGTCTTGCCGAGCTCCCAGGGCCGCGCCGCGAAAGCATAGGGCTTGGAGGTCAGCGCGCCCACCGGGCAGATGTCGACCAGATTGCCCTGCAGCTCCGAGCTCAGCGCCTGCTCGAGATAGGTCGTGATCTCCATGTCCTCGCCGCGGCCGATCGCGCCCATTTCCGGCACGCCGCAGACTTCCGCCGAGAAGCGGACGCAGCGCGTGCACTGGATGCAGCGGTTCATCGAGGTCTTGACCAATGCGCCGAGATATTTGTCCTCGACGGCGCGCTTGTTCTCGGCGAAGCGGCTGGTGTCGACACCATAGCCCATCGCCTGGTCCTGCAGGTCGCACTCGCCGCCCTGGTCGCAGATCGGACAGTCCAGCGGATGGTTGATCAGAAGGAATTCCATCACGCCTTCGCGCGCCTTCTTGACCATCGGCGACCGCGTCGAGATCTCCGGCGGCTCGCCCTTCGGGCCCGGCCGGCAGTCGCGCACGCCCCAGGCGCAGCTCGCGACCGGCTTCGGTCCGCCCTTCACCTCGACGAGGCACATCCGGCAGTTACCGGCGATCGACAGCCGCTCATGATAGCAGAAGCGCGGGATCTCGGCGCCCGCCGCCTCGCACGCCTGCAACAGCGTGTACTCCGGCGGCACATCGATCTCTTTGCCATCGATGATGATCTTGGTCATAGCCTCACATCTCTCTCAAACCACGGACCGCCGCGCTGCGCACCGTGAGGGCGCGAGCGCGGGGGAAAACCTTGCTGGCGGACCGGACCGCCACCGCCTACTCCGCCGCCACCATGTGCGCGGGATCGCGCACGCCGACGTCGTCGACATCGGCCTTGTGCGAATACTGATCGATGCGCGCCTCGATCTCGTGACGGAAATGCGTGATCAGGCCCTGGATCGGCCAGGCCGCGGCGTCACCGAGCGCGCAGATCGTGTGTCCCTCGATCTGCTTGGTGACCTCCAGCAGCATGTCGATCTCGCGCTTGTGCGCCCGGCCCTCGGCCATGCGGGTCAGCACGCGCCACATCCAGCCGGTGCCTTCGCGGCACGGCGTGCACTGGCCACAGCTCTCATGCTTGTAGAAATAGGAGATGCGCGCGATCGCCCGGATCAGGTCGGTCGACTTGTCCATCACGATCACGGCCGCGGTGCCGAGGCCGGAGCGCAGCTTCGACAGGCTGTCGAAATCCATCGGCGTATCGATGA
This sequence comes from Bradyrhizobium sp. HKCCYLRH2015, assembly GCF_051168215.1. NCBI lineage: Bacteria > Pseudomonadati > Pseudomonadota > Alphaproteobacteria > Hyphomicrobiales > Nitrobacteraceae > Bradyrhizobium > Bradyrhizobium sp. HKCCYLRH2015. Next base: position 277,651 of record NZ_JBNPUO010000013.1, on the reverse strand, counting down.
TCTGCTCGGCCGGCACCATGCGCACGGACGAGCCGCCGGGGATGACCGCCTTCAGATTGTCCCAGCCGCCACGGATGCCGCCGCAATGCTTCTCGATCAGCTCGCGGAACGGGATGCCCATCGCCTCTTCGACGTTGCAAGGCCGCTCGACGTGACCGGAGATGCAGAACAGTTTTGTGCCGACATTGTTCGGACGGCCGATGCCGGCGAACCACGCGGCGCCGCGGCGCAGGATGGTCGGCGCCACCGCGATCGACTCGACATTGTTCACCGTGGTGGGGCAGCCGTAGAGGCCGACGTTGGCCGGGAATGGCGGCTTCAGCCGCGGCTGGCCCTTCTTGCCCTCCAGGCTCTCGAGCAGCGCCGTTTCTTCGCCGCAGATATAGGCGCCGGCGCCGTGGGCGACGTAGAGATCGAACGGCCACCCGTGGATGTTGTTCTTGCCGATCAGGTTGGCCTCATAGGCCTGGTCGATCGCCGCCTGCAGCCGTTCGCGCTCGCGGATGAACTCGCCGCGCACATAGATGTAGCAGGCATGCGCGTTCATCGCGAAGCTGGCGAGCAGGCAGCCCTCGACGAGATGATGCGGATCGTGCCGCATGATCTCGCGATCCTTGCAGGTACCGGGCTCGGACTCGTCGGCGTTGACCACGAGATAGCTCGGCCGGCCGTCGGTCGATTCCTTCGGCATGAACGACCATTTCAGGCCGGTCGGGAAGCCGGCGCCGCCGCGGCCGCGCAGGCCCGACGCCTTCATCTCGTTGATGATCCAATCGCGGCCCTTTTCGATCAGGCCCTTGGTGCCGTCCCAGCTGCCACGCCGGCGAGCGCCTTCGAGGCCCCAATCGTGCAGGCCGTAGAGGTTGGTGAAGATGCGGTCCTTGTCGTCGAGCATCAGACGGCTTCCTCGAAAATCAGCGGTTCGACTGCATGGTGGCGATGAAGGCGGCACAGCCGCCGAACACCAAGGCCCACAGCAGACTGGACTCCAGCGTCGCGTTGAGCGCGAACCGCTGCAGCACGAAAATGAAAGCGGCGGCGGCAAGCGTATGCAGCGCCACGTAGCGCCAGTTCTTCATCGCGGCGCCCTCTTCCGTCAGGGCCGCAACGCGGGTGCGATCGCGGCTCATGTCTTCTCCTTCAGCGTGGTCGGCCCACCTGCCGGCGCCGAGAACTGGCGGCCGTTCTGCGGGCCGGGCGTCGGCAGATTGCCGGTCGCGAAGCCGTCCAGCACCTTGCCGAAGCTCTCCGGCGTCAGGTCCTCATAGGTGTCCTTCCAGATCTGCACCATCGGCGCATTCACGCAGGCGCCCAGGCACTCGACCTCTTCCCAGCTGAAGTCGCCGTCCTTCGACAGGTGGAAGGGATCATGATGGATACGATGCTTGCAGACCTCGATCAGCTCTTCGGCGCCGCGCAGCCGACACGGCGTGGTGCCGCACACCTGCACATGCGCCTTCTTCCCGACCGGCTGGAGCTGGAACATGGTGTAGAAGGTCGCGACCTCGAGCACGCGGATATAGGGCATCCCGAGCATGTCGGCGACGACGCGGATCGCAGCCTCCGACACCCAGCCGTCGTGCTGCTCCTGGGCCCGCCACAAGATCGCAATCACCGCCGAGGCCTGGCGGCCTTCCGGATATTTCGCGATCTGCGCTTTGGCGAAGGCAAGGTTCTCGTCCGTGAACGCAAAGCTCGCGGGCTGAACTTCCTTCGGGGCAAGACGGCGGACGGACATGGCTCTTCAATCTTTCATTGCATGCGGCGCGCGGCGTCTGCATTGAGCGCTGCGACGCGATTCTGCCAGAAGGCACTTGCAGTTCCGAACACGTTATAGCCGACGTGGGCGGAAGCCTTGATGCGGTCGAGGATCGACAGCTCCGTCACGATCTCGAAGCGGCCGCTCGCGGGGTCGTAGACCATCAGCTGCATCGGCGTCTGATCGAGGATGTAGCGCGACACCGTATGGTTGCGGTCCTGGCCGTGCTCCTCGCACAGGATCATGCTGTCGGTCGCCAGCAGCCGCGCGCCGCCCTTGATCGCCTCGATCTCGACGCCCTCGACGTCGAGCTTGATGAGGTACTTGCCGGACGCGGCGACCTTGCCGTCGTCGATCAGATCGTCGAGCGCCATCACCGGCACCCGCTCGCCGTCGGCGGCGCCGCCCGCAATGCTGAAGGCCTCGTGCTTGGTGCCAGTCAAATAGGCCGTGCCGCGGCTGGCGCCGATCGCGCACTTCATCACCTCGAAGCGGCCGGCATTGATCCGGGCGTTGTTGGCGAGCTTGGCGAAGTTGGCCGAGGACGGCTCGATCGCGATCGCCTTGTGCGCACCGTAGGGCGCGCTCGAGACCAGCACCGACCAGTAGCCGTAATTGGCCCCGCCATCGATGAAGGTGTAGTCGACATCGACAGTGCCGAGAAACAGGATCTCGAGCTCGTCCTCGTAGTGATAGTCGCGGTTGAGCAGCTTGCTCCAGTAGCCGTCGCCATAGGGAAACTCGAACACGGCGTCCGGGTTGAGCTTCACCGCGATATCGCGTTCGGGCAGCGCCAGGCGCAACAGGTTGGCGCAGCGGTTGTAGCCGCGATGCGAGAAATGCGACGAGATCTTCGAGCCGGTCGACAGCGCCAATGCAGCCGTGCGCTCCCAGAGGTTCGCTCCTTCGAGCGCTCCGGACGCACGATCGAACTGGATCGGCGCATGGCCCATCAGCGGTCCACCTCTCCGAACACGATGTCGAGCGAGCCCAGGATGGCCGAGACGTCGGCGAGCAGATGGCCGCGACAGATGAAGTCCATCGCCTGCAGATGCGCGAAACCCGGCGCGCGGATCTTGCACTTGTACGGCTTGTTGGTGCCGTCGGCGACGAGGTAGACGCCGAACTCGCCCTTCGGCGCCTCGACCGCCGCATAGATCTCGCCGGCGGGGACGTGCACGCCCTCGGTATAGAGCTTGAAGTGGTGGATCAGCGCTTCCATCGAGCGCTTCATCTCGCCACGGCGCGGCGGCGCGATCTTGTTGTCGGTGATCATCACCGGGCCCTGCCCGTCCGGTGCACGCAGCTTCTGGATGCACTGCTTCATGATACGCACCGACTGGCGCATCTCTTCCATGCGGATCAGATAGCGGTCGTAGCAGTCGCCGTTCTTGCCGATCGGAACGTCGAACTCCATCTCGGCGTAGACGTCATAGGGCTGCGACTTGCGCAGGTCCCAGGCCGCGCCCGAGCCGCGCACCATCACGCCCGAGAAGCCCCACTCCCAGGCCTGCTTCAGGGTGACGACGCCGATGTCGACGTTGCGCTGCTTGAAGATGCGGTTTCCGGTGAGGAGCCGGTCGAGATCGTCGACCACCTTCAGGAACGGATCGCAGAATGCGTCGATGTCGTCGATCAGCTTCGGCGGCAGGTCCTGGTGGACGCCACCGATGCGGAAGTAGTTGGCGTGCATGCGCGAGCCGGAGGCGCGCTCATAGAACACCATCAGCTTCTCGCGCTCCTCGAAGCCCCACAGCGGCGGGGTCAGCGCGCCGACGTCCATCGCCTGGGTGGTGACGTTGAGCAGGTGCGACAGCAGCCGTCCGATCTCGGAGTAGAGCACGCGGATCAGCTGGCCGCGGCGCGGCACCTCGATTCCGAGCAGGCGCTCGGCCGCGAGGCAGAACGCATGCTCCTGATTCATCGGCGCGACGTAGTCGAGCCGATCGAAATAGGGCATCGCCTGCATGTAGGTCTTGGTCTCGATCAGCTTCTCGGTGCCGCGATGCAGCAGGCCGATATGCGGATCGACGCGCTCGACCACCTCGCCGTCCAGCTCCAGCACCAGGCGCAGCACACCGTGCGCCGCCGGATGCTGCGGGCCGAAATTGATCGTGAAGTTGCGGAGGGCCGGGCTCTGCTCGTTCATGCTCGTGCTCCCACTCACTTATTCGCTTTCTCGTCGCCCGGCAGCGGATAGTCCGCGCCTTCCCAGGGCGACAGGAAATCGAACTTGCGGAATTCCTGGTTGAGCCTGACCGGCTCGTAGATCACCCGCTTCTCCTGGTCGTCGTAGCGCACCTCGACGAAGCCCGTCGTCGGGAAGTCCTTGCGCAGCGGATGGCCATCGAAGCCGTAATCCGTCAGCAGGCGGCGCATGTCGGGGTGGCCGACGAAGATCACGCCGTAGAGGTCGTAGGCCTCACGCTCGAACCAATCGGCGCCCGGAAAGACATCGATCAGCGACGGCACCTGCGTGGTCTCGTCGGCTTCGGCCTTGAGCCGGATGCGCGCGTTCAGCGTCGGTGACAGGAAGTGGTAGACGACATCGAAACGCTTGGCGCGCTCGGGATAGTCGACCGCCGTGATGTCGGTGATGTTGACGAAGCGGAGAGCCGGATCGTCGCGCAGATGTGTCACGACCTCGACGATCCGGGCGGGCTCCACATTCACCGTGAGCTGATTGAAAGCGACCGTATGGCCGATCGCGGCGCCCGGGAGCGCGCTTACGATCGTCTGCCCAAGGGCGTCGAGCCTGCCGTCGTCCATAACGAAAAACCTTCAGCGTTCGATGGTGCCGGTGCGCCGGATCTTCTTCTGCAGCAGCAGCACACCGTACAGCAGCGCTTCGGCGGTCGGCGGACAGCCGGGCACATAGATGTCAATGGGAACGATGCGGTCGCAGCCGCGGACCACCGAATAGGAATAGTGATAGTAGCCGCCGCCATTGGCGCACGACCCCATCGAGATGACGTAGCGCGGCTCCGGCATCTGGTCGTAGACCTTGCGCAGCGCCGGCGCCATCTTGTTGGTCAGCGTGCCGGCGACGATCATCACGTCGGACTGGCGCGGCGAGGCACGCGGCGCGAAGCCGAAGCGCTCGACATCGTAGCGCGGCATCGAGACCTGCATCATCTCGACGGCGCAGCAGGCCAGGCCGAACGTCATCCACATCAGGGAGCCGGTGCGGGCCCAGGTGATGAGATCGTCAGCGGTGGCAACGAAGAATCCCTTGTCCGACAGCTCGGACCTGACCTCGAGGAAATACGGGTCGTTGGCACCGATCGGCCTGCCGGTCGCGGGATCGAGAATGCCCTTCGGGGCCGGAGCGATCGCCGGCCCGGTCGAGGACGTGGTCGGGCTCAATCCCATTCAAGCGCGCCTTTCTTCCATTCGTAGGCAAACCCGACCGTCAGCACGGCCAGGAACACCAGCATCGACCAGAAGCCGGCCGCGCCGAGCTTGCCGAATGCGACTGCCCAGGGGAACAGGAAGGCGACTTCGAGGTCGAAGATGATGAAAAGGATGGCAACCAGATAGAAGCGGACGTCGAACTTCATACGGGCGTCGTCGAACGCATTGAAGCCGCACTCGTAGGCGGAGAGCTTCTCGGGATCGGGCTGCTGGTAGGCGACCAGGAACGGCGCGATCAGCAGCACCACCCCGATGATGGCTGCGACACCTATGAAAACGACGAGGGGGAGATAGTTCTGAAGGATGCCGGTCATCGGCGCCACTTTCCTCTGCGGTTTCGGTGCAAACCGCAGACTCGTTGCATTGGAATTGGTCGAAGCCTTAGCGCAGCGCACCAAGCCGCGCAAGACGAGCCGTCTCGCCGTCGTCATCCCTCCCCACATTGCGGAAACCGGGACACACCGAGCAACGGCGCCGCGGATGACGCGTGCAGGAGCCGCATTGCAGACCCGCAGCATTACGGTGCCGCACGGTCCACCGCAGGATGCTGAGGCGATCAGCAATCGCGAGGACGCACGGCGTTGTGCGCAGGCTGGGCTGGTCGGAGACGGATGCGGATCAGCGTTCGATCGGGCGATCCAAACGAGGCGACTGGACCGTCGCCCGATAGGCTTCCGTTACCGCGGGAGATGGTCACGAAGGGCCGCCGGATCAAGATCATCCGCGGCCGCCGTCGATGCCGGCACCGCCGCGCGCAGTCAGCCCCGGCCGCATACTCCCGATTGCCGCCGCGGCGGCTGCAACCGATGAAACCATTTTGAGGAAACGAAGAAACCGGATCGAAACAAAGCAGGGGTACATGTCCGGGCAACAAAGTGGCGCTCTGAGACGCCGGGAGGCTGACATGAACCACTCACTGCATTCCGCAGACCGATCGACCCATCTGAAGATCGTCGCCGTTGCCCTGATCGCCGGCATCGCCGTGACCGCTTTCGGCATCGCGACCCGCGCCAACGTCGACTACAGCCAGACGGCATCGCACGTCGTGAAGGCCGGCAAGCCGGTGACCATGACGAGTTCCAGCGACTCGATGGTCCGCTGAGGCCACTGTCCGCTGCCATCTGACAGCATTCGCAGGCCACCCGCCGGGTGGCCTTTTTCATGCCCGGTCGGAAAATTGGCGACGGAGCACTTGCAGTCGGCGGAGCATCAGGTCGTAGGCGGGAAGAGATCGCGCGGGAGTGCCGCTTGCGCCAGCGGACGGATCAGATCGAAAGCTAAGCCATTGAAAACATGGCGCGAGAGACGGGGCTCGAACCCGCGACCTCCGGCGTGACAGGCCGGCGCTCTAACCAACTGAGCTACTCCCGCGTGATCGCGAAATCCGCGGAGGAGTGCGACTTAAAGGGGCGATGTTTCGAAGTCAAGGACAATGAACCGAGAGCTGTGCGAAGTCATTGATGAGGGGTCCATGCAGCACGCCCGGTCTCCTTGTCTGGGCCGAGCAGCCGACGTCAATCGCTGCACGATGATGGGCCATCCCACGTCTCTCCCTCCGGACCTCGGCACCCCTGCCCCGCGGCCGTGGCGGTCGCTTCGCGAAGACGTCGCAGGCCGGATATGGCAAAATGGGCGCCAAGTCCGACCAGGCATACTTTCGACCGGGCATATTGAAATTTCCGGCCGCCGTCCCGGTCGAGGCGCACGGGCTGACCAGGAAGCGAGTGAGAGGAGATTCCTCGCGGACGCCGCCCACGAATCGCCCGGCACCTGTGCGAGCAAGCTGAGCTTCGAATCGCCGGAGGCGGTATCCTGCAGATGGAGCTCAATCCTGCCGTCGGCGAAGCGGTGCTGATCAACGCCGGCCGCGAAACGTCGTATTCCGCAGCACGGGAGCTGGCGGACGTTCTTTGATCAGAGCTGAAACCATTGATAACCTGCCGCTCCTGGTATCTGGCATGCAATAACTGATATATTAGTATACTGATACCTCCGGCAACCTCTCTCTCTCTCTCTCTCGTGGTGCCCATGTCCGACCCGCTTCGCAGCTATACCCACTCCGTCACCGAGCGCCTGCTCCGCTACGCCGTGATCGACACCCAGTCGGACCCGACGTCGCCGACCTGTCCTTCGACGCTCAAGCAGAAAAATCTTGGCCGGATGCTCGCAGCCGAGCTGCAGGCGATGGGGCTTTCGGACGCCCATCTGGACGACAACGGCTACGTCTACGCGACCATCCCCGCCACCACCGACAAGGCCGTGCCGGTGATCTGCTTCTGCTCGCATATGGACACGTCGCCCGACTGCTCCGGGGCCAACGTGAAGCCGCAGATCGTGCGCAACTACCAGGGCGGCGACATCGTGCTGCCGGCGGACCCGAGCCAGATCATCCGCGCGGCAGAGCATCCTGCATTGAAGGACCAGATCGGCAGCGACATCGTCACCACCGACGGCACGACCCTGCTGGGCGCCGACAACAAGGCCGGCATCGCCGAGATCATGGACGCGGCGCAATTCCTGATCAGCAATCCACAGATCAAGCACGGCACCATCAAGATCCTGTTCACGCCGGACGAGGAGATCGGCCGCGGCGTCGACAGGGTCGACCTGAAGAAGCTGGGCGCCGATTTCGGCTATACGATGGATGGCGAGACCGCCGGCAACATCGAGGACGAGACCTTCTCCGCCGACGGCGCCACCATCCTCATCAACGGCGTCAGCGCCCATCCCGGCTTTGCCAAGGGCAAGATGGAGCATGCGATCAAGATCGCGTCCGCAATCGTCGATCGGCTCCCGAAGGATGGCTGCTCGCCGGAGACGACGGAGGGCAAGGAAGGCTTCCTGCATCCGGTCGGGATCTCCGGCGCGCTCGAACAGGCGCGGCTCGACTTCATCGTGCGCGATTTCAGCGAGCAGGGCCTGCGGCAGAAGGAAGCGCTGCTCGAGGACATCGTCAGGGATGTCCTGAAGGACTATCCGCGCTCGACCTATCGGATGGAGGTCCGGCAGCAATACCGCAACATGAAGGAGGTCATCGACCGGCATCCGGAGATCGTGACCTATGCCGAGGAGGCGATCCGCCGCGCCGGACTGACGCCTGTCCGGACATCGATCCGCGGCGGCACCGACGGTTCGCGGCTGTCGTTCATGGGCCTGCCCTGCCCCAACATCTTCGCCGGCGAGCATGCCTTCCACTCGCGTCTCGAATGGGTCAGCGTCAAGGACATGGAGAAGGCGGCGCAGACCATCGTCCATCTGGCGATGATCTGGGAAGAGCGATCCTGAGTGCCGTCCGGTGCCGCGTCAGGCGCGGGCCGTCACCAGCCAGATCGAGCCCGACAGCGTGACGCTGCCGCCGTCCTGATGCTGAGCGAGCAGCTCGCGCACCGAGAGCCGCGCCGCATCGCGCGTCTCCGCCGGGTGCCCCTCCAGCGCGCGGCTGGCGGGACCGATCTCGAAGGCCGATTGCACCGCAGCGTCCAGCCCCTGCCCGCGCGCGATGTCGAACGACAGCGCGTGCGCCTGCAGCGCGACGTCGGTGAAGCCAGCTTCGCCGAGGATCCGCGTCACCCGCGCCTCGGATGCGAACGCGAACGGGCCCGGATCCTCCGGCGCCATCTCCGGCAGCTTCGGGACGTGACGATAGACCGCCTGCAGCGGCGCGATCATCCACGGATTGGCCTTCGGCTCGCGCCAGCAGGCGAACACGACCCGGCCGCCCGGCTTCAGCGCGCGGCGGATGTTGGCGAACGACGCCACCGGATCGGCAAAGAACATCACCCCGAACCGCGACACCAGCAGATCAAAGCTCGCCGGCGCGAACGGATGCACGGTGGCGTCGGCCAGCACGAACTCGGTAGCAGGTCCTGCCGGCGCCACGGCGCGCGCCCGCGCCAGCATCGGGGCGGAAATGTCGACGCCGAGCACATGCCCGCCCGGCGCGACCTGTCGGGCCAGCGCGATCGACAGGCCGCCGCAGCCACAGCCGATGTCGAGCACACGATCTCCCGGCTTGGCCGCGATGCGGTCGATCAGGATCTGCGACACCGGCGCGAGCAGGACGTCCTGCGCCTCCTGGCGATCGGACCAGCGCTGGCCGCCCGGGCCGTTCCAATAGGCGATCTGGTCGGCGTTGCGGTCGTCCCCTGCCGGCAATTGCATGATGTGCCCTGTCTGATCGAGGTCATTGCGAGAGCCGGCATCGCCGCATGCAGCCGCCCGTCCTGTCAAGGCACGAGGCCGCGATGCGCCCGACGAAGAACGTCGGCCGGTTCCTCGAAATATGATGGCGGGACTGTATCTGGTCTCGCTGTCTCTGGTCTCGCTCTTGCTTCGATCCTGCGCGTCAGGAGTCCCATGCGCTGTCTCATCGTTGCCGATCTTCACTACACGCTGCCGCAGTTCGACTGGCTGGTGGCGGCTGCCGATCATTTCGACGCAGTGGTTTTCGCCGGCGATGCGCTCGATCTCGCCTCGATCGTCGACATCCGCGCCCAGATCGTGGTCGTGAAGACCTATCTCGCGCTCCTGGCGGCCAAGACACGGGTCATGATCTGCTCCGGCAATCATGACCTGGAGGAGCGCAGCCCCGAGGGCGAGAAGATCGCGGCCTGGATCGGAACGGTCCGGGAGCTCGGCATCGCGGCCGACGGCGATAACCTCCTGATCGGCGACATCATGTTCTCGATCTGCCCGTGGTGGGACGGTCCCCTCGTCAAGGCCGCCATCGCGCGCCAGCTCGGTGCCGCCGCGACGCGCAACGCGGCCCGCTGGATCTGGGTGCATCATGCGCCGCCGGCCAACTCGCCGGTGAGCTGGGGCGGCAAGCGCTTCTTCGGCGATACCGAGCTCGAAGGCTTCATCGCGCGCCATCGGCCAACGATGGTGATCTCCGGCCACGTCCACCAGTCGCCCTTCATCACGAACGGATCCTGGTTCGATCGCGTCGGTGAGACCTGGGTCTTCAACACCGGACGGCAGCCCGGGCGCCCGCCGACCTACATGGTGCTCGACACCGATGCCCAGCGCGCGTTCTGGCTGTCGGCGGGGCAGGCCGAATGGATCGACCTCGCCGGACGGCTGGAGCGCCCGGCCCAGCCGGTGACAGCGGCGCCCGACTGGCTCAGAGCCGTGGATCGGATTCCAGATCCGTTCCTGGCGAGACCTGCTGCGGCGGCAGGTTGACCATGCTCTGCAGGACGTCGCCGACCATCGCGAGGTGCGTGCCATGGCCGGCATATTGCCGCTTGAGGTCGGCCAGATAGGTATTGGCGACATTGAGCCGCTGCGCCAGCATGCGCGCGATCGCCAGCGTCGCCTCGGGATTCTCGGTCAGGAAGCGCGGCGCATTGGGGATCTCATAGATCCGGCACTCGGCAAGCGCCCGCACGGTCGCCGTGTGCGGCTGCTCCAGCAGCAGCGACATCTCGCCGAACAGCGCACCCGGCTCGGAGACGACGGCCACCGTGGCCCCGGCCTTGACGACCTCCAGCCGCCCGTCCAGCAGGATGTAGAGATGCCCGGTGCTGTGGCCCTCCTCCAGCAGGTCGGAGCCAGCCGCGATGATGCGTTCGTGTCCGCCTGTGCAGTGACGCAGGAAGTCGGTCATCGTTTCGTCCGCGATGTTTCACCCCGCGCGAAGCTAGCCGAAGAAGAGCTGGTCACCACGCGAAATCGTTCTGACACTTCGTAGTGGCCGCCGAAAAGGATTCTAAACCCTGTCCCACGGCGACGTCCCGCAGCACCTACGCTTCACCACGAGGCTGCGGTATAGCCATCCTGCTACCTCTGACAGAGGTTCAAATGGGGGAATGGGTCGTCATGCAACAATGGGTCGTGGAGCTGATCGTCTCCTGGCTTCCCTTCATCTTCCTGATCGGGGTTTGGTTCTTGCTCAGCCGTCGCGGCGGATTGGGTCCCAGCGCGAAGGTGGTTCAGCTCTACGAGCAGCAGATCGATGAAACCAGACGTACGAACACGCTTCTGGAAAGGATCGCGGTCAGCCTGGAAAAACAGCGCCTGCCGCAATAGCCACCGCAATTCGAGCGTGCCTGCCGGCAGATCCGAGTGGTAGGCGGCGAGAGATTCGAACTCCCGACCCTCTCGGTGTAAACGAGATGCTCTAACCAGCTGAGCTAGCCGCCCTCACGTCGCGCTTCTTTACCCCCTGCCCGATCCGCAATCAACGCCGGAACCACGCAGCGGCAGCGAGAAACCGCCGCAGCGGGAACGGTGGGGCAGACTCCGCACGCTCGAAGTCAGTGGCTCGATCCCGCAAACGAAAACGGCGCCCCTTCGGGCGCCGTTTCCTTGTTCTGTTCGGTCGTCAGTGGGCGGTCAGGCCGCCGGCGGCTTCGTCGCCATCGGCCTTCACGGGCACCTTGGTGTCCTCTTCCCAGACGATCGGCACCGGCTTGCGGACCAGGGCCCGGGCGACGACGTCGTCCAGACGGGCGACCGGGATGATCTCCATGCCGCCCTTGATCGCATCGGAAATCTCCGTGAGATCCTTGGCGTTGTCCTCGGGGATCAGCACCGTCTTGATGCCGCCGCGGGCCGCAGCCAACAGCTTCTCCTTCAGACCGCCGATCGGCAGCACACGACCACGCAGGGTGATCTCGCCGGTCATCGCGACGTCGTGACGGACCGGGATGCCGGTCATCACCGAGATGATGGTCGTCGCCATCGCGACGCCCGCCGACGGTCCGTCCTTCGGGGTTGCTCCCTCCGGCACGTGGACGTGGATGTCACGCCGGTCGAACAGCGGCGGCTCGATGCCGTAGTTGATCGCCCTCGAGCGGACGAACGAGGCCGCCGCCGAGATCGACTCCTTCATGACGTCGCGCAAATTGCCCGTCACCGTCATCTTGCCCTTGCCGGGCATCATGACGCCTTCGATCGTCAGCAGCTCGCCACCGACATCGGTCCAGGCCAAGCCCGTCACGATGCCGACCTGATCGTCGCTCTCGATCTCGCCGAAGCGGTACTTCGGAACACCCAAGAATTCCTCGACGGTCTTCTCGGTGATCTTCACCGACTTCTTCTTGGACATCATGAGCTCCTTCACGGCCTTGCGGGCCAGTGTGGAAATCTCACGCTCCAGATTACGCACGCCCGCTTCGCGGGTGTAGCGCCGGATCACGAGCAGCAACGCGTCATCGTCGATCGACCACTCCTTCGAGTCCAGGCCGTGCTTCGAGATCGCGCTGGGGATCAGGTGCTTGCGGGCGATCTCGAGCTTTTCGGTCTCGGTGTAGCCCGCGATGCGGATGATCTCCATGCGGTCCATCAGCGGTCCGGGAATATTCAGCGTATTCGCGGTCGTGATGAACATCACGTTCGACAGGTCGTAGTCGACCTCCAGATAGTGATCGTTGAACGTCGTGTTCTGCTCGGGGTCCAGGACCTCCAGCAGCGCCGACGAGGGATCACCCCGGAAGTCCGAGCCCATCTTGTCGATCTCGTCCAGCAGGAAGAGCGGATTCGAGGTCTTGGCCTTGCGCATCGACTGGATGATCTTGCCGGGCATCGAGCCGATATAGGTCCGGCGATGACCGCGGATCTCCGCCTCGTCGCGCACGCCGCCCAGCGACACGCGAACGAACTCGCGCCCCGTGGCCTTCGCGATCGACTTGCCGAGCGAGGTCTTGCCGACGCCGGGAGGTCCGACCAGGCACAGGATCGGGCCGGTCAGCTTGTTGGCGCGCGACTGCACCGCCAGGTACTCGACGATGCGGTCCTTGACCTTCTCCAGCCCATAGTGATCCGCATCCAGAACCGCCTGAGCGGCCTCCAGATCCTTCTTCACCTTGGACTTCTTGTTCCACGGGATCGACAGCAGCCAATCCAGGTAGTTGCGCACGACGGTCGCTTCCGCGGACATCGGCGACATCTGGCGCAGCTTCTTCAGCTCGTGCTGGGCCTTCTCGCGCGCTTCCTTGGAGAGCTTGGTCTTGTTGATGCGCTCTTCCAGATCGGCGAGCTCGTCACGGCCGTCCTCGTCGCCCAGCTCCTTCTGAATGGCCTTCATCTGCTCATTCAGGTAGTACTCGCGCTGGGTCTTCTCCATCTGGCGCTTCACACGCGAGCGGATGCGCTTCTCGACCTGCAGCACCGAGATCTCGCTCTCCATCAGGCCCAGCACCTTCTCCAGGCGCGTGGTGACGGACAGCGTCTCCAGGATGCCCTGGCGATCCGCGATCTTGACGGCGAGATGCGAGGCGACGGTGTCGGCCAGCTTGCCGAAATCGGTGATCGACTGAACGACGCCGACGACCTCGGCCGAGATCTTCTTGTTCAGCTTCACATAGCTCTCGAAGTCCGACACGACGGAGCGGCCCAGCGCTTCGGCCTCGACCGACTTGGCGTCGGTGTCCTCGAGCGCAACGGCAGTGGCTTCGTAGTAGTCGGCGCGATCGGTGTACTTCTCGACGCGCGCGCGCTCCAGTCCTTCGACCAGCACCTTCACGGTGCCGTCGGGCAGCTTCAGGAGTTGCAGCACGCTGGCGAGCGTCCCGGTCTCGTAGATCGCATCCGGAGCTGGATCGTCGTCGGACGCGTTCTTCTGCGTCGCCAGCATCACCAGCGCGTCGTTCTTCATCACCTCTTCGAGGGCGCGGATGGATTTCTCGCGGCCGACGAACAGCGGAACGATGTTGTGCGGGAAGACGACGATGTCGCGGAGCGGCAGAACCGGATAGGCGTGGCTCTCGCCGTAAACGATGGTCGGCCGGGGTTTGGGGGTCGTCATGGCCTGTTCCTTTTGTTTAGCCCCCTTGCACGCAGTCCGCCATCGTGCGCAACCGCCACAAGGTGCGATCTGATCCGGACTTCACTGACGCGTCGATATCGCCCGCTTGTTTCGGATCGTTGTTGAGGCGAATCCCGGGATTGAGATTTGTATCGCCACGCGACATTAGGTGGCTATCGACCCGGGGGGTGTCAAGTATCGGTAAACACCCGCCAAAAATGGCTTTACGCGGCGGGACTCTGAAACGCTGCGATGCCGCGGACATGATGTCCGCGGCGATCGCCGATCTAATAAATCGAGGTCTTCTGTCTCTCGTACCAGCGCGCCTCACGCGCTGGCGCTGCTTTCCACCGCGCGATCGGACCGATCGGCGTAGATGTAGAGCGGACGGGCGGTGCCCTCGACCACTTCGCGCGAGATGACCACTTCCTCGACGCCCTCGAGACCCGGCAGGTCGAACATCGTCTCGAGCAGGATGCTCTCGAGGATCGACCGCAGACCACGCGCGCCGGTCTTGCGCTCGATGGCCTTGCGCGCCACCGCGCCCAGCGCCTCGTCGGCGAAGGTGAGCTCGATGTTCTCCATCTCGAACAGCCGCTGATACTGCTTCACCAGCGCGTTCTTGGGCTCGGTCAGGATCTTCTTGAGCGAGTTCTCGTCGAGGTCCTCGAGCGTCGCAACGACCGGCAGACGGCCGACGAACTCGGGGATCAGGCCGTACTTCAGGAGATCCTCAGGCTCGACGTGACGGAAGATCTCGCCGGTGCGGCGGTCTTCCGGCGCCAGAACCTGGGCGGCGAAGCCGATCGAGGTCGACCGGCCGCGCGCCGAGATGATCTTCTCGAGACCGGAAAACGCACCACCGCAGATGAACAGGATGTTGGTGGTGTCGACCTGCAGGAACTCCTGCTGCGGATGCTTGCGGCCGCCCTGCGGCGGAACCGACGCAACCGTGCCCTCCATGATCTTCAGCAGCGCCTGCTGGACTCCCTCGCCCGACACGTCGCGGGTGATCGAGGGATTGTCCGACTTGCGACTGATCTTGTCGATCTCGTCGATGTAGACAATGCCACGCTGCGCGCGCTCGACATTGTAGTCGGCCGCCTGCAAGAGCTTCAGGATGATGTTCTCGACGTCCTCACCGACATAGCCGGCCTCGGTCAGGGTCGTCGCATCCGCCATCGTGAACGGCACGTCCAGGATGCGGGCGAGCGTCTGCGCGAGCAGCGTCTTGCCCGATCCGGTCGGACCGATCAGCAGGATGTTCGACTTCGCGAGCTCGACGTCGGAGTGCTTGGTCTGGTGATTCAGCCGCTTGTAGTGGTTGTGGACGGCGACCGAGAGCACCTTCTTCGCGTGGTTCTGGCCGATGACGTAATCGTCCAGGACCTTGCAGATCTCCTTCGGGGTCGGAATCCCGTCGCGCGACTTGACCAGCGAGGACTTGTTCTCCTCGCGGATGATGTCCATGCAGAGTTCGACGCACTCGTCGCAGATGAAGACGGTTGGACCTGCGATCAGTTTGCGGACTTCGTGCTGGCTCTTGCCGCAGAACGAGCAATATAGCGTGTTCTTCGAGTCGCTCGTGCCGACCTTACTCATTCCTGTCTCCGTCCGCGGTTCGCTCTTGTCCGCTCGTTCGTTCCGATCCGGCACGGGCCGGACCAGACTGGTGAAAGAGCAAATTTCGTACCAAAATTAACACCTTGTTCTTCACCTGTCGTGCGCCCACGACCTACGCGAATCCCCCACGATCCATAACTGGACACTCTAGCCAATCATGCTGTCATCCGACTATCAAGAATTCGCTAATCGGAGCACAGACCCTAGACCGTGACATTACCGTGATTTTGGGGCTTGACACGGTAAGAGCACGCGAAATCAGCGGAGCGTTGCGTGTTTGCCACGCCTATTTGCCGGCCGCACGGCAAGGTTGCGACCCTTTTGGGACCCCACCTCAGTACCTTTGCCGGCCCGGGCCGACAAAGGTGATGCTGTGCGCTCCGAGGCGGGTCAAACGAACCCCGCCTCGTTTACGGAGGGCTCACTTGCCCATAGCCGCCGGATCTTCCGGCCGCTTGTCGAGAACCTTGTCGATCAGGCCGAACTCCTGGGCGGCTTCCGCCGTGAGGAATTTGTCGCGCTCCAGGGCGTCCTCGATCGCCTTGTAAGGCTGGCCGGTGTGCTTGACGTAGATCTCGTTGAGCCGCTTCTTCAGGTTCAGGATCTCCTGGGCGTGCAGCATGATATCGGTCGCCTGGCCCTGGAACCCGCCGGACGGCTGATGCACCATGATGCGCGAGTTCGGCAGCGAGAAGCGCATGTCCTTGTGGCCGGCACAGAGCAGCAACGAGCCCATCGAGGCCGCCTGGCCGGTGCACAGCGTCGACACCGCCGGACGGATGAATTGCATCGTGTCGTAGATCGCGAGGCCCGACGTCACCACGCCACCGGGCGAGTTGATGTACATCGCGATTTCCTTCTTCGGGTTCTCGGCCTCGAGGAACAGCAGCTGCGCGACGATCAGGGTCGCCATGCCGTCCTCGACCGGACCGGTCACGAAGATGATGCGCTCCTTCAGGAGGCGCGAGAAGATGTCGTAGGCGCGCTCACCGCGGTTGGTCTGTTCGACCACCATGGGCACAAGGTTCATATAGGTTTCGACGGGATCGCGCATGAATCACCCAAGGGTTGGACCAGCAGTTGAGACGACCGGCCGCCGCAGGTGAGGCTCATTCAACGAGCAGCGACGGACAGGTGTCCCGTGATGCAGAACTTCAAGACCGAGCCCACAGATATGGACCAATTTGCCGGTGACAAGACCGGGCCCCTGGCCAGCCGCGAGCGAGGTCGTTGCTCTGTTCAAGCTGATTCCCGCGGCGGCGGCCAGCACCCGAACCGGGCTGACCGGCGCTTTCGCCGGTCAACCTTAATCACGCGCTTATGTCGCGAACCCTACGATGGGCGGCCTTTTCAGGCAGCCTTGTCGCTGTCGTCGTCCTTGAACAGCTCGTCCTTGGAGACCTTCTTCTCGGTCACATTGGCGAGCTCGAGGATGAAGTCGACGACCTTGTCCTCGTAGATCGGCGCGCGCAGCTGCGCGAGCGCCTGCGGGTTGCTGCGATAGAAGTCCCAGACCTCCTTCTCGCGGCCCGGCATCGAGCGCGCACGCTCGATCACGGCGCGGCTGACCTCGTCGTCGGTCACGGTGATCTTGTTCTTCTCGCCGATCTCGGAGAGCACGAGGCCGAGGCGCACGCGGCGGTCGGCGATGGTGCGGTACTCCTCCTTCGCCTTGTCCTCGGTGGTGTTCTCGTCGGCGAAGGTCTTGCCGCTGGAATCCATCTCGGCCTTGACCGAGTTCCACATCAGGTTGAACTCCTCGTCGATCAACGACGGCGGCGCATCGAACTTATGGGTCTCGTCGAGACGGTCGAGCAGCGCGCGCTTGACGCGCTGGCGGGTCGCCTGGCTGAACTCGCCGGCGAGACGATCGCGCATCAGCTGCTTCAGCTTGTCGAGCGATTCCAGGCCGAGCGTCTTGGCGAACTCGTCGTCCACCACCTTGTCTTCCGGCGCCTCGATCGCGGTCGCCGTGGTCTCGAACTCCGCGGCCTTACCGGCGAGCTCGTTGTTCAGGTAGTTGGTCGGGAACGTGACCTTGAGCGTACGGGTCTCGCCGACGCCGATGCCGACCAGTTGGTCCTCGAAACCGGGGATGAAGGTGTTGGAGCCGATGACGACGTCGATGCCCTCGCCGGTGCCGCCCTCGAAGGCGACGCCGTCGATCGTGCCCTTGAAGTTGATCTTCACGCGGTCGCCGTTCTCGGCCTTCGCGCCATCGGCCTTGGCGGCGTAGCTACGGTTGGCATCGGCCAGGCGCTTGATCGCCTCGTCGACGTCGGCGTCGGTGATGTCGGCCACCGGCTTTTCGACCGAGAAGGTCTTGAAGTCGGCGAGCGCGATCGCCGGCACGACCTCGACGGCCACGGTGTAGGTCAGGTCGGACTCGCCAGCGAGGATCTTCTCGACCTCGGCTTCCTCGGTCGGCATCGTCACCTTGGGCTCGGTGGCCAGGCGGAAGCCGCGCTCGGTGAAGATCTGCGTGTTGGTGTCGCGGATGGTCTGGTCGATGGTCTCGGCCATGACCGACTTGCCGTAGATCTTCTTCAGATGCGCGACCGGCACCTTGCCGGGGCGGAAGCCGTTGATGCGGACCTTGTCCTTGAGATCGACCAGCTTGGCATCCGCCTTGGCGTCGAGATCCGCCGCCGGAACGCTGATCTGGAACTCGTGCTTCAAGCCTTCCGACAAGGTTTCTGTGACCTGCATGGCGTCAATCTTCTTCCGCTTCGGTCCGAACCCTTGCGATCCGGACACATCTGACTCAATTGTGGACGACGCGCGGCAAAGGGCCTTGCGTCGGTGGGATCGGCGGCCCCGCTTCTCTGTGCGAGAGAACGGGTTCGCCGGTAAAACTAGGGGCAAACGCCGGAGAAGCGCTTGGTGCGGGCGGAGGGACTCGAACCCCCACAACTTTCGTCACTGGAACCTAAATCCAGCGCGTCTACCAGTTCCGCCACGCCCGCGTGAACTGCATCGATAGCCCGGCCGCGGTGCCGCGGGCGGCGCGGCTTATACCACGCACGAAACCGTCCGCAGCAAAAAAATGGGCTGTCGAAAGCACCACCGGCAGGCCGATCGACCGTGTCGAACGCACAGATAAGGGAAAACAGCATGATCCGCATCCCCCTCATTGCACGATGTTTTGTCGCATGACGGAATCGTCGGAGGGGCTCAGCCGCCGCGCCCTGCTCGGCGGCCTCGCGGCAGCCGGCGCGGCCTCGTTTGCCCGCCCGGCGCGGGCCGCTCGCCGAATCTCGGTTTCGTTGAACGCTCGCGGCGAATCTCTCGTGCTGGCCCAGGGACGCGCGGCCAGCCCGCTCTGGCGGCTGGCAGCACCGGCCCCGGTGGTCCGGCTTGCCCGCGGCACGGCCCTGGATCTCGACCTTTCGAATGGCCTTACGATCCCCGCCGCGCTGTCCAGCCGCGGCCTCGCTTTGCCCGCCCCGCTGCTGGCGCAGGCGGAGATCGGCCCCGGCGGCCGGGCCACCATTCCAGCCCTGGCGTCGCGGGCCGGGACCGGCCTGCTCGACCTGCGGCTGCTGGCCGACGTCGTGGCGATCCGCCCGCTGCCTGTCATCGTCGATGAGGCCGCGACGGTAACTGTCGACCGCGACGAGGTTTTCCTGATCGAGGACTTCAGGCTCAAGGCCGACGGCACCGCGGTTGCGCCGGGAACCGAGGCGACGGACGCCGAGCTCCTCTACACCGTCAATGGGCAGACCCAGCCCGAGATCGCGCTGCGGACCCATGCGCGGGTCAGGCTGCGGTTCATCAATGGCTGTCAACGCGCTGTGATCGCGATCAAAATCGCCGACCTCGACGCCGTCCGCGTGATGGCCATCGACGGCCAGCCGGCCGAGCCTTTCCTGGCGCGAAACGGCGCGGTGGTGCTGCCGCCCGGCGGCCGGACCGACGTCTTCATCGACATGCCCGCCGCCAAGACGGCGCTGGCCGTGCTGCTGCACGACGGCAGCAATCCGCGTCCCCTCGCCCGGCTGATGGCGTCCAGCGAGCCGCCGCTCCGTGCCGCCCCACTGCCGCCGGCGCAGGCTTTGCCGTCGAACGGTTTGCCGGACAGACTGGACCTCAAGACGGCCGTTCGGGCCGAACTCGCGCTCGACGGCGCCGAGTGGCGACCACCCGCCCAGTTCAGCGCCACCGCCGAACCCGCCTTGCAGGCGAAGGCCGGCCGGGTGGTCGTGCTGGCTCTTACCAACAAGACCGCCGCCTCCCGTGTGGTCCATTTGCACGGCCAGCCGTTCCGGCTGCTCGACCAGCTCGACGACGGCTGGAAGCCCTATTGGCTCGACACGCTGGCACTGGAGGCCGGCCAGACCCAGCGCATTGCGTTCCTTGCCGAGCAGTCCGGCCGGTTCCTGGTCGAGAGCATGGCGACCAGCTGGGCAGCGCCGCGCCTGCTGCGATGGTATGAGATCCGGTGAGGAAACGAACCTGAGGGAACAGTCCCCATGACCATCGCTGCCATCACCGGGGTCACGGCGCGCGCCGTGATCACGCCCATGAAGCGCCCCTTGCGCAACGCATTCGGCATCATCGACTCCGGACCGCTGGTGCTGATCGACGTCGCCACCGATCAGGGGGTTACCGGCCACTCCTACCTGTTCGCTTACACCAGGATCGCGTTGAAACCGCTACTGCATCTGGTCGAGGAGATCGGCCGCGAGCTCAATGGCCAGGCCCTGGTCCCGTTCGACCTGATGAAACTCATGGACGCCAAATTCCGCCTGCTCGGCTGGCAGGGCCTCGTCGGCATGGCCGTCTCGGGCCTCGACATGGCGTTCTGGGACGCGCTCGGTCAGCTCGCCGGCAAGCCCGTCGTCGAGCTGCTCGGCGGCACGGCGCGGCCGATTCCGGCCTATGACAGCTATGGCGTGCTCGATGCAAAGGACGACGAGCGCATCTTGCGCGCCGCGCGCGACGAGCACGGCTTCCGCGCCATCAAGACCAAGGGCGGTCATGGTGACGTCGCCACCGACGAAGCGATGATCAAGGGCCTGCGCGCCCTGCTCGGCCCGGACATGGCGCTGATGCTCGACTTCAACCAGTCGCTCGATCCCCCGGAAGCCACGCGCAGAATCACGCGCCTTGCGGACTACGGCCTGACCTGGATCGAGGAGCCGGTGCCGCAGGAGAATCTCTCCGGCCATGCCCGGGTGCGCGAGCGGTCGGAGATCCCGATCCAGGCCGGCGAGAACTGGTGGTTTCCGCGCGGCTTTGCCGAGGCAATCGCAGCCGGCGCGTCCGACTTCATCATGCCCGACCTGATGAAGGTCGGCGGCATCACCGGCTGGCTCAACGTCGCAGGTCAGGCCGATGCCGCCTCGATCCCGATGTCGAGCCACATCCTGCCCGAGGCGAGCGCGCATGTCCTGGCGGTAACGCCGACGGCACACTGGCTGGAGGTGCTGGACTTCGCCGGCGCAATTCTCGCCGAGCCGCTGCAGGTGATTGACGGCAAGGTGACGGCGAAGGGCCCGGGCCTCGGGCTCGCGTGGAACGAGAGCGCGGTGGCGAAGTATCAGGTCACGTGAGCCGACCAGCGTTAGCTAGACGGTCCGACGTCACCGCAACCACAACTGTCATTGCCCGGGTTGACCGAGCGATCCCGTACGCCGAGGCGGCCGTGATTGACTCGATGGGCCGCGGCGTACTGGATGCCCGCTGGAGCCTGTCATCGGGCTTGCCAAAGGCGAGACCCGGTGGCGGGCATGACAGTGTCTGCCGGGCGACGGCTCGCCCTGCTCAATACTCGATCCCGAACCGGTCATAGAGCCGCCGGAACACCGCGGGCAGCGTCTCCGTCAGGTCCTCGGCAATCAGCCCCGGCCCCGCCTCGTTGCCCGCCTCGCCATGCATCCAGACGCCGATGCAGGCGGCCTCGAACGCCGGCACACCCTGCGCCAGCATGCCGGCGATGATGCCGGCGAGTACGTCGCCGGCGCCGGCGGTGGCGAGCCAGGGCGGTGCGTTGGCGGCGATTGCGGCGCGGCCGTCGGGCGCGGCCACCGTCGTGTCGGCGCCCTTCAACAGCACCACGGCGCCGCAGCGCACCGCTGCCGCGCGGACGCGCTCCAGCTTGGAGCGGCCGGGATGCTTGTTGCTGAGATCGGAGAACAGCCGGGGGAACTCGCCCTCGTGCGGTGTCAGCACGATCTGCGCCTCGGCCATCGCCCTGAGCTGCTCGAACAGCCGCTCCGGCGCATCGGCGAAGCTCGTCAACGCGTCGGCATCGAGCACGAGGTGACGCTGCGCCGTGAGCGCGGTGTAGACGAGGTCGCGCGTGCGCTCGCTGACGCCGGTGCCGGGCCCGATGATGCAGGTGTTGTAGCGCTTGTCGCCGAGCAATTCGCCGAACGCGATCGCGGTGTCGGCGGCGCGCACCATCACCGCCGTCAGCGCCGCGGCATTGACCGCCAGCGCATCCCGCGGCGAGGCCAGCGTGACGAGGCCGGCGCCGGCCCGCAACGCGGCCCGCGCGGCCATCCGCGCCGCGCCCGTGGCGGTGACGTCGCCGGACATCGCCAGCACGTGCCCGCGGGCGTATTTGTGGCCGTCGATGCGTGGCACCGGAAAATGGCCCTGCCACAGCTCGGGATCGTTCTCGAAGGCCTGCGGCCTGATCTCCGCGAGCACCTGGGGAGCGATGCCGATGTCGGCGAGCCGGACGCGCCCGCAATGCTGGCGGCCCGGCAGCAGCAGATGCGCCGGCTTCTTGCGGAAGAAGGTCACCGTCTCGGTGGCGCGGACTGCGATGCCCATCACCGCGCCCGTGGTGCCGTTGATGCCGCTCGGCAGGTCGACCGCGAGCACCGGCGCGCCATTGCCGTTGATCGCTGCGATGACGTCATGAGGCTCGCCGGTGACGGGCCGGCTGAGGCCGGCGCCGAACAGCGCGTCGATGATCAGCACCGGCCTGCCGATCGCCTGCGGCGTGAACGGCAGCACCGGAAACTTCCAGCCCTTGGCGGCGGAGGCCGCGTCGCCGTGCAACGCGTCGCGCTCGCACATCAGGATGACCGAGACGTCCCTGCCCTGCGCGGCGAGTTCGGCCGCGGCAACGAAGCCGTCGCCGCCATTGTTGCCCGGCCCGCAGACCACCACGATCGGCCCGGTCTCGACCAGGTCCATGGCCGCCTCGGCCACTGCCTGGCCGGCGCTCAGCATCAGCGAAAAGCCCGGCGTGCCGGCTGCGATCGTCAGCCGGTCGGCGCGCTCCATTTCGCTCGTGGTCAAGATTTCCATCGCCGCTCTCGTCCCCAGCCGCCGTCTAGCGCCGGCTGCGTGATATCGTCCCCATCGCGTCTCAGCGGGCGTCGGCGCCCCGTCCCGAGGAGCCGGCGCGCGCGAATCCCGCGCTTCCTATTGCCGCGCCGGCCCGCAACTTCCAAGGGCGCTGCGCGTCTGGCAAGACGCGACGAAACCCGGCATGTCGCCTTTTCCCTGGGCATTTCGGACAGCGCGCGTCTGGATCGTCGATGTCTGCACAACGTTTGATCTGTTTGCCTAATCTCAAGGCTCCGGTATTCTAGACGTTCCTTGAGGGAATCGTCAGGGCGCTCGTGAAATGCCTGATTATCGGCCCTATTTGGGCCCGTTAACGACTTGGCATAGACCCTGCTTTTGTGGAGCCACTTCGGCACGGGGCAAGTCGGGCAGTCAATCACCCGGCCTCCGCCGGAGAGTGTCGGGCCCGGTAGCGAAATGATCGAACGACCTGCGCGTGGGCGCAGCCTGACGATGACCCACCTGTTGTTTATAGCGGAATGCCCGGGAGGCGCTCAGTGAAGAAGATCGAAGCCATCATCAAGCCGTTCAAGCTCGACGAGGTGAAGGAGGCGCTTCAGGAAGTGGGACTTCAGGGCATCACCGTCACCGAAGCCAAGGGTTTTGGCCGGCAGAAGGGTCATGCCGAGCTGTACCGGGGCGCCGAATACATCGTCGATTTCCTGCCCAAGGTGAAGATCGAGATCGTGATCGGCGACGACCTGGTCGAGCGTGCGATCGAGGCGATCCGCCGCGCCGCCCAGACCGGCCGCATCGGCGACGGCAAGATCTTCGTGTCCAACATCGAGGAAGCGATCCGCATCCGAACCGGCGAATCCGGTCTGGACGCGATCTAGCCTGACCCGGGGCCTGGAACGGACCGTCCGCTCCGGGCCCTGCACAGAACGTTTGCTGCGCCAGCAGCCCTCACGGCAGCTCAGGCGTCCTCTGCGAGGCGCTTGCACGCGGCCGTTTTGGCGTTTCCGATATTGTCTTGGTCCCCGCGCGAGGCTAATGGAGCATGACCCGCGGACGCCGTCCCGCGCCGGGCCGTGACGTTATAAGCCAAGAGGGGTATTCATGAAGACCGCCAAGGACGTCTTGAAAGCAATCAAGGACAACGACGTCAAATATGTCGACCTCCGCTTCACCGACCCGCGGGGCAAGTGGCAGCACGTCACCTTCGACGTCAGCATGATCGACGAAGACATTTTTGCCGAAGGCACCATGTTCGACGGCTCCTCGATCGCCGGCTGGAAGGCGATCAATGAATCCGACATGTGCCTGATGCCCGACCCGGTGACCGCGACGATCGATCCGTTCTTCGCCGAAACCACCATGATCATCACCTGCGACGTGCTCGAACCGACCACCGGCGAGCCGTACAATCGCGACCCGCGCGGCATCGCCAAGAAGGCCGAGGCGATGGTGAAGTCGATGGGCGTGGGCGACAGCGTGTTCGTCGGTCCCGAGGCCGAGTTCTTCGTGTTCGACGACGTCCGCTACAGCTCCTCGCCCTACAACACCGGCTTCCGCCTCGACTCCTCCGAGCTGCCGATCAACTCGGACACCGAGTATGAGGGCGGCAATCTCGGCCATCGCATCCGCACCAAGGCCGGCTACTTCCCGGTGCCGCCGCAGGACTCGGTGCAGGACATGCGCTCGGAGATGCTCGGCGCGATGGCGCGCATGGGCGTCAAGGTCGAGAAGCACCATCACGAGGTCGCTTCCGCCCAGCACGAGCTCGGCATGAAGTTCGACACGCTGACCCTGATGGCCGACCAGATGCAGATCTACAAGTATTGCATCCACCAGGTCGCGCACATCTACGGCAAGACCGCCACCTTCATGCCGAAGCCGGTCTATGGTGACAACGGCTCGGGCATGCACGTCCACCAGTCGATCTGGAAGGACGGCAAGCCGGTGTTCGCAGGCAACAAGTATTCCGACCTGTCGGAGACCTGCCTGTCCTACATCGCCGGCATCATCAAGCACGCCAAGGCGATCAACGCCTTCACCAA
The DNA here is from genome assembly GCF_051168215.1 of Bradyrhizobium sp. HKCCYLRH2015. Taxonomy (NCBI): domain Bacteria; kingdom Pseudomonadati; phylum Pseudomonadota; class Alphaproteobacteria; order Hyphomicrobiales; family Nitrobacteraceae; genus Bradyrhizobium; species Bradyrhizobium sp. HKCCYLRH2015. Next base: position 252,798 of record NZ_JBNPUO010000013.1, on the reverse strand, counting down.
CCCGTCGACCAACTCCTACAAGCGTCTGGTCCCGGGCTATGAGGCGCCGGTGCTGCTCGCCTACTCCGCGCGCAACCGCTCGGCCTCGTGCCGCATCCCCTACACCTCCTCGCCGAAGGCCAAGCGCGTCGAGGTCCGCTTCCCCGATCCGATGGCCAACCCCTATCTCGGCTTCGCCGCGATGCTGATGGCCGGCCTCGACGGAGTGAAGAACAAGCTCGATCCGGGCCCGGCGATGGACAAGGATCTCTACGACCTGCCGAAGGAAGAGCTGAAGCAGATCCCGACCGTCTGCGGCTCGCTCCGCGAGGCGCTCGAGAACCTCGACAAGGACCGCGCCTTCCTGAAGGCCGGCGGCGTGTTCGACGACGACTTCATCGACAGCTACATCGCGCTGAAGATGACGGAGGTCGAGCGCTTCGAAATGACCCCGCACCCGGTCGAGTTCGACATGTACTACTCGGGCTGATCGCCCGATAAGATCGGCGGATCACGAAGGCGCCCCTCGCGGGGCGCCTTTTTGTTTTGCCTCGTCTCAGGCCTCCTCGTTCCGAGACCGGCGGGGCCTCGTCCTTCGAGACGCTTGGCTTCGCCAAGCTCCTCAGGATGAGGGTGGAGATTTCACCCGGAACGTCTGCGTCTCTGCGAACCTCACAGCCTCTACTCTCCATGAACACGCCGGTCGGCGTGTTCATTGTCCATGTGCAGCGCCACCTTCGGTGCCCGACCCTCATGGTGAGGAGGCGCGCGCCCATCGGCGCATGAGGGCGAGTAACGGCCATTCGCGCGCCGTCTCGAACCATGAGGCCCGATCGTCAACCAGGCGCGCTTTGTCGCGGGAAGGCGTACACGCCCTGATGAGCGCTCATCTCCGCAGATGTCGGCGGCTCCCAGATGCTTTCGATGAAGTCGAACATCGGCCGTGTGACGGTGAGCGAGAACGTTTCGTCCCGCGTCTCGTTGCGGGAGCTGACGCGCCGCCATCGTTCGTCGGCCGGAACGTCGAGGAAATGCAGCGTGACGTCGAACCCGGATTGCCGGGCCAGGGCAGCGAAGCTCGCCCGGCTGCTGGCGCGCAGAAACGACAGGTCGAGCACCGGCGCGACGCCGGCTTGCGCGCAGCTGATAGCCATGCGCCCGATCTGATGTTCGCAGCGCCCGACCCGCTCAGCGATCCAGTCGAAGCGCATCGGCTCGGGCTGATCGCTGGCGAACAGCTCCACCATCCATTCGTCGATGGAGAAATGAACCCCGTTGCAGCGCCTGACGAGGTCGCGTGCGTAAGTGGTCTTGCCGGCGCCGGTCGCGCCGCAAACGAGGTGGAATGTGCTGGTCATCGCTTCAGATCCTCCGGGGTTCCAGAAGATATATACCCGGATAAAATATGCCTTGTAAATATCACCCGGATAATATTTGCCAACGACCAGCGCGGCCATGAAGGCGGTTGCGACCCGCGAGGTTGGAGAACGCCGCGCCCTGCCTGCCGGAAGTCGCCAGCCCGGCAAGACAATGCTAAAATTTATGGCAGCCATTCAGCCAGACGCACCTTGCCCCCATGCAGCTCAATCCCCTTCGCCATGCCGAGCGCGTCACGGGACGACGGCAATCGGCGCTGATCGACCTGTGGTCGACGGCCGGGTTTGCCGCGGCTGTCAGCGAGGTCACCGGGCCGCACCTCTACGAGTATGGCGAGCTGCCGGTCCCGACGGTGGCGATCACGCTGTACGACGTCCGGCGTCACGTCCTGATCGAGGATGGCACGGTCCGGCGCGATGCGCCGGTCAGCGCGGGGCGTTTCCGGATCGGCCAGCCCGGCTGCAGCGTGGTGGTCGATGCCGTGCCTGAGGTTCGTTCGGGCCAGCTGTTGCTGCTGTATCTCGGCGATGCCCTGCTGAAGGAGGTCGCGGCCTCCCGCGGCTCTGCGGCGCCGGTCACCCTGACGAACCAGGCCTGGGACACCGAAGATCCGATGCTCGAAGCGGCGGCGACGCGGTTGGTCGAGAGCTGCGGCGGCGGCGAAAGGCCAAGCCGGCTGCTCGCCGAACAGTTCGCCTACACGCTCGCGCTGCACGTCTCGGACCGCTACGCAGTGCAGCGCCCACCCGGACTGGAGCAGACGCCGCCCTTGGACGACCGGATGCGGGCGCGCGTCACGGAGTTCGTTCGCGCCGATCCCGGTGCGCCGGTCACGCTGGCCGCGATGGCGGAGGTGGCGGGGATGAGCCCGTCCTCCTTCCTCCGCAGCTTCAAGCAGGCGACCGGAACGACGCCGCATCGGTTCGTCGTCGAGCAGCGCGTGCTGGCCGCGCGCCGGCTGCTTTCGACCTCCGATCTGCCGATCGTCGAGATCGCGCTGTCGCTCGGCTTCTCCTCGCAATCGCATTTCGGCGCCGCGTTCCGGGCGGTGACCGGCGAGAGTCCGGCCCGCTATCGCCGCATGCAGCGCGGCGGCCGGTGATTTCCTGACAAGGCTGCACGCAGCAGCGCCGATCCTGACGATTTTCTGACAGACACCGCCGGATCTTTCAGCGAACTCTGCCGCGGATCGACCGTTCAACAAGAGCGGCGCATGGGAGGCGAGGATGTCGACAGCTGCAGACACGGTGGTGCCGATCGAGGATACGAGCCTCACCGGCTTCTACAATGGCATGACCACGGCCGAACGGCGCACCTTCTGGGCCTGCGCCACGGGCTGGGCGCTCGACGGCATGGACTTCATGATCTACCCGCTGGTGATCGGCACGATCATCGCGCTGTGGAAGGTTGACGCCGGCACCGCGGGCCTCGCCGGCACGGTGACGCTGCTCGCCTCGGCCTTCGGCGGCTGGGCGGCGGGCTATCTCGCCGACCGCATCGGCCGCGTCCGGACGCTGCAGTTCACCATCATCTGGTTCTCGCTGTTCTCGCTGCTGTGCGCGTTCGCGCAGAACTTCGAGCAATTGCTGGTGCTGCGAGCCCTGCTCGGACTCGGCTTCGGCGGTGAATGGGCGGCCGGCGCGGTGCTGATGGGCGAGACCATTCGCGCGGAATATCGCGGCCGCGCCGTCGGCAGCGTGCAGTCCGGCTGGGCCGTCGGCTGGGGCATGGCCGTGCTGGCGCAAGCCGCTCTGTTCTCGCTGTTGCCAGCCGATCAAGCCTGGCGGTGGATGTTCGCGATCGGCGCCCTGCCGGCGCTGCTGGTGCTGTATCTGCGCGCCTTTGTAAAGGAGCCGGAGGTCGCGGCCGCCGCACGCGCCAAGGTCGCCGCCGCCGGCGACCGCCCGTCGATCCTGGAGATCTTCCAGGGGCCGATCCTGAAGACCACCATTCTCGCCTCGCTGGTGGCGACCGGCTGCCAGGGCGGCTACTACGCGATCACCTTCTGGGTGCCGCGCTTCCTCACCACCGAGCGCAAGCTCTCGATCGTGAGCTCGACCGGCTATCTCGCCGCGCTCATCATCGGCTCGTTCATCGGCTATCTCGTCGGCGCCTGGTATGCGGATCGTTTCGGCCGGCGCAACCTGTTCCTGGTGTTCTCGCTCGGCGCCATGGTCGTGGTCGCCGCCTACACCCAGCTGCCGCTGTCGAACGAGCTGCTGTGGCTGCTCGGCTTTCCGCTCGGCTTCTTCGCCTCGGGCTATTTCTCCGGCATGGGCGCGTTCCTGACCGAGCTCTATCCCACGCGCTTGCGCGGCTCCGGCCAGGGCTTCTGCTACAATTTCGGCCGCGGCATCGGCGCGCTGTTTCCGTTCCTGGTCGGCTACCTGTCGCAGATGACCTCGCTCGCCACCGCGATCTGCCTGTTCGCTCTGTTCGCCTATGCGCTGTTCTTCGTCGCCGCCTATGCGCTGCCGGAGACGCGCGGCAAGGTGCTGCACGCCGATGCGTGAGATCGCACCCGACGCCGATCGGGCTCCCGCCTGCGCGGGGCCCGATCCGCATCCGCGCAGGGCCTCCCGCTTCATCGTGCCGCCAGGCGCGGTCGACACCCACGCCCATGTCATCGGGCTGCCGCCGCGCCATCCCTTCGTGGCCGCGCGCAGCTACACGCCGCCGGAGGCCACCGCGGCATTCTATCTGGCGATGCTCGATGCCACCGGCATGACCTATGGCGTGCTGGTCCAGGTCAGCGTCCACGGCACCGACAACAGCCTGATGGTCGAGACGCTGGGCGCCAACCGCGAGCGGCTGCGCGGCATCGCGGTGATCCCGCTCGGCCTGCCGGACCGCGAGCTGGCGGCGTTGCAGCAGGCCGGCGTGGTCGGTTTGCGCCTCAACGTTCTCTACGGCGGCGGCATCGGCTTCGATCAGCTGCACGACTACGCCGCGCTCGCCCGCGAGCTCGGCTGGCACCTGCAGTTCCTGATCGACGCCGCCGACCTGCCGGCCCTGGCGCCGCGGCTGGAGGGGCTCGCGGTCCCGATCGTCATCGACCACTGGGGCCACTTCCCGGTGTCACGGGGCCTCGCCGATCCCGGCTTCCAGACGCTGGTCTCGCTGGTGCGCGACGGCGCCTGGGTCAAGCTGTCCGGCGCCTACCGCAACACGGTCGCCGGACCGCCCTATGCCGACACGGTCCCCTTCGTCCGCCGCCTCCACGCGGCCGCCCCCGACCGCTGCGTCTGGGGCTCCGACTGGCCGCACGTCGCGCACCGCGGCCACATGATGAACGTCGGCGAGCTGCTCGACCTCTTGGCCGACTGGGTGCCCGATGCCGCCGCCCGCAACCGCGTCCTCGCCGATAACGCCCAGCGGCTGTACGGGTTTCCGCCGAGCGGAGGCAGACACTCATCGTGATCGATCAATGGTGGTGACGATCACCGGTCTCAGCCGGCGCCGAGGGATGACTCCGATTACTTCGCAGCGAAATTGACTCCGATCTCGGTCACCACGGGCGCGAGCTTCAGCAGCGCCGGATTGTCGGACGACACCTTCACGCCGTCCCCCGAGAGCGCACGTGGCGTATCCTTCTCGGTGCCGAACCGCACCGTCACCGAGCAGCCGCCCGGCAGCATGCGCCCGAGGGCGCCGTTCTTGAAGTCGGTGACATAGCCGCCATAGTCCCAGCCGAAGCCCGCGACGACGAAAGGCTTGCCGTTGGCCTTCTGGACCGCGGCGAGGCTCGCGCCGATGGAAATGCCGGCCACGGTCCAGCGGCTGGTCTTGGCGGTGTCGCGAAGGGTCAGCCCGGACACCGTGGCGGTCTTGTCTTCGATGAAGGCGACTTCGATGCGGCGGTCCATCGCGCGGGGAAACAGCACGAGGCCCTTGTAGGTCTCCCCCTCCGCCCCCGGCAGATCCTCGATCACGGCTTCACTGCCATAGCGCTGCTTCAGGCTCTTCGCCGTGTCGGTCGCGGCCACGGGCAGCGCGCAGGTGATCGGCCCTTCGGTCGGCGGCGCGGTCTGAGCAGAAGCAGGACTGGCAACAGCCAGCGCAAGGACGGTGGTCAAGACATGGCGCATCAATGAACCCTTGTGAGACTGCGAAACAACGCGGCCGGCATCGTTAGGTCTGTTTCGCCGCATCTCGGGTTCAGGCCGACGTCACGACGACTGCCGCCGCTTCCTCACGGCATCCCCGAACGCCTCGAACAGCTTGCGGTTGATCGGGTTCTTCTGCGGATCGTATTCGGCGTGCCATTGCACGCCCAATGCGAAGCTCGGCGCGTCGGCGATACGGATCGCCTCGATGGTGCCGTCCTCGGCGATCCCCTCGATGACGACGCGATCGCCCGGCTCGAGGATGCCCTGGCCGTGCAGCGAATTCACCTTGATGCTCTCGCAGCCGAGGATGCCAGCGAAGGCGCCGCCCGGGGTCAGCCGCACCTCGTGGCGGTCGGCGAAGATGACGGTCGGATCGGGATGGATCTCGCCATTCTCCAGCCGGGGCATGCGATGGTTCATGCGGCCGGGAATCTCGCGGATCTCCGGATGCAGCGAGCCGCCGAAGGCGACGTTCATCTCCTGGAGGCCGCGGCAGATGCCGAACAGCGGGATGCCTCGGGAGACGCAAGCCTCCGTCAACTGCAGGGCGACCTCGTCGCGATGGATGTCGTAGGGCTCGTGCTTGAGACTGGGCTCGGTGTTGAAGCGGGTCGGGTGCACGTTGGCACGGGCGCCGGTCAGGACCACGCCATCGACGACATCGAGCAGCGCGGCGATGTCGGTGATCTCGGGAACGCCGGCAAACATCAGCGGCAGCGCGCCTGCGACCTCGGCCACGGCGCTCAGGTTGCGTTCGCCCACCATCTGTACGGTGAACCTGTTCTCGACGCGATGGCTGTTGCCGATCACGCCGACGACCGGACGCTTCATGGCCCTCGTTTCTCTCCCTGGGAGCCCAGGCTCGATCTCCAATGAGCCCGGAGGCACAGATCATGCCTCGACAAATCATGCCTGTGTCGCAAAGCCGGATCAACATATGGCGGCGCGGGTCGCCAATGCCAATTCCGGACAACCCCGCAAGCGCCCCGCCGCACCCGATCCCAAGCCTGCGCTTGATCCGCCAGCCGTTTTCGCCAATGTGGGGGGCCAATCAGCACAGAGGACGCCCCATGACCGCCCCCGCCGACCCGCGCCTCCAGGCCCGCAGCGACCTGGCCTGGGCCATCGCCGTGGGCGGCATCGGGGTGATCCTGTTCATGGCCGCGCTCGCCTTCAGCTGGTATTACGCTGCGGCGCTGTTCCTGCTGTTCTCCGGCATGCTGCTCGGTGTCGCGCTCAACGCGATGACCAGCCTGCTCGGCCGCGTGCTGCCCTGGCCGCACCCGGCGCGGCTCGTCATCGTCTGCGTGGCGCTCGCGGCCGTGCTCGTCGGCATCGTCTTCCTGGGCGGCACCACCATCGCGGAGCAGGCCAAGGTGCTGAGCGATACGATCAAGTCGCAGCTCGGCAACATCAAGGGCTTCCTCGACCGCAACGGCATCGACACCAGCTTCTTCGACTTCAACGCTGCGAACACGGCCACTGCCGCGCCTGATGGCGGCTCGACCACACCGACCCAGACGCCGTCCCATGGCCTTCCGGGCGGCCTGCCCTCGCCAAGCGCGCTGGCCTCCTCCGGCGGCGCCATCGTCAGCCAGACCTTCAAGCTGCTGCTCGGCACCGTCAGCGCCGTCGGCAACTTCTTCATCGTGCTGTTCTTAGGATTGGCCTTCGCGGCCCAGCCGGCGGTCTACCGCAGCGGATTGCTGTTCCTGGCGCCGGCGAAGTACCGCGACCAGGCCACCGTGATCGTCGACCGCATCAGCTACACGCTGGAGCGCTGGCTGATCGCCCAGATCACGACGATGTTCGCGGTCTTCCTGGTCACCTGGATCGGCCTTGCCATCATCGGCGTGCAGAGCTCGTTCATCCTGGGCATCCAGGCCGGCCTGCTGGCGTTCATTCCAACCGTCGGCGCGATCATCGCCGGCGTCATCGTGGTGCTGGCGAGCCTTGCCTCCGGCTGGGTCGCTGCGGTCAGCGCCTTCGTGCTGTTCCTCGGCGTGCACGCGATGGAGAGCTATGTGCTGACGCCGCTGATCCAGCGCCAGGCGCTGGACATCCCGCCGGCCACGCTGTTCGCGTTCCAGATCCTGCTCGGCATCGTGTTCGGCGTCTGGGGCCTGACCCTGGCGCTGCCGCTGATGGCGATCGCCAAGGTCATGATCGACTATTTCAAGAGCGACCACCGCACCGAGGACGCCGCCGCCGCGATCTGAGAGATCGGTTGCGGCGGTTCAGCCCGCCGGCATCGCGGTCTCGACCAGCTTGGCCCAATAGCTGATGCCGTGCGGGATCACGTCATCGTTGAAATCATATTCGGGGTGATGCACGCCGGCGCCATCGCCGATGCCCATGAAGACGAACGCGCCGGGCCGCGCCTGCAGCATGTAGGCGAAGTCCTCGCCGCCGAGCCGGGGCGGCATGTCGGTGATGACCTGATCCGGCCCGACGACGCTGCGCGCCACGTCGGCGGCGAACGCGGTCTGCTCCGCATGGTTGATGACGACCGGATAACCCCATTCGTAGTCGATCTCCGCCTCGACGCCCATGCCGCTCGCGAGCGCCGTCACGAGGCCCTTGAAGCGCTCGTCCATCAAACGGCGGATGTCCTCGTCGAGCGTGCGCACGGTGCCGCCGATGATCGCGGTCTGCGGAATGATGTTGTCGGCGGTCGTCCCCGCGTGGAAGCGCGTGATCGACAGCACCGCGCTCTCGACCGGATCGACGTTGCGCGCCACGATCGTCTGCAGCGCGGTCACGATCTGCGCGCCAGCGATGATCGGATCGACGCATTTGTTCGGCCGCGCGGCATGGCCGCCGAGGCCCTTCAGACGCACCTCGAAGGTGTCGGCCGCGGCCATCACGGCGCCGGTGCGCGTCGCGACGGTCCCGAGCGGAAGACCCGGCGCGTTGTGCAGGCCATAGACCTCCTCGATGCCGAAGCGCTCCATCAGGCCGTCCTCGACCATCGCACGGCCACCGGCCCCGCCCTCCTCGGCCGGCTGAAAGATGACGATGGCGGTGCCGGCGAAGTTGCGCGTCTCGGCGAGATAGCGCGCCGCGCCCAGCAGCATCGCGGTGTGGCCGTCATGGCCGCAGGCGTGCATCCGGCCTGGAATGGTGGACTTGTGCGGGAGGTCGCCGACCTCCTGCAGCGGCAGCGCATCCATGTCGGCGCGCAGGCCGATGACACGCTGCGACGGCTCGCGCCCGCGGATGACGCCGACCACGCCGGTCCTGCCGATACCGGCGACGACCTCATCGACGCCGAACGACCTCAGCAGCTCGGCAACGCGCGCGGCCGTCCGATGCACCTCGTAGAGCAGCTCGGGATGCTGGTGGAAGTCGCGGCGCCAGATCTTGGCGTCTTCGGCGAACTCGGCGGCGCGGTTGATGATCGGCATGACGGAGTTCCGGAAAATGAGAGCACGCCGTGGCGACGCGCGTGTCATCTCATTGCATGTCGCGCGACGGCAAAACACAAGCCACATTCGCTCATGCGATGCTGCGCAGGCTGCATTGCCGCGCTGATGCGGCCGTTCAAAAACGCCTGAGCTGATCCGCTTAGGATCGAAGGCCGCGCAGCTCGCGGGCGAGATTGCTCCGCGCCTTCCGGTCGAGCGCGGCGGCAAAGCCCGCATCCGGATAGATCACGGGGCGGCTTGCGAAGCGCTCCAGCACCGCCGCGCGCCCGGCGCGGTAGGCGTCGTCCGGCACATCAGCATATTCGCGCCGGATCGCATCGGCATAGGCGTCGTAGCTGGCCTCGTCGCTGCCGAGAATGGCGAGATCGATCGAGACGAGCAGCGCGCCCAGCCGATCGCCGGGCGCGACATCGTGGGTGCGGGTCAGCCGGATCAGGCGTCCGACCTCGTCGCGCAGATCGGCCGCGACATGACGCTCGGCAAGGACGGCGCTCTGCTCCTCATTGTCGGACCGCGTCGGATCATACACGACGTCGTGCCACCAGATCGCGAGCGTCAGGATCTCGCGGTCGCGGACGTTGAGGTCGGCAACGCGAGCGAGCTCGGCCAGGCAGTCCTGGATGTGGCGAAGATCATGGTAGTGCCGTCCCGCCGCGGAGTAGGCTTCGACCAGATCGTCATGCGTCATGGTGGCGTTCCGTCGGCAGCAGCGGCTACGCGCTGCTCAGCCGGCCGAGGTCAGCACCGTCTCGGTGTGCTCGACATCCGGAGGGCTGGCGAAATACTGCCCGACCAGGCCGCGCCATTCGGTGAAGTTCTCCGAGCCACGGAAATCGACCGTGTGGCTCTCGAGCGTCTCCCACTTCACCATCAGGCGGTAGCGTTGCGGCTTCTCGATCGACTTGTGCAGCTCGAAGCCGTGAAAGCCCTTGGAGCGGCCGAAGGCAGCGCGCGCCTTCGCGACGGCGGCCTCGAAATCCTTCTCCGTGCCCGGCTTGACGTCGATCTGAGCGATTTCCGTGATCATGGTCTGTCGGCCTCCCCTGGCGTTGGACCGCTTGTCTAGCCCAGACCTCGGGAGAGCGAAAGCCGCGCCTCAGCTCGACAATACCGCCTGTTCCGACTGCGGCAGGCTGGCAGAAGCGGCGGCGCGCTGGCGGCGGTAGCGGTCGAGCGACAGCGGCAGCTCCTCCGACGCTTCGACCCGGTTGCGACCGGAGCGCTTGGCCTTGTAGAGCGCGGTATCGGCGGCCGCGAGCAGCACGTCGAGTTCGGTCCCGCCCGGCCCGCCGGCGACGCCGATGCTGACGGTGGTGTCCACCGGCTGGTCCTCGCGCACCACCCCGGAGGCCGCGAACGCCTCGCGGACACGCTCGGCGGCGACCATGGCCTCTTCGATGGAACAGGGCAGAAGGGCTGCGAACTCCTCGCCGCCGATCCGGCCCGAGAGATCGGTGAGGCGCAGATTGTTGACCACGACGTCTGCGAAGATCTTCAGGACCTCATCGCCCTCGGCGTGGCCGAAGCGGTCGTTGATCGACTTGAAATGATCGATGTCGAAGATCAGCACGCTGACCGGCCGCTGCTCGCGCGCCTCGCGCTCGATCAGTTGCGCGCAGGACTCGGCAAAGCCGCGCCGATTGAGCAGGCCCGTCAGCGGGTCGGTGGTCGCCGCGCGCTTGTGGGCGCTGACGATGCGCTCCGACACCAGCATGAAGATCACGAACACCGTGCCGACAGCATAGAGCACGAGCTCGATCGAGAAGATCGTGACCCAGGCCCCGGCGAAGGCGCCGTCGGACTCGCGCAGCATGTTGCCGAGCAGGATCGGCAGCATCAGGACGAAGCCGTGCATCACCGGCACGATCAGCGCCGGCCAGCGCTTGTGCAGAGACCGCCGCCGCTCCTGCCACAGCTCGGCCGCGGTGAGCATGGCATAGATCACGACGATCGCGGCGCCGATCGTCAGCCGCAGCGCCTGCGCCGAGGGATCGAGCAGCATGCCGCTGGCGATCCAGACGATGGCGCCGAGCACGAGTCCGGGCACGCTCGGCGGCTTGCCATGAAACACGCGCGCGGCGTTCCACACCATGGCGGTGGCGATCAGGCCGATCGAGCTCAGGAACAGCGACACCACCTCGCCATAGAGCTCGCCGATCAACGTCCACAGCGCGATCGCGACCGCGCCGAGGACATAGGCCGCGCCCCACCAGCGCAGCGCCGGCGTGTTCTCCTGCCGTCCGAAGTGCAGCAACATGGCGCCAAGCAGCGCCGCGACCATGGTCGCTACGATGTCGAGCGTCATGCTGTCGAGTGCCATCCGTCACCTCGGTTGCTGCGGCGGCGCGGAGACTTTGGTTAGCGCGGCCTTGTCGCGATCAACCTAGCGAGCGGTCTGTTCGAAAGAGGTTTGCCTGGGATACCAAGTTTTCTCGAAAAGCTCGGCACAACTCGTCGGCAAATTGCTGCGCAAAATGCTGCAAACAGGATTCAAAACCGATCGCGCCAGGCACCATGCGCGCCCGCCTTGATTGCACGAAATGCAGCTCATTATTGAGAGTTGCGGAACTGAGCATGTGGAATCAATCGTTTCCCGCTCCGCACCGAACACTCATGGAAACGATAAGAAACCTTCTCAAATTTGAGATCATCTCTCCCTACCACGGCGCGACAGCAGCGCGATCGGTCGCATGCGATGGGGACGAGAATGTCTTTCGACGACGATTCATACGACAGCCAGGCCGCACCAAATCATCCGTCGCGCGATCCGCAAGCAACCCAGGGCGTCGATCGCCGCACGCTGCTGCGCAATGCCATGGGCGTCTCGGCGCTCGGCCTCGGTGCCAGCCTGTTGCCGGGCCAGGCCGCGCACGCGCATTGGCGCATGCACCACCATCATCACCACGTCACCACCAGCTTCGCGCTCGCCGTCCTCCCCGATACGCAGTTCTACTCGCGCTATGCGACCTCCGAGGAAGGCCAGGCCTATCAGCGGCAATATGGCAGCACGCCCTATCCGGCGCAGACCCAGTTCATTGTCGACAACGCCGCGAAATATCACATCCCATTCACGATCCATCTCGGCGACGTCGTCGACCAGTCCAGGCATCCGCAGCAATGGGCCGTCGCCGACGCCGCAATGAAGCTGCTGGAGAATGCCGGCCGGCCGTATTCGGTGCTGGCCGGCAATCACGACGTGCTGTCGGCGCTGGAGTTCGAGAGCGCGGCGAGCCAGAGCGCGGGCACCGATGCGCAGCGCGGTTCATCGGAGCCGTATCTGTCCTGGTTTCCGGCCAGCCGCGCGGCGAAGCAGCGGACCTTCCTGGAGCGGCATCCGAGCGGCTGGCACGAGGCGCATGTGTTCCACGCCTGCGGCGTCAGCTTCATGGTGCTGTCGCTGTCGTGGCGTGCCTCGGACGACGCCGTCGCCTGGGCGCGCAGCATGATCGCGCGGCACCCGATGCTGCCGGTCATCCTCGCCAACCACCAGTTGCTCAACATCGCCAATGACGGCACGAGCCCGTTCGAGGTCGCCTACGGTCAATACCTCTGGGAGAAGCTGATCCGCAGCAACGACCAGATCTTCATGACGCTCAACGGCCACTATCATGGCGGCGCGCTGCTGACGAAGATCAACGACTTCCATAACCCCGTGCACCAGATGGTGGTCGACTATCAGATGGCCTATCAGGGCGGCAACGGCCTGATGCGGCTCTACGAGTTCGACTTCACGGCCAACAAGATCGACGTCGCCTCGTTCTCGCCTTGGGTGGTCGAGAAGCCGAAGGACAGTCTCAAGCAGTTCGACCGCGCCTGGCTGACGGAGGACAACCACGAGTTCTCGATTGCCATCGACTTCCGCCGGCGTTTTTCACGCTTCACCAATTTCTGCCATCTGCCGGCCTTCGCCGGCACGCCGATCCTGCCGCGGGTGAAGCAGGATCTCTATGCCAACTACACCGAGGCGCCGGAGCCGGTGGTGGTGCCGCCCGCGAACGAACAGGACTATCCGCTGATCGCCGAGACAACAGCGCATTGGCGGATCGCGTCGTCGGCGATCGGCAAGGCGGTGGCCGCCGGCACCGCGCTGTCGGACCTCACCGCCGCCAACCCAATGCAGCGCGCATCGCTCGCCGGTGCCGCGGAGGTCGCCGATGTGGCCTTCACCGCCGACAAGCACCGCCTGTCGTCAGCGCCGGGGAGCGTTCAGTTCCTCAACACCACCAAGCAAGGCGCCGGCCGCTTCAGCTGGTTCACGACGGCGGCCAACGCGCCGATCAATGCCGCGACCTTCGCATCCGGCTACACGGTCGAGGCCTTCATCAAGATCGATCCGAACTGGAAGGCGGCCGATCATGCCTGGTGCAACATACTCACCCGCTTCGGCAACCGCGGCTGGCTGCCGGGCTATGCCGGCGGCGACCCGGAATCGCCGCCGATCCTGTTCGCGATCTCCAACCTCCGCGAGGTGCAGTGGGAGATCGTGCCGTCGAGCTCGACCAGGCAGCCGCAGACCGACTGGTCCGGCGAGATCATGCTCGACACCTGGTATCACCTCGCCATCGTCAACGACCCCACCGATAACTCCACCGTGCTCTACATCGAGGGCGCGCCGGTCGTGCGCAGCGTGATCGGCGGCAACGGCATCGCGAGCGTCGCAGCGTCCCAGCCCTGGGCGCTCGGCTGCGGCTGGTGGGACCGCGCGCCGTCCGATGGCTTCATCGGCAGCATCGGAGAGGTGCGCGTGGTGTCGAAGCCGCTGGCGCCGAGCCAATGGCTGACCGCGCGCCGCGCCAGCGCCTGATCACACAACCTCCAAGCAAAACGGGCGCCCGCGAGGGCGCCCGTTGGTATTGGGTGCTGACGGATCCGGCCGCAGCCGGACCCAGGAGATCAGCGCTTCGAGAACTGGAAGGAGCGGCGGGCCTTGGCCTTGCCGTACTTCTTACGCTCGACGACGCGCGAGTCGCGGGTCAGGAAGCCGCCCTTCTTGAGGACGCTGCGCAGCTCCGGCTCGAAATTGGTCAGAGCCTTGGACAGGCCGTGACGCACCGCGCCGGCCTGGCCGGACAGACCGCCGCCGGCGACCGTGCAGATCACGTCGTACTGGCCCTTGCGGGCGGCGACGACCATCGGCTGCTCGATCATCATGCGCAGCACCGGACGGGCGAAGTAGACCTCGATGTCGCGGGTGTTGACGGTGACCTTGCCGGAGCCCGGCTTGATCCAGACGCGGGCGACCGCGTCCTTGCGCTTGCCGGTGGCATAGGCGCGGCCGAACTTGTCGACCTTCTTCTCATACTTCGGAGCGTCCGGGGCCGTGACGGCGCCCTTGAGCTGCGACAGCTGATCGAGAGACTGGATGCTTTCGGCCATCTTATGCGGCCCTCGTGTTCTTGCGGTTCAACTTGGCGATGTCGATCTTCTCGGGGTTCTGCGCCTCGTGCGGATGATCAGGTCCGCCATAGACACGCAGATTGCCCATCTGCACGCGGCCGAGCGGGCCGCGCGGGATCATGCGCTCGATGGCCTTCTCGATCACGCGCTCGGGGAAGCGGCCCTCGAGGATCTGGCGCGCGGTGCGCTCCTTGACGTGGCCGACATAGCCGGTGTGCTTGTAGTACGTCTTCTGCTCGCGCTTGCGGCCGGTCAGCACGGCATGCGCGGCATTGACGATGATGACGTTGTCGCCGCAATCGACGTGCGGGGTATAGATCGGGAGGTGCTTGCCGCGCAGCCGCATCGCGACCAGCGTGGCGAGACGACCGACGACCAGACCCTTGGCGTCGATGACGACCCACTTCTTCTGGACCTCGGCCGGCTTTGCCGAAAAGGTTTTCATGAGAGATATCCGTGACAGGGAGAATGCGGCGCGGGTGACGCGCCGAACTGGTCGCAGCTTCTAGAGAAGCGGCCTGCATTCGTCAACGCCATCCACGCGAAATTAATATAATAAAAACAGCGACTTACAAATATGGTGCAATAATACCCTCAAAAACCCTACGCATTCGGAATGGAATAGGTCGCCGTGACATGGGCGATCGGATCAGGCGATTCCCCTGACAACAGCGTGACTTCGCCGACCGCAAGCCGCTTGCCGAGCTTGAGCAGCCGCGCCTCCGCCAGCACGTCGGCGCCGGCCGCGCCCTTGCGCAGGAAGTTGATGTTGAGATTCGTGGTCACGGCGAGCCCGACCGGGCCGATCGCCGACAAGAGCACCACGTACATCGCGAAATCGGCCAGCGCCATCAGTGTCGGCCCGGAGACGGTGCCGCCTGGGCGCAACATGCGCTCGTTGAAGCGCTGGCGCATCCGGCAGCTCTTGCCATCGGCGCTCTCGATCGAAATGTCGCCGCCGGTGCGGAACGCCTGGGGAAATTCCGCGTGCAGGAACGCTTCCAGCTCCGCGATGGTCATCTTCGCCGTCATGTCTCCCCCTGCTCTCGTCGTCGCTCATCTGTTACATTAGCTGCATCGACGCGCCCATATGGAAATCGCAATGTCCGCCCCTGCCCTCGCCGACGCCGCCGATACGCCGATTTTGTTGCGCGAGATGGCGGGCGCCGTCGCCGTGCTCACGCTCAACCGCCCGGCACAGCGCAACAGCCTGTCGGAGCCGCTGATCGCAGAGCTGCATCAGGCCCTGGCCGAGATCGGCGCCGACAAGGCCGTGCGCGCCGTGGTGATCGCAGCAGATGGCCCGGCGTTCTGCGCCGGCCATGACCTCAAGGAACTCACCGCGCATCGCGGCGACGCCGACCGCGGCCGCGCCTTCTTCGCCAAACTGATGAATGCCTGCAGTGCGATGATGCAGGCGATCGTGCATCTGCCGAAGCCCGTTGTCGCGTCCGTGCAGGGCATCGCCACCGCCGCCGGCTGCCAACTAGTCGCGAGCTGCGATCTCGCCGTCGCCTCCGAGCGCGCCTCGTTCGCTACGCCCGGCGTCGACATCGGCCTGTTCTGCTCGACGCCGATGGTGGCGCTGTCGCGCAACGTGCCCCGCAAGCAGGCGATGGAGATGCTGCTGACCGGCGAGCCGGTTCCCGCCCCGCGCGCCCGCGAATTGGGCCTCGTCAACCGCGTGGTCACGGCCGGCACGGAGCGCGACACCGCGATTGCGCTGGCACAACAAGTGGCGCGCAAATCGGCCTATACGATCAAGCTCGGCAAGGAGGCATTCTACCGCCAGGCCGAGATGAGCCTTGCCGACGCCTATCGCTATGCGGCAGAGGTGATGACGCAGAACATGCTCGCCCGCGACGCGGAGGAAGGCATCGGCGCCTTCATCGAAAAGCGGACGCCGACGTGGCGGGATGAGTGAGCACCGACGCTCTCTCCGCCGTCATCGCGAGCGCAGCGCCGCGATCCAGAGTCCCACCCGAGCCCCTGGATTGCTTCGTCGCTGTCGCTCCTCGCAATGACGGTTTCAGCAACTTCGTCATTCCGGGGCGATGCGAAGCATCGAACCCGGAATCTCGAATTGGTCGAACTCAGCTCGAGATTCCGGGTTCGCCCTCCGGGCGCCCTGGAATGACGGCAACTAATAGAAGCGCGAGCCCATGAATCACGACACCTACCCCGACGACTACATCCGCGGCATTCTCAACGGTGTGAAGGTGATCGCGATGGTCGGCGCCTCGCCGTCCGAGATCCGGCCGAGCTTCTTCGCCTTCAAATATCTGGTGCAACGCGGCTACGACATGATCCCGGTGAATCCCGGCCATGTCGGCAAGAGCCTGATGGGCCGCCCCTTCGTCGCCTCGCTCGCCGACATCGGCCGCCCGATCGACATGGTCGACATCTTCCGGAGCTCGCAGTACATCATGCCCGTCGTCGACGAGGCGCTGAAGCTCTCACCTTTGCCGAAGGTGATCTGGATGCAGCTCGGCGCGCGCGATGACGCCGCGGCCGAGAAGGCCGAGGCCGCCGGGCTGAAGGTCGTGATGAACCGCTGTCCCAAGATCGAGTATGGCCGGCTGTCGTCGGAGATCTCGTGGATGGGCGTCAACTCCCGCACCATCAGCGCCAAGCGCGCGCCAATCCCGACCCAGGGCATGCGGCTGTCGCTGAACCGCACCAGCGTCGGCGGCGGCGCGACGGCCGCGGCCGACCGCGCCGCGAAGGACAGAAGCGATCCCACCTGACGCATCTGCGAAAGGAACGTGTCGCGACGACGGCGCGACACAGCAGCGCATTTCAAATCGGAGCGATCCGCGCCGGCAGCCTTGACGCCATCCTGGCCGCTGGCAAATGTCCTCCGCCGGGATGACGCGGAGGCGCACGATGCGCGCTATCGACACCGTCTCCCATCATCGATCCCTGCGCCAGCCGGCGCCGGCGCGCAACGGATCAAGCCAAGAGGAAACACCATGACCGAACGTGCCCCGGGATTTGCCACCCTCGCCATTCACGCCGGCGCCCAGCCCGACCCGACCACCGGCGCGCGGGCGACGCCGATCTACCAGACCACGTCCTTCGTGTTCAACGATGCCGACCACGCCGCCTCGCTGTTCGGGCTGCAGGCGTTCGGCAACATCTACACCCGCATCGGCAACCCGACCAACGCCGTGCTGGAGGAGCGCGTCGCCGCGCTCGAGGGCGGCACCGCCGCGCTGGCCGTTGCCTCGGGCCATGCCGCGCAGGTCGTGGCGCTGCAGCAGTTGCTGGCCCCGGGCGACGAATTCATTGCCGCGCGAAAACTCTATGGCGGCTCGATCAACCAGTTCACGCACGCGTTCAAGAGTTTCGGCTGGAACGTGGTGTGGGCCGACACCGATGACGTCGCGAGCTTCGAGGCCGCGGTCTCGCCGCGCACCAAGGCGATCTTCATCGAGTCGCTCGCCAATCCCGGCGGCACCATCACCGACATCGAGGCGGTCGCGCAGGTCGCGCGCAAGGCGGGCGTGCCGCTGATCGTCGACAACACCTTGGCCTCGCCCTACCTGATCCGCCCGATCGATCACGGCGCCGACATCGTGCTGCACTCGCTGACCAAGTTCCTCGGCGGCCACGGCAACTCGATCGGCGGCGTCATCGTCGATGCCGGCACCTTCGACTGGGCCGGCGGTGGCGACAAATATCCGATGCTGACGCAGCCGCGTCCCGAATATCACGGCATCCGCCTGCACGAGACGTTCGGCAATTTCGCCTTCGCGATCGCCTGCCGCGTGCTGGGCCTGCGCGATCTCGGCCCCGCGCTGTCGCCGTTCAACGCCTTCATGATCCTGACGGGCATCGAGACGCTGCCGCTGCGCATGCAGAAGCACTGCGACAACGCCAAGGCGGTCGCCGAATATCTCAGCAGGCATCCCGCCGTGGCGTCGGTGAGTTACGCCGGCCTGCCCGAGGACAAGTATCACACGCTCGCCCGCAAATACTGCCCGAAAGGCGCCGGCGCCGTGTTCACCTTCTCGCTCAAGGGTGGCTACGATGCCGGGGTCAAGCTGGTGTCGAACCTGAAGCTGTTCTCGCATCTCGCCAATGTCGGCGACACCCGCTCGCTGGTGATCCACCCGGCCTCGACCACCCACAGCCAGCTCGACGATGCCGCCAAGATCAAGGCCGGCGCCGGCCCCGACATCGTCCGCATCTCCGTCGGCATCGAGGACAAGGAAGACCTGATCGCCGACCTCGAGCAGGCGCTGAGCGCGTAGGCGGGTCGGCAGCTGCGCTGAACGTGCGGCGATCTCAGACGCGAGTTGCACACGCATATCGCCATCGACGTCATGCCCGGGGCTTGACGAACGGCTGAGACCGAGATGGCGATCCGGGCCTCGAAAACAAAGAGAGCGCGACAGGCCTCCCCTGGCCTTGCGCGCTCTCTTTCGTCCCACGGTCATGCCGTTGCCGGCGTCTCGGACCGCGCCCTCGTTAACTCCGGATCTAGCTCAGCAGCACCAGCAGGCTCGCCTGCGCGGGGCTCGTCAGCGGAAGCGCGGCGGTCGCGATCGACCGGCGCGCCGTCAGCGCCTGGCGACAGGCGGCTACCTCGTCGGCGATGGCAAGATGCGGTTGCGACGCTTCAGTCCTGGACAGCAGCCTGAGACGTGCGGACGCCGACATCACGATGACCGACATGCGCGAACCCTTCTGGTCTGACACTCTGATGGAAATGCAGCAGAGATTTTCATCCCGGACGCAGACAGTGCTGGTTTGCGTCCAGCCGGCCTTCAAAATCGCCGGCACCCGTAACCTTGCACCCGCAGAACTTAACAAAAGCTGAAAAAGCCCGTCCTTCTACGGGTGATTGCAGCCCCGTTCCGCGCGCTGGAAGGTTTTCGTTAACCATACAGGGCCCATCCTGCCGGCCATGGAATCGCTCCGGTGCAGCCAACAGCACCGATGTCGCATGGCATCACGCCGGCCGTCCCGGAGCTGCAAGGAGAGCAGAATGCGAACGTTGGTGATCATGATGCTGCTGGCGGCCATCGCGGCGAATGGCGTCGTGCTCGCAGCCGACCTGCCGGCCGTCCACGACAAGCTCGTCCACTACAAGGCCCGCCGCGCCGTCAAGGCGCCGCCCACAATCGTCGTCGTCAAGGACCAGGACTCGCTGATCTCCCCGATGTGGCCCTCCACGCCGCTGCTGCTCGGCCGCCAGGAGCTGCCCGGCTATTACGGCCGCGCCTTCTCCTACGACTACCAGGGCGCGTATTACGGCGGCGAAGGCTACACCAACTACATGTTCCGCCTGCCTTATGCCTGCGGCGTGTACGGGTATTGCTGAGGGAGCACTACGCCACCGCACTCTCGTTGATCGCCTTGATGGTCTCGAACAGCTTGACCACCCTGTTCTCGTCGAACAAGTGCTCCGGCCCTGTCGGCGCGATGCCGGTGAACGGCGGCTCGTAGAGCAGCGCCGGGTCCATCACGCCCTGATCGGTCAGGTGCTCGATCACCATGTCGATGAACTCGATCTGGGCCGCTGACGCCGTGCCGCCGGCGATGAACTCGCCGAAGGCCGCGCTGACCGCGGCGCGGTCGAGCCCGACCAGCGAGCGCACGAAGCGGCCGAAGCCGTGGCTGACCTCTCTCGCCCGGGCGATGTCGCCGGCTTCGCCGATGCCGGCTTCGAGCAGCATCCGCTCCAGCTCGGTGAGGTCGTAGGCCGTCAACGGCTTGCCCTGGCGCAGCTTGGCAAGCGCCAGATTGTCCTGATGCGCGCGCAGGAAGTGTCGCGCCTTGGCTTTGAAGCGGGCGAAGTCAGCCTCGCCCACCTGCGGCAATTGCAGCTCGACCCCCTCGCCGATCTCGTCGGCGAAGTTCGAATAGACGACGGTCTTGCGTCCCTTCTCGATGTGCTGGATCAGGTCGCGCAGCCGCAGGCGCACCAGCTCCAGCAAGGGCACGGTGACGCCTTCCCACCATTGATCGGTCTGGATCTCCTCGATCAGCTCGGCATGCCGGGCGATCGCCGGAATGCCGGTCTGGTCCTCCAGGGCTGACGCGATCTCCAGGAGCTGCTTGCGGAGATTGTCGAAGCGCTTGGAGCCCTTGAGCAGCGCCAGCTCGAGCTGGAACATCAGGAGGTCGAAGCGCTTGGCGTCCTCGGTGCCGAGCATGTGGCTCGACGGCAGCGGCGCGATCTCCTCGACCAGCTCCTCGCGCTTGTGCTCGTCGATCGCGTCCCACTCCTTGGGCTCGCGATACTTCTCGACCGCGCGGCGATGCTTCCGGACGATGAAATTGTCGGTGTTGAGCCCGCCGACGATCGCCTGCAAGGTCGCGGCAGCGGACGCTCGAATCTCCGGCTCGCTCGGTGGCTCGCCTTCGTCACCCTCATAAGGCGCCTGTCCGCCGGCCGAGAAGCCGCCTGCGGCTGCCGCCTTCGAGAACTTCTCGTCCAGCGCCCGCACCAGGTCGAGCCGGCCGGCGAACAGCCGCTCGGACAGCGACTTCGCCGCGGAGGCTTCCTTCAACTCCGGGTTGGCGCCGAAGAACTCGATGTTCTGGCAATAGTCGAAGACGCAAAACTCCTCCTTGTCCTGCCCAGGACCGAACAGGTCCGGACACAGCCGCGTGCCGCGCCCGATCATCTGCCAGAACTTGGTCTTCGAGCGCACCGGCTTGAAGAACACGAGATTGACCACCTCCGGCACGTCGATGCCGGTGTCGAGCATGTCGACGGAAATGGCGATATGCGGCACCTTGGTCTTGATCGAGAAGTCGTCGATCAAGGTCTGCGCATAGGCGCCGGTCTTATGGGTGATGACGCGGGCGAAATGCCCGGCCAGCGCCGGATAGGCCACGTTGAAGCGGGTCTCGATATATTTGGCGTGGTCCTCGTTCTTGGCGAAGATGATGGTCTTGCCGAGCCGGTCGCCGCCTTCGACCTTGATGCCGTTCTGCATCAGATGCGCGATGACGAGATCGACCGTCTCCTCGTTGAACAGCCGCTTGTTGACCTCCGCCGCTTCGACCGTATCGGGGACGTCGTCCTCGCCCCATTCCAGCATGTCCCACTGGTCTTTTTCCTCCGCCGAGAGGTCGTCATAGCGGAGGCCGGAGCGGACGATTTTCAGCGGCACCGAGATCGTCTTCGGCGGCACCAGGTGCCCCTCGGCCACCGCCTCCTCCAGCGAATAGGCATCGGTCGGCACGCCGTCTTCGAGATCGAACAGCGAATAGGTGTTGCGGTCGATCTCGTCCTTCGGCGTCGCCGTCAGCCCGACCAGGAAGGAATCGAAATACTCGAAGATGGCGCGATAGCGCTGGTAGACCGAGCGGTGCGCCTCGTCGATCACGATCAGGTCGAAATGGCCGGGGCCGAATTTGAGCTTGCCTTCCTGGCGGCCGTCGATCAGCCCCATCATGGTCGGATAGGTGCAGATGAAGACGCGCCCGTCGGCGGTCCGCTCGGTCACCAGATTGACCGGCGCGGCGTCCGGCAGATGCGCCTTGAACGCACCCGCCGCCTGGTTCACCAGCGCAACGCGGTCGGCCAGGAACAGCACCCGCTTGACCCAGCCGGCGCGCATCAAAAGGTCGACCAGCGCGATCACGGTGCGGGTCTTGCCGGAGCCGGTCGCCATCACCAGCAGCGCCTTGCGCTCGCGGTCCTCCTCGAAATGCTTGGCGATCGAGCGGATCGCCCGGTGCTGATAGGGCCGCTCGACGATCTTGCGGTTGATCGCCTCCGAGCCGAGCTGCTTCCGCCCGATGCGGCGCTGGATCAAGAGCTCCAGCTCGTCGCGCTTGTAGAAGCCGCCGATCTGCCGCGGCGGATAGCGCGTATCGTCCCAGATCCAGTGCTCGTAGCCGTTGGAATAGAAGATCACCGGCCGCTGGCCGTAGCGCGCCTCCAGACGGTCGGCATAGAGCTTGGCCTGCTGCTGGCCGGATCGCGCATCCTTGCGCGTACGCTTGGCCTCGACCAGGCCGAGCGGCTTGCCGTCCGCGCCCCAAAGCACGTAGTCGACAAAGCCCACGCCCTCATTGTTCGGCATGCCCTCGACGCGAAACTCGCGATCATCAGGCTTGTCCAGCGCCCAGCCGGCCTCATTCAGCAGCAGGTCGATGAAGCGGTCGCGGGTTTCGGCCTCGTCGTAATCGTGCTGGTCCGGCTTCGCCTCGGCCGCCTTGCGCGCGGCGGCGACCTCGGCCCGCAACTTCTTCAGTTCAGCGTCGAGGTTGTCCTTGTCGAGCAGCAGCCTCGTCAGCTCGCCGTCCTTGGCATCGAGCTCGGCCTGCTGGGTCTTGAGCTGGACGAAAGCCTTCTTCAACACCTCGTCGCGGCGCGACAGCACGGCCGGGTCGAACGTCAGCCCGTCGGCCGGCTTGGCCTTGGCATAGGTGCGGGCGAACCAGAAGCAGACGTGGAACAGCTCCTTGACCGCGCCGGTGGCATCGCCGGCGCTGATCCGGCGCTCCTCGTGGACGGCACGGTTGCGCAGCGTGTTGATGTATTTGGCCTTGGCGAAGACCGCCTCGCCCGCGGCGCGGCGGAAGCTCGGCTCGTGCAGCAGCGCCGCGATGTTGTCCTGATAGGGCAGCTTCAGATTGGGATCGGACCGGAACGCCCATTTCACCGCGACCTCGACCGTCTTGCCGGCAAAGAACGCGGCCGCCGTCGGCGACACCGCGGCTTGGCGCTCGGCCTCGACCGCCGCCTCATGCACGGCCGGAAATTCAGCGGCGAGAAAGGCGAAGTTGGACATTCAGCTCCTCTGGCGTTCCCCTCGCGTGACCGCCATCCTGCCGGATCATCCGCGTCTGCCCAGACCGATCCGGCCATACCGGATCACCTTCAACCATCGGATGCATTGCCCTGGTCCGTCAAGCCGCTCCGCAGTGTCACACGGGAAACCCATGCAGATTGCCGGCTGTGTCATAGAGTGGTACACTGCCTCAAACGGGACTGCCCATGATCGTGAGCTTCCGATACGACTGGCTGCACCGGTTCTTCGTCGACGACGTCAGATCGAAGAAGATCCCGGCGGACCTGGAGGACCGGCTGTTCCGCAAGCTGCAGCTGATCGACGACGCAACCACGGACGGGGATTTGCGGTCGCCGCCCAGCAACCATTTCGAGAAGCTTCGCGGCCATTTGGACGGCTTCCATTGCATCCGCGTCAACAAGCGCTGGCGATTGGTCTTCCGCTGGCACGGCGGCCGCGGTGAGGCGACCGATCTCTACCTCGACGACCACAGCTACGAGTGAGGCACATCCATGCTGATGACCAAACGCAAACCGGCGACCGTGGCCGAAATCCTGGCCGAGGAGTTCATGCAGCCGCTCGGGCTGACGCAGACCGCGCTGGCGGCCGCCATGGGCGTACAGCGCAAGCACGTCAACGAGCTCTGCAACGGCAAGCGCAACGTCACCGCCGCCACCGCCCTCATCCTCGCACGCGTCTTCGGCAACAGCCCGGAGTTCTGGCTCAACGTGCAGCGGCGCAGCGACCTGTGGGCGGCGATGCATTCCCCGCGCGAGCGCAAGCGGATCGAGCGTGCGAAGCCGCTGAACTCTGCGGCGTGAGGCTAAGGATGCGCGAGCTGAATATTCAGAGTTGGCCTGAGAAAGCGCTGTGTTGCAGCGAAGAGAACAGCGATTCCGATGCTGCACTGGATTGAATCTGCTTCATCTTCAGGGCGCGACTAGCCCGCACTGTTCGAGCGAACTCGATTTGAGTACTCATTGTCGGTACGATCAGTTCCAAGTCGCGCAACCTCCCCTTCGAGACGTTAGGCATTGACCCCGCAGCGCCACCCGACATTTCAGTTATTTTTTTGCGCAATGAAGGAAGGCTAAGCTGAGCCTGGAGGAAGATCGGGTCTATCTCAGTTTTCCGAGGGACCAGTCGGAATATCAGATCCGACATATGGAGATCAGGTCTGGTTTCCCAAACGTAGACGCTTGAGCCAACGAGCTCTCGAGTGTTCTTTCTACACAGGAGTATATCGCCTCGCACGACTTCGGTCCCTGCCTTCGGCCGAAGTTCTGCCGGCAATGCCTTGTTTTCTTCCTGTATGAACTCGGAATTCGTTACGGCGCTCAGCTTCAATACACCAGGCTCGCCAACAACCGCTACTCGGTCCAAGCAAGTCGGACTCCATCCGCTCTCGATCCCGCTGACCAAATCCCCTAGGATTCTCTTTTCGTAATTGTTCGGCTTGTCGGGATCACCAAACATTTCTAGAAAAACCGACCGCGCGAAGCTATCCAGCAACTCAATCGCCCGCCTCCGCTTCCGTCGCAGCGCATCGGCCTTGTCCAAGATTACCGCGATCCGTCGCTGCTCATCGAGCGGAGGAATGGGGATTTTGAATTCTTCGATTTGCGCTTTGGTTATCGCCTCTCGCGTGGCTCCCGCCCCAGCTACGCGGAGCAGTCGCGACTTCGCTTCTGGAGCCTGCAGCAGATGCGCCAAAAAGTCGGCATCAAGCCACTCCTTTTTTGGTCGTATGATCGAGACGTGCTGATTGACACGACCGCCCGCGAGGCGATCCGGTAACCGGCAAACCCGGGCAACAGACGCTCCAGTGATATTCAGCAAGACGTCGCCCGATTGCAGCGTCACGTGGTCTAGTGCAGAAGCTTGCACCTCATCCAAGTATGCCAAGCCATCGTCGACAAACTCGCCGTCGTAAACGTTCATACTCCGCACAAGCGGTATGCCCGATGTCTTATAAGTTTCACCACCTCCCCGAGGCGTTGAACCACTTCCTATCTTCTCGGTGAGTTCGCTCAGCGCAACCGTTGGCCAGCTCACAGCATCGCCTCCAACTCGTCGAGCCCGTTTGCAATCTCTTGCTCCAGCGCCTTCAGTTCCTCAATGATCTCCTTCGGCGGCCGGTGCTCGGTCGTCTCGTGCACTACCTCTTTGTAGCGGTTGAGCGAAAGATCGTAGCCCGCAGCTTCGATCTCCGCCTTCGGCACGCAAAAGCTCTGCGCCGTGCGCGGGCGTTCGCGCTCGGCACCGTTTCGCTGCTTCCAGCGCGAAGCGATATCCGGCAGATTGTTCTTGTTGCGCTCGTCGGCATCGAGGGTGGCGCGCGGTCCGAGCTTGTCGAGGGGCAACAGATCGTTGCGTTTATCATCTAGGGACTTGCCATCAGCCTGGCAGTCGTAGAACCAGACATGATCGGTGCCGCCGGAATTGGTCTTGGTGAACAGTAGGATCGCGGTCGAAACACCCGCATACGGCCGGAAGACGCCGGACGGCAGCTTGACGATGCCGTCGAGCTTGTGGTCCTCGACCAGCATCTTGCGGATCGCCTTGTGCGCAGTGGAGGAGCCGAACAGCACGCCGTCCGGCACGATCACGGCGGCGCGGCCGCCGGGCTTCAGCAACCGCAGGAACAGCGCCAGGAACAGCAGCTCGGTCTTCTTGGTCTTGACGATCGACAGCAGGTCCTTGGCCGTGGTCTCGTAGTCGAGCGAGCCGGCGAACGGCGGATTGGCAAGCACGAGGCTGTAGCGGTCGGCATCTCCGGCATGGTCCTGCGACAGCGAATCCTTGTAGCGGATGTCCGGGTCGTCGACGCCATGCAGGGTCATGTTCATCGAGCCGATGCGCAGCATCGTGCCGTCGAAATCGAAGCCGTGGAACATCTCCTCGTTGAAGTGGTCGCGGCTCTCCTTGTCGTGGAACAGCTTTGGGTCGTTGTCGCGCAGATACTCGCCGGCCTGGACCAGGAAGCCGCAGGTGCCGCAGGCTGGATCGCAGATCACGTCCTTGCGCGTCGGCGCCATCATCTCGACCATCAGCGCGATGATGTGGCGCGGGGTGCGGAACTGGCCGTTCTGGCCGGCGCTGGCGATCTTGCCCAGCATGTATTCATAGAGGTCGCCCTTGGTGTCGCGGTCCTCCATCGGGATGTCGGCCAGCAGGTCGACCACCTTGGCCAGCAGCGCGGGCGTCGGAATCGTGAAGCGCGCGCCCTTCATGTGGGTGGCGTGCGCGGTGTCCGCGTCGGCCATCTTGCGCAGGAACGGGAAGACGTGCTCCGAGACGATGTCGAACATCGTCGCCGGATCCTTGTTCTTCAGCCGCGACCAACGCATCTCCTCGTAAGGAACGCCGCCGCCCTTGCCGATGCCATCCTTGCCTTCGGGGAAGATGCGCCGCTCCATCGGCTTGCCCAGCCGGGTGGCGCGGTTCTCCTCGCGCATATGCGCCTCGTCCAGGCCGCGGATGAACAGCAGATAGGTGATCTGCTCGATCACCTCGATCGGATTGGCGATGCCGCCTGACCAGAACGCATTCCAGACATTGTCGATCTTGGACCGAAGTTCGCCCGTCAGCATGTTCACCCCATTCCGCACATCTTGCTGAACCGGCATAGCAAATTCAGCGGGGCGTGAAACGGATTCGGTACGATCATCCCCTGACAAGTCTGGGCACGCGGCGCTTCACCAAAGCGGCGCGACAGCGCCCTTGCATCTTTCGGCAAATCAGCATATTCTGCGTTTGTTCCTGTCCAGCCGAGGGGCGCTTCCGGATCGTCCAGTTGCGTGGGATTGGGAATGCGGTGGACGTGGCGGGCCGTGCGCGGGCTTCAAGCTTGCGCGGACGAGCGGCTTGTCACGGACGGCGAAATCGCGTGGTCCTGGCGCCCCGACGCTGGCGCTAAGTCTCGCAGCGGTGCTCACACATCGCGCGAGATGACGGGGGCAAGAGAGCCCGGTCCCCGGGGAGATCGCGTATAAGCGTTAAAACCATCGCGCGGGGAAGGCCGGGTGTTTTCGGCCGTACCTGTGGTGACCGCCGCGTGCTTTTTTCTTTGCACGCGGGCCATGGGTGCCGGCCAGGCATCCGGCCTTCCCTGCGCCCTCGCGTTTTTCGGGGGCGAGACGATCGGCATGGCTCGGCGCACAAGCGCGCGAGGATGAGGGTGTATGTCTTGGCGAGATCGGGAGTTGCACGCAAAGGCGCTCATTGGCTCGCGCCCAACGTCCCAGTCGTCATTCCCGGGCGTGCGAAGCACGAGCCCGGAATCCATTTTCCAGCGTGTCTCGCGGCTCAATGGATTCCGGGCTCGCCCTGCGGGCGCCCCGGAATGACGGCGGAGGTCGCTGCAACAGCGAGCGCGAGAACGCCCTACCCCGCCTGCCCGGCCGCCACGGCCGTCCGCGGCACGGCGACAACAGCGACACGTCGCGGCGACAGGCGTTCGGCCTGCAGCACGGCGAAGGTCAGCACGATGATGGCCGTGCCCTGATGCAACAGCGCCAGCGAGATCGGAACCACCATCAGCAGCGTTGCGATGCCCAGCACCGCCTGCACCAGGACCGCCGCGAGCAGCCGGTGCGCGCCGCGCACGACGGCGCGGCCGGCGCCCGCGCGCATCACGTCGAAGGCGTGCCATGCGGCGAGCGCGAGCAGCGTGTAGGCGGTCATGCGGTGCATGAACTGCACCGTCAGGTCGTTCTCGAACAAATTGATCCACCACGGCGAATGGATCCACAGATGGGCCGCCTTCGGAATCAGGCCGCCGTCGATCTCCGGCCAGGTGTTGTAGACGAGGCCGGCGCGCAGGCCGGCGACCAGCGCGCCGAGATAGAGCTGCACGAAGGTGACGCCGACCAGCACCCACGCCGTCAGCCGCAGCCGCGCCGTCACCTCGGCCGCCTCGCGCGGTTTGAGCCGCCGCAGGGTCCAGACGATCGCAGCATAGATCAACAGCGCCAGCGACAGATGCGTGGCGAGGCGGACCGGTGCCACCTCGGTGCGCTCGGTGAGGCCGGAGGCCACCATCCACCAGCCGACCGCCCCCTGCAGCGCGCCGAGGCCGAAGATCAGCCACAGCCTGCGGCCGAGCGGGCCGGAGACGGCGCCACGCCACAGGAACCACAGGAACGGCAGCAAATAGACCATGCCGATGACGCGGCCGAGCAGCCGGTGGCTCCATTCCCACCAGAAGATGGTCTTGAACTCGTGCAGGGTCATGCCGGCGTTCATCTGCCGGTACTGCGGAATGGTCTTGTAGGCCGCGAAGGCGTCGCTCCAGGCCTGCTCCGTCAGCGGCGGCAGGGTGCCGGTGACCGGCTTCCATTCGACGATCGACAGCCCGGATTCGGTCAGCCGCGTCGCGCCGCCGACCAGCACCATCAGCGCGATCAGGCCGGCCACGACGAGGAGCCAGATGCGGATCGCGGCGAGATCTGTCGTGCGGGGAACCGTGGTCATGGATGTTGAACGCTCGATTGAACCGGGGCTGACAGGCCCTTATAATCCCGACCAAATCGCGCGCAAGCCGCGCCGCCCCCAGCCGAGGCTGACAATCCCGTCATGACGATCCGCACCCGCAAACTGATCGGCGCCGTCGCGCTGCTCCTGCTCGCCTTCGCCTGGTCGATGATGGGCATGGTGATGGCGCAATTTCCCCTGATCGCCAATTCCGGCTGGCTGCAGGCGGTGTATTACGTCGTCGTCGGCATGGGCTGGGTGCTGCCGGCGATGCCGATCGTCAGTTGGATGCTGCGCCCCGATCGGGAGCAGCAGCAGGGCTGATCAGCCGAGATCGAGCTTCGACGGCTGCGCGACTTTCTCCCGCGGCAGGGTCACCCCGGCCATCAGCACCTTCAGGGCGCGCAGCGAGCGCGAGCGGCCGTCCCAGGCGATGCGCGGCAGCATGTGCAGATGGGTGCGGCCCTCGCTCTGCACCACGCCTGACATCGCCGAGGCCGCGCTGACGAAACCCGCCTGCTCCGCGAGCACGACATCGCTGCGGCGGAACGAATAGCGGTCGCCGAACGGATACGCCATGTGCCGGACCGGGCGGCGCAGCGCCGTCTCCAGCACCGCCCTGCCCATCGCAATCTCGCGCTGGGCGTCGGCATCCCTGAGATTGGCGAGCACGGGATAATGCACGGTGGCACTGCCGATCGTGACGTTGGGGTCGGCGGCGAGCCGGGCGATGTCGGCCCAGTCCATCGCGGACTCGCGGCTCAGCGCGGTGAGATCGACCGAGTGGCGCGAGCAGAGGTCGCGGATCGCGATCGACAACTCGGCTGGCGGCAGCTTGCGCAGCCACGCCGAAAGATACGCGAACAGCTCGTATTTTTCCGCCGGCGTAAACACGTTGAAGCGCTGCTCACGATGATCGATCACGAGGCTGATGCGGGCCTCGCGCGCGATCACGGCCTCCAGCGCCAGCCACCAGGCTTCGCCGAGCCCGTCAGGAAAGGCCGAGGGCACGTAGACGGTGAACGGCACGCCGTGGTGGGCGAGCACCGGATAGGCGTGCTTGATCAGGTCCTTCGCGGCGCCGTCGAAGCTCAGGCAGGCGAAGCGACGGCTGTCGGGCAGCCGGACCGACCGGTCGCAGGCCTCGTCGAGCGAGACGATCTCGTAGCCCCAGCGCTTCAGCGCCCGGATCACCTTGTCGAGGAAGACGGGCGTGATCTCCGCGCATGTCAGCGGCTGGAACGCGCCCTTGCGCCGCGGCCGCACCCGCTCGAACCGCAGCACGGCACCGGCGCCGGCCGCGGCTCGCGAGGCGAGCAGCGTGCGACCGCTGAAATAGGCCAGCTCGAGCCGGGCGCTGCGCAGCCACCTGTTGTCCGACGACAATTCCCGCGCCCCTTCCGAAAATCCCACTTGAAACCAGACCGTCTGCGCCCACCTGATGCGGACAGACCATGGCGCGATCGCGTCATGATCACCGCCATCCGATGACAGCGATCATCCGCCGTCAAGATCGCGTGGCCGCTGCCGATTTGAACAGGTCTTTATTTGCGTCATTCCCGATTTGGGACGAAGTCATTGCCATTACCTTTTGTTGAGACTTCTTTGCGAGGGTCTCCCGACGTCAAGCAACAAAATTCCACGACAACGCGAGCTGCGCGATGACCATGGCCGCCGTGATCGAGAGCCGGACGGCGCAGGCGCCCGCGCGGCGGCTGCCGTCGGGGCTCGCGCGGGTCGACATCGTGTCCGATCTGGCGGCCGCCGAGCCGGTCTGGCGCGAGCTCGAAGATCCCGCCCATGTCTCGACGCCGTACCAGCGCTTCGACCTGCTCGGCGCATGGCAGCGCGACGTCGGCGCACGCGAGCATGCTACGCCGTTCATCGTCATCGGGCGTGATGCCGAGCAACGTCCGCTGCTGCTGTTGCCTTTGACGTTGCGGCACGCTTGCGGCATGCGCATCGCCAGCTTCATGGGCGGCAAGCATACGACCTTCAACATGCCACTGATGGATGGCGAATTCGCCGGGCGCGCCGGCGCCGGCGATCTCGACGTCCTGCTCGCAGGGCTGCGCGACCGCGGCGGTGTCGACGTGCTCGCCTTGACGCAGCAGCCGCAGCGCTGGGGCGATGTCGCCAATCCGCTGGCGCAATGGCCGCACCAGCCGTCGGTGAACGACTGCCCGGTGCTGCTGATGCCGCCGGGCGCCGCGCCGACGGCGCTGCTGTCGAATTCATTCCGCAAGCGGCTCAAGAGCAAGGAAAAGAAGCTGCAGGCGCTGCCCGGCTATCGCTACATGGTCGCGGGCAGCGACGCCGAGGCCGCCGAGCTGCTCGACTGGTTCTTCCGGACAAAGCCGATCCGCATGGCCGAACAGAAGCTTCCGAACGTGTTCGCGGAAGCAGGCGTCGAGGCTTTCGTGCGCAGCGCCTGCATGGCCAGGCTCAACTGCGGGCATCGCGCCATCGATATCCACGCGCTGCGCTGCGACGACGAGATCATCGCGCTGTTTGCCGGCGTCGCCGACGGGGCGCGCTTCTCGATGATGTTCAACACCTATACGCTATCGGAGAATGCGCGCTGGAGCCCCGGGCTGATCCTGATGCGCTCGATCATCGATCACTACGCGCAACAGGATTTTCGCGCCCTCGATCTCGGCATCGGATCGGACGACTACAAGCGGATGTTCTGCAAGGACGACGAGCCGATCTTCGACAGCTTCATGCCGTTGACCGCGCGGGGCCGCGTTGCCGCAACGACGATGGCTGCGGTCAGCCGGGCCAAGCATGCCGTCAAGCACAGCCCTGCCCTGCTCCGTCTGGCGCAGCGCCTGCGCGGCGCGCTGCAATCGCGTGGCGGCGTCGCCAAGGCCAACGAGAACGAGAAGGCCGAAGATTAGGCGGCGACGCCGCGCGGCCCCGGCTGGTTGCGGTTCGCGCCTCCGCCCGGTGCCTTCAGCATGGTGACGGCGCCGAAGCCGACCTCGCGCAGCTGATCGCTCATCTGGCTGCGCGCCTCGGCAGCCATGTTGGGATCGGGCACGACGACGGCGCGCGCGCCCGCGGTCAACAGCTCGGCCGGCAGGTCGGAGGCGTTGCCGGCGTCGAGCAGGACGTGGTCGTAGACCCGCAGCAGCGCGTCGATGGCGAGCGCGAGCCGCGGCGATTGCAGTTGGCTGCGGTCCGCGCCCGGGCGGCCGGCGTTGACGATGTGCAGCCGCGAGGTCTGGTCCTTGGTGATGATGGACGCGAACGACGCCTCGCCCAGCATCAGCTCGATCAGGCCGGGCGCGGCCGGATCGACCGAGACGCCTGCAAGCAATTGCGGGCTGCCGGCGAGGTCGACCAGCACCACGCGCGCCTGCGCCGCCATGGTGCGGGCGATCGCGAGCGCGGTGGACGTGACGGCATCGCCGCCGGCCGTGCCGAGCACGGTGACCTTGCGGGCGCCCTCGCCCGCGGCGAGCAGATCGGATGCGAGCTGCTCGAGCTCGTTCATCGGCGCTGGCTTGATCGGCTCGGCCGACGGCGCCTCGGCCGCCTGCATGGCCGTGACGGGCGGCGGTACGAAAGCCGGATGCGTGGCCTCAACCGGCGCCGGCGTCGAAGGTGGTGCAACGGCCGGCGATGCGGAAACCGTCCGCGGGGCGATCATCGGCTCGACCCGCGCCGCGAGCACCATGACGTCGGCCATGCTGCCCATGGCCGGGGCGGTGGGGCCCGCCGCGCGCGGCGCCGTGAGGCGCAGCAGCTCTCCGGTGATGATCACGCCTGAGGTCAGCATCAGGGTCGCCAGCGTCGCGATCAGCACGATCGGCAGCTTCTTCGGATAGGCCGGCGTATTCGACACCACCGCCCGCGAGATGATCCGTCCATCCGCCGGCGGCGTGTCGAGCGTTTCGCGGGTGTTCGCCTCGCGGTATTTGGCGAGATACGATTCCAGCAGGTCGCGCTGCGATTTGGCATCGCGCTCCAGCGCCCTCAGCTGGACATCGAGGCCATTGGTGGAGGTGGCCTGCTTCTTGGCCTGCTCGAGGCTCTGGCTCAGCATCTGCACCCGCCCGTCGGCGATGCGCGCGTCGCTGTCGAGCGAGCGGGAGATCTTGCCGGCCTCGTCACGGATCTGGCGGTCGAGATCAGCCAGTTGCGCCTTCAGTTCCTTGATGCGCGGATGATTGTCGAGCAGTGTCGACGACTGCTCGGCGAGCTGCGCACGCAGGCTCACGCGCTGCTCCGACAAGCGTCGCATCAGTTCCGAATTGAGCACCTCGGATGCCTCGATCGGCTGGCCGCTCTGCAGCATCTCGCGGATCAGCCGCGCCTTGGTCTCGGCGTCCGATTTCAAGGCGCGGGCGTTGTTGAGCTGGGTGTTGACCTCGCCCATCTGCTGGTTGGACAGCGAGGTGTTGTTGGTCCCCATGAACGAATTCGACTTGGCGCGGAACTCCTCGACCCGCGATTCCGCTTCCTCGACCTTCTTGCGCAGCCCCTGGATCTCCCCGGCCAGCCACTGGCTGGCCGACTTCGCCTGCGCCTGGCGGGCGTTCTGCTGAACCACGAGATAGCCGTCCGCGATCGAATTCGCGACCTGTGCCGCGAGCGCCGGATCCTGCGACTGGAA
The DNA here is from genome assembly GCF_051168215.1 of Bradyrhizobium sp. HKCCYLRH2015. Lineage (NCBI taxonomy): Bacteria > Pseudomonadati > Pseudomonadota > Alphaproteobacteria > Hyphomicrobiales > Nitrobacteraceae > Bradyrhizobium > Bradyrhizobium sp. HKCCYLRH2015. The sequence goes on along the minus strand of NZ_JBNPUO010000013.1, from coordinate 219,653 downwards.
CTCGACGACGAGGACGCGCGATTTGTCGACGGCGTAGACCGTCAGGCGCTCGTAATAGGCATCCATGACGCGCTCGTCCGGCGTCATGGCAAGCGGATCCTTCACGAGCCCGACCATCGCCAAGACCGACTTCAGCGGCGACACGCCGCGCAGGACTGGATCGAACTCGGGCAGCTCACCAAGCTTGTTCTTCCTGATGATGTCGCGCGCCAGATCGCGCGACAGCACCAGTTGCACCTGGCTGGTGACCGCCTCGGGATCGAGTGCCGTTCGCTCCTCGGTACGCTCGCCGTTCGGCCGCACGAACACGTTTTCGCGGCCGTCGATCAGGATCCGCGCTTCGGACTTGTACCGCGGCGTGATCATGTTGACTGCGGTGATCGACAGAACGAGAGCGAGCAGCGTCGGCAAAAGAATGAAGCCGCGCTTTCGTGCCAAGGCGCGGCCGACCAGCCGGAGATCGAGATCGCCGGCTGGGCCCGGCTCGGCCGACGATGACGAGCCTGTCACGGGTCGGACGGAAGCTCCGTCAACCTGTGTCGTCTTGCCGGCACGCCAGAACGCCAACCGCATCATCCACTCCCGCGAGACCTACGCCACCCCGCTACCATACGTGGTACAATTACACTCAATTAAGGTTGCTGACGGGTTAACCGGAGCGCCTGCAACCTCGCCCTATAGAACAATCGTCATCCTTCGCCATATGCTGCTCGCTACAAGTAGGCTTGCGCCAGATCGTCACAATGTTGGAGCGAGCTCGCCCGGCAGCGACGACAAGTGAGACTTTGTTAACCATCAAGCCTCTATCGAGGTTGGAGCTATCAATATTCAGCCGACGAGAGGCGCCCGTGCTTCCTCTATCCGCCAGTCGTCAGATCAGCACCCTCGGCGGAGCCTGGCGAAACCACGCGCAACCCGATGGCGCGGGCGAGTTCGACATGGCACCGTCGCAGACCAAACCTCTCAAAATCCTTCACGCCGTCAGAGCTCCCGTCGGCGGCATCTTTCGGCACATCCTTGACCTTGCCAACGGTCAAGTGGATCACGGGCATGACGTCGGCATCATTGCGGACAGCCTGACCGGCGGCGAACGCGCCGATGCCGCGCTGGCCCAGATCGCGCCCCGCCTGACACTCGGCGTGCACCGCATTCCCATTCACCGGGAGCCTTGGCCGAGCGACATTCTGGCACTCAGCCGGTTCCATCGCCTCTCCCGCGCGCTCGCCCCCGACGTGCTGCATGGCCACGGCGCGAAGGCCGGCGCGTTCGTCCGCCTGCTGCCGCATCGGCCAGGAACGATCCGTATCTACACGCCTCACGGCGGCTCGCTGCACTACCCGCTCGACACGCTCAAAGGCGCGCTGTACGGGCGGCTTGAACGTGCGCTGATGAACCGGACGGACCTCTTCCTGTTCGAGAGCGCCTTCGCCCGCGATACCTATGAGCGCATGATCGGCCATCCCAGGGGATTGGTGAATTGCGTCTTCAACGGCGTCACTGCAGGCGAATTCGACCCGGTCACGCCGGCTCAGGACCAGACCGACCTGGCCTATGTCGGCGAATTCCGGCACATCAAGGGCACGGATCTGCTGATCGACGCCGTCGCGCTGTTGCGCTCCCGTGGCCGGCCGCTGACGCTGACGTTGGGCGGCGACGGCGAAGAGATGTCGAAGCTCAAGGCTCAGGTCGAACGCCTCGGTCTTACGGCCGCGGTGCGCTTCATCGGCCATGTGAAGGCGCGCGACGGATTTTCCAAGGGAAGCCTGCTCGTCGTTCCCTCGCGTGGCGATTCCATGCCTTATGTCGTGATCGAAGCGGGTGCCGCCGGGGTTCCGATGATCGCGGCCAGAGTCGGCGGCATTCCGGAAATCTTCGGACCGCATAACGACGCGCTGTTCATGCCGGGCAACGCGACCGCGCTGGCCGACGCAATTGCAGCCGCACTGGACGATCCGGCCACCGCGCAGCTCCGCGCCAAGGCGCTGCGCGAGCGCGTCTTCCAGCATTTCTCGCAGAAGGCGATGGTCGAGGGCGTGCTCGACAGCTACCGCGAGGCGTTTACCAAGACCTGACGTCATTTACCATCGCTAACCGTTTCTTCCGATTTGGCTCGTAATCCCGCCGGTAGGGAATTTCCCCCGGCGCTATCAGCGCTTACATGACCACAAATACTAACAAACATAATCCGGGCTTGTACGACTGTGGAACCGATCAACGCTCGCTCGATGTTGGATGCCGCTGCGGCCGCGGCCGCATCCACGGCCGCGGCAGGCAAGCCGGCCGTTGAACGCCGTCGCCGCCTGTCGCCGGCGGCCCTGGCGGTCGCCAATCAGAAGGTTCACCGCGCCTATTCTCCGATCGTCCTCGCCGGCATCGTCCGCATCACCGATTTCGTGCTGTTGAGTGTCGTCGGTAGCGCCGTCTATTTCGGCTACGTGGTTCCGCTCAGCGGCTTCCATTGGGAGTATCTCGTTGCCATCGTCGGCCTCGCCGTGAGCGCGGTGGTGTGCTTCCAGGCCGCCGACATCTACCAGATCCAGGTCTTCCGCGCCCAGGTGAGGCAGATGACTCGGATGATCTCGTCCTACTGCTTCGTGTTCCTGCTGTTCATCGGACTGTCCTTCTTCGCCAAGATCGGCAGCGAAGTTTCCCGTCTCTGGCTCGCCGCGTTCTTCTTCGTGGGACTCGGCGCGTTGATCGCGAGCCGCGTCGTACTGCGCAACCTGATCCGCAGCTGGGCCCGACAAGGGCGCCTCGATCGACGGACCATCATCGTCGGCTCCGACCAGAGCGGCGAAGATCTGGTACGTGCGCTGAAGGCGCAGGACGACTCCGAGATCGAGATCCTCGGCGTGTTCGACGACCGCAACGACTCCCGTTCGCTCGAGACCTGTGCCGGCGCGCCGAAGCTCGGCAAGGTCGATGATATCGTGGAGTTCGCGCGCCGAACCCGCGTCGACCTCGTGCTGTTCGCGCTGCCGATCTCGGCGGAGACCCGCATCCTCGACATGCTGAAGAAGCTGTGGGTGCTGCCGGTCGACATCCGCCTCTCGGCCCATACCAACAAATTGCGTTTTCGCCCGCGCTCCTATTCCTATCTCGGTGCGGTCCCGACGCTCGACGTGTTCGAGGCGCCGATCACCGACTGGGATCTGGTGATGAAGATGCTGTTTGACCGATTGGTCGGCGGCCTCATCCTGCTGCTCGCACTGCCGGTGATGGCGCTGGTCGCGCTCGCGATCAAGCTCGACAGCCCGGGACCGGTGCTGTTCCGGCAGAAGCGGTTCGGCTTCAACAACGAGCGCATCGACGTGTTCAAGTTCCGGTCGCTCTATCACCACCAGGCTGATCCCACGGCGTCCAAGGTCGTCACCAAGAACGATCCGCGCGTGACCCGCGTCGGCCGCTTCATCCGCAAGACCAGCCTCGATGAGCTGCCGCAGCTGTTCAACGTGGTGTTCAAGGGCAACCTGTCGCTGGTCGGCCCGCGGCCCCACGCGGTTCAGGGCAAGCTGCAGAACCGGATGTTCGACGAGGCCGTCGACGGCTATTTCGCGCGCCACCGCGTGAAGCCCGGCATCACCGGATGGGCGCAGATCAACGGCTGGCGCGGCGAGATCGACAACCAGGAGAAGATCCAGAAGCGAGTCGAGTTCGACCTCTACTACATCGAGAACTGGTCCGTGCTGTTCGACGTCTACATCCTGCTCAAGACGCCGCTGGCGTTGATGACCAAGAGCGAGAACGCCTATTGATTGCGGGGATCCGGAGCGGACCCACGTCCGCTTCGCGCGTGTGTCCGGCCGATCCCGCCCTGCGTTGCGTATGAGTGTGAGTTCGCGATGGCCATGACGGCGGCAGCCGGAGAGTTCGCGTCCAGACCGATGGCCCCGCCCGGCGTCGTCGCCCTGCAGCGTGCGCTGGTCTGGTTGGTCGGCGCCTCCGGCGCCATCGTGTTCATCGAACCGAGCCCCTACGAGCTCGTGACGCTCGCGTCCGCCGCGGTGTTCATTGCGACCGGCATGAGGCTGCGCCTCGTCTTCGTGCCGCTCCTGCTGCTGCTGGTCCTGGTCAATCTCGGCTACACGATCAGCGCCATACCGCTGCTCGACGATTCCAAGATCTCGACCTGGATCGCCACCTCCTGGTACATGGCGTTCACGGCCATCTTCATCGCCATGCTCGTTTCGGACGACACCGAAGCGCGGCTCGACATGCTCCGGCGCGGCCTCGTCATGGGCGGCGCGATCGCAGCCCTTGCAGGTGTCGCCGGCTACTTCCATCTGGTGCCCGGCGGATACGATCTCCTCACCTTGTATGGCCGCGCGCGTGGTACGTTCAAGGATCCGAACGTTCTCGGCGCATTCCTGATCCTGCCGGCGCTGCTGGCGCTGCAGAATGTCGTCACCGCCCGCTTCGCAGCGACGCTGCGCGCCAGCTTCGCCCTCGGCGTGATGGCGCTCGCCATCCTGCTCGCCTTCTCGCGCGCGGCCTGGGGCGGCCTCGTTCTCACGGCGGCCTTCATGCTGGCGCTGATGGTACTGACCAGCACCTCGCCCCGCGAGCGCTCCCGCATCATTTTCATGACGCTCGCGGCTGCCGTGGCCGGCCTCGTCCTGATCGGCGTACTGCTCTCGATCGATTCCATCGCCGACATGTTCAAGCAGCGGGCGAGCTTCGACCAGAGCTACGACGAAGGCCGGTTCGGCCGGTTCGGCCGCCACATCCTCGGCGCCGACATGGCGCTCGACCTGCCGTTCGGGATCGGGCCGCTGCAATTCCACAACTACTTCCCCGAGGACACCCACAACTCCTATCTGAACGCCTTCATGTCGGGCGGCTGGCTGTCCGGCATCTGCTATCCCGCTCTGGTCTTCACCACCGTCGTCCTCGGCTTCCGCTATCTGCTCGTGCGCGTGCCCTGGCAGCGCACCTACATCGCAATCTTCGCAGCCTTCCTCGGCACCGTCGGCGAAAGCTTCATCATCGATACCGATCACTGGCGGCACTTCTTCCTGATGCTCGGCACGATGTGGGGCATGATCGCCGCCACCCGCGCCCACCAGGTCGACGCGGGCTGATCCGCAGGGATCGGTCCGCACATCGCAGCCTCCTAGTCCTCCACCGCGAACGTCAGGCCGGCATGGTCGACCAGCCGCTTGATCAGGCTGTCCTGGAGCGCCGCGCCCGGAGTCCAGAAACCGCCCTTCACGCCAGCTCCGTCGCGCAACAGGCCGACGGCACATTCGCTGATCATCTTCGAGGTCGAGCCGTAGCCGGGGTCGCGGTTGCCCTTCACGGATGCGCGGACCTGGCGGCCGTCGGGGGCGATCGCGACAAAAAGAAGATTGTAGTAGCCGTTCTCGCGCTCTTCCTTGGAAGGCCCCTCGCCCGGCTTCGGCGCGTTCGGGCCGGTCTTCTCGGCATTGGCGGCCATCACCTTCTTGGCGTTGGCCTCGCCCTTCTCGCCCGGACCGGTCAGCACCATCTCGTCATAGACGAAGTCCTGGCCGTACGGGAAACCCATCAGCATGTTGGAGCGGTGGACGTTGCGGGTGTTGATCAGCGCCATCATGAACGGCGCCGTCCAGGACTGCAGATCCTCCTCATAGACGGGCTTGTTGCCTGACGGCTGCTTCGGCCCCTTGAAGCCGGGCGTCAGGGCGAACGCGTCCTTGAGGATCGCTACCAGGCTCAGATCCTTGGCGACCGCATCGAATGTCGCCTTGGCGCTGGCCGCCGTCCCGCCCGACAAGGTCCCGCTCATGCCACGGACGCGGCCCTTCACGCGCGCGACCGGCGCGCCGAGCACGCGTCTCGCCTGCTGCTGCACGAAGTAGACGCCGAGCTCGAACGGTACGGAATCGAAGCCGCAGGAGAACACGATGCGCGCGCCGCTCTTCTCGGCGGTCGCCTGATGCTTGTCGATCATCTGCCGCATCCACACCGGCTCGCCACAGAGATCGACGTAGTCGGTGCCGGTTTCGGCGCAGGCGGCGACGAGCTCGTTGCCGTAGAGCTGATACGGACCGACGGTGGTCAGCACGAGCTTCGTCTGCGCCACCATCGCCTGCAGCGACGCCGGATCGGAGGCGTCGGCGGCAATGAGAGGCGTGTCGGTGGGCGCGCCGATCTCGTCCCGCACGGAAGCGAGCTTGTCCAGGCTCCGGCCGGCCATCGCCCAGTGCAGCGAGGCGTCGCCGCGATATTGCGTGGCGAGATATTCAGCCACGAGCTTGCCCGTGAAGCCGGTGGCGCCGTAGACGACGAGATCGAATTTCGGTGAGGTCATTGGTGTTCCCTGGAGATCAGCTGCAAATCAGTTGCTCCGTCATTGCGAGCGAAGCGAAGCAATCCAGGGCTGCGGACAGGACTCTGGATTGCTTCGCTTCGCTCGCAATGACGGCGGATGTGGTTCTATTTCTTTCCATAAGACACGCTCATGCCGGCGCGGACGTCGTTCTGAATGCCGTAAGGGGCGATCGGGTAGCGCAAGCCATTCCTGGCGAGCTGCTTCATGCCGGCGATCGCCTTGGCGAGATCGGACGGCTTCAGCGCCATCAGCATCTCCTCGTCCGGCACGCCGCCATAGCGGCGCTCGGCGAAGCAGGGCAGCGACAGGCTCGGCTCGCCGGTCTTCAGCGCGCGGCCCCAGGAATCGGCGCAGGCGGTCTCGCCGACGACGCCCCACTCGAACTTCTTGTAGCCGACATATTGCAGGCCGTTGATCAGGATGATCATCTGTCCCGGCGTCGCATAGACCAGGCAGATGTCCGGCGGATCCAGGCGGCCGCTCGACAGCGGGCTCACCGCCATCGCCTGGTAGCGGCCGAACGGCACGACATCGAGCGCCTCCTGCCGCTTGCGCGCATCCTCCGCCGTGCCGTGCCAGACGCCGACATAGTTCGCGCCCTCGAGCCAGGCCTCGTCCTGCGGGCCGAGCCCGATCACCGCGCGGCACTGCGCGCCGACCAGATCATCTCCGGTGATGCCGACGGTCCAGCCGAGCCGCGAAGCCATGCTGACGATCTGGTCGGTGGTGTGCACCGCGTTGGGACGGCGGATCTTCTCGATCGCTTCCATGTCCTCGACGCGGGCGAACATCTTGATGCCGATCACGGTCGTCTTCAGCCGCAGCAGGCTGTTGAGATCGGCGACCATGGCCGCCAGGTCCAGCCTGTCTGCCGCGTTCGGCTGTTGCATGTGGCGTTCCCTCCCTGCCGCACCGGGCGTCCGCGCCGCGTGTGGTTCGGCTTCGGGCGGCTTGTTAGACCGTCGCACCTGATGATGCCAGTATTTCCGCCGTCCGGGCTCACCCGCCATACCGTGATCCTTCTCGATATCGCGGGAATCACTTATGAATTTTCGATCCTCGGACAGGACCAGACGATGACCCGCAGCGACCGGAAGGAAGGCGCCGAGAGCGCAACGGCCGGCCCCGGCGGAACGCCCGCGCTGTCGCCCGCCGCGCTCTACGAGGCGGGACTGCATCACCTCGGCGGAGGACGTCTGCTCGATGCCCAGATGTGCTGCGAGCAGGCGCTGGCCGCCGACCCGACCCATGCCGACAGCCTTGCGCTGATGGGCATTATTGCGCTGCAAACCGGTCAGCACGATCATGCCGTGGCGTGGTTCTCGCGCGCGATCCGGCAGACGCCGAAGATCGACTATCTCACCAGCCTGGGCTTCACCCTGAAGCAGATGGGCCGGCTCGACGACGCCCTCGCGGTGTTCGACAAGGCGATCCAGCTCAAGCCCGACGACGCCGAGCTGTGGAAGCACATGGGCGGCGTACTGCTGGCGCTCGACCGCGGCGCCGAGGCGTTGTTGAGCTATCAGCACGCGCTGACGATCGATCCTTCGCATCATGAGGCCGCGTTCCAGAGCGGCCTGCTGCTGCATCAGCAGCAGCGCTATGAGGAAGCCGCCCAGGCCTTCACGATCTGCCTGACTCAGCGGCCGGGCGACCTGCAGTCGCTGCAGATGCGCGCCCGATGCTTCCGCGAGCTCAAACGCTACGACGCGTATCTCGCCGATTGCGAACGCGCGCATGCGCTGGCGCCAGCCGAGGCGATGGTCTGCAACAATCTCGGCGATGCATTCGTCTGTCTCGGCCGCAGCGCGGAGGCGCTGCCGTGGTTCGACCAGGCGCTGAGCCTGCGCCCGAACTTCGTCGAGGTGCTGCTGAACAAGGGCTTTGCGCTGCTTCAATTGCTGCGCTTCGAGGACGCCGCGGCCGTCTACCGGCAGATCCTCGTGCTCGAGCCGAGTCACGCCAAGGCGGCCTGGCAGCTTGCCCATGTCGAGCTGCAATGTGGCGACTACGCCGCTGGCTGGGCACGGCGCGAAGCGCGCTGGAACATGCCGGATTTCTCGCCCGAGTATCCGCGCTTTGCGGAGCCGAAATGGCTGGGCAAAGAGGATATCGCCGGGAAGACCGTCCTGATCGAGGAGGACGAGGGTTTCGGCGACACCATCCAGTTCGCGCGCTACCTGCCGATGCTCGCCGCGCGCGGCGCCAGGGTGATCCTGGTGGTCCGCGAGGCGCTGCGGCCGCTGCTGGCCGGTGTCGAAGGCGTGTCGCAATGTCTTGCGTACGCGCCGGAGCTGCAGCGGCCCGCCTTCGACATGCACTGCCCGGTGATGAGCCTGCCGTTCGCTTTCGGCACCACGCTCGCCACCATCCCGCCCGCTGGCTATCTGCCGCCGCTCCCGGCCGAGCGCATCGCGGCCTGGGAGCAGCGGCTGGGGTCGCATGACCGGCTGCGCGTCGGGCTGGTCTGGTCCGGCAACCCGCACCAGGGCAATGACCGCAACCGCTCGATGCCGCAGTCGACCTTGCTGCCGCTGCTCGATGTGGACGCTGATTTCATCAGCCTGCAAAAGGAGCTGCGGCCTGCGGACAGGACGATGCTGGCGCAGCAGAGCGGCATCCGCGACCTCACCGCCGAGCTGACCGACTTCGTCGAGACGGCGGCCCTGATCTCCTGCCTCGACTTCGTCGTCACCGTCTGCACCAGCGTCGCGCATCTCGCCGCGACGCTCGGACGGCCGACCTGGATCATGCTGCCCTACCTGGCCGACTGGCGCTGGCTCAGGGATCGCGACGACAGCCCGTGGTATCCGAGCGCGCGCCTGTTCCGGCAGGATTCGAGCTGTCGCTACGAGCCGGTCGTCGCGCGCGTGCGCGGCGAGCTGGCAGCGAAAGCGGCGGGCTTCGGCACAACAACCGCCTAGGCCGGCCCTGGAAACAGGTCGTCGATGCGGCCGCGCAGCCGGTAGGCCACGAGCCCGACCCATTCGCGCACCGCAATGTCGGCGCGGCGCAGGCCGAGCAGCGAGATGCCGTCGAAATCCAGCACGCGGCCGACGCGCCAGTCCACCGGATAGGGCTCGACCGGGAAGCCCGCTTTTCGGAACAGCCCGACCGAGCGCGGCATGTGATACGCGGAGGTCACCAGCAGCCAGCGTTCGCCCGGCTTCGGGGAGATCATCGCCTTGGAGAAGATCGCATTCTCGTAGGTGTTGCGCGACTGCCGCTCCAGCAGCAGCCGCTCCCTGGGCACGCCGAGGCTGAGCAGGATCTCGGCGCCGACATCGGCCTCCTTGGCCTCGGTCGCGATCAGATTGGCGCTGCCGCCGGTGAACAGGATGCGTGCAGTCGGGTAGCGCCGCGCCAGCGCTGCGGCCTGGATCACACGGTCCGCGCCCGCCACCGTCACCGGCATGCCGTACATCACCGAGAGATCGGAATCGACGGGACCGCCGAGCACGATGATGCCGTCCGGGGCGCCGTTCGCCGGGTCCCATTTCGGAAACCGGCTCTCCAGCGGATACAGCATCAGGCTGCCGAGCGGCGTCAGGCCGACGATCGCCAGCAGCAGCATCGCCGACACCACGAGCCTGCGGCCAAGCACGGCAAACCGTGTCAGCATCAGGATGGCGCCGACGAGGCCGAGCGCGATCATGAAATTGGTCGGCAGTGCCAGCAAGCCGAGCGTCTTCGACAGGACAAAGAACATTGCGAGCTCCGGCGCGGGGTGAATGGCCACGGCCGCCCTCATACACGACAGCCGCCATGCGTTGCCATCTCTCTGCGAACGGCATGGGATGCGTTATGCTCAGGCCCGAACACGGATGAATGAGAGGATCATGGCCCATCACCATCTGCACGCCAGCCCCGAGACCTGCCATTGGGGCTTCTTCGAATCCCGGCTGAAGCCGGTGCTCACGATCGACAGCGGTGACGAGGTCACGATCGATTCGATCAGCGGCGGGCCCGACGTGGTGCCCGACACCAGCAAATTCCACGTGCCGCCGGAATTGTTCGACGTCCACGCGCGCAGCGAGCGCATGGTGCCCGGCCACATCCTGACCGGCCCGATCGCGGTCCATGGCGCCGAGGTCGGCGACGTGCTCGAGGTCGACATCCTCGACGTCCAGCTGCGGCAGGACTGGGGCTACAATTTCATCCGCCCGCTGGCCGGCACCCTGCCCGACGATTTCCATGAGAGCCGGCTGATGAACATCCCGCTCGACAAGGAACGGATGGTCGGCAAGCTGCCGTGGGGGCTCGAGCTGCCGCTGGCGCCGTTCTTCGGCGTGATGGGTGTGGCGCCGCCGCCGGCCTGGGGCCGCATCACCTCGCTGATCCCGCGCGCGATGGGCGGCAATCTCGACAACAAGGAGCTCGGTGCCGGCGCCAAGCTGTATCTGCCGGTGTTCGTGCCGGGCGCGCTGTTCTCCTGCGGCGACGGCCATGGTGTGCAGGGCGACGGCGAGGTCTGCGTCACGGCGATCGAGACCGCGCTGCAGGGCCGCTTCCGCCTCACCGTGCGCAAGGATCTCAAGTTCGACTATCCACGCGCCGAGACCGCCACGCACTACATGACGATGGCGATGGACCCCGATCTCGACCAATGCGCGGTGCGGGCACTGCGCGACATGATCGTGCTGCTCGGCGAGAAGCGCAACCTGTCGCGCGAGGACGCCTACACGCTGTGCAGCCTCGCCGCCGACCTGCGGGTGACCCAGACCGTCAACGGCTCCAAGGGCATTCATTGCATGATCGCGAAGGCCGTCGTGCACGGGTGAGGTTGTGTCGGGCACGCTGGCGCGGCTCGCCCCGCTGTCGTCGCCCGGCTCGACCGGGCGACCCAGTATCCAGAGGCAGGCGTAAGTCCTCGACAGGCCGCGGCGTACTGGATCCCCCGCGTTCGCGGGGATGACGACCGAATTTGAAGTGCAACCCTCGCTCACTCCAAGAGACACGGTCTATCATCCTCGCGCGCCGCTCGCGCCGAGTCATGCCATCATCTCACCCTCTCAAAAGTCGGAGGGCGCAGGGAAGGCCAGGCGCCGGCTGGCGCCTGCGGCCCGCCTGCGAGAAAAATGCAGGCGGCAGGTACCACAGGTGCAGCCGAGAACGCCCGGCCTTCCCTGCGCGATGGTGTTCACGCTTATACGCAGTCTGCCTGGTGCGCCGGGCTTGTTGGCCACCATTGCCCGCGCGGCGCGCAAGCGCCGTCGCGAACGTGACACCAGCGTCGGGGTGTCAGCACGCTGCGACTTCACGTCCGCGCCGAGCCGTTCGTCCGCGCATCCTCGCGGATACGCTGCGGCTCCATCGCGGCCATCGCTCCCCGCCTCGCGTGTCGTGACGATCGCGCGCAACGCCCCTTCCGAGTGAGGCGGGATGGCGGCACTAAAGCACAGTTTCCGGAAAAGCGAAAGTGTTATTTCTGGAATGACGAATTTTCTCGCACCGACCGGAAAAGCCGCGAGCGACCGTCCGCCTCTTCAGCCGACAATTCCGCCAGGGCTCCCCGATCAGGTGCCCCGCGGCACGGCGGCGGTTGAAGAAACCATCGGACACCGCGGCCCACGCGAATCTTCCCGGCCCGTGCTTCCCGTACCATTCCGGGCCCGGACTCGCCGAGCGGGCGGAGAGTCACCGCCGCGACCAGCCAAATTCGTCATATTTCCATAAAATTCAATATCTTAACCAGTTATCCCCAAGCTACTGTACAACCAATCCGATTCCTAATAGAGTCTAAAAAGTTACTTTTCTGTACACCGGTTACGGACTAGCTTTTAGGCATGGCGACGGAAAAAGCCGAAACTGACCGCATCCCCGTAACCCTAGCCCTGGCAACCATCGGCTATCTCGAAAAGCTCGTGAAACAGGGAACCCACGGCACCAGCGTTCCGGGTGTCTGCAGAACGTTGATTGAAGAAGGCATCCGGCTCGCCATCAAGGATGGGCTGCTGTCGATTCGCGACAACGGACGGGCGTAACTAGGGACACGCAACGCGGACAACAGTTTCGGTGCAGCCGTCGGCCAGGACGATCCAGGACGGATCAAACTTGGAAGCGACAACAATGCCCGCCGAACGACAGACACTCCCCACCTGGACCGAGGAACGGCTCCAGGCCCTGAAGCAGCACTTTGAGGCCGGGCTGACCTGCCGAGAGATCGCCGCCGAGCTCGGCGTCAGCCGCAACGCCGTGATCGGCAAGATCTCCCGCCTGGCGCTGACGCGCGACAATGGCGGCGATTCCAGGCGCGTGGTTCGCGCCGAGACGACACGCGATGGCGCCCGCCGTCCCGTGCCGAAGCTGCGCCGCCGCATCCTGCGCGCGGTCCAGAACGACCCGCCGCCGATCGTTGTCGAGGAGCCGGTCGGCACGGTCGAGAATGGCTGCTCGCTGTTCGAACTCTCCAAGGAGCGCTGCCGCTGGCCGATCTCCACCCCCGGCGCCGACGATTTCTGCTTCTGCGGCTCCAAGCCGATCGAGGGCCTGCCCTATTGCCCGAGCCACACGCGGATGGCGTACCGGGTGGCGTCGTCGAGGTAAAACTCAGCGGCCGACTAATTAGTTGAAAGTCGTGTCTCGCCGCACGGACGGTGCACCCTCTCCCCTTGTGGGAGAGGGTGGATTCGATGCGTAGCATCGAATCCGGGTGAGGGGTCTCTCTCCATACGGGCGGCGATTCTGTGGATACAACCCCTCACCCAAGTGAGCACGACGCTGATATCAGCGTAGCCCTCTCCCACAAGGGGAGAGGGCGCAATCACTGGCACCGTCGAGGCGTGCGTACGCCCAACCCTACCCCAGCTTCCAGCCCGCCTCCTGCGCGAAGCGCTGGAAGAACTCCGGCTCGTAGGCCTGCTCCGGCGACTGCCGGACGCGCATGTCGAGCAGCTTGGCGTCCTCGCCGACGAGGATGCGCCACTGGTCGGCCTTGACGCCGTCGAGGATGATCTTCGCGGCCTGCGCCGCCGTCGTCGGCGCGTCTTCGAGGAAACTGCGGGCGCGCTCGCGGGCGGCGGCCTGGATGTCCTGGTCGCTCATGGCGGAGACATCGATGCCCATGCCCTTCATGCGCTGGCGCGCTAGCCCGATCTCGGTCTCGCTGAGCTCGTCGGACTCGGTGCCGCTCTGCACCTTGCGCGAGTTCGACACGATCGAGGTGCCGATATGGCCGGGCATCACGACCGAGCATTTGATGTGCGGCGCGTTGAGGCGGAGGTCGTTGATCAGCGCTTCGGTAAATCCCTTCACCGCGAACTTTGCGGCGCTGTAGGCGGTGTGCGAAACACCCATGCCGACCGAGGCCCAGAAGCCGTTGACGCTCGAGGTGTTGACGATATGAGCCTCGTCCGCCTTCAGCAGCATCGGCAGGAAGGTGCGGACGCCGAGATAGACGCCGCCCCAGCAGATGTTGAAGGTACGCTCCCATTGCTCTCTTGAATTGGTGAACAGGCTGCCACCGCCGCCGATGCCGGCATTGTTGAACAGCAGATGGATCTTGTCGGTGGCCTGCTGCTCGGCGAGCTCATCGCGAAAACGCTGGAGCTGCGCCTCGATCGAGACGTCGGCGACATGGGTGGTGACGCGCAGGCCCTGCGGCAGCTTCTCGGCCTCGCACAGCCGCTTGGTTTCGGCCATCGCCTCGGTCGAGACGTCGCACATGGCGACGTTGCAGCCTTCGGCGACGAGCTGGCGCGCGAGCTCGCGGCCCATGCCCGTGCCACCCCCGGTGATCACGGCGATCCTGCCGGCGAAATCCTTCATCGGATGGTCTTCCTTCCCTGCTGCGGGACGGCCATGCCGCCCCGGCGACTTGCTCGTTCTCTTCGTGGAACGCGTTTGCGAGCTTAGGACGTTTCGCCGGCCTGACCAGAGGGGATGTCGGAGATTTGCGTTGCAGCGCATGCAACGAAGATTTCAGCTTGGGGTTGAACCTTCTCGACAGGCGTCCGACTTATTCCGTGGGGAGGCAGGCTCGAGGAGGTTCGCATGGCGTACCAACAGGGGCACTGGCAGGACGAAGGCTGGCGCGACACGATGGTCGATCCCGCGGGATCGGACGACGGCGCCTATGTGACGGGGTGGACGATCAGCGGGCTCGCCGTGATCGGCACCATCGTCGCGGTCTGGCTGCTCGGGATCTGAGAGCGGCGCGACGAATTCTCATGCAATAGGACGCCATGCAAAGCGTGGCCTCTGAGCCCTGCTGCGTTCTGCGCTCTCATCCGTCATTGCGAGCGCAGCGCAGCAATCCAGCGCTGTGGACGGGACACTGGATTGCTTCGTCGCTGCGCTCCTCGCAATGACGTGGAGAGAGCCGACTGTTTCCCAGAGAGCCTGGCGCCTCCCCAAGACGTCGGCATTCACGCCCGGGATCTTGACCGCCGCGTTTCGCGAAGGCGCGCGGCTGACCGTCTGGGGGTCCCGCCCGGCCGAACTCATTGCATACAATTGCAGTCGATTGATCAATTAATAGGCTAATGATTGCCGTGTCACGCTACTGCCCAGTTTGCAGTCAGCCACAAAACATCAACATTTCAGTGACTTAGCTCCTCGGCCGCGCTGAAAGCCGCTGGCACAAAGCTTGCGATCACTCCCGTTCGAGGCTCCGCCGTGTGGCGGTGAAGCCGAGATGACAGCGCGGGCGGATCGACCCGCCGAGGGAGCTCACCAAATGGACTTTGGCAGGATTTCACGACGGCATCTGTTGCAGGGTAGCGCGGCGCTGACGCTCGGCGCGGCCGCGGGCCTGCGGCCGGCCTTCGCCGCGGAGACAACGATCGGCTTCATCTATGTCGGCTCGCGCGACGACTACGGCTACAACCAGGCGCATGCGCAGGGTGCGGCGGCGCTGAAGAAGCTGCCCGGGCTGAAGGTGATCGAAGAGGAGAAGGTGCCGGAGACCGACGCGGTCGAGAAGACGATCGAGTCCATGATCAATCTCGACGGCGCCACGCTGCTGTTTCCGACCTCGTTCGGCTACTACAATCCGCACATGATCAAGATGGCGGCGAAGTACCCGAAGCTGCGCTTCGAGCACTGCGGCGGCCTCTGGAGCGAGAAGGACCCGAAGAACGCTGGCTCCTATTTCGGCTATATCGACGAGGCGCAGTACATCGCCGGCATCGTCGCGGGCTACACCTCCAAGAGCGGCAAGCTCGGCTTCGTCGCCGCCAAGCCGATCCCACAGGTCCTGCGCAACATCAACGCCTTCACGCTCGGCGCGCAGCTTGCCAATCCCAACGCCACCACGCAGGTGATCTTCACCGGCGATTGGTCGATGCCGGTCAAGGAGGCCGAGGCGACCAACAGCCTGATCGACCAGGGCGTCGACGTCCTGACCTGCCATGTCGACGGTCCGAAGACGATGGTCGAGAACGCCGCGCGCCGCGGCGCGTTCGTCACCGGCTATCACGTCAACCAGTCGCCGCTGGCGCCGAAGGCCTATCTGACGGGCGCCGAGTGGAATTGGGAAGCGCTGTATCCGAAGTTCGTCAAGATGCTCCAGGCCGGCGAGAGCATTCCGAACTTCTATCGCGGCGGCCTCAAGGAAGAGGTGGTCAAGATCTCGGCGTATGGCGAGGCGGTGTCCGAGCAGGCGCGCAAGCACGCCGACGAGATCAAGAGCAAGTTCCTCGGCGAGGGCTATACGATCTTCAAGGGCCCGATCAAGGACAACAAGGGCAACACCGTGATCACCGCCGGCACCGAGCGCGGCCAGAAGGATCCGGAGCTCGAGAAGATGGACTATCTGGTCGAGGGCGTGATCGGAGCGACGTCGTGACCACGGAGGCGGCCGATCCGGTTGATGCGGCCGCCATCGCGCCGGCCGCCGACGCAGGCTTCCTGCAACGCCATGGCGCGAGCATTGAATACATCCTCATCCCGGGCGCGGCGCTGGTCGCCGCGCTCCTGGTGTTCGGCATCTTCGTCGCGCTGTTCGGCAAGAACCCGCTCGACCTCTATTGGTACATGTATTACGGCGCCTTCGGCACCTGGTTTTCCTGGCAGAACACGCTGACGCGCGCCGCTCCCTTGATCCTGACCGCGCTGTGCACTGCCCTGCCCGCGCAATTGGGCATGGTGATCATCGGCGGCGAAGGCGCGCTGCTGATCGGCGCGCTGTCGGCGACCTCGGCGGCGCTGGCATTGCAGGGCATGCCGCCGCTCGTCGTGCAGATCGCGATGGTGATCGCCGGCATGGCCGGCGGCGGATTGTGGATCCTGCTGTCCGGAGCCTTGCGGCAGTATCGCGGCGTCAACGAGACCATCTCCAGCCTGCTGCTGGTCTACATCGCGCTCGCGATCCTCAACCATCTCGTCGAGGGCCCGATGCGTGACCCGGCGAGCCTCAACAAGCCGTCGACGCGCGAGATCGGCACCGTCAACATGATCGGCAGCATTCCCGGCACCGACGTGCATTGGGGCCTGGTGTTCGGGCTGATCGCGGCGATCGCGTCCTATGTGCTGATCTATCACACGACCTTCGGCTTCGCCGCGCGCGTCGCCGGCGGCAACATCCGGGCCGCCAAGATCGTTGGCCTCTCCGTGGGCAAATTGATCCTGACGGTCTGCTTCCTCGCCGGCGCCTGCGCTGGCCTGGCCGGCATGGTCGAGGTCGCCGCGGTCCAGGGGCGCACCAATGCCAATCTCGCCGTCGGCTACGGCTTCACAGGCATCCTCGTCGCCTTCCTCGCGCGGCAGAATCCACTGGCAATCATTCCGGTCGCGATCCTGCTCGGCGGCATCAATGCCTCGGGCGGCCTCTTGCAGCGAAGGCTCGGCCTGCCCGACGCCTCGGTGCTGGTGCTGCAGGGCATCATCTTCATCTCGGTGCTGGCGAGCGACGCGCTCTATGGCCGCATCGGTGTCCTCAAGGGAAAGTCCTGATCCATGGCTGACGGCAATATCGGGCTCTGGACCGTGCCGCTGGCGGTGCTCGGCGGCGCCATCCGCGTCTCCACGCCGTTCCTGTTCGTGAGCCTAGGGGAATGCATCACCGAGCGCTCCGGTCGCATCAATCTCGGCCTCGAGGGCACGCTGGTGATGGGCGCGATGAGCGCCTATGGCATCTCCTATCTCACGGGATCGCCATGGGCAGGCGTGCTCGCCGCCGGCCTCACCGGCGCGCTGCTCGGCGCCCTGCATGCCGGCATCTGCTCGCTGCCGCGCGTCAACGACGTCGCGGTGGGAATCTCCTTGATGCTGTTCGGCACCGGGCTCGCCTTCTTCCTCGGCAAGCCGCTGATCGAGCCGACCGCGGCGCGGCTTCCGGCGATCGATTTCGGCTGGTGGAGCGACGTGCCGCAGGTCCGCGCGGCCTTGCGCATCAACGTCCTCTTCCTGCTCGGCGTCGTGCTCGCGCCGCTATTGCTGTGGGCATTCCGAACCACCCGCTGGGGCCTGCTGATCCGTACCGCCGGCGAGAGCGCCGACGCGGCGCGGGCGATGGGTCATTCGGTGCTGATGATCCGGCTGCGCGCCACCATGGCCGGCGGCTTCCTCGCCGGCATCGGCGGCTCGTTCCTGTCGCTGTTCTATCCCGGCAGCTGGAACGAGGGCCTCTCCTCGGGCCAAGGCATCACCGCCGTGGCGCTCGTGATTTTCGCGCGCTGGGACCCGATGCTGTGCCTGTGGGCCTCGCTCGCCTTCGGCGGTGCCGCAGCGCTCGGACCGGCGCTGCAATCGGTCGGCGTCACCTCCGGCTATCATCTGTTCAACGCCGCGCCGTACATCCTGACGCTCTTGATCATGATCATCACCTGCTCGCCGAAACGCACCCTGAGCGGCGCGCCGGCCGAGCTGTCCATCACCCGCTGATTTCAGAGGTCCACCATGACCGCGCGCACCATCCGCTCCGAGCCCTATGCATGGCCGTACAACGGCGATCTCAGGCCAGAGAACACCGCGCTGATCGTGATCGACATGCAGACCGATTTCTGCGGCGTCGGCGGCTATGTCGACAAGATGGGCTACGATCTCTCGCTGACGCGGGCGCCGATCGAGCCGATCAAGACCCTGCTCGGCGTCATGCGCGCGCAGGGCTTCTGCATCATCCACACCCGCGAGGGCCACCGCACCGACCTGTCCGACCTGCCCGCCAACAAGCGCTGGCGCTCGCAGCAGATCGGCGCCGGCATCGGTGACCCCGGCCCGTGCGGCCGCATCCTGGTGCGCGGCGAGCCAGGCTGGGAGATCATCCCCGAGCTGGCGCCGGCTCCGGGCGAGATCGTGATCGACAAGCCCGGCAAGGGCTCGTTCTGCGCCACCGACCTCGAGCTGATCCTGCGCCTGAAGGGCATCCAGAACATCGTGCTGACCGGCATCACCACCGACGTCTGCGTCCACACCACGATGCGCGAGGCCAACGACCGCGGCTTCGAATGCGTGCTGCTGTCGGACTGCTGCGGTGCCACCGACAAGGGCAACCACGATCACGCGCTGAAGATGATCAAGATGCAGGGCGGCGTGTTCGGCGCGGTCGCGACCTCCGCGGCGCTGATCGAGGCGCTGTCGTGATCGGCGACGATCCGACGCCATCAGGCGCGTTCGGCGTCGAGGCCATCGCGATGACGATGCGCTTCGGCGCGTTCACCGCGCTCGACAATGTCGAGCTGAAGGTCAGGCCTGGCTCGTTCCACGCGCTGCTCGGCGAGAACGGCGCCGGCAAGTCGACGCTGGTCAAATGCATCATGGGCTACTACCGCCCGACCGAGGGCGACGTGCTGATCGCCGAGCGCGAGCGCGCCATCAACAATCCCAGGGACGCGCACGCGCTCGGCCTCGGGATGGTCTATCAGCACTTCACCCTGGTGCCGGCGATGACGGTCGCGGAAAACCTGGTGCTGGCGCGCGACGACGTGCCGGCGGTGGTCAACTGGGCGAAGGAGAAGAAGGAGCTGGAGGCCTTCCTGGCGCGGATGCCGTTCCGCGTGCCGCTCGACGCCAAGGTCTCCGACATCTCCGCGGGCGAACGGCAGAAATGCGAGATCCTCAAGCAGCTCTATCTCAAGCGCCGCTTCCTGATCCTGGACGAGCCGACCTCGGTGCTGACGCCGGGCGAGGCCGACGAGGTCCTGGGCATGCTGCGCAAGATGGTCGAGGCCGGCGAGCTGACCATCCTGATGATCACGCATAAATTCCGCGAGGTGATGGCGTTCGCAGACGACGTCACCATCCTCCGGCGCGGCAAGCTCGCCGGCCGCGGCAAGGTCACCGAACTGACGCCCGACGACATGGCACGGATGATGATCGGCGCCGAGCAGCTCACGGTGCAGCCGTCGCGCACCGGCGAGGCCGGCAACGTCAGGCTCGAGGTCGAGAAGCTGGTGGCGCGCGACGATTCCGGCGGCCTCGCTGTGCACAACCTGTCGCTCACCGTGCGCGCCGGCGAGATCGTCGGCATTGCCGGGGTCTCCGGCAACGGCCAGCGCCAATTGGTCGAGGTGCTCGCCGGCCAGCGCGAGGCCGAGAGCGGCGCAATCCGGGTCTCCGGCGAGGCCTATGTGGCGAGCCGCGAGGAGATGCGCCGGCACAAGATGTCGCTGCTGCCGGAGGAGCCGCTGAAGAACGCCTGCGTCGGCGGCATGAGCGTCGCCGACAACATCGCGCTGCGTGAGTTCGACCGCGCGCCGTTCGCCCGCGGCGGCTGGTGGCTGAACAAGGCTGCCTTCCGCCAGGGCGCGACAACCAAGATCAACCGCTACAAGATCAAGACCCGCACGCCGGATACGCCGATCTCGGCACTGTCGGGCGGCAACGTGCAGCGCGCCGTGCTCGCGCGCGAGCTCGGTCACGACGTCGAGGTGCTGATCGCCGCCAATCCCTGCTTCGGCCTCGACTTCGCGGCGGTGGCGCAGATCCACGCCGAGATCATGGCCGCGCGCAATCGCGGCGCCGCCGTGCTATTGGTCAGCGAGGATCTCGACGAGCTGCTGGAGCTGTCGGACCGCTTGGTCGTGATGTTCCACGGCCAGCTGGTCTACGAGACCCGCGGCAGCGATGCTGATCTCACCGAAATCGGCCGCCACATGGCGGGGCATTGAGGCCGACGTCGACTGCGCCGGACAACGAAACAAGCCGGCTGCCGCGCGGTTAACGGCGAACCCGGCACTCACCGCGTCATTGCGAGCGCAGCGAAGCAATCCAGAATCCTCGCTCGGCACTGGATTGCTTCGCTGCGCTCGCAATGACGGTGGAGGGAGTTGGGCCCGCTCCGCGGGACATTGCGCCACACCAGGGGTAAACGACCTCAAGCTGTTGACGACTAATTCATCCCGCTGAGGTAACATCGCGGCGAGTGCGTGCTGGTTGCGGCCGCCTGGCCGTCCTGGCGACATTTTCCTTATCTCGTTTCAATCCCTTGCTCGACAGGTCGATCTCATGAAGGCCTATTTCATCGGTGGCGGCATCGGTTCGCTCTCCGGCGCAGCATTCATGATCCGCGACGGCGGCGTCTCCGGATCGGACATCACCATTTTCGAAAAGCGCCTGCCCTATGGCGGCAGCCTCGACGGCGCGCGTCTTCCGGACGGCTCCTACTCGATGCGCGGCGGGCGCATGCTGACGACCGAGCAATACGAATGCACCTGGGACCTGCTGTCGACCATTCCCTGCGAAACCGACGCTCAGCAGACCATCCTCCAGGAGACCGTGGCGTTCAACAAGCTCCACGTCACCCACGCGCAGGCGCGGCTGGTCGATGGCAACCGGCACAAGGTCGACGTCTCCACCATGGGCTTCTCGATGCAGGACCGCATCGAGATGACCAGGCTCACCGAGGCCTCGGAGGAGAAGCTCGGCAAGTCCTTGATCTCGGACTGGCTGTCGCCGCCGTTCTTCACGACGAACTTCTGGTACATGTGGCAGACGACCTTCGCTTTCCAGCCCTGGCACAGCGCGGTCGAGTTCCGGCGCTATCTGCGCCGCTTCATCAACGAATTCCCGATGATGGATACGCTCGGCGGCGTCAAGCGGACGGTGCACAACCAGAATGACTCGATCGTCAAGCCGCTGATGCGCTGGCTGAAAGGCCACGGTGTCAACTTCGTCGGCGGCGCCGATGTCACTGACATCGCGCTGGTCACCGAGAACGGCGAGCATCGCGCCACGCGCCTCGATCTGGAACATGACTTCGTCAGCCGCAGCATCGATCTCGCGGCGGATGACCTCGTGTTCTACACCGCCGGCTCGATGACGGACGCGACCAGCCTCGGCAGCCACGACAGTCCGCCGAAGCAACTGACCAAGGACGACAGCCACGGCTGGGCGCTCTGGGAGAAGCTCGCGCAGGGCCGCCCGGAATTCGGCAATCCGGCCGCGTTCAACTCATCGGTTCCGGAGTCGAGCTTCGAATCTTTCACGGTCACCTGCCGCAATGCGCGCTTCTTCGACGCGATGCAGACTTTCACCGGCAACGTCGCCGGCACCGGCGGGCTCGTCACGTTCAAGGATTCGAACTGGCGGATGTCGATCGTGCTCTACAGCCAGCCATACTTTCCGGACCAGCCCGGCACCATCAAGATCTTCTGGGGCTATGGGCTCCATCCCGATCGCGTCGGCAATTTCGTGGGGAAGCCGATGTCCGAGTGCAGCGGCGCCGAAATCCTGAAGGAGCTGTGCGGACACCTGCGCTTCCCGCTCGACGTGTTCGACGAGGCGACCTGCGTGCCGTGCTGGATGCCCTACATCATGAGCATGTTCATGTCGCGCAGCTATGGCGACCGGCCGTTGCCGGTGCCGCTCACCTCGCAGAATCTCGCCTTCATCGGTCAATATGTCGAGCTGCCGGAGGACGCCGTGTTCACGATCGAATATTCCGTGCGCGCGGCCATGCATGCGGTCTATCAGCTCTTGAAGATCGACCGCGCCATTCCGCCGGTGACGCCGTATGACAAATCGCTGAAGGTGCTGCTGCAGTCGGTAGTGAAATCATTCGCTTGACGGACCACGCGAGATCGTGATCACCGCGCGTCGCAGCGCTTGACCTGGATCAGTTCCGCGAGGGAACACAGCGGCTACGCCCGGATCGTAACAGACGATCCGGGTGAAACATCATGAAGGCGTATTTCATCGGAAGCGGCATCGGCGCATTGGCCGGCGCGGCGTTCCTGATCCGCGACGGCGGCATCGCGGGCCGCGACATCACGATCTACGAGAAGCACCTGCCCTATGGCGGCAGTCTCGATGGCGCGCGGCTGCCCGACGGCTCCTATTCGCTGCGCGGCGGCCGCATGCTGACGACCGATCACTACGAGTGCACGTGGGACCTGCTCTCCACCATCCCCGATGCCAGCGATCCCCGCCGCACCGTGCGCGACGAGACGATTGCCTTCAACAAGGCCCATGTCGCGCATTCGCAGGCGCGCCTCGTCGATCGCAACCGGCACAAGATCGACGTCTCCACCATGGGCTTCACCATGCAGGACCGGCTCGAACTGGTGCGGCTGACCGAGGCCTCCGAGGAGAAGCTCGGCAACTCCCGCATCACCGACTGGCTGTCGCCGCCGTTCTTCACCACGAATTTCTGGTTCATGTGGCAGACGACGTTCGCGTTCCAGCCCTGGCACAGCGCGGTCGAGTTCAAGCGCTATCTGCATCGCTTCATGAACGAGTTTCCTCGCATCGAGACGCTGGCCGGCGTCAAGCGCACCGTGTTCAACCAGTATGATGCGATCGTGGTGCCGCTCGTCAAATGGCTGGAAGGCCACGGCGTGAATTTCGCCGGCGGCGTCGATGTCACCGACATGGAGATCGCGACGGAAGCCGGCAAGCATGTGGTCAAGCGCCTCACGCTGGATCGCAGCGGAAAGCCGGAGACGGTCGCGCTGTCGAGCGACGATCTCGTCTTCCTGCAGAACGGCTCGATGACGGACGCGACCAGCCTGGGCACGCAGGATGCGCCGCCGCCGCGGCTCACCAAGCAGGACAGCCAGGGCTGGACGCTGTGGGAGACAATCGCGAAGGGCCGCCCCGAATTCGGCAATCCCGCCGCGTTCAACTCATCGATCCCGGAATCCTGCTGGGAGTCGTTCACCGTCACCTGCCGCAATCCGCGGTTCTTCGACGCGATGGAAGCGTTCAGCGGCAACGCCGCGGGCACCGGCGGGCTCGTCACCTTCACCGAGTCGAACTGGCTGATGTCGGTCGTGCTGTATCACCAGCCGCATTTCGCCGGCCAGCCCGCCGACGTACAGGTGTTCTGGGGCTATGCACTGCATCCCGACCGCATCGGCAATTTCGTCGGCAAGGCGATGGCCGATTGCGGCGGCGCCGACATCCTCAAAGAATTGTGCGGCCACCTCAACTTCGACCTTGCGGTGTTCGACCAGGCGACCTGCGTGCCATGCCGCCTGCCCTACATCACCAGCATGTTCATGCCGCGCAACAAGGCCGACCGGCCGCTGCCGGTGCCGGCGAATTCGAAGAACCTCGCCTTCGTCAGCCAGTTCGTCGAGATCCCCGACGACGTCGTGTTCACGGTGGAATATTCAGTGCGTGCCGCGCAGATGGCGGTCTATCAGTTGCTCGGTATCACCAGGGCGATTCCACCGATCACGCGGCACGACAAGTCGTTCCGCGTGCTGATCGAGACGATGGAGAAGGCCTTCGCCTGACGCCTCTCGCATCCGCAAAAACGAACGCGCCCGGATCAGGCTCGATCCGGGCGCGCTTTCCGTCTCGCGAGGCACAGATGGCGCCTCCATGCGTCTTGCGTGAGTTGTCAGTAGCCGAGCAGCGCGAGACCAACCCAGCTGACGGCAAACAGCGATACGACCGAGGTTGCAGCGGCAAAAACGGACAGCGAAACTTTCAAAGTCCTGAGGACCATACGCGCCTCCTTCAACGACAATGAACAGCACATCGAGGTGAACCCCGATGTCAGTCTGAAATTTCCTGGAACCGGCTCCACAACGAGCCGAACACAGGTTTGGTGCGCGCCTGCGCGCAAAGGTTCAATGTCAGGGTGTGGGGCCCTGATTGAGCTGCTTCATTGTTAACGGACACGGCCGCTCGTGGTTCCCGGATGGGAACTGGAACCGCTCCAAAGGAGGCCGCTCTCCCCCTCAGAGCCCCCTTCCTGGCGGAACTCAAGGTTGAGAAGGCTCCTGGCTGCATGTTTTAGGATGGATCCGGCCGTCGGGCGCTATTTCAGCGGCAGGAACAGGTCCGCAGCCGTCTCGTGCTCGGGAACCTCCGGGAAGAAATTCAGCCGCTGGCAATAGATCGGGAAGTCACGCGCCTCCTCGCCGCTGGCCGGAAGCCAGTCGCGATAGAGGAACAGCGCGGCGGGCTCCAGATTGTGGGTGTTGCCGACGACGCGCAGCACGGCGCAGCGTCCGCCGGGGATCACGCCGGCTCTGATCGTCGCGTCGTCCGTCTCGACCGGCTGATCGGTCCCGACACAGAGATCCACGCTGTAATCGGCAGGCGAAGCGGGGCGCCGTTCGGAGCGCCAGACCGTGAAGGTCGGATGGGTCCTGGGGTGCAGGCCGGCCGCCTTGCGCCAGGCGATGAAGCGCTGGATGGTCGCGCCGAGCGTCGCCGGGTCGCCGCGATGCTCCATGATCGCCACCGGCGTGGCCGGCACCTCGCGAATCGTCACGTCGTCAGGGGTATAGGTCGTCCGCATCAGCTTGCTCCTCGCGTCGTCGAGAGGCCCGAAGGCCGCAAGCCACGGCTCCCAGTCGGGAGATTTCCGGAACGATGACGGCGATTGCCCGAACCGTTGCCGAAAGGCGCGGGCGAAGGCGTCCGGCGCATCGTAGCCGGCCTCCATCGCGACCTCGGTGACGCTTTGGGCATCGCTGTAGGCCAGCTGATAGGACGCCCGCTTCATGCGGGCGAGCTGGATGTAGCGATGCACTGATAGACCGAAGGTCGCCGTGAACTGCCGGTGGAAATGATATTTCGAGTAGGCTGCGATGCTGCTCAGCGCGTCCAGATCGAGATCATCCTCCAGATGCCGGTCGATATGATCCAGCACCCGCTGCATCCGCGCATGGTAGTTTCGCAGCGCCGCCTTCATCGTTCCTTGCTCCGTGGCGGCATCAGCTAAGCGCAGGCGGACATGACGCGCTCGACCGATCTTGCGGCTTTGTCACGGGGTTCAGCGATCAAGACCGCCTTTCACGGATCGACGGCCGTCACGGTCCAGAACGAGGCGGGCACCATGACGCCCGCGCCTCTGGCGTAGCGCGCCAGCGCCTTCCTCACCGCGGCCGTCGCGGCCTCCATGGCCTCGGGCGGCTGCCCGACCACCGCACGGCCGGCAGGCCCGATCGCGAGCGCCGTCTGCACCGCGCTGTCGAGGCCGGCGCCCGCGCCGACGTCGAGTGCGATGTCGTGGCGCTCCAGCCGGATGCGGCGCAGCCCGGCATCGGTCGTCACCTTCTCGATCCACTCGGGAGCGCCGAACGCGAAATCGTCCGGCGCGTGCGGCGGCAATCCCGGCAGCTTCGGCACGTGGTCATAGGCCGCCTGCAGCGGCTCCAGCGCCCACGGGTTGTCGCGCAGCTCGCCCCAGCACGCAAACGCGACGCGGCCCTCCGAATGCAGCGCATTGCGGATGTTGAGCACGGCGCGCACCGGATTGGCGAAGTACATGACGCCGAGCCGCGAGATCACGAGATCGGCGCTGGCGGCCTTGAAGTGGTGCACCATGGCGTCGCCCTGCACGAAGCTGACCGGCGCCTCGGCCGGGGCGAGCTCGTGGGCCGCGGTCAGCATGGCCGCGGAGACGTCGAGGCCGAGCACGCTGCCGCCTGGGCCGACCTTCTCGGCCGCCGCGATCAAGGTCGCGCCGCAGCCGCAGCCGATGTCCAGCACCCGCTCGCCCGCCTGGATCGCCGCGCGCTCCAGCAACGCCTCCTGCACCGGCACCAGCATCGCATCGATCTCGGCGCGGCGCGCGACCCAGCGCCCGCCGCCCGCACCGTTCCAGAAGGCGATCTGCTCGGCGTTCTCGAAATGCCCAAAGGAGGTGTCGGCGATGGCGGCGTCCATGCGGGAAATCTCGACAACAAAGGTCACAAATGAAACGAGCCGGCTCGATCAGCGTCCAGCAGGCCCTGTTCGGGAGTTTAGGGGGCGGTCTGCGGCTTGAAAAGCCAGTCTCACGGACAAAGCGGTCGCGGCAGGGGCACGCAAAAACGCATCGGCCGATGTCAAATGCAGCGATTTGAGAAATGGTCGGAGCGGCGGGATTCGAACCCACGACCCCTAGTCCCCCAGACTAGTGCGCTAACCGGGCTGCGCCACGCTCCGATGGCCGTTCCTGTAGCCGTGATCCGAGCCCGATGCAAGGCACGGCGGGTGGGTTTCCTTGGGGGGCATGGGGCTGCCAGATTGAACGGAGACCGGGGACCCCCACCCCCAACCCCTCCCCGCAAGGGGAACGGGAGCGCAGCCGACCTGCGGCTCTCGGGGTGGGTTACAACGCGGGATCACCGGCCGTGCCCGGCGAATTCTCAGTGACGCGCGCTGTGCGCCTCACACTTCCTTCATCGCGCGGTCGAGCAGCGCGCGGCAGTCGAGCAGGTCCTTGAGCACGCCCTGGAGCTTGTCGCGCTCCTCCGGCTTCATGCCGGCGCGGGTTGGGGGGCCGACGCGGAAGGTGTCGAGGATGTCGTCCTCGGTGTCGACGAAGCGGAAGTCGATGCCCTCCTCGTCGGAAGCCTCCTCCTCCTCGTCCTCCGATTCGACCTCGGCCTCGCCGATCGGCTCCTCTTCCATCATCGCCTGACCGAGGGTCTCCTCCATCGCGCCGAACGAGACCGCGGCGGAGCTGTCGGCCAGTCCCTGGACCGACTTGACGCCGTGCTCCTTGAGGATCCGCTGCACCCCCTTGATGGTGTAGCCTTCGCCGTACAGCAGGCGGCGGATGCCCTTGAGCAAATCGACGTCGTCGGGCCGGTAATAGCGCCGGCCGCCGCTCCGCTTCATCGGCTTGATCTGGGCGAACCGCGTCTCCCAAAACCGCAGCACGTGCTGCGGGATGTCGAGCTCCTGCGCGACCTCGCTGATCGTCCGAAACGCATCCGGCGCCTTGTCCAAATGCCCGTTCCCCTTCGACCGTGCTGCCAAGAAAGTGGGAGACTACGCTGATTCGACTGGACGAACTGCACGCGGGACGAAGGTAACGCGTCGATACGGCCTCGCCGGACGATGCGGCGGGCCAGCCCGGCCCTATTCCGGCTCGGCGCCGAACTCGGCGCTAGCCTCGCCGTTCATCTTGCCGTTGCCCTGCTGGCCGTTGATGCGCTGCTTGAGGATCGCGGACGGCTTGAACACCATGACCCGCCGCGGCGAGATCGGCACTTCCGTGCCCGTCTTCGGGTTACGTCCGATGCGCTGACCCTTCTTGCGCACCATGAACGACCCGAACGACGATAGCTTGACCGTCTCGCCGCGCTCGAGGCAGTCGGTGATCTCCTTCAAGACCAGCTCGACGAACGCAGACGACTCCGTCCGCGACAGCCCCACCTTCTGGTAGACTGCCTCGCAGAGATCGACGCGTGTGACTGTTTTTCCGGTTCCCGCCATCGCCTGCCCCAAACTCTCGGCGAATAATTCGCTCCGGAAATTAAGAGGTTAAGCGGCGGTGGTCAACAGCAGCGTGAATAGAAGTACGGGCCCTCATGCCGATCTAAGGCGTAATCCCGCCGCGCGGCAGGCTCACCAGCGCACCAAAGCCGAGCCCCAGGTGAAGCCGCCACCCATCGCCTCCAGCAGAACCACGTCGCCCTTCTTGATGCGACCGTCCTTGACGGCCACGTCGAGCGCCAGAGGGATCGAGGCAGCGGAGGTATTTCCATGCCGATCGACCGTCAACACCACCTTCTCCGGCGCGATGTGCAGCTTGTGCGCCGAAGCATCGATGATTCGCTTGTTGGCCTGGTGCGGCACGAACCAGTCGAGGGTCTCGGCCGACAGGCCGGTGGCATCGAAGGCGTCGACGATCACGTCGGTGATCATGCCGACCGCGTGCTTGAACACCTCGCGGCCTTCCATCCGCAGATGCCCGACGGTCTGGGTCGAGGACGGTCCGCCATCGACATAGAGCTTGGCCTTGTGGCGACCATCGGACCGCAGGTGAGTCGTGAGCACGCCGCGATCGGCCGAGGTCCCTCCCTGCTCCTGAGCGTCGAGGACCAGCGCGCCGGCGCCGTCGCCGAACAGCACGCAAGTGGTGCGGTCGTTCCAGTCGAGGATGCGCGAGAAGGTCTCGGCGCCGATCACCAGCGCGCGCTTGAACTGGCGGCTGCGCAGGAAATTATCCGCGGTCGCGAGCGCATAGACGAAGCCCGAGCACACCGCCTGCAGGTCGAACGCCGCGCCATGATGGATGCCGAGGCCGTTCTGCACCGCCACGGCCGTCGCCGGAAAGGTGTTGTCCGGGGTCGAGGTGCCCAACACGATCAGATCGATTGACTGCGGATCGACATCGGCCGCGGCCAGCGCGGCACGGGCCGCGTTGATCGCGAGATGCGAGGTGAATTCGCCGTCGGCTGCGACGTGGCGCTCACGAATGCCGGTGCGCTGCACGATCCACTCGTCGGAGGTCTCGATGCGGCTTGCCAGCTCGGCATTGGTCACGACCCGCTGCGGGAGGTAGGAGCCACAGCCGAGCACGACCGAACGAATTGTCACGAGACAGCCTCCTGGGCGACGGGTTCGGACGCCGGTGCGCCGCCGTCGGGATTGAGTGTTTGATTGATCTTGGTCAGGAGATCGTAGCGGGCCATCTCATAGCCAACCCTGACCGCCGAGGCAAAGCCCTCGGCATCGGTTCCGCCGTGGCTCTTGACCACCATCCCCTTGAGCCCGAGCACCACGCTGCCGTTGGATTTGCGCGGGTCGAGCCGGGCCCGCAGGGCGGCGAACGCGCCGCGTGCCAACACGTAGCCGACCCGGGCCAGCAGACTGGCCTGGATCGCGCCGCGCAGGAAATCCGTGACCTGGCGCACCGTGCCCTCGGCCGTCTTCAGCGCGATGTTGCCGCTGAAGCCCTCGGTCACGACCACGTCGGCGGCGCCCTTGCCGATGCCGTCGCCCTCGACGAAGCCGATATAGTCGAGCTGCGGCAGGTTCATCGCACGGAGCTGCTCGGCCGCCTCGCGGATCTCCTCATGGCCCTTGATCTCCTCGACACCGATGTTGAGGAGGCCGACGGTCGGCCTGGGCTTGTTGAACAGCACGCTCGCCAGCGCGCCGCCCATCACTGCCAGCGCGACGAGGTGGTGGGCGTCGCCGCCGATCGTCGCGCCGAGGTCGAGCACCACCGATTCGCCGCGCGCAGTCGGCCAGATCGCGGCGAGAGCCGGCCGGTCGATCCCGTCCAGCGTGCGCAGGCAGAAGCGCGCCATCGCCACCAGCGCGCCGGTGTTGCCTGCGGACACGGCGACGTCGGCCTCTCCCTTCTTCACCGCCTCGAGCGCGAGCCACATCGACGACGTCTTGCGGCCGCGCCGGAGCGCCTGGCTCGGCTTGTCCTCCATGCTGACGGCGACATCGGTGTGAACGACGCGCGAGACTGCCTTCAGCCGCGGATGCCGGTCGAGTTCGGGAACGATCTTGGCACTGTCGCCGAACAGCAGAAACTCCGCATCCGGATGGCGGCTCAGCGCGATCGCGGCACCGGGGATGACGACGGCCGCGCCGAAATCCCCGCCCATGGCGTCCAGCGCGATTCGAACCTTTTGAGGCATGACGTCCCGGAAACCTGATCTCGAGCTTTGTCTCGTCTTGGCCGTGATTTGGTTGGCCGTGTTTGGCGGTCGTTCAGAGGCATTGCGCGGCCGATGGACAGGCCAGAGGCCGTCCGGGCCTTTTCGTCGCACCCCGACCCGGGCGCGACAATAGCGTCTCTCCGTGTCGAAACAACCTCCCGGGAGCGATGCATTTTGCAACCGCCGCGCCGGTCCGGGACCGGTAGCGCCCCGTCTTTTCGTTCGAAATCAGCGGCTTGAGAGAATTTTGACAAGCTTTGTGACAGGATCGCGCGGCAGCGGCCTGCACAATTGCGCGTCAATCCTCACCCGTTTTCTTCGCTTTGACCGCGCCCGGCCCGACGGCATCTGCCGGCTTCAGCGCCTTCAGCGCGGCGAAGGGATGGTCCGCCGGATCGGAGGCCTCGGCGGGCTGCTCGAACACCGCGCCCGGTTTGCGCGGATACGGATCGATCCCCAGGAACAGCGCGTCGGCGGCGAGCCGGCCGAGGTCGATCTGCCCACCGACGATCGGCTCGGGCGGATCGGCCGTCTCGACCTCGCTGTTCGGGTCGTCCTCGACCAGGTCGGCAAGCTCCGGAATCTGCTCCGGCGGGGCAAACATCTGGTCGATCGGCTCGTCGATCTCGGTCTCGATCGGATCGAGCGTGACGACGCAGGTCTGGCCGATCCGGGCGCGCACCCGGCCCTCGACATGCACCTTGCCGTCACGCTTCAGGGCCACGTCGAACGAGGCTTTGGCCGAAAGCACCTCGCGCAGATCGGCGATCTCTGCCAACGCCCGGCGCGTGGCCGGATCGGCCTCGATCTCGCGATGCAGGCCGGCGTCCGGGATTTGCGCCACGATCACCGGCGGCGCGCGCCAGGGGTCCTTGGAAGGGTCTCGCGCCGTTTCGCGCGACGTGTCTCTGTCTCTGGTCATGTCGCTAGTCCTGCTGAACCGGCCGCGGGAAGCTCCAGCCGGCGCCGAGCAGCCTGTTGTCGTCGAGGGCGGCGAGGTCGGCCGCCACCAGGGCCGCATAGGCGGCAAGTCCGGCCGCGCTGTCGGGATGCTCGCCGTTCAAGATATTCTTCTGCAGCGCCTCCGCCAGCCGGGCCTCGCTCTCCGACCAGGCCAGATCATAGGCGGCGGTGCGGCCATAGAACGCCTCGCCGAACTTCTGCATGCGCTTCGGAACGGTCAGATCACCCACCCCCATCTCGCGGAGATTGTCGTCCATGTCGTCGCAGAACCGGTCGAACAGGGCCTGCGACAGCGCCGACCCCACCCCGCGCAGCCGCCGCAGCACCAGCCAGAGGTGCAGAATCAGCAGATCGAACCGTCCTTCCACCGTGTCAGGGACATTCAAGTGTCTATAAAACAACGGGTCTCGGGTTTGTGCCACGATCGCGCCATAGATCGGCTCGATGGTCCCGCGCGGGGACGGTCGGGATTTCCTGAGATGGTTGAATGGCCAGAGCATGACGGTTCCGCGGTCGAGTTTCCCTGACCCTGTTCAGGGGCATGTTGCAATCCGCAAGTTTGCCCGGTACGTCAACGCCCTGCCCGACGCAAGGGGACGGGATCCGATCTGAAGAAGATGACCCAGACAATGCGAACGACTGCCCGCCTGCTCACCCGTGGCCTGAGCCCCCGTCTGCGCACCCTTGGTGCGATCGCGCTGACCTGTCTGGCGCTCGGCGCCTGCACCGGCGAGCAGTTCCAGAAGGGCTACATCATGCCGCCGGGCGCGCTGGAGCAGATCCCGATCGGCGCCAGCCAGGACCAGGTGCTGATCGTGATGGGCACGCCATCGACGGTGGCGACGCTCGACGGCGAGGTGTTCTACTACATCTCGCAGCGCGCCGAGCGCCCGGTCGCCTTCATGAACCAGAAGGTGGTCGATCAGCGCGTCATCGCGATCTATTTCGACAAGAACCGCCAGGTCCGCCGGCTCGCCAATTACGGCATGAAGGACGGCAAGATCTTCGACTTCGTCAGCCGCACCACGCCGACCTCCGGCCAGGAGCTCAGCTACCTGACGCCGCTGTTCAAGCTGCTCAGCTTCAACTGATCCCGACCCGATCGCCGCAGCCCGGAATATGATTCCGGGCCACGGCACAAAGCCGGACCGCTGCGCTGATTGGCGCAGCCCGTGCGCAATTCGCCGGCTTGCTCTGGCGCTGCAATCTTCCCTACCCTGCTGGAAAACATCAGCAGGGAGGAATCATTGGCTCATCGCATCGCGCTGTCGCGCCGCAAGCTGTTGTCGGGCGCCGCGGCGCTCTCGACCGCCGCCATTCTGCCGCGCACCAGTCTCGCCGACTGGCGCCCGACCGAGACGATCAAGCTGATCGTGCCCGCTGCGCCCGGCGGCAGCACCGACGTCATGGGCCGGCTGCTCGCGGCGCATCTGCAGACCGCCTGGGGACAGTCGGCCGTGGTCGAGAATCGCTCCGGCGGTGGCGGCACGATCGGCGCCGCCGAGGTCGCGCGCAACACCAAGGGCGACGGCCATACGGTCCTGATCGGCAACCCCGGTCCGAACGCGATCGCCTATTCGATCTTCCGCAACCTCGTTTACAAGCCGGATCAGTTGCAGGCGGTCTCCAACATGATCCGCATCCCCAACATCGTCTCGGCGCATCCCTCCACCGGCATCAAGTCGATTCCCGAGCTGATCGCCTACCTCAAGGCCAATCCCGATAAGCTCAACTACGCCTCGTCCGGCGTCGGCCAGAGCCCGCATCTCACCGGCGCATGGTTCCTGCAGCTCACCGGGCTGAAGATGACGCACATCCCGTTCCGCGGCGCCGGCCCGGCGCTGCAGGCTGCGCTGGCGGGCGACGTCCAGATCCTGTTCGACAATCTGTTTCCATCGCTGCCGCAGGTCCAGGAGGGCAAGCTCACCGGCCTTTGCGTAACCACACCGGAGCGCAGCGCCAATGCGCCGGAGCTGCCGACGATGCGCGAGAGCGCGCCGGAGCTCGCCAAGTTCGACGTGTCGTCCTGGTTCGGCGTATTCCTGCCCAAGGCCTGCCCGCCGGAGATCGTCAGCGCGCTCAACCTGCAGGTCAAGGCGATGCTGGAGCGCGAGGACATCGCCAAGAACATCGCGGCCATGGGCGCGCGGGCGGACTACGGCACGCCGCAGCAGTTCGGCGACTTCGTCCAGGCCGAGACAGCCAAATTCGCCTCGATCATCCAGAAGGAAGGCCTGCAGATGGATGTGCAGTAGCCCTCGGAGCCCGGCCGGCCACGTCGCAGCGGAGTATTGCAGCACGGCTCGTGGTGTAACGGCACCTTAAGCGGGATGGTGCGATAGATGGTGGCCGCGCGCCTTTGATCTGGTCCTGAGATACCGTCAAGCGGATGCCTGGCCGACCACCTTCGCGTGGATGCGGTCCGAGCACCGTCCGAGGGGCAGGCGCCGGCGATGTCCATCGCATGAGCCGTGCCTTGCCCAACGACGTCCTCCACCAGCTCGAAGACATTCTCGCCAGCCGCTACGTCTCGCGGCGCGCGGAGATTCTGGAGCGCGTCACCGACCTGTTCGTCTTCGGTTCGGGCAAGTTCAACGAAGAGCATGTCGATCTGTTCGACCACGTGCTGTTCAAGCTGCTCGACAACGTCGCCATTGCGGCGCGGGCGCAGCTCGGCAGCCGGCTCGCGGGGCTGCCCGACGCACCGCTACGCCTGCTCCGGCTGCTCGCGAGCGACGAGACGATCGCGGTGGCAGGTCCCGTGCTGCGCCAGAGCGATCGGCTCGACGAGGAGACCCTGGTCGCGACCGCGCAGACCCGGGGCCAGGAGCATCTGCTCGCGATCTCCGACCGCAAGATCCTGACCGAGTCCGTCACCGATGTTCTGGTCGATCGCGGCAATCAGGCCGTGGTGTCGAACACCGCCAACAATGGCGGCGCGCGCTTTTCCGATCACGGCTTCTACGGCCTGGTGACGAAGGCGTCCGACGATCCCAACCTCGCCTTGAAACTCTGGAGCCGGCCCGACAGTCCGCGCGAGGTGCTGGTGCGGCTGTTCGTCGAAGCCTCCGACGCGGTGCGCAGCCAGCTCGCCAGCGCCGACGCGGCGCGCGCCGAGATCGTCGAACGCGCCGTTGCGCAGGCATCGGACCAACTGCAGGCGGCAGCGCGGACGCGCTCGGCCGATTTCGTCACCGCCAAGGACTATGTCGAGCTGCTGCACGCGACCGGCCAGCTCCACGAGGCGCAACTGCACGGTTTCGCCAAGGAAGGCAGCTTCGACAAGGTCACGCTGGCGCTGGCGCTGATGTGCAAGCTGCCGCTCGACGTGGTCGAGCGCGCCTTCGTGCGCAAGCAGCCGGACCAGCTCCTGGTGCTCGCCAAGGCGCTGGACCTGTCCTGGGTCACGACCACGACGCTACTGTTCATGCAGGCCAACGCGAGCGGCAGCGCGCGCCCGCAGCTCGATCAGCATCTGGCGAGCTTCTCGCAGATGCAGCCGCGAACCGCTCAGAGCACGTTGCAGTCGTATCGCACGCGGCAGCGCGCAGCCGAGTAGCAAACAACACAGTCTCATGAAAAACCCCGCGGCTCACGCCGCGGGGTCTTTATTCGTCAGGACAATTGCTCCGCTCAGTGCGCGAGGATCGCCAGCAGCAGCAGGGCCACGATGTTGGTGATCTTGATCATCGGGTTCACGGCAGGGCCGGCCGTGTCCTTGTAGGGGTCGCCGACGGTGTCACCCGTCACCGCCGCCTTGTGGGCATCCGAGCCCTTGCCGCCGAAGTGGCCGTCCTCGATGTACTTCTTGGCGTTGTCCCAGGCGCCGCCGCCCGAGGTCATCGAGATCGCCACGAACAGGCCGGTGACGATGACGCCGAGCAGCATGGCGCCGACGGCGGAGAACGCCGCCGACTTACCGGCCGCGCCGCCGCCCGCGATCGCGTAGATCAGGAAGTAGACGACGATCGGCGACAGCACCGGCAGCAGCGAGGGGATGATCATCTCCTTGATCGCCGCCTTGGTCAGCAGGTCGACAGCCTTGCCGTAGTCCGGCTTGTCGGTGCCCTGCATGATGCCCGGCTTCTCGCGGAACTGCCGGCGCACCTCCTCGACGATCGCGCCGGCGGCACGGCCGACCGCGGTCATGCCCATCGCGCCGAACAGATATGGCAGCAGGCCGCCGAACAGCAGGCCAACCACGACGTAGGGGTTGTTCAGCGAGAAGTCCGGCTTGATGCCGGCGAAGTAAGGATGCTTCGCGGAGTCGGCGATGAAGAACTGCAGGTCCTGGTTATAGGCCGCAAACAGCACCAGCGCGCCGAGACCGGCGGAGCCGATCGCGTAGCCCTTGGTGACCGCCTTGGTGGTGTTGCCGACCGCGTCGAGCGCGTCGGTCGACTTGCGGACCTCCTTCGGCAGGCCGGCCATTTCGGCAATGCCGCCGGCATTGTCCGTGACTGGACCGAAGGCGTCGAGCGCGACGATCATGCCGGCCAGCGCCAGCATCGTCGTGGTCGCGATCGCGATGCCGAACAGGCCGGCGAGGCTGTAGGTGACCAGGATGCCGGCGATGATCACGATCGCGGGCAGCGCGGTCGATTCCATCGAGATCGCGAGGCCCTGGATCACGTTGGTGCCGTGACCCGTGACCGAGGCCGAAGCGATCGACTTCACCGGGCGGAAGTCGGTGCCGGTGTAGTATTCGGTGATCCAGATGATCAGGCCGGTCACGACGAGGCCGACGACACCACAGACGAACAGCGCGGTGCCGGTGTAGTCGACGCCATCGAGCTTGCCGAAGCCGATCAGCCACGCAATGGCAATCGCGACGCCGGCGAGCGAGAGCACGCCGGTCGCGATCAGGCCCTTGTACAGCGCACCCATGATCGACTGGCTGGCGCCGAGCTTGACGAAGAAGGTGCCGGCGATCGAGGTGATGATGCAGATGCCGCCGATGGCGAGCGGCAGGGTCATCATGTTGGCGAGCAGCGATGACTTGGCGAAGAAGATCGCAGCCAGCACCATGGTAGCGACCGCGGTCACCGCGTAGGTCTCGAACAGGTCGGCGGCCATGCCGGCGCAGTCACCGACGTTGTCGCCGACGTTGTCGGCGATGGTCGCGGGGTTGCGCGGATCGTCCTCGGGAATGCCGGCTTCGACCTTGCCGACGAGGTCACCGCCGACGTCGGCGCCCTTGGTGAAGATGCCGCCGCCGAGACGGGCGAAGATCGAGATCAGCGATGCGCCGAAGCCGAGCGCGACCAGCGCGTCGATCACGGTGCGGCTGTCGGGCGCGAGCTTCATGAAGCCGGTGAGAACGCCGAAGTAGATCGTGACGCCGAGCAGCGCCAGACCCGCGACGAGCAGACCGGTGATGGCGCCGGCCTTGAAGGCGAGCTCGAGGCCGCCTGCGAGCGAGGTGGTCGCAGCCTGTGCGGTGCGGACGTTGGCGCGCACCGACACGTTCATGCCGATGAAGCCGGCGGCGCCGGAGAGGATCGCGCCGATCGCAAAGCCGACCGCCACGAGCATGCCGAGGAAATACGCAAGGAGCACGAAGATCACGACGCCGACGATTCCGATCGTCGTATATTGGCGGCGGAGATAGGCCTGCGCGCCCTCACGCACGGCCGCCGCAATTTCCTGCATGCGCGCATTGCCGGCGTCCGCACCCAGGACCGATGAAGTGGCCCAGATCGCATAGACGATCGACAGCGCTCCGCAGAGCACGATCACCCATAAAGCTGACATTTAGTTTCCTCGGCTCTTTGCTTTTCTAACTACGTCACGCCGCGATGGTGCGACGCACGCCCCCTGCCAGGCCGCTCCGGGCGGAACCGCCTCGAACATATGAAGCTTGCCAAAATCGCCATGATGACGCAACGCCGCGACGCCTGAACCGCTCCAAATTCAGACGCTTCTTTGGTCGCATTGTGCGGTGCAAATAGGTGTCAGAAGTGGCTGAAGGACAAACGCGTCAGTGTGACGGGACGGCCCTGCCCGTCCAGGAAGCGCGGGGCATGTGCGCCTTCGGTGATGGCACCGATGTCGGTGACGGCCACGCCCGCCGTCTCGGCCGTGGCGCGGAAAGCCGCGCATCGCGCCGCGGGAACGGTGCAGAGGATCTCGTAATCGTCGCCGCCCGAGATCATGCTTTCAAGCTGCGCGGCCCCGACAGCAAGCAGCTTCGCCGCTGCCGGCGATCGTGGAATGTGGGACAGCGCGATGTCGGCGCTCACGGAAGAGGCGGCGCAGAGCTTGGTCAGGTCGCCTGCGAGGCCATCAGAGACGTCCATCGAGGCGGTCGCACAGTCTCTCACGGCCGCCGCCAGTGCATTGCGCGGCTGCGGCGTGCGATAACGACCGATCAGCATATCCCGCGCGGCGGGATCGTCGGCCAGCGCCGTAGCCTCGGCTGTGCCCGTCAGCATGCGCAGACCGAGCGCGGCATCACCGATCGTCCCGGTGACCATGACCCGGTCGCCGGGACGCGCGCCGAAGCGATGCACCATCCGGCCCCTGGGCACCCGCCCCCAGGCCGCAATCGAGATCATCACGGGACCGGGCGTCGACACGGTGTCGCCGCCGAGCAACGGACAGCCGAACGCGGCGGCGTCCTCGCCGAGGCCACGCGCGAACTGCGTCAGCCAGGCGTCGTCCTTCTCGCGCAGCGCGAGCGTCAGGACGAAGCCAGCGGGCACGGCGCCCTTGGCGGCGAGATCGGACAGGTTCACCCGCAGCGCCTTGCGCGCGATGGTGTCGGGGGGATCGTCGGCGAGATAATGGACGCCTTCGACGATGGCGTCGGTCTTGACGACGATGTCGTCCCCATCAGCGGGAATGATCGCAGCGTCGTCGACGAGACCGAACGCGCCGGGGTCGGTCGCCAGCGGCTTGAAATAGCGGGCAATGAGGGAGTCTTCGCCGGAGGGGTTTTGGGTCACAGCCCCCCTCCCCGCTCTCCGCTGTCATCGCCCGGCTTGCCGCCTTCGCTAAAGCTTCGGCGCGCCCTTGCATTCGTCGCCGCGCCGGAGCCGATAGACGAAGGCGGGACCGGGCGATCCAGTACGCCGCGCTCGTCTCTGGAATGCTGGATCACCCGCTTTCGCGGGTGATGACAGTCGAGGAAAGACACTGGCATCGCACCGGTTCGCAGCGATCGTGCTCCGGCGCCCCCCATCGCTACTTCGGCCCCATCTCGTCGCCGCGGTATTGCCGGGCGAGTTGCTCCAGCACGGCGTTGACCATGCCGGTCTCGTCGCGCTCGACGAAGGCATGGGCGATGTCGACATATTCGGACACGACGACCTTGGCCGGCACGTCCTTGCGCCGCTCCAGCTCATAGGCGCCGGCGCGCAGCACGGCGCGCAGGATCGCCTCGATCCGCTGCAGCGGCCAGCCGCGCTCCAGCGCCGCGTCGAGCACCGGATCGATCTTGGTCTGGTCGCGCACCACGCCGGAGACGATGTCGCGGAAGAAGGCAGCCTCCGCCGGCAGATACTGCTCGCCCTCGACCTCGTTGCCGAGCCAATGGCTCTCGAACTCGGCCAGCACGTCGTTGATGCCGGCGCCAGCAATGTCCATCTGGTAGAGCGCCTGGACGGCGGCGAGCCGCGCCGCGCCACGGCGGTTGGCCTTGCGGTCGCCGGCACGGACCGGGCTCTTGAACGGTCTGTTGCTGCTCTCGGCCATGTCAGCCTCGCGCCAGACGGCGTTTGATGCGCAGCACGGCAAGCGCGGCGCGGGCGGCATCACCGCCCTTGTTCATCTCGGAGAGGCGGGCGCGCGCCCACGCCTGGTCCTCGTTGTTGACGGTGAGGATGCCGTTGCCGAGCGGCAGGCCGCGCGCCACCGACAGATCCATCAGGGCTCGCGAGGACTCCTGCGACACGATCTCGAAATGGATGGTGTCGCCGCGGATGACGCAGCCGAGCGCGATCGCCGCATCATAAGGCTTGCCGTTCTTGGCGGCAGCATCGAGCGCAATGGCAATAGTCGCCGGAATCTCCAACGAGCCGGTGACGGTGAGAACATCATAGCCCACGCCCGCCGCCTTCAGCTCGGCGGTGGCGCCCTCCAGCAGGGCGTCCTGGAGGTCGTCGTAGAAGCGGGCCTCGACGATCAGCGCCCGGGCGCCGGAGATGTCGGTCTGGTCTTTGAGCGGCGCGCGCCGTGCGTCTGCCATGGTTCTGTTTCCATTGTCTTCAGGTGCCTCGCCCCAAGGGAGCGGCGATCCGGCCGCGTCGCGAAGGGCGAGATGAAATCGGCCTCATGCCGCGAGACGACACATCGGCGCCTCCTCGCCACGAGGGCTGGCCTTGTAGGCGCGGGCGCCCGCAAAGCCAAGACGGAAAGCCCCCTTCGAGGCTACTTCATTTCCGTGAGGCGCGCGGCATAGCGCGCCATCAGGTCGACCTCGAGATTGACCTCGCCGCCGGCCTGCCAGGACGACAGCGTCGTGACCGACAGCGTATGCGGAATGATCAGCACCGAGAAGGCCAGTTCGTCGACGGTGTTGACCGTGAGCGAGACGCCGTCGAGGGTGACTGAGCCCTTGGTGGCGATGAAGCGCGCCAGATCCCGCGTTGTCTTCAGCACGAACCGCGCCATATCCGGCAGGTCGTCGCGGCTGACGATGGTCGCGATGCCGTCGACATGGCCTGCGACGATGTGGCCACCGAGCTCGTCGCCGATCTTCAGAGCCCGCTCGAGGTTCAGCTTTGTGCCGACGCGCCAGTGCTTGGCCGTGGTCAGTGCCAGCGTCTCCGCGGCGGCGTCGACCTCGAACCAGGTCGTCCCATCGGTGACGCCGGACTGCACGACCGTGAGGCAGACGCCATTGTTGGCGATGGATGCGCCATCGGCGATGCTGGCCTGGTCATAATGGCAGGCAATGCGCAGCCGGTGCAGCTTGCCCTCGGTCCGCGGCGTCAGGCTGGCGATCTCGCCGATGTCGGTGACGATGCCGGTAAACATTACGCGCGCTCATAAATCGTAAGGGTGTCGGGATCGAGCGTTTCGCTAGCACGAACGCGATAGGCCGGCGACTGCGTGATTGCGGTCAGCGGCAATGCGTCCAGCGCAGCGATGCCGTCGGCCCCGATCTCGCCGGGACCGCGCAGCAGCCAGATTTCATCGACCAGGCCACTCGCCATGAAGGATGAGGCGACGCGGCTGCCGCCCTCGATCATCAGGCGGGTGATGCCCTTCTCAGCCAGCGCCTTGAGCACGGCGGGGGGCTCCAGCGCCGAGGGCTCGGCCTGCGGCGGCACGCGGATCACCTGGGCACCGGCAGCACCGAGCTTGGTCGCCGCCGCGGGCTCGGCAAGCGCTGACGCGACCATCCAGAGCGGCGTGGTTCGCGCTGATTGCACCAAACGGCTGGTCATGGGCAGCCGCAGCATCGGATCGAGCACCACGCGCACCGGCGAGCGGGCCTCCATGCCGGGCAGCCGGCAGGTCAGCAGCGGATCATCGGCGATCGCGGTGCGCACGCCGATCAGGATCGCGTCACTCTGGGCACGCAACATATGCACGCGCGTCCGCGCCGCCTCGCCGGTGATCGCGACCGGCTTGTTGCCCGCGGCTGCAATCCTGTCGTCGGCCGAGACCGCAAGCTTCAGGATCACATGCGGCCGGCCATCGCGGATGCGCCGGAAATGGCCAGCATGATCGCGCTTGGCGTCCGCCGAGCAGAGGCCGACTTCAACCTGGATGCCGGCAGCGCGGAGCTTGGCATGCCCCTGCCCTGCGACCTCCGGATTGGGATCCTCGATCGCCGACACGACGCGGCTGATTCCGGCTGCGATGACGGCGTCCACGCAAGGCGGCGACTTGCCGAAATGCGAGCATGGCTCCAGCGTCACATAGAGTGTGGCGCCCTTCGCGGCCTTGCCGGCGCGATTCAAGGCCTCGGGCTCGCCATGAGGGCGTCCACCGGGCTGGGTCCAGCCGCGGCCGATGATGACGCCGTCCTTGACCACGACGGCGCCGACCGCCGGGTTAGGCCAGGTCCGCCCCTGCCCGCGACGGCCGAGCGACAGCGCGAGCTGCATGAAGCGGCGGTCGGCGTCCTTCTGCGCCTTCAGCTTCTCGCCGACCTGATCGACCAGGACCCGGAAGATCATTTGCGGACTGGCGCCAGCCGCGGCGTCTCGTCCTCGGCCGAGAGCTCGCCGAGCACGGCCTCGAAGTCCTTGGCCTCCCG
Source organism: Bradyrhizobium sp. HKCCYLRH2015 (assembly GCF_051168215.1). NCBI lineage: Bacteria > Pseudomonadati > Pseudomonadota > Alphaproteobacteria > Hyphomicrobiales > Nitrobacteraceae > Bradyrhizobium > Bradyrhizobium sp. HKCCYLRH2015. The sequence goes on along the minus strand of NZ_JBNPUO010000013.1, from coordinate 178,435 downwards.
GAAATTGCGGTACACCGAGGCGAAGCGGACATAAGCGACGTCGTCGAGATCGCGCAGATGCTCCATCACGATCTCGCCGATCGCCTCCGAGGACACCTCGGACTCGCCGCCGCTCTCGAGCTCGCGCACGATCGCCGAGACCATCTTCTCGACCCTTTCAGGATCGACCGAGCGCTTGCGCAGCGAGATCTGCACCGAGCGCATCAGCTTGTCACGATCGAACGGCACGCGGCGGCCATTGCGCTTGATGACGGTGAGTTCGCGCAGCTGCACCCGCTCGAAGGTCGTGAAGCGGAAGTTGCAGGTGACGCAGACCCGCCGCCGGCGGATCACCGAGGAATCCTCGGTGGGGCGGGAGTCCTTCACCTGCGTATCGAGGCTGTTGCAGCTCGGGCAGCGCATTGTGGCTTCAAGCCTTACTGATAGATCGGGAACCGGTCGGTCAGCGCCTTCACCTTCGCCTTGACCGCAGCTTCCACCAGCGGCGCGCTGCCGTCCGGCGCCTGCGCGATCGCGTTCAGCACCTCGGCGATCAGGCTGCCGACCTGCTGGAATTCAGCGACGCCGAAGCCACGGGTGGTCGCGGCCGGCGTACCGAGTCGCAGGCCGGAGGTGACGAACGGCTTCTCGGGGTCGAACGGAATGCCGTTCTTGTTGCAGGTGATGCCGGCGCGGACCAGCGCCTTCTCCGAGACGTTGCCCTTCAGGCTCTTCGGCCGGAGGTCGACCAGCATCAGATGGTTGTCGGTGCCGCCGGAGACGATGTCGAAGCCCTGGGCGCGCAGCGATTCCGCCAGCGCCTTCGCGTTCTCGACGATGTTCTTCGCGTAGACCTTGAACTCGGGCCGCAGCGCCTCGGCAAAGGCCACCGCCTTGGCCGCGATCACGTGCATCAGCGGGCCGCCCTGCAGGCCCGGGAAGATCGCCGAGTTGAATTTCTTGGTGAACTGCTCGTCGTTCCACAGGATGAGGCCGCCGCGCGGACCGCGCAGCGACTTGTGCGTGGTGGTCGTGGTGACGTGAGCGTAGGGCACCGGGGAGGCATGGACGCCACCCGCAACGAGACCGGCGAAGTGCGCCATGTCGACCAGCAGATAGGCGCCGACGCTGTCGGCGATCTCGCGGAAGCGCTTGAAATCCCACGGGCGCGAATAGGCGCTGCCGCCAGCGATGATCAGCTTCGGCTTGACCTCCTCGGCCTGCCTGGCGACCGCATCCATGTCGATCAGGTGGTCGTCGCGGCGCACGGTGTAGTGCGCGGCCTTGAACCACTTGCCGGACATGTTGACCGGCGAACCGTGGGTCAGATGGCCGCCGGCGGCGAGGTCGAGGCCCATGAAGGTGTCGCCGGGCTGCAGCAGCGCCAGGAACACCGCCTGGTTCATCTGGCTGCCCGAGTTCGGCTGGACGTTGGCGAAATTGGCACCGAACAGCTTCTTGGCGCGGTCGATCGCGAGGTTCTCGGCGACGTCGACCCATTCGCAGCCGCCATAATAGCGCGCGCCCGGGTAGCCCTCGGCATACTTGTTGGTCATCACCGAGCCCTGGGCTTCCAGGACCGCGCGGCTGACGATGTTCTCCGAAGCGATCAGCTCGATCTCGTGTCGTTGCCGACCGAGTTCACCCTTGATGGCGGCAGCGATCTCGGGATCGGCCTCGGCCAGGGTGGCGGAGAAGAAGGAATCGACTGACGAGGCGGGCTTGGCGCTGGAAGCGGTCATCGGCGGAATATCTCCACGTCCGCAAGGCCTTGGGCGGCCGGCGGTCGGTTCAGTGAAGGCGGTCGGAAAAGACCCCTGCCCTTACCATACGGGCGGCGGCAGGCCAAGGGACAGACCAAGCGGTTGCGGGTCAAACCGGATATTTGCGCCAGATATGGTGGACGGCCGCTGGAGCAAGCCCCCGTGCTCAGGCGCCACCGCAGGAGTGCCAGCTTTCCGACATCTGCCAGGTTTTCTTGGTCCGGAGATTGGTCGCCTTGTAGATTCGTCCCCGGTCATCGCCGGGCGGGCATTTCTTCGGCTTCCAGACGGTGCAGAGCCGCACGGGATCGCCCAGTTTGGAATGCGCGACGGCGGCATTCCATGCCGAGTCGATCTGCTCGGCGCCGTTCTGGTACAGCACGTGGACGCCCTGATCCATTATGGGCTCACCATACTCGTCGAGCTTCTCGCCGAGCTTGAACGGGGTCGGCGACAGCGGCTCATCGAACCGACCAGCAATTTTCGTGATCGTCGTCTCCGCGCAGGCTCCAACTCTGGCCAGAGATTCTCGACTGTTCGGTCCCTTCTGGGGCCAGACCGTCTCAGCCATGCTCCTCGTGGGCAGACTCAGCTCTCCACACGCGAAGGCCAAGAGTCCCACCGTGGCAATAACTCGGGACACCAAACGCATCGATCCCCCAAAAATAAACAACCTGTATGAAACCTGACGGTCTCATACAGGTTGTCGGTATCATGAGGCAAGCGCGCGAGCCATCGCGCGCCGATGACATCAGAGGCCGGTGTAGCCGGCCTTCACCGGATCGACGCGGCCGTCGAGCTGGCGCAGGTAGGTCAGGCCGCACACCGTGAGACGATGCGGGTCACGCTCGCCGGCTTCGAACAAGGTCTGGATGTAGGCGCTGACCTTGCGCCGCGCTTCCTCGCTGGCCGCCGCGGTGCGGTTTGCCAGCAGGTCGTAGGTATGCATGATCCGATCGATGGCAGCTTCCATATCATCCCCTCTTGATGGTCAGGCCGCAGAGGCCATCTCGAACATCGAGATCGCCTTGTTCGCGAGTCTGAGCTTGTTGAATTCTCCGCGGTGAATCAGCTGTACGATCATGTCGACGAGCTGCTCGTTCGGCGTGATGGTATCCGTCATCGCCCCCGACAGCCGCAGGTAGTTGGCCGCGATCGCATAGGCGTCGCTCACCAGCTCCACGTTCATGACCTGCATTCCGTAATCGTGCAGCATCACCCAACCTCCGCGGGAGACAAGTCCGAGAGGCGATATTGGTTCCAGTTCGGAGTGGATGTTTTTCGCAACAGCGAGCGAAGTGAGCCACGACAAAAGAAAAAAGCGCCGGCCCAGCAGGGGCCGACGCAAGGTCGAACTCAGAGGATCGAGGGCTGTCCGGTCTTGGCTCTCGATGTCTGAGGCCGGATCAGCCGAAACGATGAAGCCGGCTCAGAGACGATACAGGATCTGGTCGGTCCAGAACCGCTCGAGGCGGTGCAGCGACTTGTTGAGCGTTGAGAACTCCTCGCTCGAAATGCCGCCGACCTGCTCCACGGTCTTGACGTGCTTCTGATACAGCGAGTCGACGATGCGGCGGATCTCCTGGCCCTGGGGGGTCAGGCGGATGCGGACCGAGCGGCGATCGACGCGCGAGCGCTGGTGATCAAGGAAGCCGAGCTCGACGAGCTTCTTCAGGTTGTAGGAGACGTTGGAGCCGAGATAGTAGCCGCGCGTGCGCAGCTCGCCCGCGGTCAGCTCCTTGTCGCCGATGTTATAGAGCAGCAGCGCCTGGACCGAATTGATGTCGGAACGACCACGGCGGTCGAACTCGTCCTTGATGACGTCGAGCAGGCGGCGATGCAGCCGCTCCACCAGCGTCAGAGCTTCCAGATAGAGCGACTGGACGGTGCCGCCCTGGCCCGGCGCAGCAGTCTCCACGGCCGTCGCAACGGCTTTCATCATGACACTTCCCCTGTCGTCGTTTTTGTCGACTTATTCGACGAAACTTTTGTCCCGTCTGATAGAACGAACTTAAGGGGCGTGCTTTGAAGATCGCCTTAAATAAGAGCATAAAGAGAGAATGAATCGCGGAGAGTGAATCCTCTTTTAATCCAGTGATTACAGGGGCTTTTGCAAGGGTCCGTTGACGGACGACGGGCAATGTTCGCGCTCTGTTTCACCCCCCTGTCACATTCCAAAACAGGTGCAGTTCCCACCGCTAAGGTCTGTGTAACGGCTGTGGCAGGCGCTCTTAAGGTGTTCGAAACATTACTTGCATCGCGCTGAGAGGATTTACAGCGTGCAACGAATTTTCCTCACCACCTACGGTGGCCGCTCGCGGGCCGCCATCCAGGCCAGCACGAGGTAGGCGGCGAGCATGATCGCCTCGCCCGCGACCACCAGCAGATTGCCGCCATAGATGCCGGGGAACATCAGCTCGATGACCGCCATCGACACGACCGTGGTGAGCCACACCACCGCGCCCCACGGCGTCGCCAGCCACAGGCCGACCGCGGCGACGAGTTCGATCACCGCGAAATAGACCGTCGCCGCCTGCCAGGCCATCGCCTGGTTCTCGAACGCGTCGTCCTCGCCGCCGATGAAGCCGGTCACCTGGGCCCAATGATAAAGGCCCTTGGCGATCGAGAGCATGGCCATGACCCGCAGGAACAGCACCAGCCGCCGCGTCCAGACATTATCGTCGCTCTCGCGCCGATCCGAGGACATGGCGGCAATCGACATGGCGGCGTTGTCACGCGCCAGATCTCGCGCCGAGGGAATCTCAGCCATGGCAGCTCGAGCAGAACAGGCAGGTCGTCATTGGGGCCTCTCAAGACCAGGAGCATGGCGATTCTTGGCCGGCCGGCACCGTGAAATCAACCGGGCCGGAAATCAACCGGGCCGCTTGCGTCAGGTCAAGTGACGGGCGGCGGCCGAAGTGCTACAGATTGTTGGAATTACAACAAATCAAATCCTCCGGCTCGCCGGCCAGCTCAAGGAGCCAGCACCCCATGGCGATCAAATTCGGGCGCCCGATCGACCTGCGCGACACCGCGCGCAACCCGGCCACTGCACCGACACCGGCGCTCGATCTCACCATCCGCCCCCGCCGCAACCGCAAGGCCGAGTGGGCGCGTCGGCTGGTGCGGGAGAACGTGCTCACGACGGACGATCTGATCTGGCCCCTGTTCGTGGTGCAGGGCGATCGGACCCGCAGCACGGTCGCATCGATGCCGGGCGTGGAAAGGCTCAGCGTCGACGAGATCGTCCGCGATGCCGAACGCGCCGCCAAGCTCGACATCCCCTGCATCGCCCTGTTCCCCTACACCGAGCCGTCGCTGCGCGACGAGCACGGCTCCGAGGCCTGCAACCCGGACAATCTGGTTTGCCAGGCGGTGCGCGCGATCAAGAAGGAGTTTCCGGAGATCGGCGTGCTCTGCGACGTCGCGCTCGATCCGTTCACCAGCCACGGCCATGACGGCTTGATCCGGGACGGCCGCATCCTCAACGACGAGACGGTCGCGGTGCTGGTGCGCCAGGCCCTCGTGCAGGCCGAGGCCGGTTGCGACATCATCGCGCCGTCGGACATGATGGACGGCCGGGTCGGCGCGATCCGCCAAGCGCTGGATCAGGCCGGCTTCCTCGACGTGCAGATCATGGCCTATGCGGCCAAATATGCCTCCGCCTTCTACGGCCCGTTCCGCGACGCGATCGGCTCGGCCAAGACGCTCACCGGCGACAAGCGGACCTACCAGATGGACAGCGCCAACTCCGACGAGGCGTTGCGCGAGGTCGAGCTCGACATCGCCGAGGGCGCCGACATGGTGATGGTGAAGCCGGGCATGCCCTATCTCGACGTCGTCAGACGCGTGAAGGACACCTTCAGCATGCCGACCTTCGCCTATCAGGTGTCGGGCGAATACGCGATGATCGCGGCGGCCGCCAACAATGGCTGGATCGACGGCGACCGGGCGATGATGGAGAGCCTGCTCGCCTTCAAGCGCGCCGGCGCCGACGGTGTGCTCACCTATTTCGCCCCGCAGGCTGCCGAGCGGCTGCGGCAGCAGCGCTGAGCGGGCGCCTCGGGATCTGGGTCTGCGGCGGTCTTCCGGGCGCGCCGACTATGCGCGCGCGCCGGCTTACAAGCGGGCTTGCAAATCGCGAAATCGCCGGAAATTTGCCGCGCCCCATGCACGAACGGCTCTTGCAAGCGGAAGTGGGGTTCCCATGTCCTCTGAGCCAATCCGGAGGGCAGATTCATGGCGTATATGGGTTCAGGCGATAGCAATGGCGGTGCCGGTGCCCGGCCGCACGCCTACGACCCCTATCAGCAGCCGGAATTGTTTCGCGGTGTGCTGACGCGGCGGATAATTGCATTCCTGATCGATCTCTTGGTGCTCTCCGTCCCGGTGATCCTGGCGGTGATCTTCATCGCCGTGTTCGGCCTGGTCACGCTGGGCCTCGGCTGGGCGTTGTTCTGGCTGGTGTCGCCGGTCTCGGTGATCTGGGCGATCGTCTACTACGGCGCCACGATCGGCGGCCCGAGCTCGGCGACGATCGGCATGCGGGTGATGGATCTGGAGCTCCGGACCTGGTACGGCGCGCCGGGCTACTTTGTGCTCGGTGCCGTGCATGCGGTCTGCTTCTGGATCTCGGTCTCGGTGTTGTCGCCGCTCGTGCTGCTGATCGGACTGTTCAACGGCCGCCGCCGGCTGCTGCACGACTTCGTGCTCGGCACCGTCGTGATCAACACGTCGGTGCGCTCGCAGCTGGTTGAACCGGCTCGCACGTGATGAGACGTCAGGTGGCGCAGCAAAAGCGATTGACCGGCCGCCTCCGGAGCGCAATTCTGTTGATGATCGCCTCGGAGGCTCACGACGTTCCTTGACCCAGCATTCGCGTGACACCCCGCAATTCTACCTGACCGCGCCCTCGCCCTGCCCGTATCTGCCGGGCCGGCAGGAGCGCAAGGTGTTCACGCATCTGGTCGGCGACAAGGCGACCGATCTCAACGACCTCCTGACCCATGGCGGCTTCCGCCGCAGCCAGTCGATCGCCTACCGGCCGGCCTGCGACCAGTGCCGCGCCTGCGTGTCCGTCCGCGTGATCGCCAACGAATTCCGCCCCTCGCGCAACTTCCGCAAGGTGCTCGCGCGCAATTCCGATCTGGTCGGCGAGCAGCGCAGCGCGGTGCCGACGTCGGAGCAATATTCGATCTTCCGCGGCTATCTCGATCAGCGCCATCGCCATGGCGGCATGGCCGACATGACGGTGCTCGATTACGCAATGATGGTCGAGGACAGCCATGTCGAGACGCGAATCATCGAGTACCGCCGCCGCAATCTGAGCAACGGTCCGAACGCCCGCGGTGGCGAGCTGGTCGCGGTGGCGCTGACGGACGTGCTCAGCGACGGCCTGTCGATGGTGTACTCGTTCTTCGACCCGTCGGAGACCACGCGCTCGCTCGGCACCTTCATGATCCTCGACCACATCGCCCGGGCGCGGCGCCAGGGCCTGCCCTACGTCTATCTCGGCTACTGGATCGAGGGCTCGAAAAAGATGGACTACAAGAGCCGCTATCTGCCGCAGCAGCGGCTCGCGGCGGCCGGATGGCTCCGCGTGGATGCCGAGGGCGACACCGCGCCGGAGCCGCAGGAATGAAGAAGCGAATGGCGAATAGGGAGTAGCGAATAGGGATTTGAACGACCGCTATTCGCTACTCCCTATTCGCTACTCGCCTCCATCAACCTATCGCCAGATCCCACACCAGCTTGGCATTGAGCGCGATGATCACCACCGCGATCAGGCTCGCAATCGCCGTCAGCCAGCGCGGCGCCACGAACTGCCCCATCTTGGCGCGGCTCGCGGTGAGCAGCACCAGCGGCACGATGGCGAACGGCAGTTGCAGGCTGAGCACGACCTGACTGAGGATCAGGAGCTGCCCGGTCGCCTTCTCGCCGGCCCAGATCGTCACCACCACCGCCGGCACGATCGCGATCATGCGCGTGATCAGCCGGCGCAGCCAGGGCGCGATCCGCCAGTGGAGGAAGCCTTCCATCACGATCTGGCCGGACAGGGTCGCGGTGATCGTCGAGTTCAGGCCGCAACACAACAGCGCGATTGCAAACAGCGTCGGTGCCAGCGTCGATCCCAGGAGCGGCGCCAGGAAGGAATGCGCCTGGTCGAGCTCGGCCACGTCGCGCTGTCCGGTACGGTGGAACGTTGCCGCCGCCAGGATCAGGATCGAGGCGTTGATCGTCAGCGCCAGGCACAGCGCGATGGTGGAATCGATCGTGGAAAGCGTGATCGCCTCGCGCTTGTCCTCCGGGCTGTCGCCGTAGCCGCGCGTCTGGACCAGGCCCGAATGGAGATACAAATTGTGCGGCATCACGGTCGCGCCGAGAATGCCGAGCGCCAGATAGAGCATCTCCGGATTGGCGATCAGCTGACCGCTGGGCACGAAGCCCTTCACCACCTCGGCCCAGTCGGGCTCGGCCATCGCGATCTGGATCGCGAAGCACAGCGCGATGATGCCGAGCAGCGCGACCACGAAGGCCTCGATCCAGCGAAAGCCGAACGCCTGCAGCGCCAGGATCAGGAAGACATCGAGCGCGGTGACGCAGACGCCGATCGACAGCGGCAGCCCGAACAGCAGGCTGAGACCGATCGCCGTGCCGATCACCTCGGCGAGATCGGTGGCGGTGATCGCGATCTCCGCCGACAGCCACAGCGGCACCGAGACCCAACGCGGGGTGGAGTCGCGACAGGCCTGGGCGAGGTCGCGGCCGGTGGCGACGCCGAGCCGCGTGCACAGCGACTGCAGCACGATCGCCATCAGGTTGGACAGCAGCGCGACCGAGAGCAGGACGTAGCCGAATTTGGAACCGCCGGCGAGCGACGTCGCCCAATTGCCGGGGTCCATATAGCCGACGGCGACAAGGTAACCGGGTCCGAGAAAGGCCAGCAGCTTCCGCCAGAGCGACCCTTTTGTTGCGGTTCGTACCGTCGCGAACATGTCGCCGAGCGACGGATCGCCGCGCTCGCCGCGCCAGCCTGCGTTCATCAGGCGGTCGCTCGGCGGAACCATGGCGTGCAGTTGCGAAAGGTCTGACGATTTTGCGTCCATGACATCATCCTGGACGAAACCGAGCTTTAATGCAACTTATTTGCAAGTGCGTCTCCCGCCTATGGCTGCGCCTCGCAGAGAGGCTGGAAATCCTCCGATACCGCTTCATCATCGCGAGAGCCTGTTGCTGCCGATTCGCGCGCGGCCCTGGCGGCGTGCCGCCGGCGACGGGTGCCACTGCCCCACTGACGGGATCCAACATGCTCTCCCCCCAACTCGGTCTCCGACCGGTCACGAACGTGCCCGTGCCCTGCAAGATCTGTGACGGTCCTGCCTCTCTCTACGGCGTGGTCGACATGAACCGCCCCTGCCAGACGGCCCATGCACATCGCCCGCCGCTGGCCGGCGTGCCGATCTACTACCGGCGCTGCTCGGATTGCGGCTTCCTGTTTACGGACGCCTTCGACGACTGGGGCATCGAGCAGTTCAAGACCCACATTTACAACGACGGCTACGAAGCCGTGGATCCAGACTATCGGATCAAGCGGCCAACCGACAATGCGGCGGCCGTGGCCCGCTTCTGGGCGCCGCACAAGGCCGGGATGCGGGTGCTCGACTTCGGCGGCGGCAACGACCTGTTCTGCACCGGCCTGCGCGCTCAAGGCTTTGCCGAAGCGGTCACCTATGATCCGATGGTGGCCGAGCACGCGACCCGCCCCGATCGCAAGTTCGATCTCGTGACCTGCTTCGAGACCCTCGAGCACGTGCCCGATCCGCTGGCGACGATCGGAGCCATGGCGGCCTGCGTGGCCGAGCCCGGCGCGGTGTTCTACTCCACATTGACCCAGCCGGACGATTTCGACAGCCAGGGCATGTCCTGGTGGTACGTCGCGCCGCGCAACGGCCACATCTCGATCTACACCCAGCATGCGCTGGCGCTGGCCTGGCACCGGTTCGGCTTCAAGACGGCGCCGCTGAATGCGGGCACGCATCTGGCGTTCCGCACGCTGCCTCCGGAATGGGGATTGGCCGAGGCACCGACCGCGGCATAGGCCGTCCGCCGCGCGAGGGGCGATGCAGGAGATCAGGAAGCGGGTGGGCGCAAGGAGGCGGCGCAGTGATGATGGCCGCATCATCACAACAGGTTCCTGTTCATGTCTCCCTCCGCCCTGCCCGCCGCCTTCCACCGCCTCGCCTGGTCCAACCTAACCGCGCAATCGGCCGAGCAGATCGCGCTCGCCGCAGCACCGATCGTCGCGGTGCTCGCGCTCGGTGTCGGCGAGGGCGAGACCGGGTTGCTGCAGACGGCGCTGACCGCGCCCTTCGTGCTGTTCGCGATCCCTGCGGGGCTGCTCGCCGACCGGATGCCGAGACGGCTGCTGATGGCCATGGCCGAGACGCTTCGCGCGCTGGCGCTGCTCGCGATCCTCATCGCCTTGGCGGCCGGCGTGCTCACGCTGCCGCTGCTGGCGGCGCTCGGATTCGCAGCGGTGTGCGGCACGGTCGTGTTCAGCGTCGCCGCGCCGGCCGTGGTGCCGAGCCTCGTCGCCCCGGCCCAGTTGGCGCCTGCCAATGCGCGCATCGAGCTTGCCCGCACCATCGCCTTTGCGGCGGGGCCTGCGCTCGGCGGCGTGCTGGTCGGCTGGATCGGCGGCGCGCCCGCCTTCGGCTGCGCCGCGGCGCTCTCGCTGGTCGCAGCCATCTGCCTGGCCGGCATCGCCGAGCCCGCTCGCGCGCCCGTGCCGCGCCGCCATCCGCTCGCCGACATCAGGGAAGGCGCCGCCTTCGTGCTGCATCATCCGTTGCTGCGGCCGGTGTTCGTGACCCAATTCATCTTCAACACGGCGCATTTCCTGCTGCTGGCGGTGTTCGTGCCCTATGCCGTGCACCGGCTTGGCCTGTCGGCGGGAGGCGTCGGCACGGTGTTGTCGATGTTCGGCATCGGCATGGTGTGCGGCGCGCTGCTGGCGACGCGCATCATGCGGCTTCTGCCGTTCGGCACCGTCATCGGGCTCGGCCCCGTCACCGGCTTCACCGCAGCGCTGGTGATGGCGCTCACCACGGTCGTCCCTTCGCCTCTCCTGGCCGCGCTCAGCTTCTTCCTGCTCGGCGCCGGGCCGATCCTCTGGGTGATCTCGACCACGACGCTGCGGCAGTCGGTGACGCCGGCCGGCCTGCTCGGGCGGGTCTCGGCCATCAACATCCTGAGCTACGGCGCCCGTCCGCTGGGCTCGCTGCTCGGCGCGGTCGTCGGCGGCCGCTACGGCGCCGACATCTGTCTCTACCTCGTCGCCGCCATCTTCGGCCTGCAGGCGCTCGTCATCCTCGCCTCGCCGGTCGTTGCGATCGCGCGCCAGCCGGAGCCGCAGCCCGCCTAGCGATAGACCAGGATCGGCACGGTCGAATGCGTCAGCACCTTCAAGGTCTCGCTGCCCAGGATCGCCGACACGCCGCGCAGCCCGTGCGAAGCCATCAGCACCAGATCGCAATGCTGCTTGCGCGCGGTCTCGACGATCGCCTCATAGGGCTTGTCGTGCTCGACGCACAGCGTGGCGCAGGCCACGCCGGCCTGCTCGGCATCGTCCTTCACATGATCGAGATATTTCGCGGTCTGATCGGCCACCAACGACTTGTATTGCGCGAGCGCCTTGGTCGCAGCGTGGGGATCGACGACCAGCGAATGCAGCGGCGTCGACACCACCAGCGCCGTGACCTTGGCGCCGGTCGCCTTGGCGAGCGCGATGCCGTGCTTGATCGCGGCCTTGGACAGATCGGAGCCATCGGTCGGCAGCAGAATATGTTTGTACATGAGCTTTCATCTCCCGGCGGAGAATGCTGGGCAGACTCGCTTCTGCTGGGCATTGACGTGGGTCAAGGGTGCGACATCTCGTCCGCCAGGTAGTTCTCGTAGGCCCGCGTGGCCGAGGCGCTGCCGGCAATGTCCGGATCCAGCGTGAACAGATCCTGCGCGCGGCCGATGCCGCGCAGCGCGTAGCGCCCGGTCGACACCAGATAGCGCCGACCTTCGCCGTCGAGCCCCTCGCAGAATTCGGAGGATGCCAACAGTTCGCGATCGACCGAGCGGCACATCGAGGCGATGCGGCTGACCTCGTTGACGGCCGGTCCCACGACGGTGAAGTCGAGCCGGTCCTCGCTGCCGATATTGCCGTAGAACACCTCACCGACATGCAGGCCGACATAGGCCGAGGTGACAGGCCGTCCCTCGCCGGCGCGCCGTGCGTTCAGCTTCAGGATGTTCAGCCGAAAGCGATGCTCGGCGCGCAGCGCGGCGTGACGGGCCGAGGCCATGTCGCCGCCGGTGAAGATCGCCAGCACGCCATCGCCGATCAGCTTCAGCACGTCGCCACCGGACTCGTAGATCGCGTCGATCGACGCCTCCGCATAGTCGTTGAGCAGCGGGATGATCTCGTCCGGCGAGATGCTCTCGCTGATCGCGGTCGAGCTGCGCAGGTCGGAGAACCACAGCACGGCATTGATGCGCTCGGTGACACCGCGGGAGATGCGGCCGCGCAGCACCTGCTCCGACGCATCGCGGCCGAGATAGACGCGGCCAAGGGTTCGCACGATGTCGACCTGCTGCGCGGATTTGATCGTCAGCGCGAGCAGCGGGACAAGGTCGCGCAATGCGCCGACCTGCGTGTCGGTGAAGCCGCCGTCACGCCGCGTCAGCCAGTTCGAATAGAAGCAGTCCATCTGGCCGAGCGTGCCGGCTTCGCCGAACCGGTGCACGAAGGCGAGATAGTGCCGATGCCCCTGTGCGGTAAGCTCCTCGATGATCGGAAAATCGAGATGCGCACAATTCAGGAAGTCGATGCTGAACTCGTCATGGCCGTTCTCCAGCATGTGGTGGAAGACCGAGCGCCGCCAGTTCTGTGCCGCCTCTCCCTCATTGCTGGAGCCATATTCGAAGCTGTCGGCCTCGTTCGTGTCGAAATCGTTCCAGCGGAAGCCACGCCCCTCGAAGATCGGATGCAGCGTGTCGATGATCGCGAGGCTGCGTGACAATTCGAGTCCGGCCGCGCGGCAGCGCTCGCAGAAGCCGCGCAGGATCTCGTTTTCCGGCATGCCGGTCAGGCTCTGAGCCACGAGCCAGTTCGCCACTTCGAGACGGGTCGCCGTATCCATGGTTTCAACTCACCAACGCGTCACGATCCGGAAAGCTTCAGCCAGGCCGGCTCACCACCTCGCCGTCCTCCTTGGTGAAGGAGGAGACGGGATGATCGAGCAGGTCGAGCACAAGTTCGGACGGGCGGCAGAGCCGCGCGCCCTTGCTGGTCACCACGATCGGCCGGTTGATCAGGATGGGGTGCGCGAGCATCGCCTCGATCAGCTGGTCGTCGGTCCATTTGGGATCGCCCAGCCCAAGCTCGGCATAGGGCGTTCCCTTTTCGCGCAGCACGTCGCGCACCTTGACGCCCATCGCGTTGATCAGCGCGATCAGCTGCTCGCGGCTCGGCGGCGTCTTCAGATATTCGATCACCTCGGGCTCCTCACCCGAGGCGCGGATCATTGCGAGCGTGTTGCGCGACGTGCCGCAGGCGGGATTGTGGAAGATCGTCACGGGCATGGGCTGTCCAGTCGTTGCGTGCCGAGGGCACATTCGCGTACTGCTCACACCACGTCGGCGGGAGCGAGCTTGCAGGCGCAGCCATCGGCCTCGATCTGCAGGGTGGGATGCTGGATATTGAAGCGATGGGACAGCTCAGCGCAGACGCGATGCAGGAAGGCATCATCCGTTCCGCCTGCCCTTACCAGATGCGCCGTCAACGCGGTCTCGTTGGTGCTCATCGCCCAGACGTGGAGGTCGTGCACCTCGCTGACGCCGTCGAGGGAGGCGAGATAATCGCGTACCGCCGGCAGGGCGATGTCGCGCGGCACGGCGTCGAGCGCCAGATTGACGCTGTCGCGGGCGAGATCCCAGCCGCTCAGGAGCACCACGAGCGCGATGATCAGGCTGACCACCGGGTCGACCCACAGCCATCCGGTCCAGATCGTCACCAGCGCCGCGATGACCACGCCGAACGACACGGCGGCGTCGGCGGCCATGTGCAGGTAGGCGCCGCGAATATTGAGGTCGGTGTCGCGGCCACGCATGAACAGCATCGCGGTGGCGCCGTTGATGACGATGCCGAGCGCAGCCACCCACAGCACGGTCGTGCCGGCGACCTCGTCCGGATTGCGCAGGCGGTCGAAGGCCTCGACGGCGATGCCGCCGACCACGAGCAGCAGCAGGCCGGCATTGATCAGCGCGGCCAGGATCGAGGCGCGGCGATAGCCATAGGTGTGGCGGTCGGTCGGCCGCCGGCCCGACAGCCACAGCGCGCCCCAGGCCAGGAGCAGCGACATCACGTCGGAGAGATTGTGGACGGCGTCCGAGATCAGCGCCAGCGAATGCGCGGCATAGCCGAAGATGAGCTCGGCGATGACGAAGGCCGTGTTGAGCGACACGCCGATCGCGAACGCCGTGCCGAAGCTGGCGGGCGCGTGGCTGTGGCCGGCGTGGCCATGGGCGTGCGGGGAGCCATGATCATGGGAATGATCATGGTCGGGATGATGAGAATGCGAGTGCGCCATCCAACATGTCTCCGGGCGATCGCGCACCTCGCGATCGCCCGCTGTCTGATATAGACGGCCGCCGGACGGATACTATTACGTCGCTACTCGATCGGCCGGTTGAACTTGTTCGACTTCGGCAGGCCCTGCGCGATGCGGCCGGCATCGGCGCGGTTGCCGCGGTAATCGGCCAATTCCTTCCAGCTCAGGCCCTGGTCGCGGCCGGCGGAATCCTTCCAGGCCAGCCCCTGCTTCTGCTCGAACGTCGTGACGTCGGACAGTTGCGCGCTGGTGTACTTCTGCAGACGGACGCCGCGGCCGCGCGCCATCTCCGGGACCTGGTCGAGGCCGAACACCACCATCTTGTGGTTGGTGCCGATGACCGCGACCTGATCGCCGGTGACCGTGCAGATCGCGCGCGCTTCCGCGGGCGCCGTCACGTTCAGCACCTGCTTGCCCTTGCGGGTGTTGCTGACGCAGTCCTCTTCCTTGACCACGAAACCCTGGCCATCGGACGCCGCCACCAGGAACTTGCGCTCGCCCTTGGTGACGAACATCGAAACGATGGACGCGTCCTGGTCGAGGTCGATGAACATGCGGATAGGCTCGCCATGGCCGCGGCCGCCCGGCAGCTTGCCGACGTCGAGCGAGTAGAACTTGCCGTTGGTGGCGAACAGCAGCACCTTCGAGGTGTTCTCGGCGAAGAACCATTGGCCGAGCTGGTCGTCGGTCTTGAACTGCAGGTTCGAGAGATCGGCGACGTGGCCCTTCAGCGTACGCACCCAGCCCTTGTCGGAGACGACGACCGTGACCGGCTCACGCTCGATGAAGGCCTCCTCGATCGCGGCGAGATCATGCTCGGGCGCGTCGGCGAAATTGGTGCGGCGCTTGCCGAGCGGCGTCTTCGGCCCGAACAGGTCGCGCACGGTCTTGACCTGCTCGCCGACCTTGGCCCATTGCAGCTGCTCGGAACCGAGCAGCGCGTTGATGCCCTTGAGCTCGCCGCGCAGGTTCTTGTCCTCGGTACGGATCTCCATTTCCTCGAGCTTGCGCAAGCTACGCAGGCGCATGTTGAGGATGGCCTCGGCCTGGACCTCGGTGAGCTTGAAGGTCTTCATCAGGACCGGCTTCGGCTCGTCCTCGGTGCGGATGATCCTGATCACCTCGTCGATGTTGAGGTAGGCGATCAGGTAGCCGCCGAGAATCTCCAGCCGGTTCTCGATCTGCTTCTTGCGGTAGTTCGAGCGCCGCAGCAGCACGTCGCGCAGATGATCGAGCCATTCGCGCAGGCACTCGGCAAGCCCGACCACCTTCGGAATCTTGCCCTTGATCAGCACGTTGAGGTTCAGCGGAATCTTGCTCTCGAGATCGGTGAGCCGGAACAGCGATTCCATCATCAGCGCCGGATCGACGTTCTTCGACTTCGGCTCGATCACGAGCCGCACGTCCTCGGCGGATTCGTCGCGGACGTCGCCGACCAGCGGCAGCTTCTTCTCGTTGAGCAGCTCGGCGATCTTCTCGACCAGGCGCGACTTCTGCACGAGATAGGGAATCTCGGTGATGACGACGATCCAGGTGCCGCGGTTGCCCTCCTCCTGCTTCCACTTGGCGCGGACGCGGAACGAGCCGCGGCCGGTGGTGTAGGCCTCGATGATCGATTCCTTTGAATCGATCACGGTGCCGCCGGTCGGGAAGTCCGGGCCCTTCACCCAGCGCAGCAGCGCGCGCGACTTGGCGTCGGGCTTCTCGATCAGATGCAGCGCGGCGTCACACAGCTCGGCGGCGTTGTGCGGCGGGATCGAGGTCGCCATGCCCACGGCGATGCCCTGCGCGCCGTTGGCGAGCAGGTTCGGGAAGCCGCCGGGCAGCACCACCGGCTCCTTGGACTGGCCGTCATAGTTCGGCCGGAACTCGACGCCGTCCTCGTCGATGCCTTCGAGCAGCAGCCGCGCGACATCGGTCATGCGCGCTTCGGTGTAGCGATAGGCCGCCGGATTATCGCCGTCGATGTTGCCGAAATTGCCCTGGCCGTCGACCAGCGGATAGCGCGATGAGAAATCCTGCGCGAGGCGGACCATCGCGTCGTAGATCGCCTGGTCGCCGTGCGGATGGAAGGAGCCCATCACGTCGCCGACGATCTTGGCGGACTTCTTGAACGCCGTGCCCGGATCGAGCCGCAGCAGCCGCATGCCGTAAAGGATGCGCCGGTGCACCGGCTTGAGGCCGTCGCGCGCGTCGGGCAGCGCCCGGTGCATGATGGTCGAGAGCGCGTAGGCGAGATAGCGCTCCTCCAGCGCCTCGCGCAGCGCGACCTCGTGAATCTCCGCCGGCTCCGGCGGAATCAGTGATTTTCCCATTAGCGTTGAGCTTTCAGTGGGTTAGCCCAGGAGCTTGAGCTGAATTGAACGATTTGGGAACACGCTTTATGCGATGACGCGCCGGGGCGCAATGACGGCCCTGCCCGGTTCCAGGAGGAAAAACCGGGTGTCCGGCCGCGGAACCGCAAAGCAGCCCGCAAATCATGCAGGTCATGCGCCGCCGACGCATGCCGCTACGCTCAGGATTGGGCAGCCATCGCGCGTCCCGTTGAGATGCAACGATGTCGCACACGAGTCTGTGTTGCTGAGATCGTCACCCTCCGTCGCTAAGGTAGCAGCGGACATCCTTGGTTGCGTATCGACGCGACGAGGAGCGCCATCACGCCGCGCCTTGAACGCGGCAGATTCCATCCAGTGAGAAAGGCAGACATCCCATGAGCTCAGGATTCGTGACGACATCGGACGGCACGCAGATCTTCTACAAGGATTGGGGCTCGGGCCGGCCCATCGTCTTTCATCATGGCTGGCCATTGTCGTCCGACGATTGGGACGCGCAGATGCTGTTCTTCCTCGACAAGGGCTTTCGCGTCATCGCGCATGACCGCCGCGGCCACGGCCGCTCGAGCCAGACCGAGACCGGCAACGAGATGGACACCTACGCGGCCGACGTTGCGGCGCTCGCCGCCAAGCTCGACCTCAGGGACGCGGTTCACGTCGGCCACTCCACCGGCGGCGGCGAGGTCGCGCGCTACGTGGCGAAGCACGGCAAGGGTCGCGTCGCCAAGGCCGCCCTGCTCGGCGCGGTGCCGCCGGTCATGGTCAAGTCCGACAAGAACCCCGGCGGGCTGCCGATCGAGGTGTTCGACGGCTTCCGCACGGCGCTCGCCGCCAATCGCGCGCAATTCTTCCTCGATATTCCGAGCGGCCCGTTCTACGGCTTCAACCGCGACGGCGCCAAGATCTCCGAAGGCGTCATCCGCAACTGGTGGCGCCAGGGCATGATGGGCGGCACCAAGGCGCACTATGATTGCATCAAGGCGT
This sequence comes from Bradyrhizobium sp. HKCCYLRH2015, assembly GCF_051168215.1. Classification (NCBI taxonomy): domain Bacteria; kingdom Pseudomonadati; phylum Pseudomonadota; class Alphaproteobacteria; order Hyphomicrobiales; family Nitrobacteraceae; genus Bradyrhizobium; species Bradyrhizobium sp. HKCCYLRH2015. The sequence goes on along the minus strand of NZ_JBNPUO010000013.1, from coordinate 160,714 downwards.
TCTCGGAAACCGACTTCACCGAGGATCTCAAGGCGATCGACGTGCCGGTGCTGCTGATGCATGGCGAGGACGACCAGATCGTCCCGATCGACGACTCCGCGCGCATCGGCATCAAGCTGCTGAAGCATGGGACCTTGAAGACCTATCCCGGTTTCCCGCACGGCATGGCGACGACGCATGCCGACGTGATCAATGCGGACCTGCTGGCGTTCATCAAGGGGTAGCTCGCGCTCTGGTGAATGAGCAGCCGGAGGCCGGTGAGGCGACAGACCTCACGTCTTGCACGTCATGGCCGGGCTTGTCCCGGCCATCCACGTTGCACCGCGCACGCCGAACGACGTGGATGCCCGGGACAAGCCCGGGCATGACGAGTGCGTGGCAGCTCCTCGTCCACCATCGCTTCAATGCCTTTGCTGAAGACATGGTCAAACCTTCTCGCGACGCGATCAGCGTCCGAGCTATCACATCGATCACCCTCTCCAATCAGAGGGCGCAGGGAAGGCCGGACCTCGACTGAGGCCCGTGGCCCGCCTGCGAAAAAAATGCAGGCGGCAGGTACCACAGGTCAGCCGGACGACCCGGCCCTCCCTGCGCGATGGGCTTACGATTTATACGCAGTCTCCCCGGTGTCCGGGCTTGTTAGCCACCGTCGTCAGCGCGATGCCTGAGGCATCCATCGCCGGCTTGACGCCAGCATCGGGGCGCCAGGACGCTGCGATTTCATCGTCCTGCCGGACTCGTTCGTCCACGCGCATAGAGCACGCTGCGATCCGACAGGCCACCGCTCCCCGCCTCGCGTATCGTGACGATCGCGCGTAACGCCCCTTCGGTGAGGCGGGATGGGCGGAAGCATCGTCCTGATTTGCCCGACGACACAAGCTGATCGGCCTGCGGCAGATTGGCTCGACGGGCAGTTTGCGCATGGCAGATCAGCGATTCTGCTGATCCGAAGCTCGGAAGAGCCGGAACCGGAGCCGCGGCTGGCGCGTTGCCGACAACATCAACACGCGTTGCGTCAACCGATTTTCGACTGAAGCCCCTGCTGCGGACAGTTCTGCATGAAGGATTTTTCAGACGCTGCGTTTTCGCCTGATGTCATCGTGCTGATGACGCAGGCCCTCGACAGCGCCATCGCCGCGCTGCCCGAGCCGGTGAGCTCGACCCATGTCACCCTGCTTGCCGAATCGGTGCTGCGTGCCGCCAAGACCGGAGAGCGGGATCCTGCCGCGATGCAACGACTGGCGCTGCTCGAATTGCAGATCATGCCGCGCGTGTAGCGCGCATCGCGCTCCCCAGCCGCCATCCGATATCCGCGACGACCTCCACAGTCGTTGTGCGCTGCATCGCACCCATTCGTAATTGACAAACCAATTCGTCAATGTCTAACTCGCTGCCACCGCCGACAGAGCGGGGCAAACGGGGAGGATCTTCATGCGACGGCAGTGGCTCGCCTGCGCGTTTCTGGCAACGACGACATTCATTTCGACCCACGCCTCGGCCCAGGTGTCCGACGACGTGGTGCGGATCGGCGTGCTCACCGATCTCTCGAGCTGGGGGCGCGACAACAGCGGGCCGGGCTCGGTCGAGGCGGCGAAGATGGCGGTCGAGGAATTCGGGCCCACCGTGCTGGGCAAGCCGATCGAGATCATCAGCGCCGATCACCAGATGAAGACCGACGTCGGCACCACGGTCGTGCGCGACTGGTTCGACAACGGCAAGGTCGACGCCGTCGTGGACATCCCCAACTCCGGCATCGCGATCGCCGTGCACAACATGGTGCGCGAGCGCAACAAGATCGCGCTGCTGTCCGGTCCGGGCGCGAGCTCGCTCACCGACGAGCTGTGCAGCCCGAACACCGTGCATTTCACCTACGACACCTATGCGCTGTCGAAGGTGACGACCTCCGCCGTGATCGGCCAGGGCGGCAAGTCCTGGTACTTCATCACCGCGGACTATGCCTTCGGCCAGCAACTGGAGAAGGACGCGACGCGCTTCATCAAGGAGCTCGGCGGCACCATCCTCGGCGGCGTCAAGCATCCGACCAACACCGCCGATTTCTCCTCGTTCGCGCTGCAGGCGCAGAGCTCGAAGGCCGACGTCGTCGCCTTCGCCAATGCCGGCCAGGACACCGACAACGCCATCAAGCAGTCCGGCGAGTTCGGCCTGGTCAAGGGCGGCCAGAAGCTGGTCGGGCTGTTGATGTTCGACACCGACGTGCATGCGATCGGGCTCGAGGCGGCGCAAGGCACCTACATGACGACGGCGTCGTACTGGAACATGGACGATGCCACCCGCGCCTGGTCGAAGAAGTTCTACGCCCGCGCCAAGGTGATGCCGACGATGATCCAGACCGGCGTCTATGGCTCGGTGCTGCACTATCTCAAGGCGATCAAGGCGGCCGGTACAGACGATCCCAAGGCTGTCATGGCGAAGATGCGCGAGCTGCCGATCGAGGATACCTTCGTTCACGGCGGCAAGCTTCGCGAGGATGGTCGCGTCATCCGCGACATGTATCTCGCCCGCGTCAAGAAGCCGTCGGAGTCGAAGGAGCCGTGGGACTACCTGGAGATCGTCAAGACCGTAAAGGGCGAGGATGCGTTCCGGCCGGTCTCCGAATCCAAGTGCCCGCTGCTGAAGAAGTAGGAGCGCGCGCATGAGCGGAGCAGATCACCAGGCCGGCGACACCCATGATTGCGACGTGCTGGTGGTCGGCTCGGGCTGCGCCGGGCTGTCGGCGGCGGTCACCGCCGCCCATGCCGGGCTGAAGGTCGTCGTGACCGAGAAGGAGCCGCGGTTCGGCGGCACCACGGCGCGTTCCGGCGGCTGGCTGTGGATTCCCGGCACGTCGCTGGCCAAGGCCTGGGGCATCGACGAGCCGCCCGAGCTGGCGCGCAGCTATCTGCGTCATGAAGCTGGCAACAGCTACGATGCGGCGCGGGTCGACGCGTTCCTGAGCAAGGGCCCGGAGGCGGTCGACTTCTTCACCAGCAAGACCGCGCTGAAGTTCGACATGCCGCTGACCTTTCCCGACTACCACGCGGAGGCGCCGGGCGGCACCCAGGGCGGCCGCTCGATGGTGACGCGCCCGTTCGACGGCCGCGAGCTCGGCGACCACATCAAGGATCTCGGCCAGCCGCTGCCCGAGCTCACCGTGTTCGGCATGATGCTCGGCTCCGGCAAGGAGATCATCCATTTCATGCGCGCGACCAAGTCGCTGGCGTCAGCGTTCTACGTCGCCAAGCGGCTGTCGAAGCATGCGCTGGACGTGCTGCGCCACGGCCGCGGCATGACCTTGACCAACGGCAATGCGCTGGCGGGGCGGCTCGCGAAGTCGGCATTCGATCTCGGGATTCCGCTGTGGCTGTCGTCGCCGGTGGCCGAGCTGATCCGCGACGGCGAGGCCGTGCGCGGCGCCGTGGTGATGCGCCAGGGCCGACGTATCCGCGTCAATGCGCGGCTCGGCGTGGTGCTGGCCTGCGGCGGCTTCCCGCATGACGTCGACAGGCGCAAGGCGATGTTTCCGCATGCGCCGACCGGACAGGAGCATGTGTCGCCCGGCCCTGTCGGCAACACCGGCGACGGCCTGCGGCTCGCGGAAGCCGTCGGCGGCCGGGTCGAGGATGGCCTGCCGCATGCGGCGGCCTGGGTGCCGGTCTCCGTCACCACGCGCAAGGACGGCAGCAAGGGCGTGATGCCGCACTTCATCGACCGCGCCAAGCCGGGCGTGATCGCGGTGACCGCGGATGGCGTGCGCTTCGCCAATGAAGGCAACTCCTACCACGACTTCGTGCAGGCGATGGTCAAGGCGGCCAAGCCGGGACGCGAGATCGCGGCTTGGCTGATCACCGACCACCGCTCCTTGCGCCGCTATGGCCTCGGCTGCGTGCCGCCGTTCCCGATGCCGCTCGGGCACCATCTCAGCACCGGCTATCTCAAGCGCGGCGCGACATTGGCCGAACTCGCGAGCACGACGGGCATCGATCCGCGGGGGCTGGAAGCAACCGTCGCCGCCTTCAACGCCGATGCGGCGCTGGGCCAGGATCCCACGTTCGGCAAGGGCTCGCGCGCCTATAACCGCTACCAGGGCGATGCGCTGCACGGACCGAACCCGTGCGTGGCGCCGATCAAGGACGGGCCGTTCTACGCGATCAAGATGGTGATCGGCGATCTCGGCACCTATGCCGGCATCCGCACTGACGAGCATGCCCGCGCGCTCGACGCCGGGGGACAGCCGATCGAGGGGCTCTATGCCGCCGGCAACGACATGGCGAGCATCATGGGCGGCAACTATCCGGGTGCCGGCATCACGCTGGGACCGGCGCTGACCTTCGGCTACATTGCCGGTCGGCACCTCGCGGAACGCGCGGGCCAAAGGAGCGCCGCATGAGCGACCATCAGATGTTGGCCGGAAAGCTGGCGCTGGTCACCGGCGCCGCCAATGGCAACGGCCGTGCGATTGCGCTGGGACTCGCGGGCCGCGGCGCCGATGTCGTGATCACCGACATCGACATCGAGGGTGCGGAGCGCTGCGCCGCCGAGATCCGCGGCCATGGCCGCAAGGCGTGGGCCTACAAGCTCGATGTCACCGACGCCGCAGGCTGCGCGGCATTGGCCGCGCAGCTACGCGGCGAGGTCGGACCGATTTCCATTCTCATCAACAATGCCGGCATCATCATCCGAGAGAATATCGACTCGCCGCGGGCCGCGCAGAACTGGCAGCGGGTGATCGACGTCAATCTCAACGGCGTGTTCAACGTCACCTACGCGTTTCTCGCCGCGTTGCGCGCGACGCGCGGCACCATCGTCAACATCGCTTCCGTCGCCTCCTTCATCGGCATCAGCAACACGCTCGGCTACTCGCCCTCCAAGGGCGGCGTGAAGTCGCTGACCCAGGCGCTGGCGCGCGAGCTCGCCGCCGACGGCATCCGCGTCAACGCCATCGCGCCCGGCGTGATCGCCACCGCGATGACGGAGACGACCCGCAACGATCCGGAGCGGCTCGCCGGCTTCATGAGCCGCACGCCGCTCGGCCGCGTCGGCCAGCCGGAGGAGCTCGCCGGCCCAGTGGCGTTCCTGGTCTCGGACATGGCATCCTACGTCAACGGCGTGACCCTGCCGGTCGACGGCGGCTTCCTGGCGGTGTAGGCACGGCGCCGAACCAGGGGCACAACAAGACATGGGACGAGAGAGCCGCGGCATCCAATCGATCGAGGTCGGCGGCACCTTGCTGCAGGCGCTGGCGCGCAGCGGCGAGCCGATGATGCTGCGCGACCTCGCGCGCGAGGCCGGGCTGCCGCCGGCCAAGGCGCATCCCTATCTCGTCAGCTTCTCGCGCATCGGTTTGATCGAGCAGGACGAAACCACCGGACGCTACGAGATCGGCCCGCTCGCGCTCGAGCTCGGACTGATCAGCCTGCGGCGGCTGTCGGCGGTACGGATCGCCACTCCGAAGATCGCGGCGCTCGCCGGCGCCATCGATCACGCGGTCTCGCTCGCGGTGTGGGGCACCAATGGCCCCACCGTGGTGCGGCTGGAGGAGCCGAGCCATCCGGTGCACATCGTGATGCGCGTCGGCTCGATCATGGCGCTCTTGGAAACCGCGACCGGCCGCGCCTTCGCGGCGTTCCTGCCGCCGAAGACGGTGAAGGCCGCGCTCGACGCCGGCCTCGACCGTCTCGGTGTCGGCTACAATCCGAAGCGCGCACTGAGGAGCCCGAAAGTGGCGGAGATGCTGGCCGAGGTGCGCGCGCAGGGACTGGCGCGCGCCGTCGGCGATCCCCTGCCCGGCGTCAATGCCTTCGCCGCGCCGGTGTTCGATCACGCCGGTCACGTCGCGCTGGTCATCACCGCGATGGGACCAGCCGGCACCTTCGATGCCGGCTGGCAGTCGCCGCTCGCGAACCGCCTGCGCGCCTGCGCGGCCGAGATCTCCAAGCAGCTCGGCCACGGCATCGCGCAGCCGTGAGCCTCAGGCCGCGACCGAGCGCTTCTCCGGCCACGGATCGGCCCACGCCGGCAGCCGCATCAGCCCGTCGAGCCAGCGCACGATGTTCGGAAACGTCTCCATCGGCATCTCGGCCTCGCGCCAGTCGGTCGCCATCGAAGCGGCCGCGAAATCGGCGATGGTGAGCCGGTCGCAAGCAATGTGGCTATGCGACCTGAGATGCGCGTCGAGCACGGCGGCGAACGTCTTCAGGTTCGGCACCTTCGCGACCAGCGCGGCACGGTCCGGCGCACCGATCCCGAACGTCTTCTTCACGATGTGCTCGAAATAGAACGGCCCGACCGCGGGCGCCCAGTGGCAATCGGTCCACGCCAGCCAGCGCAGCACCTCGATCTGCTCCTGCGGATCGCGCGCCGGCCACATGTCGCAGCTCTCGCGGATGCAGAGGTGCGCCATGATGGCGGTCGACTCCCACAGCACGGTGTCGCCGTCGACCAGCACCGGCGCCTTCATGTTGGGATTGAGCGCGGCATAATCCGGCGTCTTCATTTGGCCGGTGATGTCGATGAACTCGGCCGGGACGCCGAGATGCTTCACCAGCGCCAGCACGCGGCGCGGCGCCTGAGCCTTGATCCAGTAGATCTTCATGACGGGTCTCCATCTCATGTGCCTCGAAGACGAACGTAGCAGCACCGGATCGACAGTGACCGAGCAATAATTCAGCGGCGGTTCCGCGGACCCGGACGGTTCCCGTAGCCGTCACATCGCGCGCACCGCCGCCCGTGCGGTGAGAATGCAACCCGGCAGGAACGTGCCCTCCAGCGAGCGCTTGCCCGACGCGCCGCCGCCGCCGAAGCCGGCGGCTTCGCCGACCGCGTAGAGGCCGCCGATCGGCGCGCCCGTGGTGTCGAGGACCCGGCTCTGCAGATCGGTCTTGAGGCCGCCGAGGCTCTTGCGGGTGATGAGCTGCATGTGGATGGCGATGTACGGCCCTGCCCCGCGCATCTGCAGCGGCGCCGGCTTGCAGGTGCGGATCTTGTCGGGGCCCCATTGCCGCGCGTGCAGGATCCGGCGCAGCTGATCGTCATTGAAGAGCTTGTCGCCGTTCTTGAAGTTGGCGTCGAAGGCGTCGGCAGTGGCCTGCAGCACCTCCGGCTTCACGTCGCCGGTGCCGGTCAGCGCATTCATCTTGGCGGCGAGGCCGGCCAGCGTCTCGTCGACCAGGAAATGCCGGCTCTCGCGCTGCATCTGCCTGACCAGGCGATGATTGCCGAGCAGCGTCTCCTTGAGGAACATCGGCATCTGCCGGTCGCGGATGCGCGGATTGTGCTCGGCGCCGGAGATGGCGAACTCCTTGGCGGCGATGCGCCAGTTCAACAGATGCCACGTATACGGCTTCTCCTGCGCCGCGACGCGCTGGCACAGATCATGGGTGTCGAAGCCGGTCACCAGCGGCTCGGGCCCGATCCGCTCGCCGCGATGGTTGAGCCACAGCGCCGATTTGCATGGCACCAGCGACAGGCCATGGCCCTCGAAATGCGGAAACGGATGCGGGATTCCGGCGGCGTAGTTCCACATCTCGCCGGCATGCGTGATCTCGGCGCCCAGCGCCCCGGCCGCGTGGTGATGCAGCTTGCCGTCGGAGTGCGGATGCGCGCCATTGAGCATCGCCGCCGGCAGCGGCCGGCCTTTGACCCAGTTGGCGCGGGCCTCCGCGTGGCTGCCATTGAGGCCGCCCATCGCCAGCACCGTCAGCGGCGCCGCGATGCGGATTTCCGCGCCCGTCTGCTCGTTGACGGCAACGACGCCCGCCACGGCGCCGCCGGCGCGATCGAGGCCGACGACGCAATGGCGGTGCAGAACCGTCAGTCTGCCGCCACGATCGGCCGCGCGCATCGCCGCGATCATCACGCGCGTCAGCCGCTGCGAGGTGCCCCAGACGATGTGGTAGCGCGGCAGCGCATTGCCGTCGCCGTGCCGGCCGCGCTCGACCCAGTTCACGGCCGGCATGAAGGTCACGCCGTGCGCCAGCAGCCAATCGTAGACCTCGGCGCGCGAATGCTCGACGTAATAGCGCGCCCATTGCAGCGGCCAGTGCTCGGCCGCGTCGAGCTCGCCGAACCTGATCCAGTCGCGCAGCGCGATCTCCGGCGTATCCGGGATCTTCATGCGCGCCTGCAACGGCGTGCCGATCAGCGCCATGCCGCCGAACGCCCACAACGCCAGCCCGCCGAACCGCTCCGGCGTGTCCCGGTCCACGATGGTCACCGACTTGCCGGCGCGCAGCGCTTCCAGCGCGGTGACGATGCCGGCGAGACCGCCGCCGGCGATGACGAGGTCGGATTGCAGCGTCGCGCTCATGTCACGGCGCGATCTTGCGCTTGAGCATCCGCGCCACCGGCAGCGGGACGCGGTCGAGCGATCCCAGGAGATGCGGCAGGAGCTTCAGCTTGAGGCCGGTCAGCGCCGGCGGCACCATCGCCTCGATCAGATGCGGCCCCGGCCGCGCCAGCGCCCCCTGCAACGCGCTGGTGAGTTCGTCCGGCGTGGCGACGCGGGTCGATCGCACGCCCATGCCGTCGGCGATCTGCGCGAATTTCAGGACCGGCCCGTGCAAATCGAGCTGCGCCCGCGCCTTCGGACCGATCTCCTCGGCGCCGACCCGCTCCAGCTCGACGTTGAGCACGGAGTAGGAGGCGTTGTTGAAGATGATGGCGGTGACGTTGAGCCGCTCGCGCGCGATCGTCCACAGCGACTGGATCGTGTACATCGAGCTGCCGTCGCCGATCAGCGCGATCACCGGCCGGTCCGGACAGGCGATCGCCGCGCCGATCGCGTTCGGCAACCCCTGCCCGATGGCGCCGCCGGTCAAGGTGATCAGATCGTGGCGCGGCGCGCCCGCGGTGAACTTCGACAGCATCAGGCCGGAGCTGATGGCCTCGTCGATGATGATGGCGTTCTCGGGCAGGAGATGACCCACGGCCTTGCAGACCTTTTCCGCGGTGAGCTTCTTGCCGCGCGGACGCCCGGGCCGCGAGGCCGGTGACAATGCCGGCGTGGCGCTGTTGGCCTCCAGCGCGGCCGCAAGCTTGACCAGGCTGCCCGCGGCGCATTGCGCCGGCGTCGACAAGGTCAGCACCTTGCAGCCGTCATGCGGCAGATAGCTCTTCTTGCCGGGATAGGCGAAGAACGACACCGGCGCCTTGGCGTCGACCAGGATCAGCGTGTCGATCTCCTTGAGCTGGATCTGCGCCATCTCGGCGAGATAGGCGATGCGCTCGACGGCCGGCAGGCCCGCTCCCCGCTGCATGCGCGTCGGAAAGGTCTCGGCGTAGACTTTCACGCCGCAGGCCGCCGCGATGCGCGCGGCCGCCAGCAGCGACTCCTCGTGCAGCGCGGTGCCACCGAGCAGAAAAGCGCTGCGGCCGCCCGCCCTGATCGCCTCGGCGACCGCCTGCACGGTCGCATCGTCGGCGGCCGCCGGCGGCTCGATCACCGGCGCCGGCTCGGCGACGCCGCCCTCCCCCCAGGACACGTCGGCCGGCAGGATCAGCGTCGCAACCTGTCCGGGCCAGGAGCACGCCGCCTTCACGGCCGCCACCGCGTCGCGGCACAATTCCGACGTCACCTGCGAGGTCCAGACGAATTCCGGCGAGACGTTGCGCGCGACGGTCTCGATGTCGGACTGGAGCTGCGCGTCATACGGGACATGGTAGGTGGCGTGGTCGCCGACGATGTTCACGACGGGCACCTTGCCCTTGCGCGCATTGTGCAGATTGGCGAGGCCATTGCCGAGGCCGCAGCCGAGATGCAGCAGCGTTGCCGCCGGCGTGCCGGTCATGCGGGCGTAGCCGTCCGCCGCGCCGGTCGCCACGCCTTCGAACAGGCACAGCACGGCGCGCATCTCCGGCGCGGAATCCAGCGCCGCGACGAAATGCATCTCCGAGGTGCCGGGATTGGTGAAGCAGACCCGAATGCCGGAATTGACCAGGGTCCGTATCAGAGCTTGCGCGCCGTTGGGCATGAGAAGAGCCTGTTGCCGGGAGACTGCCGCAGCGCGGGGCGACTTGGCCAACCCCGCCATGGCATTTCCCCTGTTTGTATTTGCGCCATTTTGGAATTGACGGTCTCAGAAATCCAATGAATTGTTATGGCTGGATCAATGATTTCGGCTCATCGATGTACACCCCCACCCTGCGCCAGCTGCAGCAGTTGGTCTACCTCGCGGAAGAGCGGCATTTCGCCCGGGCGGCCCAGCGCGCCCACGTCACGCAGTCGGCGCTGAGCCGCAGCTTGCAGACCTTGGAGGACGCCGCCGGGATGCGGCTGTTCGACCGCAGCTCGCGCTCGGTGGAGATCACCCCGGTCGGCGAACGGCTGGTGGCACGGGCCCGGTCGCTGTTGTCTGGCGCCGACGATCTCGGCCGCGAGATGCGCCTGCTCCGCTCGGGAGATGCCGGCGAGGTGACGGTGGGCGTCGGCGCCTTCACCGGGCTGACGCTTCTGCCGGATGCCATGGCGCGGCTGTATTCGGAGCACCCGTCCGTGCGCATCATCGTGGTGCAGGACAATTGGCGCGCCCTGATGGAGGTGCTGCAGCAAGGCAAGCTCGATTTCTTCCTCGCGCACATCACCGACATCCGCGCCGACGACAGCCTCGACATCGAGCCGCTCGGCGGCCTTCCGGGATACTTCTACTGTCGGGCGACTCATCCGTTGGCGCGCCGACGGGAGCTTTCGGCACGCGAGCTTGCCGGCCAGCACTTCGCCTCCGTTGCGCTGCCGCCGGAATTCAGCAGGCGCCTGGAAGCGCTCATCGCTGCGCCGGAGGGCCGCGGCTTCGACGTCGCGCTCGAATCCGAGAACGCGAGCCTGCTGGTGCAAATGGCCATTCGCTCCGACATCGTGCTCGTCGCGGGCGACGCCGTTCTCACCCACGAGCTGGCCTCCGGTCAGTTGATCCGCCTCAACGTGGCCGAGCTGAAAGAGCCGCGCGCATCGGATCTGCTGATGGCGCAGTTCGGCATCCTGCGGCTGAAGGGGCGGACCCCGTCGCCCGCAGCGATGATGTTGATGGACCTGGTGCGCGCGCAGGCCGAGCGAACGCTGATCGCGCCACGCCGGCCTCCGGCCCCCCGCGCCGCGCGTGACACGAAGCGGTCGCCGGCCACGACACGCAAGAAACCGAGTGGACTCCGGCGAGGCCGATCGCATCACGTCGGCAGAAGCAAAGCCTGACTGATCGTCGTCCTGCCATCGCTAGGTGGCGGCGCTGCGAGACAGCTCATGCAAGAGTAGCACGGCTTCCTTGCCTCGTGCTTCCGGCACGAACAGATGATCGTGGTGAAACGCCGAGACCGCGTTGACGCTGATGCCGGCGGCCGCGAGCTTCGTCGTCACCGCGGCAAGGAAACCCACCGCATCAAGCGCTGATAGCACCGAGAGCGTGATCAGGCGCGAGGCGAACCGGCAGGGCAACCCTGCCCGCTCTGCTTCCTCGCGCCGCACGATGAGCGTGATCGCTTCGCGCTCCCGGAACAGCATGAGGGGCGTCAGCCCGGCCGGGATGTCCTGATGCGTGTCGACAGTGCAGAACACGAACACGCCGTCCTGCAGCTCGGGAGCCATCGTGCGCAGCAGCGTATCGAGGTTGCGTTCACCCGCCATGGATCCTCGTCAATTCGTCGCCAGGCGCTCGCGCCCATGCGGCGCGGTGAAATCCTGCCGCGGCCCGACCGGGACGATGCCGGTCGGATTGATGGTGCGATGGCTCTCGTAATAGTGCCGCTTGATGTGCTCGAAATTCACTGTCGCGGCGATTCCCGGCCATTGGTAGAGATCGCGCGTGTAGGCTGCGAGATGCGGATAGTCGGCGATGCGACGGATGTTGCACTTGAAGTGGCCGACATAGACGGCATCGAAGCGGATCAGGGTCGTGAACAGCCGGATGTCGGCCTCGGTCAAGGTGTTGCCGAGCAGGAAGCGGCGCGCCGACAGCCGCTCCTCCAGCCAGTCGAGCGTGGCGAACAGCGGGCCGATCGCCTCCTCATACGCCCCTTGCGTGGTCGCGAAGCCGCATTTGTAGACGCCGTTGTTCAGCGTGTCGTAGACGCGCGCATTGATGGCGTCGATCTCGTCACGCTGGGCTTGCGGATAATAGTCACCTTGCCTGGCGCCGACGCCGTCGAACGCCGAGTTCAGCATGCGAATGATCTCGGACGACTCGTTGTTGACGATGGTGCGCTTCTGCTTGTCCCACAGTACGGGCACGGTGACGCGGCCGGAATAATGCGGCTCTGCGGCGGTGTAGACCTGGTGCAGAAGGCCGGCGTGATTGACGCTGTCGGCCACGACGCCCGGACCCTCGGCAAAGGTCCAGCCCTGCTCGCGCATCAGCCAGTGCACGACCGATACCGAGATCATGTCATCGAGCCCCTTCAGGGCGCGCATGATCAGGGTGCGGTGAGCCCACGGGCAGGCCAGGCTGACATAGAGATGATAGCGGCCCGCTTCGGCCGCGAAGCCGCCGGTGCCGGACGGGCCCGGACGGCCGTCAGCCGTGACGAAGCTGCGGAATGCAGAATCCTTGCGGATGAAACGGCCGCCGGACGCCACCGTGTCGTACCAGACGTCGTGCCATTCGCCGTCGACCAGCACTCCCATGACGCTCTCCTCTCACGCCGTGACCTGCGCGGGGGCGCAGCAATGTGCCGCCCTCTTGCCTTGGCCCTTACGTGACAGGAGTACACGTCACCCCGCCTCTGCGCCAGCAGAGAGCCCACGCTTCGACGAGACGGCTCCGCCGCGCGACACGCGGTCACGACTGGAACGGGATGGTGCGGCCCGGCTGCGCCGCCTGTTCCCGCGTATAGGAGACGCCGTGCACCTTCACGCCTGCGGCATTCAACAGCGTGATGATGCCGCCCCGGTTCGACAGCGCGACCGGCGCGACGATGGGCACCACCAAGGTGGCGCCGCGCGCGATCGTGCCGCTGAGCTGCATGGCGTTCTTCTGCTTGTCCTTGATCTGCCAGCCGGTGAGATCGACGTCGACATCGGCGGTGTTCAGCAGCGTGACCGTCTCGTGCTCCGGCGTGCGCACGTCGTTGACATAGGCCGCGATGATCCGCACCAGCCCGTCGGGCACGTCGAGCGGCGGAATGTGGTCGCGGTCGGGCGGCGTATGCGGCGCGTTCGGGTGATCGGGATCGGGCGGCAGGATGACCCCGCCGCTGACATCGTCCGAATGCCAGGCCTGGGTCTGGAACTTCAGGAAGATGGCGACCCATTGCTGCTGGTCGGGAAACTCGAAGATCAGTCCACCGTCCTGCCAGGGACCGTTGTCCCCGGCGTATTTGCCGGCCGGATTGCCCTGGTTGAAATGGATATCGTGGATACCGCGGCCGGGCTTGAAGCCGAAATAGCGGTCGGCCTTCTCCTCCGGTCCCCATGCGACGCCGAAGGCATAAATGAGAGCCGTCTCGTCGGACATGGCGCGCTGAACGTAGGCGTCGATTTTCTCGTTGAGATCGTTGTCGGGGCCCGCGGCCGACAGCGGCAGCGGCTTGAGCTCCCACGGCTGCATCAGATTGCCCCGGATGAAATCGAGCGCCACGCCGCCAGGCTTGCTCTCCAATGGATGCAGCCCCTCCGAAAACGCCTTCAGGCCGTCGACGATCGGATGTTCGAAGCGCGAGCGGACCAGGAACTCGACCTCGCTGCCATCCTGGGAACGGACATTGATGGCGATGCGATAGAGCTCACCGTCGGCGGAGACCTGCACCTGATAGTGCGGACTGCTTCCCGACGCCAGACGATTGTTGATGGGCCGACCCTTGAGAAGCGAATAGTCGTTCAATGGCATGGTCGTCTCCAACTCTGTCCGTAACGATATCTAGGACGAGAACAGCAATCGATCGCGTTCGGCCTGCGAGCCGTCGACGTAGAAGCGCTCGAACCAGGCCGGCTTGCCGGACAACGCCGTCGGCTTGCGCAGCGTGATCGCCGCAGGCGCGGACGCGGAGCGCTGCCGCTCGGACTTGCCCTTGAACGCATCGCGCATCCGGTTGCGAAACTGCAGGTGATCGAACACGCGGGTGGCCTCGATCGCATAGGAGGTGGCGATCTTTCGGTCCTCGATCATGATGAGGTGGTCGCCGTTGCCCTTCTCTCCGCTCGGCGAGAAGTTGCTCGATCCGGTGAACACTTTCGCGGTCGGCAGGCTGAAATCGGTCACCAGGAATTTGTGATGGATGTTGCGGCCCTTGCCGCCGGACCATTCGCTGCGGAACGGCTCCGGCGCCTTGCTCGCGAGATAGGCGAAATCGACGAGACCGATCGAGCCGTCGGGCTTGCGCAGCTCCAGGGCGCCGCGCTTGTCGACCGTGCCGTAGCTGAAGATCGGCCGCTCCATCACGCGGTCGAACGCGTCCTTGGTCGGACCGTCGCCGAGCTGGCTCAGAAACGCGACCGAGTAGAACACCGACGAGGTGGCCTGATCGATCGCGGCCCGGATCGGATTGAGCGAGAGATCGGTGGCCTGGTGCGGTGAGAAGCAGAGCTGTACGGTCGGCTTTCCCTCGGTATGGACGGCGTGCCACTTCTTGGAGAAATCATTCTTCCGGAAGACCGAGGGGTCCTCGAAGGCGATGTCGAACATCTCGCCGAACAGCCCGGCGACATCAGGCGAATGAAAGACCAGCATGTTGTTGGCCTGAATATAGAGGCCGCGGAAGGTGAAATTGGTCGAGCCGCACAGCACTTTCTCGGGCTTGCCGTCGCGGCGCGTGATCAGGACCTTGTTGTGCTGGAGGTTGCTGAAATGCGTGCGAAGCACGGCAGCACCCGCCTGCTTGAAGCGCTTGGCGCTGCGCGACTCCGCGCTGCCCGGCAGCTTGTGACTGTTATCCTTGGCATTGGAATCGTCGATGATCGCCCGCAGCCGCGGACCGAACTGCTCGAGCTGGCCGATCACATCGGGCTCGTTGAGGTCATAGGCCATCACGTCGAGCGTGAGCCCGGGATCCGCCAGGGCCTCTTTCAAGAAGCCGAACAGGAGGTCGTAGGCCTCGAACCCCAGCCACTCATAGACGCTGTCGCCGGCCTCGTTGGTGAGGTCGAGCTTGTCGAAGCCCGGCCCGTCGCGGCTCTCGACGGGAATGATCTCGGCATTGTTGCCGAACTGATCGCGATAGGCCTGAGACGAGGCGAAGTTGCGGGTGAAACCGACGTCGACCAGGCCGTCATAGGTCACGGCGCTCTGCGTGATGTCGAGCGTGAGGCTGGTCCCCGCCACCAGCGTGCCGTCGTTGCGCATGTGCTGCTTGGCGACACGATACGTATAGACTCCATCCTTGGGCCTGTAGGGAAAATGGATCCAGCGGAATTTCTGGAACGGCGCCTCGGTCGACGGGAAATTGCGGTTGCCGTCGACCGCCGCGTCGGCCCCGGCCGGGTAGGAAAACGCGATCCTGTTGCGCAACTGAGAAAAATCCCGTGCGCCCGGCGACTTCACCTCGATCGAGAATCCGACCAGATCGGGTTCGGGCTCGGCAACGTCGAAGCCGATCATCGTCATGCGCTCTCCACGCCACAGCTTGGACGTGAACCCGTTGCTGGATTTGCGGTTCTCGAAATCGCTCATGATCGAAATGCCCCACGATGATGAAAAAAGGCGCGCACGAAACGCATCTCGTCGAAGGGCTGCAATCTTCGCCAGGACCCGCGGCCGACGCAACCTCAAAATGATCTGAGAACTATCATCAACCAGGATTGTTGCACGATCCTGCGTCGGCCGTGTGAAGACGGATGTGAATGACGTCACAATCGGAGACGGTATCGGGATCAGCTTTGCCGCGATGCCCGCGGTGTCGTCAGTCTCGACGTTGGCGAACGAGCGCGCGGGCACATGACGACGAACGTCGAAAACGAGCCCTATCGCAAGGCGGGCCTTGCCCGCGTCACCGCGTTGATGAAGCCCTCGCGGGCGTCGGAATGGCCCTGCCCGCGCGGCTCCAGCACGTGACGCAGAAGGAACAGGCCGGTCAGCCGGAAGCCGTCGAGCAGATCCTGCTGCGACCAGCCATCGCCCTGCTCGCCCTCGCGCAGGAAGGGCGGCAACGGCAGCAGGCGGTCGGCCCATGGCGCGCCGGCCGCGCGCGACACCGCGCCGCCCGACTTCGGCGATACGTAGATCAGGTCCGAGGTCTCGCCGGTCGCAGCGCAGGAGTCGAGATCGAGCCCGAAGCCGAGTTCGGCGAGGATCGCCAGCTCGAAGCGCACGATGTGGACAGCGGCGCTGCCCACATCCTCGAAATCATCGAGCGCATGTTCGAGCCGCAGAAACATGTCTTCGTGCGGATCGCGCTCCGGCAACAGCCGGGCCAGCGAGGCAAGATGCGTCACGCCGTAGGCGCCGTGTTGCGCGGAGATCAGCCCCGCCGCCCGCAAGGTCAGCGCGTCGATGGCGTACATGCCGAGATGCTCATCGAGCCGCGCGCGCCAGATCGCGCGCACCGTATTGCCCGGCTGCAGCACCGGCCGCATGCGCTTGCCGCTCGCCCCGCGCACGAGACCGAGATGCCGGCCATGCTCGCGGGTCAGCAGCTCGACGACAGCCGAGGATTCGCCGTGCCGCCGCACGCCCAGCACGATGCCATCGTCGGTCCATTCCATCTCACGAGCCGCCCAAATGATTCCACACGCGCTTGCCTCCTAGTGCCGGCCGCGGGTGGACAATCAACGTAGCTTGTGCGCGCTGCCGCCACAAAGCTCGTCATTGCGAGCGCAGCGAAGCAATCCAGAGTCGGATCGCAGCCCTGGATTGCTTCGCTGCGCTCGCAATGACGTCTTGGTGGCCTTCTGCGCTAGCCCCCAACCTTGGTGGGCGCGCCGCGCTCTACGGCCCTTACGGTCAAAGCGTCACGCGTTGAACCAGCCGCGCGCATCGCCCGTGAACGAGTAGTACAGACCCATCGTCGTCAGCGCGCAGGAGATGACCTCGATGCCGGCATCGAGCGTCATGCCCTTCTGGCCGATCACCTGCACCAGGGAGATGTCGGACAGCACCAGCGCCCCCAGCAGCACCCAGCGCGGCCAGTTCCTGCGGCGCTGCGCCGCCAGATAGACGAAATAGAACAGCAGCAGGATGACCACCCCGTTGAGCACGGTCTGCGCGGTGATCATGTCCTCGGTCATGTCGAAGGTCGGCGTCCGGTCCGACACCGCAACGGACAGCGCGTCCAGCATCAGCGAGATGTAGAGCAGCACTTCGAACCACAGCACGTTGCGCGGCACGCTCATTGTCATTCCCTGGGGAACTCGAGCCCCATCTCCCGGTAGCGGTCGGGATCGTCGCCCCAGTTCTCACGCACCTTCACGAACAGAAACAGGTGCACCGGCACGCCGGTGATCTCTGCGATTTCCTTGCGCGCCTGCGCGCCGATCGACTTGATCGTCGCGCCGCCCTTGCCGAGCACGATCTTGCGCTGGCTGTCGCGCTCCACGAAGATCGTCTGCTCGATGCGGATCGAGCCGTCCTTGCGCTCGGTCCAGCTGTCGGTCTCGACCGTGGACTGGTAGGGCAGCTCCTGATGCAGATGCGAATAGATCTTCTCGCGGGTGATCTCAGCCGCGAGGTGCCGCATCGGCGCGTCCGACATCTGGTCCTCGGGATAATGGAACGGACCGGGAGGCACCATCTCCGCCAAGGCCCGCCTGAGATCGTCGACGCCGTCGCCGGAGATCGCCGAGATCATGAAGGTGCGCGCGAACGACAGCTTCTCGTTGGCGGCCGCGACCAGCGCCAGCAGCTTCTCGCGCGGCACCAGGTCGACCTTGTTGACCACCAGGATCTTTTCGTGCGCGACCGCAGCCGCCTTGTCGATGATGGACTGCGCCTCGTCGTCGATGCCCTTCTTGGCATCGAGCAGCACGCAGACGACATCGGCGTCATGCGCCCCGCTCCAGGCCGTCGTGACCATGGCGCGGTCCAGCCTGCGCTTCGGCGTGAAGATGCCGGGGGTATCGACCAGGATGATCTGAGACGCCCCCTCGATGACGATGCCGCGGATCAGCGCCCGCGTCGTCTGCACCTTGCGCGAGACGATCGTGACCTTGGAGCCGACCAGGGCGTTGACGAGCGTCGACTTGCCGACATTGGGCGCGCCGATCAGCGCGACGAAACCGCAGCGGGTCCCGGCAGCCGGCACCGATTGTTGTTCAGCCGTCATTGCTGCCGCCGCTCACGCCTTCGCGCTCGATCATGACAGATGCCGCCACCTTTTCTGCCGCGCGCTTGGAGCCGCCGATGCCTTCGGCCGGCTCCAGCCCCGGCAGGTCGACGGCGACACGGAACTGCGGATCGTGATGCGGGCCGGTGCGCTCCACCTCCCGGTAGACCGGGGTCGGCAGGCCCTTGCCCTGCGCCCATTCCTGCAGCACCGTCTTCGGATCGCGCAGCGGGCGCCGCGGCTTGTGCATGCGCTCGGTCCAGTTGCGCTCGACGAAGCCCGCCGCGGCGGTGTAGCCGCCGTCGAGGAAGATCGCGCCGATCACCGCCTCGCAGACGTCACCCAGCACCGACTTGCGCAACCGCGCCCCGGCGCCGGCGCCGACCGCGCCGAGCTTGATGTCGTCGAGCAGGCCGAGCGACTTGGCGACGTCGGCGCAGCTCTCCTTGCGCACGAGATCGGCGAGCCGCTTCGACAACTCCCCCTCGTCCGCGCTCGGAAACGAGCGGTACAGCATGTCGGACACGATCAGGCCGAGCACGTGGTCGCCGAGAAATTCGAGCCGCTGATAGCTGTCGCCGCGCTTCTTGGACGATTTCAGCGCCGAGACGTGGGTGAAGGCGGTGCTGAGCAGCGACGGATCGGCAAAGTGATGGCCGATGCGCGCCTCGATCGCCGCATTGGCGGCCTTGTCCGCGGCCTTGGCGCCCTTGGCGGCGCCGGTCCCCGCGCTCTTGGCACGGCGGCTGCCCTTCGCCTTGCTGCGCGCTTTGCCGTCGGATTCGGCCTCGGCAACGAGCGCGGTCGGGTCGGCCCCATCGTCGGTCGGGCCAGCGGACCCCGATTCGGACTCGACGGTCTTTATGTCTGGCTTGGAGACCGGCTTCGCCTCGGTCCTGGAATCGGCCTTTGGCTCGGTCTTGGGCTCGGTCTTGGGCTCGGTCTTGGGCTCGCTCTTCTGCTCGGGCTTGATCTCAGACTTCGGCCGCGACACAGCCTTGGGCGACGCCTCCAGCGCACCCGTGCCGGGTTGCGGGCTCGATGCGGCAGCCTGCGTGGTCTGGATATCGGGTGAGTCGTCGATCATCGCACGAATTTGAAGATTCGATTCCAGCGCACCGATACCGGCCAGCGCCAGAACGCCCAGGCATGCTCGCCTTCGGCAATGGAAAAGAAGATCAGCTGCGCACGGCCGACGATGTTCTCGAACGGCACGTAGCCGACCTGGCTGAGGAAGCGGCTGTCGGTCGAGTTGTCGCGGTTGTCGCCCATCATGAAGAAGTTGCCGGCCGGCACGGTATACACCGCGGTGTTGTCGACATAGCCGTTGTCGACGCAGTCCAGCGTCTCATAGCTGACGCCGTTCGGCAGCGTCTCCTTCCAGCGCTTGACGCGCGCGGTCGAGTCCGGCTGCCCGCAGGGATCCTCGCCGATGAAGTCGGACAGCCGCTCGCGCTGCACCGGCTTGTCGTTGATGTAGAGCAGCCCTTCGCGCACCTGGATGCGGTCGCCAGGCAGGCCGATCACGCGCTTGATGTAGTCGGTGGTATCGTCCTTCGGCAGACGAAACACGACGATGTCGCCGCGGTTCGGCTCCGAGCCGAAGATGCGGCCCGAGAACAGCGGCGGCGACAGCGGGATCGAGTAGTGGCTATAGCCGTACGAATATTTCGATACGAACAGATAGTCGCCGACCAGCAGGGTCGCCTTCATCGATCCCGACGGGATGTTGAACGGCTGGAACAGGAACGTACGGATCACCAGCGCGATCAGTAGCGCATGAACGACGACACGAACGGTTTCACCGAGGCCGCTCTCAGTCTTGGTTCCGGAGGTCACGCTCATCGCTCTTTCACTGTCCCTTGGCGAATGGTCCGACGATTCGCCAGCCGTTGCCGAACACCCCTCCGTCCGCGAACACCATACCGTTCCGCGGCTTAAGGGAGTCTGTCCTGATTCTGGTGGTTAAGGCCAACTCCGGTTTGACCCAGAATCCGCCCGTGATGCAGCCGGTTCGATCCCGGCGGGTTTTAGACGACTGCGCGGGGCCGCGCAATCAATCGCCGTATCAAAACTACATAACTCGCTGAAATCGATCGCATTTTTGTTTTTCCTGCTGGGGGCGGCGGCCCGTCAGGATGTCTCGCGGCGCACCGCCGAAATTATGACGAAGGCTTGCGCCAGCGGCCAGTCGTCGGTGATCGACAGGTCGATGCGCGGCTCGTGGCCCTCGGGGGTCAGCGCCTTCAGCCGTTCGGCCGCGCCCCCCGTGAGCTGCATGGTCGGCCGGCCGCCGGGCAGATTGACGACGCCCATGTCGCGCCACCACACCCCCTGACGGATCCCGGTGCCGAGCGCCTTGGCGCAGGCCTCCTTGGCGGCGAACCGCTTGGCGTAGGTGGCGACCACCATCTTCTCGTTCTTGGCCCGCCGCTCCGCCTTGGCGCGCTCGGCCGCGGTGAAGATCCGGTTCAGGAAGCGCTCGCCGTGCCGGTCCATCACCTCGGCCACGCGGCGGATGTCGATCAGGTCGGAGCCGATGCCGATGATCATGCCGCCGTCCCCAACCGCGCACGGCCGCGATCCATCGCCGCGCGCATGGTGCGGACGGTCTCGGCGAGGCCCACGAACAGCGCCTCCCCCATCATGAAGTAGCCGATGTTGAGCTCGACGATCTCCGGCAGCGTCGCGATCCGCTCGGCGGTGGCATAGTCGAGCCCGTGGCCGGCATGGACCTCGAGCCCGGCTGCATAGGCCTGCCGGGTGCCGGTGACGATCCGCTCCCACTCCGCGTCCGCCTTGTCGTGGTGGCCGTCGGTGATGGCATCGCACCAGCCGCCGGTGTGGATCTCGATCACGGGCGCGCGCAGCCGCGCCGCCATCTCGATCTGCGCCGGGTCGGCGGCGATAAACAGCGACACCCGGATGCCGGCATCGCCGAGCCGGGCGATCGCCGGCGCCAGCGCGTTGTGCTGGCCGACCACGTCGAGGCCGCCCTCGGTGGTCAGCTCCTCGCGCCGCTCCGGCACCAGGCAGCAGGCATGCGGGCGCGTCGCAAGCGCGATCCGCACCATCTCCTCGGTGGCCGCCATCTCGAAGTTCAGCGGCTTGGAGATCTCGGCCTTCAGCCGCGCCATGTCGTCGTCGCGGAT
Organism: Bradyrhizobium sp. HKCCYLRH2015; assembly: GCF_051168215.1. Taxonomy (NCBI): domain Bacteria; kingdom Pseudomonadati; phylum Pseudomonadota; class Alphaproteobacteria; order Hyphomicrobiales; family Nitrobacteraceae; genus Bradyrhizobium; species Bradyrhizobium sp. HKCCYLRH2015. The sequence continues at coordinate 139,388 of NZ_JBNPUO010000013.1, read as the reverse complement.
GTGCCGGCGGTCCTCGCGCAGATGCGCCGTGATGCCGTCGGCCCCGGCCTCGATCGCAAGCAGCGCGGCACGCACCGGATCGGGGCTGCGGCCGCCGCGGGCATTTCGCAAGGTGGCGATGTGGTCGACGTTGACGCCAAGGCGCAGCTTCGGAGGATGTGACTTCGACGGATCGGACATGGGCCGGCTCGCAGGACTTTCGAGTAGACTACGGCTTGTTTAGCGCATCCCGAAGCAGAACGCCGCAGCCATCCCCGCAGATTAGCCATTCACCCGGTCGACCCGCGCCACGATGGTCTTGGCGCGCAACTGGTTGATGATCGCCGAGAGATGCTTGAGGTCGTAGACCTCGAGATCGATCGTGAGCTCGGTGAAGTCAGGCGAGCGGCGGCTCATGCTGATGTTGTCGATGTTGCCGTCATGCTCGGCGATCACGGTGGCGACCTGGGCGAGGCTGCCGGGCTCGTTGACGTTCTCGACGCGAATGCGCGCCGGAAAGCGCTGCGGCGAGGTCTCGTCGACGTCCCAGCGCACGTCGAGCCAGCGCTCTGGCTCCTCCTCGAAATCCTTCAGCGCCGGCGACTGGATCGGATAGATCGTGATCCCCTCGCCCGGCGTCACGATGCCGACGATGCGGTCGCCCGGCACGGCACCGCCGTTGGGCGCGAACTTCACCGGCAGGCCGGAATTGAGCCCGCTGATCGGGATGGCAAACGGGCCGCGGTGGGGCTCGGCCGCAGGCGCGGCAGCCTTGGCTGCCGGCGCGGCGGCCGTCTTCTTGGCGCCGTAGCGCACGACGCGCTCTTCCTTGTAGTCCGGATACATTGCGCGCGCGACGTCGGAGGCCTTGATCTCGCCGCGGCCGACCGCCGCCATCACGTCCTCGATCGAGGCGCGCGCCAGACGCGGCAGCGCGCCCTTGAGCTTGTCGTCGGCATATTCGAGCTTGGTCCGCTCGAACAGACGTTCGACGATGCGCCGGCCCAGCCCGGCATATTGATCGCGCACGGCGGTTCGGGTGGCGCGCCGGATGGCGGCGCGTGCCTTGCCGGTGATGGCGAGCGTCTCCCAGGCCGAGGGCGGCGCCGACTGCGCGTCCGAGGTCAGCACCTCGACCTCGTCGCCGTTCTGCAGCTCCGACGACAGCGCGGCGAACTTGCCGTTGATCTTGCAGCCGACGGCGCTGTTGCCTACGTCGGTATGCACGGCATAGGCGAAGTCGATCACGTTTGCGTGGCGTGGCAGCGCGATGAGCTTGCCCTTCGGCGTGAAGCAGAACACCTGATCGTGAAACAGCTCGAGCTTGGTGTGCTCGAGGAACTCCTCCGGATTCGCGCTCTCCGACAGGATGCCGATAGTGTGGCGCAGCCAGGCGAAGGCATTCGATTCGCGCTTCAGCCGCTCCGTCGGCGAGGCGAGATCGTCCTTGTAAAAGGCGTGGGCGGCGATGCCGAGTTCGGCGATCTGGTCCATGTCCTCGGTACGGATCTGCAGCTCGACGCGTTGCTTGCCTGGGCCGATCACGGTGGTGTGGATCGAGCGATAGTCGTTCTGCTTCGGCGTCGAGATGTAGTCCTTGAAGCGGCCGGGCACGACTGGCCAGGTCGTATGCACGATACCGAGCGCACGGTAGCAGGATTCGAGATCGGGCATGATGACGCGAAAGCCGAAGATGTCGGACAGCTGCTCGAACCCGATGGATTTGCGTTCCATCTTGGTCCAGATCGAGAATGGCCGCTTGCGGCGGCCGAACACCCGTGCCGTGAGGCCATGCTCGCGAAACTTGCGGGCCAGCTGGCTCTCGATTTCGCCGATCAGGTTGCGATTGCGCTCCGCCAGCGCATCGAGCCGCTGCATCACCACGCTGTACGCCTGCGGGTCGAGCGTCCGGAACGAGAGATCCTCGAGCTCCTCGCGCATCTCCTGCATGCCCATGCGGCCCGCGAGCGGCGCGTAGATGTCGAGCGTCTCCTCAGCGATCCGCCGCCGGGATGCCTCCGGCACGAACTCCAGCGTGCGCATGTTGTGCAAGCGATCGGCGAGCTTGACCAGCAGCACACGCACGTCGTCGGCGATCGCCAGCAGGAGCTTGCGCAGATTCTCGGCCTGCTTGGCCTCGCGCGAAACCAGCTCGAGCCGTTTCAGCTTGGTCAATCCCTCGACGAGCGCACCGATCTCGGGGCCGAAGAAGCGGTCGATCTCGGCGCGGGTCGCCTCGGTGTCCTCGATCGTGTCGTGCAGCAGCGCCGCGACGATGGTGGCGTCGTCCAGCTTCAGGTCGGTCAAAATGGCCGCGACCTCGAGCGGATGCGTGAAATACGGGTCGCCGGACGCGCGGGTCTGCGACCCATGCGCCTTCATGGCGTACACATACGCGCGGTTGAGCAGATCCTCGTTCGTATCCGGATTGTAGGAGCGGACCCGTTCCACGAGATCGTACTGTCGCATCATGCGGGAGCGCGGCTTCGGCGGCCGCGGCCGCTCAGCCGGCGGCGAAGGCGCCAACGCGGCCGATTCGGCCGCCGCCTGCATCTGCTGAGGAGTGTGGCCCGAAACCACCATGGAAAATGACTAAACCTTTATCTTCGTGACCAAATCTGCCGGATGGCAGGCGTTTGTCGCAGCCCTATGGTAATCACGGAATCACGTTCAAATGCAAAGGCCCGGACGTGGTCCGGGCCTTCACATTCTCACAAGTTAGCTGGAGCTCGCGCTGACGGTGACGAGACCGTCACTCGTCCTCTTCCGGCTGCTCTTCCGGCGGAGCGAGGCCCTCGAGGCCCTTCAGCAATTCTTCCTCGGTCATGCGCTCGACGGCGACCTCGGTGTCGTCGGCATCGACGCTGGCACCGGCCGAGCCGATCAGCGGCACCGTGTCCGGCTCCGGCTCGTCGACCTCGACGAACTTCTGCAGCGAATGCACCAGTTCTTCCTTCAGATCCTCGGGAGAAATGGTCGAATCCGCAATTTCCCGGAGTGCGACGACGGGATTCTTGTCATTATCTCTATCAATTGTAAGTTGTGATCCCGACGAGATCATGCGCGCGCGATGCGCGGCCAGGAGAACCAGGTCGAACCGGTTGTCGACTTTATCGATACAATCTTCCACAGTGACGCGCGCCATTGTCGCTCCGGTCCTTTGTGTGCTTAATATGCTGATTATGCTGGGCTAGTTATAGAGGCTGGCTGGCTTTCGCAAGGCAAAACTGGCGTCAGGGTTCGGTAAGGGGCAAGGAGTACCGAATTCGGCAACCTTGACTGGCGCTCCGTCCAGACCCGCGGAATTCGGGCCTTGGACAAGAAAACGCTTCATTACGTCGTCACAAGTACGCCTTTGTTGCCCCGATCACTCCGGTTTGCGGTAACCTCACACCAGATGGACCGCCGACGCCTTGGCAGTATCTTGAAATGGAGTGCGCGACCGACTGGAGTCGCGCCCAAAATAGAATCTAACTGAACGCGAGACACTGAATGTCATCTTCGACCAACAAGATTGCGCTCTTCATTGACGGCGCCAACCTATACGCCACGGCCAAGACGCTCGGCTTCGACATCGACTACAAGCGCCTGCTCAAGGAATTTCAGAGCCGCGGCACGCTGCTCCGCGCATTCTATTACACCGCGATCATCGAGGATCAGGAGTACTCGTCGATTCGGCCCTTGATCGACTGGCTCGACTACAACGGCTATACCGTCGTCACCAAGGCGACGAAGGAGTTCATCGACGCCAGCGGCCGGCGCAAGGTCAAGGGCAACATGGACATCGAGCTCGCCGTCGATGCCATGGAGCTCGCGGAGCATATCGACCAGATGGTGCTGTTCTCGGGCGACGGCGACTTCCGCTCGCTGGTAGAAGCGATGCAGCGCCGCGGCGTTCGCGTCACCGTGATCTCGACCATCTCCAGCCAGCCGCCGATGATCGCCGACGAGCTGCGCCGTCAGGCCGACGTCTTCACCGACCTCATGGAGTTGCAGTCCAAGCTCGGCCGCGACCCGTCGGAGCGCCCCGCCCCGCGCGAGCCGCGCCACCATTCCCCGCAATTCCTGCAGCGCTCCACCACGCCGGCCGCCCGCGCCACGACCACCGCCACCACCACGCCCAACGATGACGATTTCGAGGACTAGGCGGACGGGCACTCAGCCTGCGCCGCCTGCCCTGTCTTCGACCAATCCCGATCGAGACTGTCCGCTGTGCCCTCGCCTCGTGGAATTCCGCGAGGCGCAGCGCGCGCGCGAGCCGTCATGGTTCAACGCGCCTGTGCCGTCGTTCGGTGATCCCGATGCGCGGCTGTTGATCGTCGGGCTCGCGCCGGGGCTGCAGGGCGCCAATCGGACCGGGCGTCCCTTCACCGGCGACTATGCCGGCGAGCTGCTCTACGGGACGCTGCTGCACTACGGATTTGCGAAGGGCCGATTCGAGGCACGTCCCGACGACGGGCTGACGCTGGTGGATTGCCGAATCAGCAACGCGGTGCGCTGCGTGCCGCCGCAGAACAAGCCGCTGCCCGCCGAGATCAACCAGTGCCGGAGCTTCCTCGGCGCCACCATCGCCGCGATGCCGCGGCTGCGCAGCATCGTCGCGCTCGGCCGCATCTCCCACGACACGCTGCTGAAGCTGCTGGGCCTGCGCGCGGTCGCGGCGCCCTTCGCCCACGGCGCCGTGCACCAGGCCGGCGGGATCAGGCTGTACGACAGCTATCACTGCTCACGCTACAATACGAACACCGGCGTGCTCACGACCGAGATGTTCCACGCCGTGTTCGCGCGTGTGAAGGCGGATCTGGATTAGGTCGGTCCGCCCCATCCTCACGCGGCGACGCGGTTGTCCTTCAGCCACGCCAGCACGTCGCCCGCGTTCCTGTCCGGAGGAAACACCGGATAGAACACGTGGGTGATGCAGGCGTCGTCCACGATCATGGCAAGCCGCTTGATCATGGTCAGCCCGGCGATCTCCATGGTCGGCAACCGCAGGGCATTGGTCAGCTCGAGCTTTTCGTCCGACAGCACCGGAAACGGCAGGTGCAGGCGCGAGGCCATCTCGGTCTGATAGGCATTGCTCTGCGTCGACAGGCCGAACACATGCGCGGCGCCTGCCGATTTCAACTCGCCGAACAGGTCGCGGAAGCTGCAGGTCTGCGGCGTGCAGCCGCGCGCACCCGGGATCATGTCCCAGTCCTCGACCAGCGACACCTTGCCGGGTTCGCCGGTCCGCGGATACGCGAACACGACGGTCCGTCCCGGCAGATCGGACAACGTGACCAGCGTGTCGTCGGTGGCACGCAGTCCGATCGCGGGAATGATCGTCCCGACCAGATGATCTGCTGCGCCGTCGTCGGTCGGAGCCGGAATCCGGCTCCAGTCGACATCCAAGAGGTTCTTCTGATTCATCGGATGCTGTCCCAAGGCTCAGGCGTGCCGCCGAGGAGCGCGCGGCAAAGGTCTCGTTAGCCGCGCGCCCGCAGCAGCCGGCCCTTCTCGCGGCCCCAATCGCGCTTCTTTTCGCTCTCGCGCTTGTCGTGCAGCTTCTTGCCCTTGGCGACGGCGAGCAGCAGCTTGGCGCGGCCACGCTCGTTGAAATAGAGCTTGAGCGGGATCAGCGTCATGCCTTCGCGCTCGACCGCGCCCATCAGCTTGTTGATCTGCTTGCGATGCAGCAGCAGCTTGCGCGGCCGCTTCGGCTCGTGATTGAAGCGGTTGGCCTGCAGATATTCGGGAATGTTGGCGTTGATCAGCCAGATCTCGCCGTCGCGCGAATCCGCATAGGATTCCGCGATCGTCGACTTGCCGCTGCGGACCGACTTCACCTCCGTGCCGGTCAGCGCGATGCCGGCCTCGATGGTGTCCTCGATCGCATAATTGAACCGCGCCTTGCGGTTCTCTGCGGCGACGGTGATCTTGGGCTCGTTCTTGTCTGCCACGTCAGGCCTTCTTCAGGAGATCCCTGATTTCGGTCAGAAGCTCGACCTCGGGTGTGGGCTTCGGCGGAGCGGCCGGCGCAGCCTCCTGCTTCCGCTTCAACGTGTTCATCAGCCGGATGACGATGAAAAGAACGAAGGCAACGATCACGAAGTTCAGCGTGATCGTCAGGAAGCTGCCATAGGCCAGCACCGCACCCTGCTTCTTCGCATCGGCAAGGTTGCCGGCATTTACCGCTTTGGACAGCGGGATAAAGTAGTTGGAGAAATCGAGGCCGCCGGTGACCGCGCCGATGATCGGCATGATGACGTCGCCGACCAGCGAGTTGACGATGGCGCCGAACGCCGCGCCGATGATGACGCCGACCGCGAGGTCGACGACGTTGCCCTTCATCGCGAATTCACGGAATTCCTTCAACATGCTCGCATCCCCCTCAAGATACGTCGGCTCAGTTGATCAGTCCGGCATGAACCATCGCCTCGCGCACCGCGACCCGGGTCGGCTCCGAAACCGGCACCATCGGCAGCCGCAGCTTCTCCTCGATCTTGCCGAGCAGCGACAACGCGTATTTCACCGGCGCCGGGTTGGACTCGATGAACAGGTTGGTGTGCAGCGGCATCAGCTTGTCGTGGATCTTCAGCGCGGTGGCGACATCGCCCTTCTGCCAGGCCTGGTGGAATTCCGAGCACAGCCGCGGCGCGACGTTCGACGTGACGGAGATGCAGCCATGGCCGCCATGCGCCATGTAGCCGATGATCGTCGCATCCTCGCCCGAGAGCTGGTTGAACTCCTCGCCCATCGCGGCGCGCTGCTGCGACACCCGCACCATGCTGGCGGTGGCGTCCTTCACGCCGGCGATGTTCTTCAGCTCGAACAGGCGCTTCATGGTGTCGACGGACATGTCGATCACCGAGCGCGGCGGAATGTTGTAGATGATGATCGGAATGCCGATCGCGTCGTTGATCGCCTTGAAGTGCTGATACAGGCCTTCCTGCGTCGGCTTGTTGTAATAGGGCGTCACCACCAGCACCGCGTCCGCCCCCGCCTTCTCGGCGTGCTGGGCGAGCTCGACCGCCTCTTTGGTCGAATTGGAGCCGGCGCCGGCCACCACGGGAACCCGCCCCTTGGCCTCGGCAATGCACCACTCGACCACCCGCTTGTGCTCGTCATGACTGAGCGTCGGGCTCTCGCCCGTCGTGCCGACCGGCACGAGGCCGTTGGTGCCCTCGTCGATCTGCCAGTTCACGAGGCTGCGAAAAGCGGCCTCGTCCACGGACCCGTTCTTGAAAGGAGTGACCAAGGCGGTGAAAGAACCCCGGAAATTCGTCTTGGCTGCCATGAAACTCCCTCCCAAACGCCGTTTGGCCCCTGTGCGAGCCACTTCATACCGGGTCTACCGACGGGGCGGAAGGCCCGCCCGCGGTTGGGCTGCCTTCTCAACAGGCACCCGAATCGCTCTGCCGCGCCCGCGACAGCCCGGCCCGCACACTTCGCACCGGGCAACCACCCTTCTCGGAACCCCCGGGCCGGCCACACGCCGCCCTTCGGTCGTGATTTCGCCGCGGTGTTGGCGCAGGTTGCAGTCCTTCCCAGTATATTTAGGATTTGTTCACCTTTTCGATAGACCCATGTTGGTCAGGGGATCGAAGTCATCCGCCGCAAAAGGAACGCCGTGCCCTTTTCTGCCCGCGCCACTGCATTGCGATCGACCGCCCTGTCGGTGTCACTCTCGGTGTCCTTGGCCGCCGGCCTGACATTGGGATGGGCTCTCGCCGGACATGGCGCGCTCGCCAAGGACCAGGCCGCCAAGTCCAAGGTTTCAGAGTCCAAGGTTGCGGGATCCAAGGCTCATACGGCCAAGGTTCCCGTGCCGAAGGCGCGTCCGATCGCGCGCGGCGCGGTCCCCAAGACGAACACCAACGAGGCGGCAGGGACGAAGAGCAAGGTCGACGCGCACGCCGAGGCGAAGGCCGAGATCAAGAACACTCCCAAGGGCGCCGGCGAGTCGCCGCGCTCGGCCCCGAGGGATATCACGCCCGGCGCGGCGGCTGCCAGCCTGCCGGCCCGCCAGCATGCCGCCCTGCCCGCCTCCCGCAAGCCCCTGGTGCCGGCTGCGATCGCCGCGACGTCCTCGACCTCGCAGTCCGACAAGGAGGCGCTCGAAAACGTGATCGAGCTCGTCCGCAAGCGCAAGCCCGGCGATGCCACCGAGGTCGTGCAGGCGATCTCGGATCCGGTGGCGCGCAAGCTCGCGGAGTGGGTGATCCTGCGTAGCGACAACAACAATGCCAGCGTCGAGCGCTATCGCGCATTCATCACCGCCAATCCGTCCTGGCCGTCGCAGACCTTCCTGCGCCGCCGGCTCGAGGCCGCGTTGTGGGACGACAAGCGCGACGATTCCGTCGTCTGGTCGTGGTTCGAGAACGAATCGCCGCTGTCGGCGAAGGGCAAGTTCGCGCTGGCCCGGGTGATGCTCAATCGCGGCGACCGCGCCAACGCCGAGCGCCTGGTGCGCGATGCCTGGCGCAACGACGCGATGTCCGAGGAGACCGAGAACAACATCCTGGACCAGTACGGCGCCCTGCTGTCCGGCGGCGATCACAAGGCGCGGATGGACACGCTGCTGTATGGCAGCGAGCACGAGGCGGCGATGCGCGCTGCACGGCGGCTCGGCTCGGGCCACGTGGCGCTCGCAAAGGCGCGAATCGCGACCTACCGCAAAGCCTCCAACAGCCAGAGCCTGCTCGATGCCGTGCCGCGCGAGCTGCACGGCGATGCCGGCTACATCTTCAGCCGCATCCAGGTGCTGCGGCGCGACGAGAAGTTCGCCGAGGCGGCGCAGTTGATGCTCAGCGCGCCCAGGGATCCCGGCCGCCTGCACAATCTGGACGAATGGTGGATCGAGCGCCGCCTGCTGGCGCGCAAGATGATCGATACCGGCGATTATCGCAGCGCCTACCTGATCGCGCGGGACGCGGCGCTGCCGAACCGCGACATCTACAAGACCGAGCAGGAATTCACCGCCGGCTGGATCGCGTTGCGCTTCCTCAACGATCCCGCCACGGCGGCCCAGCACTTTGCGCGCATCGGCATCGGCAGCGTCAATCCGACCACCCTGGCCCGGGCCGGCTATTGGCAGGGCCGCGCGGCAGAAGCGATGGGGCGCATGCAGGAGGCGCGCGCGGCCTATATGTCGGCGGCCGAGCAGTCCACGAGCTATTACGGCCAGTTGGCGCGGGCGAAGCTCGGCCTGCCGCAGCTCGGCCTCAATGCTGCGCCGAGCGGCCGCGGGCGCGGTGTCGAGCGGCTCGAGGTGGTGCGCGCGGTGCAACTGCTGTACGAGCTCGACGAGGGCGAGGTCGCGATCCCGATCTTCGCCGACATGGGCGACAACGGCGACCCCGACGTCCTGGTCGGAATCGCGGAAGCCGCCGCGCGAAACAGCGATGCGCGGGCGATGCTGCTGGTCGGCAAGGCCGCGCTCAATCGCGGGCTGCCGTTCGACCACTACGCCTATCCGGTCACCGGCATTCCTGCGTTCCGCTCGCTCGGACCGGAGGTCGAGCCGAGCGTGGTCTTCTCGATCGCGCGTCAGGAGAGTGCCTTCAACCAGGCGGTGGTCTCGCCGGCCCAGGCCTATGGGCTGATGCAGGTCACGCCGGATGCCGGCCGCTACGTCTGCAAGCGCGCGGGCGTCAGCTTCGATCTGAACCGGATGAAGACCGACCCGGTCTACAACGCGCAGCTCGGCGCGGCCGAGCTCGGCGGCCTGCTCGAGGACTATCGCGGCTCGTACATCATGACGTTCGCGGCCTACAATGCCGGCCGCGGCAGCGTGAGGAAGTGGGTCGAACGCTATGGCGACCCGCGCGATCCGAAGGTGGACGCGGTGGATTGGGTCGAGCTGATCCCCTTCGCGGAGACCCGCAACTACGTGCAGCGGGTGATGGAGAACCTGCAGGTCTATCGCGCCCGCTTCGGCGGCGGCTCGCGGCTACAGATCGAGGCCGATCTGCGCCGCGGCGCTGTGGTGGAGTAGCGAAACCGACATCGGATCGTCGTCAATTGCTATTCGCTACTCCCTGCTCCCTATTCGCCTCTCATCACCAGTTGCGCTGAGCGCGCAGCAGCAGCGAGACCGAATCCTGGTCCTTCAGCTGATAGGTCGTGGCCGGTTTGGCAACCGCCGCAACCGCCGGCGCATTGGCGACGCCCGCGAACTTCTGATCCAGCCGGGTCCAGGCGACGTCAGCCGAGAAGGTCAGATTCTTGACCGGCGTCCAGCGCGTGATCACACCCAGGGTCGAGATGTTGAAGTCCGGGTTGCAGTTCGCACCGACGATGCCGAGAGCGACCATGCCTGCACCGTTGCAGATCAGGCCCTTCGCTGTCGCATTATAGCGCACGGCGCTCCATGAGCCGTACACTGCGGTGTTCCAAGCCGGATCCCAGTTGTGGGTGAAGGCGCCGCGCAAGCCGTAGGTCGTCGTCAGCTGCTGCTGGGTATTCGCCCCGAACACCGAATCCGACACGCCCGCGAAGCCCAGGCTCTGGAAAGCCCCCGCCATGTTGCTGCCGCCGTACATCGCGTAGTTGATCGGCGCGAGGCTCTGGAAGTTGTAGCGGCTGGCACCGTTGGTGTAGACGCCCTGCAGATTGATGGTGTCGCCGGCGCCGGTCGGGATATTCTTGATCGACAGGGCGAGCTGACCGGCATAGCCCCATTTGTCGGCGGGATGCCCGGTCGTCTCGTTGGCACCGAAGAAGGCGGCGTGGTTGTCGTGCGCCGCGAAGGACGCCTGGAACAGGCCCCAGGCCTGATCGACGCGCACCATGCCGACGATGTCGGGCGCGACGTTGCCGCCGAAATTCGACGTGCCATAGCTGCCGGTGAGCACGCCGGCAGCCGTCTGTCCCGCCGTATTCCAGATCTGCGACTGCGAATATTGCGTCGCATCCTGGGCCGAGATCGCGGCCGTGATGCCCGAGCCGAAGTCCGCGGTGTAGGTGAACTGGTTGACGCCGGTGATGGTGCCGCCGCCGCCGGTCAGACCGTCGAAATTGTTGCCGGGGTAGTTGGCCCAAGGTGCGTCGAACTGCGACACGGCCTTACCCATGGTGAAGCCGGCGAACTGGATGAAGGCATAGAAGACGCCGATCCCGCCTTGCGCGATGTTGCCGTCAGCCTGCGCTCCAGGCGCGCCCGCCGTCGAATAGGCGGTTGCGCCCGTGGGGGAGCCGGTCCCGGCATAGCTGCCCCCGGTCCACTGGAAGACACCGTCGAAGAAGGTGCGCACGACGCCATATTCGGTCGCGGTGCGGGTGTCGATGTTGAGGTCGGCGCGCGAACGCGTCGTGTAGTAGTTGCTGAGACGATTTCGCCCGCCGGCGACGCCGTTCACGGCATTCTGGAAGATCGTATTCGTACCGAAGCCGGCCTCGGCACGCAGGTAGCCGCCGAGCTTGATGCAGGTGTCGGTACCCGGAATGTAGAAAAATCCGGCGCCGTACATCGAGCAGACCCTGACATACTCGACCGCTTTGGCCTTGATCGGAAGGTCGGCGGCCTGAGCCCCACCCATGGCGAGCAACGCCGCCCCTGAGCCCAGAACAAGGCTCCTCACAGTCTTCATACTAACCTCCAAATTGCTCAGTTCAGACCGGCCCGGCTCGACATCGAACGACCGCCCCAACGGTCAGCCCGTCTCCAGCTGCACCACAGTGCTCGCGCATAGCGTTGCAGTGGGAACGATCGCGAGGCAGAGTTGGTGCTTTATCGGACCATTCTCGTGACCGGCCGGATCACGCATGTGGCGCGGCCGCGGCACGGCACACGGTCGCCAGATCCCCAAGAGTAATGTGTCAGGGAAGACTTTCGCCGCCGAATGCGTGTCGCGCTCGTGGCGGGAATGCAGCAGGACGCGCGTCGAGAAGCGCGGCGAGCGCGAGGCTCCAATTTTCTGGCTCTGTCATCCCGGCGATCGTGACACGGGCCCTCGCCTGCCCGGGATCACGCAGGCCAAGCTTGGCTCAAACGTGCGGTCGAACCGAGCGCCCGCCGACCGCCTCTCACGCATGTTTGAGCCGGATGGCCACGAGGCGGTCGCGAAATTCCATCCAGATCGCACTCCGTCGCGTGGCCGCGCGGTGTGGTTCTCGGGCGGGTCTGCAGCATGTTTGTCAGCGACAGAGCGGAGCGGCGAGGAATGCGGATCTCGGCGCTGGAGCACGCGCTGGCGAGGCAAAGAAAAACCCCCGGCAGTTGCCTGCCGGGGGTTCGTCAAACCGTCGTCAGACGATCTGGATCAGAAGTTGCGCTGAGCGCGGAGCAGCAGCACAGCCGACTGCTGATCCTTCAGCTCGTACACCGCGGCCGGCTTCGCGACAGCAGCAGCAGCCGGAGCGGTGACCGAACCGGAGTGCTTCTGGTCGAGCCAGGAGTAGGCGAAGTCAGCCGAGAAGGTCAGGTTCTTGACCGGGGTCCAGCGCGTGATCAAGCCGAGGGTGGCCAGATCGAAGTCCGGATTACAGGTCGAACCCGCGTTGAAGGCCGCGACAACGCCCGGGCTGGTGCAGATCAGGCCCTTGGCCGTGCCATTGTAGCGGACGGCAGCCCACGACCCGTAGATCGCAGTGTTCCAGGCCGGATTCCAGTTGTGGGTGTACGCACCGCGCATACCGTAGGTCGTGGTCAGCTGCTGCTCACCACCGGTCGTGAAGACCGAGTCGCCCACACCGGCAAAGCCGATGCTCTGGTAGGCGCCAGCCAGACCCGTGCTGCCGTACATCGCGTAGTTGTTCGGCATCAGGCTCTGGATGTTGTAGCGGCTCGCACCGTTGGTGTAGACGCCCTGCACGTTGATCGTGTCGCCAGGTCCGGTCGGGATGTTCTTGATCGACAGGGCCAGCTGAGCCGCCCAGCCCCACTTGTCGGCCGGGTGGCCGGAGGTCTCGGACGCGCCGTAGTAAGCGACGTGGTTGTCATGCGCCGCGAACGACGCCTGGAACAGACCCCAGGCCTGGTCGACACGGACCATGCCGACGAAGTCCGGAGAGACGTTGCCACCGTAGTTGCTGGTGCCGTAAGCACCACCGATCACGCCAGCCGCCGTCGAACCCGCCACGTTCCAGAGGTTGTTCTGGTAGTAGGCGCTCGCATCCTGAGCCGAGACCGAGGCCGTGATGCCGGAGCCGAAGTCAGCAGTGTAGCTGAACTGATTGACGCCGGTGACCGTGCCGCCGCCGCCGGCGAGACCGTCGAAGTTGTTGCCCGGATAGTTGACCCAGGGCGTGTCGAACTGCGACACGGCCTTACCCATGGTGAAGCCGGCGAACTGGATGAAGGCATAGTACACGCCGACCGAGCCCTGCGCGATATTGCCGTCGGCCTGTGCGCCCGGCGCACCAGCGGTCGAGTAAGCGGTCGCACCGGTGGCCGAACCCGTGCCGGCATAGCCGCCGGAGGTCCAGCTGAAGGTCAGGTCAGCGAAGGTACGGACCACGCCGTACTCGGTCGCCGTGCGCGTGTCGATGTTGATGTCCTGACGAGCGCGGGCCGTGTAGTAGTTGCTCAGGCGGTTATGCGCACCACCCTGGCCGCTGTACGTGCCGTTGAAGTCGCTGTTCGTGCCGATCGCCGTTTCAGCACGGAGATAGCCACCGAGCTTGATGCAGGTGTCGGTGCCGGGGATGTAGTAGAAGCCCGCACCATACAGGGAGCAAACCTTCACATACTCGACCGCTTTGGCCTTGATCGGAAGGTCGGCCGCCTGAGCCGCGGACATGGCGAGCAGAACTGCCGCCGAGCCGAGGACAAGGCTCTTAACCGTCTTCATTTAAACCTCCAAGTTGCTCTTTTGAGAAAGAACCGGACCAAGATCCCCCAGGACGATCCGCTTCCTCTGCTCCCGAAAAACCGCTTCAGCCGCTTCGCGCCATCGGACACACCCGCATCACGCGAGGGACTTAAGCGAACCACCTGTCACGGGACGATCGAGTAACCCCCCACCGTCGCCAGGAACTATGCCTTCGCTCATTCGGTAAGCAAAATAGTTTATGCAGTCAGGTAATTGAATGAAGCCGAAATGTGTCTTGAGGGCAACACAATGGCAGCTAGTTGTGCAGCGCACGGGGGACGGCGCATGTCCTCCTAGATAAGTGATTTTGTTGCGGATTTTTTTTCTTTAGGGTCGAGCTTCGTACTGGAACTCCTGAGCAATGGCGCCCTTGAAGAACATGTCTGCCGCACCTGTGGAAGCGGACGCGCAACCGCAGACTGCCGAACATCTGCCGAAGAATCGCGACGCCATTCTTCGCTTCGCCAGGGAGATCTCCACGATCAACGTCCATCTGGAGGAGCTGAGGTACTTCTGGGCCAAGCGAATCGGCATCAGTGGCCCGCAATGGATGATCCTGATGGCGATCTCCGAGCTGGATCAAGGCGAGGGAGTCGCCGTGAATGCGGCGGCCAAGCGGCTGCACGTCGACCCTTCGTTCGTCACGACGCAGTCGAAGCTGCTGGAGAAGAAGGGCTTCATGGAACGCAAGCCCGCCCCCAACGATGCACGCGTGGTCCGGATGTCGCTCACCACCAAGACATCGGAGCAGTTCGCCGAGCTGGAAGCCCAGCAGGCGCAGATCTTCAGCTTCATCTTCGAGGAATTCGACGCTCGCGAGCTGGCGACCTTCACGGACAAGCTGGCTGGCCTCAAGGACCGTTTCGAGAAGGCCAGCGCGCGACTCACGATGGGGCTCTGAGGCCCCCGAGGCGACCACGGCCCGACCGCCTCTTGCAGGCAGCGGGCCCAGACATGCGGTCGCGTCAGCCTGGAGGCCGCTGAGACCCCGCCAGACGCCTCGCGATCCAGTCGAAGACGAAGGCATCGGCTTCGAGCCAATCGGCGCCCGCGCTGGAGACGATCTTCAGAGTGATGTCCGGGTGCTCGCGCTTGATCTGCGCGATCAGCCGGGTTGCGATGTCGGCTCGAAGCCAGCCACGCTCCGGCACCGTCACCAGCAGCGGACACATGATCTGCCGCGCCGCCAGCCCTTCCGTCGCGATCGGCGGCCTGCCCCGCTCACACGCACCGGGTCGGCGCGACAGGAAGACACGCTCGTGAATATCCCACAAGCCGGCGTCGCAGACCGCCGCAGCATAACGCGGATCGAGTGCGATGCCGCGCGCGACAAAGGACGAACTCCAGTCGTCGGCCAGAATCGCGATCCGGCCTTCGTCCACGTCATCGCGGGACGTCACGTAGTCCGTCACGCTCGCGATGGCCGATTCGAGATCGCGACGGCCGACGATCTCCTCGAAGCGGCAGTCCGGTCCGCTGCCCAGCAGATCGACCACCAGCAGCGCCAAGCCACGCTGCTCCGCATGGGCTGCAAGCTTGAACAGCGACGTTTCCTTGCGACGGCCGGGCTCACCGATGCAGATGACGGTGGGCGCCCTGCCCGCCTCGCCACGCGCCGGCAGGAAATAGGCTTCGAGCGGATAGTCGGCGCGCCAGTGGATCGTGACGACCTCTCCTTGCGGATCGGCACAGCGCAGGAATTCGCGCGCACATTCGCGCATGCGGGACAGCACGACGTCCTGGCGGGAACGCGAGCTGCTGAACGGACAGGCCGCAGCCTCATAACAATCCACTGCGCGCGACCATTTGCGAAACGCCAGCTCGGGACGACCGCTGCTCACGGCGTCGGCGGCGGCAGCCTTCATGGCGTCCGCGCATTGCATCCACTCGCGATACCAGGACTCGTCGTCGCTGGCGTCGATCCGCTGCGCAACCGCCAGACATTCCGCAAGCTCGGCCCGGCCCTCGGGCCGCGCTTCCAGCAGCCGCGTGATGGCGCCCGCCAGATCGTCTTGCTCGGACCACGGACGCAGCACTCCCACAGAGCCTTCCGAACTCATCTTTGGACACATTCCTCACTGGCGTGACGGTGTGGCCCCGTCATCTGACGGTCATGGTGACCATCCGGCATTTCCCGGTCAAGCCGATGCACAACGATTTTTAGTGAGACGATGGATGTATGCGCTGATGGCACGCGCCTGCGGAGATCACGCTGAGGCTCTGCAATCGAGAGGCAACGTCAGATCTAGGGTGCCGAGGAGATCCCGATGTGAAAAAGCCTCCGGCGGGGCATCGCCGGAGGCTTCCTGGAGTCTAACATCGTATGATCGTCGTCTTGCGTCTGCGGTGTCGTCCTCACGAGGACGAATGATTACTCAGGCATGAGAAAATTAGCTTATCAACTCATCTGTTTTCAACACCATTTTTAAAAAAAATACCAGCGTGCAGCCAACCTACTGAAACGAATGCGACTTTCGAGCTACAGGCAATCGAAGCTCTGCTCAATTGGCTCGATCCATCGATCTGGCATCGATCGCTTCTCGAGCGCACCGGACCCGGAGTCACTCCGGAATGAGCGCCCGCACACAAGCAAAAACCCCCGGCAGTTTCCTGCCGGGGGCTCTTGAACCCGATCAGACGATCAGGATCAGAAGTTGCGCTGAGCGCGGAGCAGCAAGGACACCGAGTTCTGGTCCTTGAGCTGATAGACCGCAGCCGGCTTGGAAGTCGTGGTCGTAGCCGGGGAAACAATGTTGCCCGAGTACTTCTGGTCGAGGTTGGTCCAGGCCACGTCGGCCGAGAAGGTCAGGTTCTTGACCGGGGTCCAGCGGGTGATCAAGCCCAGCGAGGAGATGTTGAAGTCGGGGTTGCAGGTGAAGCCTGCGCCCGCGATCGCACCCATCGCCGCGCTGCCGCAGATCAGGCCCTTGGCAGTGCTGTTGTAGGACACGGCAGCCCACGAACCGTAGATCGCGGTGTTCCAGGCCGGGTTCCAGTTGTGGGTGTACGCACCGCGCATACCGTAGGTCGTGGTCAGCTGCTGCTCACCGCCGGTCACGAAGACCGAGTCGCTGACGCCAGCGAAGCCGAGCGTGCCGTAGACACCAGCCGTGCTGCTGCCGCCGTACATCGCGTAGGTGGTCGGCACCAGGCTCTGAGCGTTGTAGCGGCTCGCACCATTGGTGTAGACGCCCTGGATGTTGATGGTGTCGCCGGGGCCGGTCGGGATGTTCTTGATCGACAAGGCCAGCTGAGCAGCCCAGCCCCACTTGTCAGCCGGGTGACCGGTGAGCTCGGTGGCGCCGTAGTAGCCGGTGTGGTTGTCATGCGCCGCGAACGACGCCTGGAACAGACCCCAAGCCTGGTCGACACGAACCATGCCGACGATGTCCGGAGACACGTTGCCACCGAAGTTGTTGGTGCCATACGAGCCGCCGATGATGCCGGCCGCGGTGATGCCCGACACGTTCCACATGTTGGTGGTGTAGTACTGGCTCGCGTCCTGCGCCGAGATCGCCGCAGTGATGCCCGAGCCGAAGTCGGCGGTGTAGGTGAACTGGTTGACACCGGTCACGGTGCCGCCGCCGCCCCACAGGCCGTCGAAGTTGTTGCCCGGGTAGTTGGTCCAGGGCGCGTCGAACTGCGACACGGCCTTACCCATCGTGAAGCCGGCGAACTGGATGAAGGCGTAGTACACGCCGATGCCGCCCTGAGCGATGTTGCCGTCGGCCTGAGCGCCAGGAGCGCCAGCCGTCGAGTAGGCAGTCGCGCCGGTCGCCGAGCCCGAGCCAGCGTAGGTGCCGCTGGTCCAGGTGAACGTCAGGTCAGCAAAGGTGCGGACCACGCCGTACTCGGTCGCGGTGCGCGTGTCGATGTTGAGGTCCTGACGAGCGCGGCTGTAGTAGTAGTTGCTCTGGCGGTTCATGCCGCCGGCAACGCCGTTGACCGCGTTGTTGTACTGGCCGTTGCTGGCGAACGACGTTTCAGCACGCAGGTAACCGCCCAGCTTGATGCAGGTGTCGGTGCCGGGGATGTAGTAGAAGCCAGCGCCGTAAAGCGAGCAGACCTTCACATATTCGACCGCCTTGGCCTTGATCGGAAGGTCAGCTGCCTGAGCCCCGGACATGGCGACGAGAGCGGCCGCCGAGCCCAGGACAAGGCTCTTGATCGTGTTCATAATGTTAAACCTCCAAGTTGCTCAGTCAGGGAAGGTTCCGCCTCCGCTGGGTGAGAGACACCCTTGGGGTTGGACCCGTTATCCCTCTTCGACCCGTCGCTCAGCCGCTTCGCGCTATCGGACACACCCGCATGAACGCGAGGGACTTGAGCGAACGACCTAAACGGGACGACGTCGGGATGCCCCCCTTCGTCGTGCGAGCAGAATTACCGAAGGCCTTTGCACACGCAACAAAGGAACCATCATTGCGGCGCCCAAGCGGCGCCTTTTCGGACCGGTGTTGCACAAAAGGCACGGAACCGTGGTTCTGCGGGAACACCTAAGTCGCTGTTTATGTTGTCGTTTTGTCACAAAGCAATTTGAGGTGCTTAAGGCCGCGAGCACTCGCCCGCCCGGAACCCGCCCCAAGTCAGGCGCCGGGGCCGTGAATCCAGCCACGCGCTGAACGAGAATCGGGCCGGACGACAATGCCGTCTGCGCCCCTGCCAACGGCCGCCTTTGCCGACGACCCTCTATATTAGGGGTCCCCCGCGTCAGGGATCATCGAGGGGGCTCGCACCGCCCGTCGACTTCGACGCGTACCGCGGCCGATCAAACGGCAGGTCCAGCCCGGATCGATGAGCCGAAGGTGAAGACCACCGCCCGCACCGGTCCGGCGAAGCCGCGGCCCTGTGAGGATTTCGAAACCGCATGCAATCTGCCGCTTGCGGCTCAGCGCGGCGTCGGGCATACCGACCGTCGCCGGAGACGTGGCCGAGTGGCTGAAGGCGGCGGTTTGCTAAACCGTTATAGGGTTGTAAAGCCCTATCGAGGGTTCGAATCCCTCCGTCTCCGCCAGCCAATTTTTTCAATCACTTGGCATCGATCGAGCCGGCCGGAAGCGCTCCGCAGATGGCGCGGATCGGTGCGGTTTCCACCGACACAAAACCCGGCACAGTCTGTTTGCAGTCCGTTCACGGTACACCATGCGCACCCGGACCCTCGTCCGCCTGATCCGGGACGGCTCCTCCAGCTTCGAGGTCCGGACCTCGCTGGCCGGCGCGGTGCTCGACCAGCCGCGTCGAGAAGATTGCAAACAAGATCCTCGTCGCTGGCTGCCAGTGACCGGATGGTCTGCATAGGCAAATCTCGGCCGGCCGCCTTCGCAATCAACGCAAAAGCACGCTTCCGATCTCGTCAACGGGACCGCGTTCGCGGAACCAATCGTGTAGCAGGAGATTTGTGGCGCAGGAGATTCATCCATGCGTCTCGATATCGAGCCTCGGCGCTTTTCGGTGGTCGTGCGCCATTCTGAAACCAAAGCTGGATCTCTGGGACCCTTAGCGTTCCGTAGCGACGCCCATGGAAGTTTGCTCCTAGAATTCACCGCCGAAGTCGACGAGTCTGCCGCTATGCAGGCGTGGTCGCTCCTTTGCTCTAACTCCATTGAAGATTTCGACCACCGAATTCGGCAGTGCAGCAATTTTCCCTACGCTGATACAACGAAAATGCTCCTCCAAGTGCTGGCTGCCGAAAGAGAGGGCATGCCGTTCTTCGTAGGCGACGCTATCGAAGCACTGAACGCCGACACTTACACCACAGCACATAAGCGCCTGGAGCTGGCGATCCGAGAGGGTCTGGTCGAGAGAGGCCCAAAACTGGGGCGAAACGTACCGATTCTGCCGACCGAGAAGCTCAAGCAGATCCTTCAAGAACATGCTGAGGCTCGCCTCCGCAACACGCAAACCTTCTTCACGACGATTCAGTACCGTCCCTACGAGTTGTCTCGCGCCGAGTTTGACCAAGTTGCGAAGACCAGGGTGGAGTACGCCTGCGTCGTTATGGACGTGAACTTAAGAGCAAAGGGATCAATGAAGGGCGCTGAACTTGCCATCACCGTCACCATAGGTATCCGAGTTGGCTTTGTGACCTACAACTTTGGTTCCGAGTTTCCGACCAGGCCGACTGCCAAAAGCCGGCAACTATCTCATCGATGATCTATACAGTTTTTTCCAATGTCACGTCGTGATGCTGACTGTAGTCGAGAGGGCGGGCAATGTTGCCCATACTTGGAGCCCTCAAATGAGATACGCAACCTTGCTGCTGGCAGCCGCCTCCGCTGCAACTCTCGCGTTGAACATGATTGCCCCGGCGTCTGCCAATATGCCGAGCCCCAACTTTGCCAACTGGCCTGATCACACCAAGACAATCCGGCTCGGCTCAGATATCCCAAACACCAGCCAGCACTACGCCACGTTTACTGTGACGCCGAAGGGCAATGGCAAGTTCTCGATCGATCTGCGGGCCGAGAATGGTCAGCGGGGCAGCAAAACGGACGGCACGTTCATACTGACGTTTCTTGCCGGCGACCGCGAGATCAAGACGGTCAGCCAATATGTTCGGATCGACCGCCAAGAGCTTACGCTTCGACACCAGGTGACGGAGGTTCATCTGGACGACGTCGATCTCGGCTCGGACGAACCGTCGATCACGCGCATTAGAGTGGACGCAGTTGGGCGCTGGACCCCGCCAGAGCGCCGGCAACCGCCCCCTCCGGTCGTGATTTCGGTCACGGTGCCGGACGCGTTCGGCAAATAGAAGCTGGAAAAACATCAGAAACTAGATGCGTGCGCCCCCTCCAGGATAGCGCGCATCTAGCGAAGCTGGGTTAGGCGCTCCTCGACTCAGTGAAGGGCTTTCGCAATATGCCGCCCAGTCGGCCATCAGCCGTCGACGCTTCTCCCGCATGTCACCGCGGCGGTAGGCCGCCTCTACCTTATCCGAAACCGAGTGTGCCAGAGCCATTTCCGACATCTGATTTGGATAGCCGGTCTGCTCCCAGCACCAGTCTTTGAAGGTCGACCGGAAGCCGTGGACGGTCACGTCTTCGCCGAAGCCCATGCCCTGCAGCAGCTCGAGCATGGCCATGTTCGAAAGGGCGGCGCCCCCTCCGCCGTACATGCCGGGCTTCTTCGCCTTGGCGACCTTGAGCGCCGTCAACGTTCCGCCCGCCATGCGATCCGCTCCTACCCGCCCCTGTACCCAGACCAGAAATCCGGATCTGGGCAGACGACCACAGCCAATGAGGGACGATCAAATCAGAAAAACGTTCTACCCACAACGAGTTATCGGACACCCACGGACAGGGGCAAACATGCGGGAAACTCCTCCGTCTCCGCCAGCCACCCTTGGGTGCGGCCAACAGGCCCCTCCCCCCTGATCATCCGCATCAAAGCCGAGCCGTTCACGCACCTGCCGGATCGCAACGGAGCATGGCCGTCGTGATCACGGTTGCCGCTCAATCCCGCGCGGTTCAATCGAACAAGCCACGGCTGATGTTGATCACGAAGGCGGCGGGCACGCCGATGATGGTGCCGACGAACCCATAGCCGAGCGCAGCCCACCATGACGCTACGCCTCCTGCTCCCATCGCGGCACCATAGATGGCGCCGAGACCGGCACAGAGGGCGGTCACCACGATGAGGCGGCGGTCATTATGGGCCTCGACCCGCAGACGCTTCAACTCGCGCCGGCTTTGCACCGCAGGCCCGGCCGGCTCGGTCGATCCACAATGCGGGCACGCCACTGCGCTGAAGGAGACGCCGCTGCCGCAGTCATGGCAGTCGATCAGCTCTTGCCGCCGCGCCTGTCGCCTTGCCTGGCCCATGCCGTCAATCCCGCTTGTCTGCGTCACACCGAACGACAGATAGGAGATTTATGGGCGCGCGACGAGGCCCGCTTCCGACGAGAATGAGCGATCGGGCGAGATCCGCCAAGCCGCGGCTTGGCTCGCTCAGTGCGCGGTCATCCAGGCGCGCGCCTCGCGCTGCGCGGTCGCGATCTCGGCGTCCGACATCTGCTCGGCGACCTCGCGGCGCATAGCCACGGCATCGACGCGGCCCCTGAGGGCGGCGAGATTGAACCATTTGTGCGCGGCGATCAGATCGACCGCACCGTCGCGACCGCTCGCATAGAGCATGCCGAGCTCAAACAGCACATCGCCGCTGGCGCCCTGCTCCGCGGTGGTCACGTCATCGAAATTGAGTTGTCCCTGAAACATCGTCGCTCTCCTTCGCTTCGAGGAGGCGGCCGGTCACCCGAGCACGCCCCCGTCCAGCTGTTCAACGCCTGGTTATCCCCATGCCGTCTCGCGGCTTATGCGCGAAGGATGACCGATCAAGTTTGAAAGGCAGTTTAAACATCGTGCTGAACGAGCCCTGAACGCGGAACCCCGCATTTTCCCGGGCCGGGTTCAATGCATTGATTCGAAATGGATTCTTCAACTCGGCAAAGAGCGGTTTACCGTTCTGTTTGGCAAACTCATAACCATCCGCGAAAGCGCCTCACCGCGCTGGCGCGAAGCGCACCACGCCGCTGGTCAACAGCCGCATCGCGACTGGACACGTCTCGACAGCACGTGCGGGAGATTGCGCAGCGCGGGCACGCCTGCGCCGAGCTGCTGATGATGCTGTTCGTCTATGGGGAGGTTGGAGGCACACAGTCGCCAAGGGCGCGGTGCTCAGGGATCGAGGGCGTCGGCGAACACGTCAGGATCAGATCCCACTCTGGCTGATAGCCGCTCGTGAGATTGCAGACCGGAAACGCGATCTGCACCGAACGAAGAAATCCTGTTTCTTCTGCCGGACCGCACCGCGAGCGAAGCCGCTCTCGAGTTCGATCCGACCGTTGACCTGATGTCTCGCCGACACCCTCTATCGTCTGTTGGAGCTTCAGGAGATCCGCCCGGCTCTCGAGGAGCCATGCAGACCTAACGTTCCAACGACGTGCCGGCATCAGCTGCCGGACTCATCTCGCAGAGGACTGCGAGAGTTACTTCTTCTTGGCGACCTTCTTGGTCTTCTTGGCAGTCTTCTTCGCCGCAGTCTTCGCGACCTTCTTCACTGCCTTCTTCGCCTTCTTCGCTTTCTTGGCCATGTTGCCCTCCGATGTGAGATGGCTTAGTCGATGCGTGCACTCGGGAATCGAGCTGCACTCCTCATCGATACACCAACGAGTGAAAAAAAACAGCTTCCGGCTTAAGGAAGTGTTGACAGGCGCGCGCGCACGCGGCTGGCGCAACGCGCGAAGCAGCGCGTCGATCGATCGCGAAAATCCAAACGTCTCTCTGCGCAAGGCCGCGATCGCAACTAATCGCGATTGCGCAAAAAGCCTGTGCTGCAAGTATTTTTCTGAGCGACTGAACGGCACGTCGCACGCGGCGACGCCGGCGTGTCGGCGTGCAGACTCGCACCGCGAGAGCAACGCGCGGACTCTGAGTCGTAAATTTTGGCAACGAAAAAATTTTCATTGCACACGCCCTCGTGTGCGTTCGAACGCTCGGCAATGGTGGCTTTTTTGCGAATCGCACGCGGCGATTCGCCGGACCGCGGCGCCAAAACAAAACGGCGCGCACCCTCGTGCGCGCCGCCGGAACGAAGACGAGCGACCGTCGTTTCAGATGCCGAGCTTGCTCTTCAGGAGATCGTTCACCGCCTGCGGATTGGCCTTGCCGCCCGACGACTTCATCACCTGACCGACGAACCAGCCGGCGAGTTGCGGCTTCGCCTTCGCCTGCGCGACCTTGTCCGGATTGGCGGCGATGATCTCGTCGACCACCTTCTCGATGGCGCCGAGGTCGGTGACCTGCTTCATGCCGCGGCTCTCGACCAGCTCACGCGGATCGCCGCCCTCGCTCCAGACGATCTCGAACAGGTCCTTGGCGATCTTGCCGGAGATCGTGCCCTCGCCGATCAGCGCGACGATCGCCGCGAGCTGAGAAGCCGAGACGGGCGACGACGCGATGTCACGGCCTTCCTTGTTCAGCCGGCCGAACAGCTCGTTGATCACCCAGTTGGCGGCGAGCTTGCCGTCGCGCGCCCGGTCGGACAGCGCCTCCAGGACGGCCTCGTAGAACGCAGCGCTCTCGCGCTCGGCGACCAGCACGGAGGCGTCGTAGGGCGACAGGCCGAAATCCGCGATGAAGCGCGCCTTCTTCTGGTCCGGCAGCTCCGGCAGCGCCGCCTTCAGCTCGTCGACGAAGGACTGCGAGAACTCCAGCGGCAGCAGGTCCGGGTCCGGGAAGTAACGGTAGTCATGCGCCTCCTCCTTGGAGCGCATCGAGCGCGTCTCCCCCTTGTCGGGATCGAACCGGCGGGTCTCCTGCTCGATCGTGCCGCCGTCCTCGATGATCTCGATCTGGCGCCGCGCCTCGGCCTCGACCGCCTGGCCGATGAAGCTGATCGAGTTGATGTTCTTGATCTCGCAGCGGGTGCCGAGCGGCCCGCCCGGCTTGCGCACGGAGACGTTGACGTCGGCGCGCAAGGATCCCTTCTCCATGTCGCCGTCGCAGGTGCCGAGATAGCGCATGATCGAGCGCAGCTTGGTCACGTAGGCCTTGGCCTGCTCGGCGTCGCGGATGTCAGGCTTGGAGACGATCTCCATCAGCGCCACGCCGCAGCGGTTGAAGTCGATATAGGACAGCGACGGCGACTGGTCGTGCAGCATCTTGCCCGGATCCTGCTCGATGTGCAGGCGCTCGATGCCAACAGTGGCGGTCCTGCCGCCGTCGAGCTCGACCGTGACCTCGCCCTCGCCGACGATCGGGTCCTTGTACTGGCTGATCTGGTAGCCCTGTGGCAGGTCGGGGTAGAAATAGTTCTTGCGGTCGAACACCGAGCGCAGGTTGATCTTGGCACTGAGCCCGAGCCCGGTGCGCACGGCCTGCCGCACGCACTCCTCGTTGATGACCGGCAGCATGCCCGGCATCGCCACGTCGACCAGCGAGACGTGGCTGTTGGGATCGCCGCCGAAGGCGGTGGAGGCGCCCGAGAACAGTTTCGACTTCGAGGTGACCTGGGCATGGATCTCCATGCCGATCACGACCTCCCAGTCGCCGGTGGCGCCCTTCATCAGCTTGCCGCTGGTTGCCGTCATGGCTCTAACTCCCAAGCAGTGCGGAGACGATCCGCTCGAATTCGATATCCAACGCATCTTTCGCGACCGGCTGCCCGGCCTGGCGATACCAGTAGCCGGCATTGCCGAGGTCGCCCTCGACGCGATGCAGATGTGCGTGCGCCCAGGCCGCGTCGCGGCCGGGCTCGTCCTGAATGATCTTGTGCGCCCGGTCCCAGTCGCCCTTCGCCAGCCACCACAGGCCGGTGAGCACCGGCGTCAGGCCGGCCGCGGGCGCGTCGCCCGCGAGGCTCGTCTTGAAATCGGCGACGCTTACCACCACCGAACCGGCGTGAAGCGTCCCGCCGCCTGCTCGATGACCTCGCCGAGCGAGAACAGCGTCTCCTCGTCGAACGGCCGGCCGATCAGCTGCAAGCCCAGCGGCAGCCCCTGGCTGTCCTTGCCGGCGGGCACCGCGATGCCCGGCAGGCCGGCCA
Source organism: Bradyrhizobium sp. HKCCYLRH2015 (assembly GCF_051168215.1). Lineage (NCBI taxonomy): Bacteria > Pseudomonadati > Pseudomonadota > Alphaproteobacteria > Hyphomicrobiales > Nitrobacteraceae > Bradyrhizobium > Bradyrhizobium sp. HKCCYLRH2015. The sequence continues at coordinate 114,072 of NZ_JBNPUO010000013.1, read as the reverse complement.
TGTTCACGGTCACCGTGAAGATGTCGTTGAGATACATCTCGACCGGGTCGGCGCCGCCCTTCTCGCAGATGCCGAACGCGGCCGACGGCGTCGCCGGCGTCAGGATCGCACTCACGCCCTGGGCGAAGCAGTCCTCGAAATCCTTCTTGATGAGGGTCCGGACCTTCTGCGCCCGGATGTAATAGGCGTCGTAATAGCCGGCCGACAGCACATAGGTGCCGATCATGACGCGTCGCCGCACCTCGGGCCCGAAGCCCTCGGCCCTTGTGTTCTCGTACAGTTCGCCAATCGACTTGCCGGGCACGCGCAGACCGTAGCGGACACCGTCGTAGCGGGCGAGGTTCGAGGACGCCTCGGCCGGTGCCACGATGTAATAGGCCGGCAGCGCGTATTTGGTGTGCGGCAGCGACACCTCGACCAGCTCGGCGCCGGCCGCCTTCAGCCAGGCCGCGCCCTCGCTCCAGAGCTTTTCGATCTCGGCCGGCATGCCGTCGAGCCGATACTCCTTGGGGATGCCGATCTTCATGCCCTTCACGGACTTGCCGATCGCGGCCTCGTAGTCCGGCACGGGGATGTCGACCGAGGTGGTGTCCTTCGGGTCGTGGCCGGCCATCGAGCGCAACAGGATCGCCGCATCGCGGGTCGAACGCGCGATCGGGCCGGCCTGGTCGAGCGAGGAGGCGAAGGCGACGATGCCCCAGCGCGAGCAGCGGCCGTAGGTCGGCTTGATGCCGACGGTGGCGGTGAACGCCGCGGGCTGGCGGATCGAGCCGCCGGTGTCGGTCGCGGTCGCGCCCATGCACAAGAGCGCCGCCACCGCGGAGGCCGAGCCGCCGGACGAGCCGCCCGGCACCAGCGTGGTGTTGGAGCCCTCGCGGCGCCACGGATTGCCCACGGGACCAAAGCACGAGGTCTCGTTCGACGAGCCCATCGCGAACTCGTCATTGTTGAGCTTGCCGAGCATGACTGCGCCGTCGCGCCACAGCTGCGACGTGACGGTCGACTCGTAGGTCGGCACGAAATTGCCGAGGATCTTCGAGCACGCGGTGGTGCGGACGTCCTTGGTGGCGAACAGGTCCTTGATCCCGAGCGGAATGCCGGCCAGCGGCCCGCCCTCACCCTTGGTGATCTTGGCGTCGGCGTCGCGCGCCATCGCGCGCGCCTGGTCCGGCGTCTCCATCACGAAGGCATTGAGCGCCCGCGCCTCCTCGATCGCCTTGAGATGGGCGTCGGTCAGCTCGAGCGACGTGAAGGTCTTGCTCGCGAGACCCTTGCGGGCCTCGGCGAGCGTCAGCGAAGTCAAATCGGTCATTTGTTGATCGGGCTGCAGAAGAACGGGGAGAGCGTCTTGTCGTCGTCGGCGTCGTCCGCGAAGAACTTGTTCTTCGCAGGGGAGGCTTTCTTGGTATTGGCGGCCGCTTCGAGCTGGTCGAGGATCTCGTTGACGGCCTTGTCCGGGTCGGCGGCCTTGCCCTGCCGCTCCATGGCGTCGAGATAGTCCATATAGGCCTTGTAGGCCGCTTCATCGTCGCAGAGCAGGCACATCGGCGTTGGCTCGCTTGTCGGTTTGAAGGAGCGGATCACGCGCGACGGGCGCGCGGACCTGCCTCGGCTATTCCACCTGGCTATTCCACGACCTTCGGCACGAGAAAGAAGTTGTTCTCGGTCATGGGCGCGTTCTTGACGATGTCGTCGGCGATGTCGCCGTCGGTGACGACGTCCTGGCGCTTCTTCATCGCCATCGGGGTCACCGAGGTCATCGGCTCGACGCCCTCGACATTGACCTCCGAGAGCTGCTCGACGAAGGCCAGCATCGCATTGAGCTCGCCCTGCAGATGCGGGACCTCGGCGTCAGTGACAGCGATCCGCGCCAATTGCGCGATCTTGCGGACGGTGGCGGCATCGACCGACATTATATAGGGCCTCACGGGAAACAGTGAACCCGCCCTATAGCAGAGCCGGCTTTCGCGCCGCAACCGGCAGCCTCCGGACTTTCCCAGGGCACCGCCCCGCCCGTGACGCCGCCTTTGGCGTCAGCCCGCCAGCTTCGCAAGCCGCGCCAGCGCCTGTTCGGCCAGCGTCCGCGTCAGCTCGGCCCCCGGCAGCTCGCGGCCGAGCGGCAGCGCCTGCCCGGCCCAGAGATTGGTGAAATCGACCTTGCCCTGCTTCTCCGCGGCCGCCTTGAGCGGGCCGAGCGCGGTCGCGGCATGAGGAAACGCCGGCGCGTCCGGCGAGATCGGCCCGACCTCGCGCATCACCCGGTTGGCGACGCCGCGCGCGAGCCGGCCGGTCATCACGTTGGTAATAACGGTGGATTCGTCATCGGCGGCGGCAAGCGCGGCACGCGCCAGCACGCTGACCTTGGATTCGGGGCAGCGCAGATAGGCGCTGCCGATCTGCACGCCGGAGGCGCCGAGCGCGAACGCCGCGGCGATGCCGCGCGCATCGGCGATGCCGCCCGCCGCGATCACCGGGACATCAACCGCATCGACGATCTGCGGCACCAGCGCAAACGTCCCGACCTGCTCGGCGAGCTTGTCGGTCAGGAACATGCCGCGATGGCCGCCCGCTTCCGCACCTTGCGCGATGATGACGTCGGCGCCGTTCCGCTCCAGCCACACCGCCTCGCGCACCACGGTCGCGGACGCCATCACGACCGCGCCTGTCGCCTTCACGCGCGCCAGCAGCGACGGCTCAGGCAGGCCGAAATGGAAGCTGATGATCTCCGGCTTGAGCTCCTCGACGACGGCGCACATCGCGGCGTCGAACGGTGCGCGGTTCGCGGCCGTCACCGGAGCCGCCGGATCGACGCCATATTCCTTGTAATAGGCCCCGAGCCGCTTCTTCCACCCGGCCTCACGTGCCGCGTCGGCCTCGACCAGCGTGTGGCAAAAGAAGTTCACGTTGATCGGCGCCGAGACGCGCTGGCGGATGATGTTGACCTGCTCGCGGGCCTTGTCCGCCGAGAGCATCGCGCAGGGCAGCGAGCCGAGCCCGCCACCTTGCGCCACCGCGATGACGAGATCGGCGTCCATCACGCCGGCCATCGGCGCGAGCACGATCGGGTGCTCGGTCTTGACGAGATCCAGGAAGCGGCGGTCGGGCCACATGATTTGCTCCTATTGCTTGGCGAAGACGGCGGACGAGTTGCGCCGCCCTTGCAGGATCTGCTCGGCCTCATCGACGATGCGCGCGACGATCTCGGCGGCCGGCGGGATATCATGGATCAGGCCGACCGCCTCGCCGGCAATGACCGCGGCGATGTCGAAATTGCCTTCCGCCCTCGCCTTCACATAGTCGGCCGACACGCGCTCGACCTGCTGCAGCAGCTCGACCTCGCGCGCTATCCAGCGCCGCGCATGGTCGTTGACCAGGCAGCGTCCGGTAAACGGCGCCGGCCAGACATTGTTGCGCGACAGGTCGAAGACGATGCCGCGCACGGTCTCGCCTGATTTTGCCGCGCATATGCGGCGCTTGGCTTCGTCTGCACCGGCAGCTTCCTGGCTGGCATAGAAGCGCGTGCCGAGCAGCACGCCATCGGCGCCGAGCGTGAGCATCGCGGCAAGACCGCGGCCATCGGCGAGACCACCGGCGGCGGCCACTGGCACGCGACCGGCTGCGAGATCGATGATGGCCGGCACGATGTCGAGCGTGGTCCGCGAGGCGCCATGGCCGCCTGCTTCGGTTCCTTGCGCGATCAGGACATCGGCCCCGGCCGCGAGCGCCTGCTCGGCCATGGCCTCGTCCTGCACCTGGCAGATCAAGCGCGCGCCCGCCTGCTTGATCGCCGGTGCAAAGCGCCGGGGATCACCGAACGACAGCATCACGGCGGTGGGCTTGGCCGCAAGCGCGATCTCGAGCAACTCCGGCTGCTTCGCCAGCGACCAGGTGATGAAGCCGATGCCGAACGGCGCACGCAGGCCATCGAGCTTCGCTGTCTCCTGCATGAGCCAAGCGCGGTTGCCATAGCCGCCGCCGAGAATGCCGAAACCGCCGGCACCGCTGACGGCGCGCACCAGCCGCGCATCGGCAATCACATCCATCGGCGCCAGCAGGATCGGATGATCGATGCCGAGCCTCTCCGTCAGCGCGGTTCTCAGCGGCATGAAGACTCTCCTGCGCTCTGGACGCGGACATTAGGCGCGGGTAGCATTCTCTGAAAATGAATAGTTGAGAACTCTGCCATCGCAGATTCAAAACGGAGAGCGGCCGTGGAACTGAGCGACCTGCAGACCTTTGCCGCGGTGGCGCGCGCCGGCGGCATCACGCGCGCCGCGGAGGTGCTCAACACGGTCCAGTCCAACGTCACGCAGCGGATCAAGGCGCTGGAAGCCGAGATCGGCACCGCGTTGTTCGAACGCCACAGCCGCGGCATGACCCTGACCGGCGCCGGACAGCGCCTGCTGCCCTACGCCGATCGCATCGCGGCGCTGTCGCGCGAAGCGGTTCTCGCCGCGCGTGACGACGGCGAGCCGCAGGGGCCGCTGATGATCGGCTCGATGGAGACGACCGCCGCGGTGCGCCTGCCGACGCGGCTCGCCGACTTCCATCGCCGCTTTCCCGCCGTCGCCCTCAGCCTGCGCACGGCGCCGACCGCCGATCTCGTCGCGAGCGTGCTCGACGGCACTCTCGATGGTGCCTTCGTCGCCGGTCCGATCGACCATCCCGATCTCGCCGGCGTCGTCGCGTTCGAGGAAGAGCTGGTGCTGGTGACGGCCCGGCGCTTCGAAAGCCTGTCCGCCTTACGCGCGGCGACCGCGGCGTCGGGACCGACCGCGCTGGTGTTCAGGACCGGCTGCACCTACCGGCAGCGGCTGGAGCAGGTGTTCAACGATTTCGGCTGGCCCGCCGCGTCCCGGATCGAGCTCGGCACCCTCGACGGCATGATCGGCTGCGTCGCCGCCGGCATGGGCGTCGCGCTGCTGCCGCGCGCGGTGGTGACGCGGCACGCGATGAGCGGCAGCGTCGGGCTGCACACACTCGATCCGTCCCATGCGCAGGTCGAGACGCTCTTCATCCACCGCCGCGCGGCGCATCGCAGCAGTGCGCTGTCGGCCTTCATGGAAGGCCTCGGCTGCCGGGATCACGACATCGCGGCGTAAGACGTTCGCCCAGAGATTGTGCAAAGGCGTCCCAGCCACAAGACACATTCCACAGCACGGAATCAACGCCACCTCCGCAAAACACTGCCATTTCGACCGATGCGACGTTCGGGCGCTGTGCAGCGCACGCATCCGAAAACATTTTGTCCGGCAGCCCTGCACTACGTTAGGATGCAGCGCTGGCCAGCGCGAAAACAACAAACATCAACATGTCGGAGGAAATGCGATGCGCAACGCGTTCGTGTTGGGCTGCTCGATTGCCATGATGGGTGCGATCGGGACGGCCCAAGCCCAGGACTGGACGAAATCGAAATGGGGGCCGAACGACGAGATCGGCGCCGCCAACTACATCACGCCGGAGCTCGTGGTCAAAGCCGCCTCGCTGGTGAAGACCGGCAAGACCTATCCGCTCGGCATGATCATCGACTCCAAGACCCCCGCCTACCCGCCGCGCTCGTTCAAAATCACGGTGGTGCAGCCGGGACAGGCGGGCATTCCCGGACTCGGGCCCAACAAGGCGACCTACAATGACGACATCGTCGAAGGCTGGGTCGGTGTCGGCAGCCAGATTGACGGTCTCGGCCATCTCGGCGTCGAGCACGTCTATTACAACGGCAACAAGCTGCTCGACTTCGCCGATCCGACCGGCCTGAAGAAGCTCGGCATCGAGAAGGTGCCGCCGCTGGTCGCACGCGGCGTGCTGCTCGACATGGCCGCCTATTATAACACCGACGTGGTCAAGGAAGGCACGGCGTTCAACGTCAAGGAGATCGAGGAGGCCGCCAAGAAACAGGGTGTCGAAATCCGCCAGGGCGACATCGTGATCTTCCACACCGGCTGGCTCGGTCTGATCGGCAAGGACGACAAGCGCTACGGCGCCGGTGAGCCGGGTCTCGGCGTCGAAGGCGCGAAATACCTGACCTCGAAGGGCGTGGTCGCCGTCGGCGCCGACAATTGGGCGGTGGAGGCGATCCCGTTCGAGTCCAACAACCTGTTCGAGGTGCACCAGATCCTGCTCGCGATGAACGGAACCTACATCCTGGAGAACATGGACACCGCTGAGCTCGCCAAGGACAAGGGCTACGAGTTCCTGTTCGTGCTGGGCCAGCCGCGCTGGCGCGGCGGCGTCCAGGGCATGATCAACCCGATCGCGATCCGGTAGCTCATTGAATCGCATCTGCTTTGCGGGCACGGTCTGCCGTGCCCGCTCAGCCATTCACGACGAACTCCCCGGCAATGCCGATCGCCGCAAGAAATGACGGGTCGTGGCTGACGACCAGCAGCGCGCCGTCGAAGTCGCGCAGCGCCCGCTCCAGGATCTCGATCGAGAAAATGTCGAGATGATTGGTCGGCTCGTCGAGCAGCAACAGCCATGGCGGATGCTCGCCGCCGAACGTGCAGGCAAGGCCCGCACGCAGGCGCTCGCCGCCGGACAGCGTCTCCACCGTCTGCTCGGCGTCGCGGTTGCGGAATGCGAAGCGCGCGCAGGCTGCATGCGCCGCTTCGGCGCCGAGCGCCGGATGGAGGCGGCGGAAATTGCCGATGATGCTGTCGCTGCGATCCAGCAACGCGACGTGTTGATCCAGCATCGCGATACGCCCGTCGGCGCGCCGGACCGTTCCATCGGTCAGCGGAATCGCGCCGATCGCGGCCCTGAGCAGCGTGGTCTTGCCTGCGCCATTGCGTCCGGTGATCGCGATCCGCTGCCGGCCCCTGACACCGAGCGTCCAGGGACCGAACCTCCTGTCGCCGGCGCTCACGACCGCGTCCTCCATCGCAAGCAGCTCGGTGCCGGCGCCGAGCCCGGTCGGCGGCAGGACCATCGAGAGCGGCGTCAGCACCTCCACATGTTGTCGCGCCTGTTCTGCTCGCTCGGCCGCTTCGGTGATCATGCGCTCGGCGAGCCGCTGCGATCGCCCGCCGGTCGTCTCGGCCCGCTCGGCTCGGGCGCCCAGCATGATCCTCGGGGCCGAGCCGGCGGTGGCGAAAGCACGGCCGGCCTTGTCCTTGCGCGCCTTGGCTTCGCGCTGGCGCTGCACGGCGCGGCTGACATCCCGCACATGCGCATCGGCGCGGTCCAGCGCGATCGCTGCACGCGCCCGCGCATCCTCCCGCGCCTGCGTAAACATCGTCCAGCCGCCACCGACGATGTGGACCCCGACCGGGGTGAGCTCCACGATCCGGTCCATCATCTCCAGCAGCGCGCGGTCATGACTGGCGACCAGCACGCCGCCGCGCCAGCGCCGCATCAGCCGGCCGACGGCGTCGCGGCCCTCGGCATCGAGATTGTTGGTGGGCTCGTCGAGCAGCAGCAGATCCGGCGCCTCGATCAGCAGCCGCGCGATGCCGATGCGCGTCCGCTCGCCGCCGCTGAGCGAGTCCATCGAGCGATCGAGCGCAATTCCGGCGAGGCCCGCCTCGGTCAGCGCGTCATCGACACGACTCGGCAGGCTCCAATCCGCGCGCGCGAGATCATCGGCAAGATCGGCGTCCTGGCTCTTTCCCGCGACGATACGGCCGATGACCGCAAGATCACCGGCGACGCCGAGCGCCTCGTCGACACGCAGACTGGGATCCCAGTGCTGCGCCAGAAGGCCGAGCGCCCCGCTGCGCGTCACCGCTCCGGCCGCCGGCTCCGAGACGCCAGCGACGATGCGGAGCAAGGTCGACTTGCCGGAGCCGTTGCGGCCGACCAGACCGACGCGCTCGGCGCCGATCGAGAGCGTGAGATTGTCGAAGAGAGGATGACCGTCAGGTGTCGCGGCGGCGACCGCGTCGAGCGTGAGACAGAAGGACATTAGCGACCGTGATGGCAGAGGACACAAAGCGGCGGGCAATGTTGGTCCTGCGATCCACGGCACCACTCCTGTTCACGGTACGATGCTCCATATAGAACGATGGCAGCGGAGCGACAAGCCATGCGCCTGCCGTGCTGGCTCGGGGGATGCACCCGTGCTAAGCGGCGCGCCATGCCCGCTCCCATCCTTCCCCTCATCGAAGCCGCCGGCCGCTGGCCCGAGCGCGGGGCGCTCGTCGGCCTCGATCTCGGCACCAAGACCATCGGCGTCGCCGTGTCGGATCCCGACCGGCGGCTCGCCACCGGCGTCGAGACCATCCAGCGCAAGGCCTTCAAGGCCGACGCGGCGCGACTGCAGGCGATTTGCGCCGAGCGCAAGGTGGTCGGCTTGGTGCTGGGCCTGCCGATCAACATGGACGGCAGCGAAGGGCCGCGGGCGCAATCGACGCGGGCGTTCGCGCGCAACCTCGCGGGCATCACCGACCTGCCGATCGGCCTCTGGGACGAGCGGCTGTCGACGGCCGCCGTCGAGCGCGAGCTGATCGGCATGGATGTCAGCCGCGCCAAACGCGCCGAGGTGATCGATACGCATGCAGCGATCTTCATCCTGCAGGGCGCGCTCGATCGGCTTGCGACCTTGCGCCAGTCCGGTCGCTAGCTCATGAGCCCCGTCGCCGCGGCGCTCGCGCCGGTGTTCCTGCTGATCGTCGTCGGCTTCGGCCTGCGGCGCAGCCTGATCCGGCTGGATACGCAATGGCACGGGCTCGAGCGGCTGACTTATTATGTGCTGTTTCCGGCGCTGCTGCTGCAGAGCCTGGTGAAGGCCGATCTCGGCAAGGTGCCGGTCGCAGGCATCGGCGGCGCCCTGTTCCTGGCGATGCTCGCGATGTCGGCGCTGTGCCTCGCGCTGCGGCCGCTGCTCACCCGCTCCGGCATCGATGGTCCGGCCTTCACGTCCATCTTCCAAGGGGCAACCCGCTGGCAGACCTACGTCGCGCTCAGCGTGGCGGGCAGCCTGTTCGGCCCGACCGGGCTCGCGGTGGCCTCGGTCGGCATGATCGCGATCATCCCGATGGTCAACGTCTTCAGCGTCGCCGTGCTCGCCCACTACGCCTCGCCGACCCGCCGCTCGATGCGCGAGATCCTCGCTACCATCGTCCGCAATCCGCTGATCTGGGCCTGCATCGCCGGGCTCGCGCTCAACGTGGCGCATGTGCCGCTGCCAAAGCTCTGGCACGATGCCGCCGATGCGCTCGGACAGGCCTCCCTGCCGATCGGCCTCTTGGTGACCGGCGCCGGCCTGCATTTCGAAGGCCTGCGCCGCGCCGGCACGGCGGCCGCGCTCGGCGTCGTGCTCAAGCTGGTCTTGATGCCCCTCCTCGCGATCGGGCTTGCCGGATGGTTCGGCGTCACCGGCCCGAGCCTCGTCGTGGTCGCGATCTGCGCGGCGGTGCCGACCTCGCCCAGCGCCTATGTGCTGGCCAAGCAGATGGGCGGCGACGCGCCGCTGCTGGCGCAGATCATCTCGCTGCAGACCGTGCTGGCCGCACTGACCATGCCGCTCGCGATCGCCTGGGCGAGCTGAACGCCGCGCTCAGGACTGGCCGCTGGCGAGCCACATCGTCTGCACGGTGGCCGCGAGGTTGTTGAGCCCGTGAAGCACCATGGTCAGATAGGTGGAGTGGGTTCGGGAGCGCAGATAGCCGAACCACGCGCCGAGGGAAAACACGTTGAGCAGGGCGAACCAGTCGTACTGGAGGTGCAGCACGGTCCAGAGCAAGGACGACAGCACGATGGCGCCGGGCACGCGCAGGAAGGAGTCCGACCAGCCGCGGTAGAGAAAGCCACGCGCCATCAGCTCTTCCGACACCGGTGCGGCGACGCAGAAGGCGATGACCATCAGCCAGACCACGCCGTCGCCTCTGGCGGTCTTCATGATGTCCACCATGAAGCTCGCCGACTTCTCTTCGCGTCCCGTCAGCTGCGCCGCCAGCTCCCAGCATCCCAGGATCACGACCATTCCAACGAAGCCAAGGACGAAATTCTTCCAGCCGGTCCAGCGCAGGCCCAGATAGTCGGCGAACGACATGCGGGTGTGGCGGACGGCAAAATAGATCGGGATCAAAATGGCCGGAACACCCATGATCGCCGACAGCGAGACCGTGAGCGACCGGCTCGCGATCTGGATCATCGCCAACTGGAACGCGGCCATGCTGTCGATCGGTCCCTCATGGCGCAGCAGGAAATAGACGATCGGAGTCAGCTGGCCGATGAAGAACACGACGATGATCAGGAGGCCCCACAGCAAGGTGCGCCAGAAGCCGAGCGTGCGCGGCTGATGCTGCGCCGGAGCGACCTGCTGCGGCGGGTTGCCCGGATCGAGGGAATCCATCACGGCGGCTTCGGGAGTGTCGGTCAAGGCAGCGCGCGCTCCAGCAAGGTACGGATGTCCGAGGGATCGAGATCGATGGCGCCGTACATGCTCGGATGAACAGCGGAAAGACGCGTCGCGGCGAACAGTTCGGCATGGCCGGGCATCACGAGGTTGAGCGCGGCGGCGGCTGCGAGCAGCGCCAGCCTCTCGACCGCGAGGCGCGCGACGCGCTCGGAATCCGATCGACGGAAGCTGGTCTCGATGAAGGCAAGCGCCTCCGCGGCGCCAGGGAGTCCGCCGGTCTCGGCTTTCAGATGCATCAGGACATGCGCGGCAGCCTCCGTCTCGCGCGACAGCGCGCGCAGCACGTCGAGGCACATCACGTTGCCCGAGCCTTCCCAGATCGCATTGACCGGCGACTCCCGGAAGTGGCGCGCGAGAATGCCGTCCTCGACATAGCCATTGCCGCCCAGGCACTCCATCGCCTCATACAGGAACGGCGGCGCGCTCTTGCAGACCCAGTATTTGATCGCGGGCGTCAACAGCCGCATGTAGGCGGCTTCGCTCGCGTCAGCCGGCGTGCGGTCGAACGCGCGGCACAGCCGCATCACCAGCGCCACCGTCGCCTCGACATGGAGAGCCATGTCGGCGAGCACCGCCTGCATCAAGGGCTGGTCGGCGAGATGCTTCTGGAACACGCTGCGATGGCGCGCATGATGCAGCGCATGCGCGAGCCCCGAGCGCATCAGGCCGGCAGACGAGATCGCGCAATCCTGCCGCGTCAGTTGCACCATCTGGATGATGGTGCTGATGCCCCTGCCCTCGTCGCCGACCCGCTCGGCATAGCTGCCTGCGAACTCCACCTCCGACGAGGCATTGGAGCGATTGCCGAGCTTGTCCTTCAAGCGTTGAAACTGGATCGCGTTCACCGCGCCATCCGGCGTGAAGCGCGGCATGAAGAAGCAGGTCAGGCCGGCATCGGCCTGCGCCAGCACCAGGAACGCGTCGCACATCGGCGCCGACATGAACCATTTGTGCCCGGTGATGCGATAGCCATCGGTCGCACGCTCAGCGCGCGTCATGTTGGCGCGCACGTCGGTCCCGCCCTGCTTCTCGGTCATGCCCATGCCGAGCGTCATGCCGCGCTTTTGCCACCACGGCGCAAACGCCGGATCGTAGTCGCGCGTGCCGATGAGGGGCATCGTCCGCGCCAGCAGGTCAGGTTGCGCGGCCAGCGCCGCCACCGAGGCCCGCGTCATCGTGATCGGACAGAGGTGTCCGCTCTCGACCTGCGAGGCGATGTAGAACTTCGCCGCGCGTACCACCTCCGACGCGCCGCCAACAGGATGGCCCCCGGCGGTCCATGTCGAATTGTGCAGGCCGGCCTCGACCGAGCGCGTCATCATCTGATGATAGGCCGGATGAAACTCGACGACGTCCCGCCGAAAGCCCTTGGCGTCGAAGCTGCGCAGCTTCGGCGTGTTCTCATTGGCGAGCCGGCCCTGCTCGGCCATCGCAGCCGAGCCCCATCGCTTGCCGAAAGCTGTCAGCTCCTGCTCAGCCCCGGCACCACCATTGGCCTTGACGGCGTCGGCCAACGGCCGGTCGGCCGTGAACAGGTCGACGTCCTCGAACGGCGGCGACTGGTTGAAGACCTCATGGGTCGCGAAGGAAGATTGCGTCATGGCCGTGCCCTGCAGAGATCGATCATCGGCGCGGCCGAATGGGAAAAACATAAGTGGTCGCGCCAGCGCCCGGCAGCGAAAAGTGCCACCACTCCTTGGCATAGTTCACAAAACCTTGCCGCGCCATCACCGCAACCAGTTCGTTGCGCCAGCGGCGCTGCTCCGGTGTCAGGTTCTGCGCAGCGGTATGGGCCTTCACGTCGGAACAATCGTAGCCGGTTCCCATGTCGACGCTGCCCTCGGGCGCGCGTAGCGCTGCGGGCGCGGTGCAGTCCGCGTAGTCCTTGGCCGGGTCGAACGCCGCGGAATTGTCGGCCGCGAGCTCGACCAGCGTGAGATCGAGCGCCGCACCCGTCGAATGGCTCGAACGCAGGGCGATATAGCCGAGACGGAACAGGTCCTGCTTGGCAACGCGCGGAGTGTAGCGGCGGCCGGCCGTGGTCTCGACGCCGTCCTGGGACCAGGCCAGCATCTCTGCGACCGCACGCACCGGCCGGTAGCAGTCGAGCATCTTCAGCGACAGGCCGCGCTGCCGCAGCTCGGCCTGAGCCGCCTGCAGCCGCCGCGCCACGTCACGCGTCACGACGCATTCGGCCGCCTCGTAGCCCGGCAAGGGTCGGCCGACGAAATTGTTGCTGCCGGCATAACGGATGTCCTGGAGGATCGTCGGGTCGATGTCGCGGAGATAGACGAAATCGAACGGCAACGCGGCCGCGCAGGCCGGCACGATCGCCGCCAGCAGGATCAGCGCATATCGGAGCGGGCCTCCTCCGACGACGGCCCGCCAGCCCCCGGTTTGGAGCCCCCTGAGAGGCTCGGAAGACGGAACGGGGGATAACTCGGAACCCCGGCTTTCGGCCTTGCCCCCCATGGAAACCGCGCCTATAGCTCTGGCTTTAATGGCAACCTCTCCGAAATCGACTTTCGTCCTCGGGCACCGGCATTTGCTGGGAATCGAGGGCCTTTCCGCCCACGACATCACCGGCCTCCTTGACCTGTCCGAGGAGTATGTCGAACTGAATCGTCAGGTCGACAAGAAGCGCACCGTGCTGCGCGGCCGTACCCAGGTCAACCTGTTCTTCGAGGCCTCGACCCGGACCCAATCCTCGTTCGAGCTGGCCGGCAAGCGGCTCGGCGCAGACGTCATGAACATGTCGGTGTCGTCCTCGTCCATCAAGAAGGGCGAGACCCTGATCGACACCGCGGTCACGCTCAACGCGATGCATCCGGACATTCTGGTGGTCCGCCACCACGCCTCCGGCGCGGTGGAGCTGCTCGCGCGCAAGGTCGACGGCTCCGTGATCAATGCGGGCGACGGCGCGCATGAGCATCCGACGCAGGCGCTGCTCGATGCGCTGACCATCCGCCGCAACAAGGGCCGCATCGAGGGGCTGGTGATCGCGATCTGCGGCGACGTGCTGCATTCGCGCGTCGCGCGCTCCAACATCCTGCTGCTCAACACGATGGGCGCCCGCGTCCGCGTCGTCGCGCCCTCCACCTTGCTGCCGCCGGGCATCGAGCGCATGGGCGTTGAGGTCGCGCGCGACATGCGCGAGGGGCTCAACGGCGCCGACATCGTCATGATGCTGCGGCTGCAGCGCGAGCGCATGAACGGCTCGTTCGTGCCGTCCTCGTCGGAATATTTCCAGTATTTCGGGCTCGACCAGAAGAAGCTGGCTTATGCCAAGCCCGACGCGCTGGTGATGCATCCGGGACCGATGAACCGCGGCGTCGAGATCGAGTCCATCGTGGCCGATGGCGCGCAGTCGCTGATCCGGGAGCAGGTCGAAATGGGCGTCGCCGTGCGCATGGCCGTGCTCGAGGCACTGGCCCGCAACCTGCCCAACGCGTGATACAGAAGTCGGGACCGAACGCCATGCTGACCGACCGCCGCCCGATCCTGCTCGCCAATGCGCGCGTCATCGATCCCTCCCGCGACTTCGACGGCCCCGGCGACGTGCTGATCGCCGACGGCGTCATCCGCGACCTCAAGCGCGGCATCGGCGCCGCGGGCGTGCCCGAGGGCACCGATGTCGTCAACTGCGCCGGCAAGATCGTCGCGCCGGGCCTGATCGATATGTGCGCCTTCGTCGGCGAGCCGGGTCTGGGCCATCGCGAGACCTTCGCCAGCGCCAGCCAGGCCGCCGCGACCGGCGGCATCACCACCATCATCTGCCAGCCCGGCACCGAACCGGTGATCGACAATTCCGCGACCGTCGACTTCGTGCTGCGCCGCGCCCGCGACACCGCGATCGTCAACATCCAGCCGATGGCGGCCCTGACCAAGGGCCTGCGCGGCGAGGAGATGACCGAGATCGGGCTGTTGCGCGCGGCCGGCGCGGTCGCCTTCTCCAACGGCCACAGCAGCGTGATGAACGCGCAGGTGATGCGCCGCGCGCTGACCTATGCGCGCGATTTCGACGCGCTGATCGTGCATCACACCGAGGATCCGAACCTCGTCGGCGAAGGCGTCATGAACGAAGGCGAGTTCGCCTCGCGGCTCGGCCTCTCCGGCATTCCGCCCGCAGCCGAAGCCGTCGTGCTCGAGCGCGACATGCGCCTCGTCGCACTCAGCAAGGGCCGCTATCACGCGGCCGCGCTGAGCTCGATCGACTCGCTCGACATCCTCAGGCGCGCCCGCGAGGCAGGGCTCACGGTGAGCGCGTCGGTCTCGATCAATCATGTCACCCTGAACGAGAACGACATCGGCCCCTACCGCACCTTCCTCAAGCTGACGCCGCCGCTGCGCACCGAGGTCGACCGCCGCGCGCTGGTCGAGGCGCTCGCCTCCGGCCTGATCGACGTCATCATGTCGGACCACACGCCACAGGACGTCGAGGTCAAGCGGCTGCCGTTCGCGGAAGCCGCCAGCGGCGCGGTCGGACTCGAGACGATGCTGCCGGCGGCGCTGCGGCTGGTGCACAATGGCGAGCTCAGCTGGACCGCCCTGATCCGCGCGATGTCGACCCGGCCCGCCGAGCTGCTCGGCCTGCCCGGTGGCACCTTGCGGGCGGGCGCGCCGGCAGACATCATCGTGATCGATCCGGACGTGCCCTGGATCCTCGATCCGGCAGACCTCAAATCGCTGTGCAAGAACACGCCGTTCGACGAAGCCCGCTTCACCGGCCGCGTGGTCCGCACCATCGTCGGCGGCCGCACCGTGTTCGAACATGTCTGACGCCAGGCGAAGCGTCGAAGGAGTCGCGTGATGGGTTCCGAAGCCTTCCTGCCGGTCGCTCTCATCATCGGCTATCTCCTCGGCTCCATCCCGTTCGGCCTGATCCTTACCAAGCTCGCCGGCACGCAGGATCTGCGCAGCATCGGCTCCGGCAACATCGGCGCCACCAATGTGCTGCGCACCGGCCGCAAGGGGCTGGCGGCGGCGACCCTGCTCGGCGACGCTCTCAAGGGCACGGCGGCCGTGATCATTGCGGGCTATCTCGGCGGCCCGAACGCCGCGATGGTCGCCGGCCTCGGCGCCTTTCTCGGGCACTTGTTCCCGGTGTGGCTCAAGTTCCGCGGCGGCAAGGGCGTGGCGGTCTACATCGGTATTTTGATCGGTCTGTTCTGGCCGGGCGCGATCTTCTTCTGCCTCGTGTGGCTCGCGACCGCGTTCGCGCTCCGCTACTCGTCGCTCGCGGCACTCGTCGCAAGCGTGTTGACACCAATCGTGCTGTGGGCTTTCGGCCACACCGCGCTCGCTGCCTTATTTGCCCTGCTCACATTGTTGCTCATTTACATGCATCGCGAAAACATCAAGCGATTGCAGGCCGGCACCGAGAGCAAGATCGGCGCGAAGAAGTAACTACTCCGGGCAAATACGGGTAATGTGTGGTTCGTGCTGAAATCGCAGCGGCAACGCAGCAACACCTGTGCTTCATCAGCTAACAAGTCAACGCCGGACCCTGGCGTGAATCATGATTGCCTGTCATGATTCCGGCATCTGATTACGCAAGACCCATTCAAGCGGTTCGTCGCCACGCGCGATGATCGCACTGATGAGGAGCCGGCGCAGCAAATGTCCACCCCGGTCCGTTCCAGCGCCAGCGCCCTCCTCTCCGCCGCTCAGATCTGGTTGACGGATGCGTTCGGCTCCACCAGCGAACCCGCCGCTCCCTCGCCGGCGACAGCGGTCGAGCCCGCGACGAGCGTCGGCGTAGGCGCGGCTGAAGATCTGGTTCCTGAGAGCGCAAACGCCGCGATGGAGCCTTCGGCGAGCACGCCGCAGGAAAGCACCGCCGCCGTCAAGCTTCCCATGACCGGGGCGGCGGCTGCCGCCGAGCCCAAGCCTGCGGAAACGCCGGAGCGATCGCTCGCCGAGACGATCGCCAGCGCCACCCTGCCGCCGCCGCCGCGAACATGGCCGCCGCGCAAGCTGTCGCTGGCCCTGCAGGGCGGCGGAACGTTCTCGGCCTTCACCTGGGGCGTGCTGGATCGCCTGCTCGAGGAACCCGGTTGCGATTTCGACACCATCAGCGGCGCCAGCGCCGGCGCGGTCAACGCCGCGCTGCTCGCGAGCGGGCTGGCCAAGGGCGGCCGTGACGAAGCGCGCAACCGGCTCGCTTTGTTCTGGACCCGGCTGATGGAGGAGGCGTCGTTCCGATCGCTGCTGGTGATCGGCGCGTACTCGCCGGCGAGCAGCTCGGTGTCGTTCGGTGCGGGGCTGCGGAGCGGACGCGCCGACCCGCTCGATCTCGATCCGCTCCGCGACCTCCTCCGCGAGACGATCGATTTCGACGCCGTGCAGGGCCCGGCCGCGCCCCGCCTGCTGGTTGCGGCGACCCGGGCCCGTGACGGCCTGCCGCAGATCTTCCGCAATGCCGGCGTCACGCCGGATGCTCTGCTCGCCTCCACCTGTCCCGCGCAACTGCACACCGCGGTCGACATCGAGGGCGAGGCGTATTGGGACGGCGGCTACGTCACCAATCCGCCGCTGATCCAGATCGCGCATGAGTCGAGCGCCGCCGACCTGCTGGTCGTTCAGGTCACGCCCGCGCGCGACGCCTATGTGCCGATGACCTCGGCCGCGATCGATCGCCGCCTCGACCAGATCGCCGGCAATGCGGTCCTGAACGCCGAGCTCGCGGCACTCGAATGGGCGCGCAGCGACGGCCTGCATCCGCCGCGCGTTCATCGGCTTGCCGCCGAGGACGAGATCGAGGCCCTGGCTCAGCGCGATGCGACCGACCTCGGCAGCGGCTTCATCGAGCTGCTCTACCAGCGCGGACGCGACGCCGCGGAACGCTGGCTGCGCGAAGCCCCGGCCGGCACCACGCCGGCCATCCCCGACGAGCAGCCCGCGCTGGCGTCGCCGGTGTCCGTGTCCGAGGATGTGCGCGACGTCGCGCCGGCGTAGCGCGTCCTCTTCCCTGCGTCTTCGGGTTGCTCCATTCTAGCCTCCGGGTTTGGGGGGCTATGCGTGGACGCCATCAACACGACGATCGAGCTGAGCGACACCGAGCGGCGCGACCGGCTGCGGCTGATCCGTTCCGACAATGTCGGCCCGCGCACCTTCCGCTCACTGCTCGACCATTTCGGCACCGCGCGCGCCGCGCTCGACCGGCTGCCCGACCTGGCACGCCGCGGCGGCGCGGCCGGAGCCGGCCGGATCTGCACGGTCGGCGAAGCCGAGGCCGAACTCGACGCCTGCAAGCGGCAGGGCGTCGACCTGCGGGCGCCGGACGAGGACGGCTATCCGCCCCGACTCGCCACCTGCGACGATGCACCTCCGCTGCTGGCGGTGCGCGGCGCCCGCGAGACGCTGATGCGCCCGATGATCGCTATCGTCGGTTCGCGCAACGCCTCCGCCGCCGGACTCAAATTCGCCGGCCAGATCGCCCATGAGCTCGGCCAGGCCGGCTTCATCATCATCTCGGGGCTCGCCCGCGGCATCGATCAGGCCGCCCATCGCGCGAGCCTCGGCAGCGGCACCGTCGCGGTCCTCGCCGGCGGCCATGACCGGATCTATCCGCCGGAGCATGTCGATCTGCTCGGCGCCATCATCAGTGGCAGTGGCGCCGCAATCTCCGAGATGCCGCTCGGACACGAGCCGCGCGCCCGCGACTTTCCCCGCCGCAACCGGCTGATCTCAGGCGCCTCGCTCGGCGTCGTCGTCGTCGAAGCTGCGCATCGCTCGGGCTCGCTGATCACGGCGCGCATGGCCGGCGAACAGGGTCGCGAGGTCTTCGCCGTCCCGGGCTCGCCGCTCGATCCGCGCTGCGCAGGCACCAACGATCTCATCAAGCAGGGCGCCACGCTCGTCACCGAAGCCGCCGACATCATCCAGGCCGTCGGCCCGATCATGGAGCGGCCGCTGCCGTTGCCGCTGCGCGAGCCGGACGAGGAGTTGTTCGCCCCCGATCCCGAGGGCCACGACCGCGCGCAGGTCACGGCCCTGCTCGGCCCGACCCCGGTGTCGATCGACGACCTGATCCGGATCAGCGGCCTGTCGCCGGCCGTGCTGCGCATGGTGCTGCTGGAGCTCGAGCTGGCCGGCCGCCTGGAGCGCCACGGCGGCGGGATGGTGTCGCTGATCTGACTCTCAGTCCGCATCCCTGCGCGCGTCGAAGCGCGTGCGCGCCTGCTCGATCTGCTCCTGGTGCTGGATGGCCCACTGCCCAAGCGCCTGCACCGGCTGCGACAGGCCGCGGCCGAGATCGGTCAGCTCATAATCGACCCGCGGCGGGATGGTCGGAAACACCGTCCGCGTCACCAGCCCGTCGCGCTCGAGGCCGCGCAGGGTCAAGGTCAGCATCCGCTGGGAAATCCCGCCAACGAGCCGCTTCAGCTCGTTGAAGCGCTTCGGGCCGTCCTGAAGCATCATGATGACGAACACGCTCCATTTGTCGCCGACACGCGCCAGGATCGAGGCCGCGCCCCGGCAATCATCATGACTTGGCTGCGTCGGGAGATCGGGATCATCGCTGTTCGCAAGTGTCACGGCTGTGCTCGGGTTTCAAGAATGTGCGTTCTTGTGAGGTTACAGCACAGTCACTCATAGTGCGCCAGTTACAAACCAATACTGAGGTGACTGACCTATGACCCAACTCCTCCACATCGACTCCAGCGTGCTCGGCCCGAACTCCGTCAGCCGTCAGGTATCCGCCGCGATCGTCGGCCGTTTCCGCCAGATCATGCCGGGGCTGGAGGTGATTTACCGAGATGTCGCAGCCGAGCCGCTGTCGCATCTGTCAGGAACGCATGTCGCCGTCGCTTACGGAGCGCCCGTCGAGGATCCCGCGGTGGAAGCTGATGTCGCTGCCGGACAGGCCGTTCTGGAAGAGTTCCTGGCTGCCGATATCGTCGTGATCGGCGCTCCGATGTACAACTTCTCCATCCCGAGCCAGCTCAAGGCATGGATCGACCGCATCGCCGTCAAGGGTAAGACCTTCAGCTATGGCCCAAACGGCCCGCAGGGTTTGGCCGGTGGCAAGCGCATTATCGTGGCGCTCTCGCGCGGCGGCCATTACGGCGCGGACACGCCGATGGCGGCATTCGAACACCTGGAGACCTATTTGCGCAGTGTCTTCAGCTTCATCGGCGTCACGCATCTCGAATTCGTTGCGGCCGACGGTGTCCAGATCGGCCCGGAGCATCGCGAGCAGGCTCTGGCGAAGGCGATTCAAACGGCCGGCGGTCTCGCCGCTTGAGTCCCTCGGTGGCTGCCGCCGGCAGCCACCGCTTTCAACCCCGGGGCAGGTCTCAAACCGCCCACCGACCCGGCCCGGTCAACCCCGATAGATCGGCGCACCGGCCGGCGAGCTCGTGGCGCCGCCATCGACGAACAGCTCCTGGCCTTGGACATGCGCGGCGTCGTCCGAGGCCAGGAACAGCACGGTGCCGGCGATATGGTCAGGCTCGCCGATATGACCGAGCGGGGTGGTCGCCGCGATTCTGGCCTCGAACATCTTTTCGGCATCCGGCGTCGCGACCGCGGCGCCCCAGATCGGCGTCCGGATCGCGCCCGGCGCGACCACGTTGACACGGATGCCGCGCGGCGACAGCTCCGACGCCAGCACCCGCGCCATCGCGCGCACCCCGGCCTTGCTCGCGGCGTAGGCCGAATAGCCGGGATTGCCGAGCACGGAGATCACCGAACCATTGAGGATGACCGAGGCGCCGTCCTTGAGATGAGCCAGCGCCGCCTGCACGGTGAAGAACACGCCGGTCAGATTGGTGCGGATCACCTGCTCGAAGACTTCGAGCTTGGTTGCTCCGGCTGGCGTCGCGCCGGGAATGCCGGCATTGGCAAAGAGGATGTCGAGCTTGCCGAAGCGGTCCGCGGCGCGAGCAACCGCGGCCTCGGTCGCAGCGATGTCGGTGGCATCGGCCACTACAGCCAGCGCGTTCGGCCCGAGCTCGCGCGCCGCAGCCTCCAGCCGCCCGGCGTCGCGTCCGGTGATCGCGATCCTGGCGCCTTCGGCGACGAAACGACGGGCGGTCGCAAGCCCGATGCCGCTACTGCCGCCGGTAATCAGTGCCGTCTTGTTCGCAAGCCTCACGTCCGTCTCCATATGGTTGCATTATTAAACCGATGGACGACATAGGCTCTCTGGTTTTATAATGCAACCACACAAGTGCGTGAGCGGACGCGAGCGCCCTCGGGGGCATCGGCCGCCCGCGGGTGACAGGACAAGGATGATCTGATGGTCAAGCGCACCAGTCTGGAAGGCGACGCCTGCCCGATCGCGCGGTCGCTGGATGCGATCGGCGACTGGTGGTCGCTGCTGATCATTCGTGACGCGTTTCTCGGCGTGCGCCGCTTCAGCGCGTTTCAACGCAGCCTCGGCATGGCCAAGAACATCCTTGCAGCGCGGCTGCGGGCGCTCGTCGATCGTGGCATCCTGACCACTGAGCCGGCGTCGGACGGCAGCTCCTATCGCGACTACGTGCTGACGCCGAAGGGCCGCGGCCTGTTTCCGATCCTGGTCGCACTGCGGCAGTGGAGCGAGGAATTCGACGAGCACCCCGACGAGATCGCCACCGCGCTCGTCGACCGGGTGAACCGCAGGCCGGTTCGCAAGCTGCTGCTCACTGCGGATGACGGCCGGACGCTGGCGCCGGAGGAAACCGCTCTCGCCCCGCGGTGAGCACGACTGGCCGTCAGCACAGCCTGCGGCGGCTGCGCAGCCTGAGATGCTCCTCGGCCTCGAGGTTCGCCATGCGCAGGAGATAGTCCAGCATGTCGAGGCGATGACGCTGCGCCAGATGCGACAGGCTGGCCGTCACCTCGGCGATCAGAGCTGCCGCGGCGTCGGGATCCTCCACCATCGCCTCGACGTCCGGGTCGCTTTTGTCCGCTGCCTTGGCCAACAACTGTCACCCAGCATAAGGAATTTGACGAAAAACAACCTCAAAAGAGCGCGGATCTCATCGTGCTCCGTACAACCTGATAGGTACTTCGCCGACCCAACGCAATCGCCTTTCAACATCCCTCGATTTGACAGGAACCCCCTCACCACCCATGTTCGGGTCAACGCAGCCGGCGCGAATCCCGCGAAGCCAGCTTCAATCCTTCCACTAAGCCATTGGAAATACATGAATATCGTCATCGTGGAGTCGCCTGCCAAGGCCAAGACGATCAATAAGTATCTGGGCTCCTCCTACGAGGTTCTGGCCTCTTTCGGTCATGTCCGCGACCTTCCGGCCAAGAACGGCTCCGTCGATCCGGACGAGAATTTCCGCATGATCTGGGAGGTCGACCCCAAGGCGGCCGGCCGACTCAACGACATCGCCAAATCGCTGAAGGGTGCCGACCGACTGATTCTCGCCACCGACCCTGATCGCGAGGGCGAAGCGATTTCCTGGCATGTGCTGGAGGTGTTGAAGGAGAAGCGGGCGCTCAAGGATCAGAAGATCGAGCGCGTCGTCTTCAACGCCATCACCAAGCAGGCCGTCTCGGAGGCGATGAAACATCCGCGCCAGATCGACGGTGCGCTTGTCGACGCCTACATGGCGCGCCGCGCACTCGATTACCTCGTGGGCTTCACTCTCTCTCCCGTGCTGTGGCGCAAGCTGCCGGGCGCCCGCTCGGCCGGACGCGTGCAGTCGGTCGCGCTGCGTCTCGTCTGCGATCGCGAGCTGGAGATCGAGAAGTTCGTCCCGCGTGAATATTGGTCGCTGATCGCAACCTTGGCGACGCCGCGCGGCGACATCTTCGAGGCGCGCCTCGTCGGCGCCGACGGCAAGAAGATCCAGCGGCTCGACATCGGCACCGGCGCGGAGGCCGAGGATTTCAAGAACGCGCTCAACGCGGCGAGCTACACGGTCGCGACCGTCGATGCCAAGCCGGCACGGCGCAATCCGCAGGCGCCCTTCACCACCTCGACGCTGCAGCAGGAGGCGAGCCGCAAGCTCGGCTTTGCGCCGGCGCACACGATGCGCATCGCGCAGCGGCTCTACGAAGGCATCGACATCGGCGGCGAGACCACCGGTCTCATTACCTATATGCGAACCGACGGCGTGCAGATCGCGCCGGAGGCGATCACCCAGGTGCGCAAGGTGATCGGCGAGATCTACGGCAACAAATACGTCCCGGATAGCCCGCGCCAGTACCAGGCCAAGGCCAAGAACGCCCAGGAAGCGCACGAAGCGATCCGTCCGACCGACCTGTCGCGCAAGCCGGCCGAGCTGCGCAAGCGGCTCGATGACGATCAGGCCAAGCTCTATGAGCTGATCTGGACCCGCACCATCGCGAGCCAGATGGAATCGGCCGAGCTTGAGCGCACCACCGTCGACATCATCGCCAAGGCGGGCGCGCGCACCCTGGAGCTGCGCGCCACCGGCCAGGTCATCAAGTTCGACGGCTTCCTCGCGCTCTATCAGGAAGGCCGCGACGACGAGGAGGACGAGGACAGCCGCCGCCTGCCGCAGATGAGCCCGAACGAACAGCTCAAGCGGCAGAATCTCGCGGTCACCCAGCATTTCACCGAGCCGCCGCCGCGCTTCTCCGAGGCCTCGCTGGTCAAGCGCATGGAGGAGCTCGGCATCGGCCGTCCCTCGACCTATGCCTCGATCCTGCAGGTGCTGAAGGACCGCGGCTACGTGAAGCTGGAGAAGAAGCGGCTGCACGGCGAGGACAAGGGCCGCGTCGTGATCGCGTTCCTGGAGAACTTCTTCCGCCGCTACGTCGAGTACGATTTCACGGCGGATCTCGAGGAGCAGCTCGACCGCATCTCCAACAACGAGATCGCCTGGCAGCAGGTGCTGAAGGATTTCTGGACCGGCTTCATCGGCGCCGTCGATGACATCAAGGACCTGCGCGTCGCGCAGGTGCTCGACGCACTCGACGAGATGCTGGGGCCGCACATCTATCCGCCGCGCGACGATGGCGGCGATGTCCGTCAGTGCCCGACCTGCGGCACCGGACGACTCAACCTCAAGGCCGGCAAGTTCGGCGCCTTCGTCGGCTGCTCGAACTATCCGGAATGCCGCTACACCCGCCCGCTCGCCGCCGACAGCGAGGCGACCGCCGATCGCGTGCTCGGCCAGGATCCGGACACCGGCCTCGACGTCGTCGTCAAGGCCGGCCGCTTCGGCCCCTACATCCAGCTCGGCGAGCAGAAGGATTACGCCGAGGGCGAGAAGCCGAAGCGCGCCGGCATCCCGAAGGGCACCTCGCCTGCGAGTCTCGAGCTCGACCACGCGCTGAGGCTGCTGTCGCTGCCGCGTGAGGTCGGCATCCATCCCGAGACGGGTCTGCCGATCATCGCCAATCTCGGCCGCTTCGGGCCGTTCGTGAAGCACGACAAGACCTATGCGAGCCTGGAGGCCGGCGACGAGGTGTTCGACATCGGCCTCAACCGCGCCGTCACCCTGATCGCCGAGAAGATCGCCAAGGGACCAAGCAAGCGCTTCGGCGCCGATCCCGGCAAGGCGCTCGGCGAGCATCCCTCGCTCGGCGCCGTCGCCGTCAAGGCCGGCCGCTACGGCGCCTATGTCACCGCCGGCGGCGTCAACGCCACCATTCCCGGCGACAAGGAGAAGGACACGATCACCCTGGCCGAGGCGATCGCGCTGCTCGACGAGCGCGCCGCCAAGGGTGGCGGCAAGGCGAAGGCCAAGGGCAAGGCGGCGAAGCCGGCCAAGTCTGCCAGCAAAGCGGCGGCCAGCAAGGCCAAGCCGAAGACCGGCGGCGACGACGACACGCCGAAGCCGGCGAAGAAGGCCGTGGCGAAGAAGGCGGCCGCCAAACCGAAATCAGACTCCACCAGCAAGGCGCGTGCGCCGGTCGCCAAGGCCGCCAAGACCTCGGCGAAGCCCGCGACCAAGGCGACGCCCAAGAAGAGCGCTGGCAAGGCCCGCGGATGAGAAAATGAGCAAGAAGCGCGACATCGGCTTCCCTCCGCGGGAGGCCATCGTCGCCTACATCCGCGCCAATCCGGGCAAGGTTGGCACCAAGGATATCGCCCGCGAGTTCGGCCTGAAGAACGCTGATCGCGCGGCCCTCAAGCAGTTGCTACGCGAGCTCGTCGCCGACGGCACCGTGAAGAAGAGCGGCCGCAAGACCGTCGTCGAGACCGCCACCTTGCCGGCCACGCTGGTTGTCGACATCACCGGGCGCGACAGCGACGGCGAGCTGATCGCCAAGCCCGCCGAGTGGGACGAGGCCGAGCAATCCGAGCCGCCGCGCATCCGCATCCACACCCCGCGCCATGCCGGGCCCGGCTCGGCGGCCGGCGTCGGTGACCGCGCGCTGCTCCGCGTCGAGCCGATCCAGGATGAGGCGGGCGTGTCCTATCGCGGCCGCGTCCTCAAGGTGCTCGATCAGGCGCGGCCGCGCGTGCTCGGCATCTTCCGCAGCAATCCCGGCGGCGGCGGCCGCCTGATTCCGGTCGACAAGAAGCAGGCGGGACGCGAGCTCTCCATCGCCCCTGCCGACACCAAGGACGCCAAGGACGGCGATCTCATCAGCGTCGACCTGCTGCGCGGCCGCGGCTACGGCCTGCCCTCGGGCCGGGTGAAGGAGCGCTACGGCTCGGTCGCAACCGAGAAGGCGATCAGCCTGATCGCGATCCACGCCCACGAGATCCCGATGGATTTCTCCGCGGCGGCCGTGGCAGAGGCCGAAGCCGCGCAGCCCGCGAGCTTGAAGGGGCGTGAGGACTGGCGCGAGCTGCCGCTGGTCACGATCGATCCGCCCGATGCCAAGGATCACGACGACGCCGTTCATGCCGAGCCGGATCCCGATCCGAACAATGCCGGCGGCTTCATTCTCCATGTCGCGATTGCCGACGTCGCCTACTACGTGCGGCCGGGCTCGGCGCTCGACCGCGACGCGCTGATCCGCGGCAACTCGGTGTATTTCCCCGACCGCGTCGTGCCGATGCTGCCCGAGCGCATCTCCAACAATCTGTGCTCGCTGGTGCCGGGCGAGGCGCGCGGCGCGCTCGCGGTGCGCATGGTGTTAGGCGCGGACGGCCGCAAGCGCTCGCACTCGTTTCATCGCGTGCTGATGCGCTCGGCCGCCAAACTGTCCTACGCGCAGGCGCAGGCCGCCATCGACGGCAAGCCCGACGACGTCACCAGCCCCCTGCTCGAGCCGATCCTCAAGCCGCTCTACGCGGCCTATGAGGTCGCCAAGCGCGGCCGCGACGCGCGCGATCCGCTTGACCTCTACATTCCCGAGCGCAAGATCCTGCTGAAGACCGACGGCACCGTCGACCGCGTCGTCGTGCCGGAGCGCCTCGATGCTCACAAGCTGATCGAGGAGTTCATGATCTCGGCCAACGTCGCCGCGGCGGAGCTTTTGGAGAAGAAGGCGCTGCCTTTGATCTACCGCGTGCATGATGAGCCGACGGTCGAGAAGATCCATGCGCTGCAGGAGTTCCTGAAGACGCTCGACGTGCCCTTCGCCAAATCAGGCGCGCTCCGGCCGTCGCTGTTCAACCGCGTGCTGACCCTGGTCGCCGGCCAGGACTACGAGCATCTCGTCAACGAGGTCGTGCTGCGCTCGCAGGCGCAGGCGGAATATTCGACCGACAATTACGGGCATTTCGGCCTGAACCTGCGCCGCTACGCGCATTTCACCTCGCCGATCCGCCGCTACGCCGACCTCGTCGTGCACCGCGGCCTGCTGCGCGCGCTGGGCCTCGGCGACGGCGCCCTGCCCGACAGCGAGACGCCGGATCACCTCGCCGAGGTCGCAGCGCAGATCTCGGTGACCGAGCGGCGCGCGATGAAGGCCGAGCGCGAGACCGCCGACCGCCTGATCGCGCATCATTTGGCGGACCGCGTCGGCGCCACCTTCCAGGGCCGCATTTCCGGCGTCACCCGCGCCGGCCTGTTCGTCAAGCTCGATGATACCGGCGCCGACGGCCTGGTTCCGATCCGCACCCTCGGCACGGAATATTTCGACTATGACGAGACGCGTCATGCGCTGATCGGCCAGCGCAGCGGTGCCATGCACCGGCTGGGTGACGTCGTCGATGTCCGTCTGGTAGAAGCTCAGCCGGTGGCCGGTGCGCTGCGCTTCGAGCTGCTGACCCAGGCGGATGTGCTGGTGTCGCGGCATCCGCGCGGCGCAGGACCCCGGCGAAAGAATAACGTCGGGAAGAACGCCAAGGCGACCAAGCGGGCCAAATCCGAGGCTCGGCCGAAGCACAAAGAAAAAAGCCGCAAGAAAAGCCCAGCGGCAGGGGCAAAACGCAAGCCCGGCACATCGAAGAAAGGCAGATCGTGGACGCCATGACCTCAACGCCCCGCACATTGCCCCCGCAGACCTGGACGCGTGACGCCGGCGCCGTCGAGAAGCGCGACGTCTGGACCGCGATGAAGCGCGGCCTGCGCGGCCGCTGCCCGCGCTGCGGCGAGGGCAAGCTGTTCCGCGCCTTCCTGAAGGTCGCGGACAATTGCGACCGCTGCGGCCAGGATTTCTCCGGGCATCGCGCCGACGATCTTCCCGCCTATCTCGTGATCGTCATCGTCGGCCACATCATCGTGCCGCTGGTACTCTCGATCGAGACCAACTACGCGCCGCCGGTGGCGCTGCAGCTCGCGATCTATCTGCCGGTGACCTTGGTCGCCTCGCTCGCTTTGATTCAGCCGGTCAAGGGCGCCGTCGTCGGGCTGCAATGGGCATTCCGCATGCACGGCTTCGACGACAATCCCGTGGAAGGCATTCCACCGGTGTGAGCGACCAAACGATCAACAAAGAAGAAAAAGCGGGGAGGACATGAGCGATACGGCACAGGCGAGCAGCGCGCCGGCGGGCAAGCCCGCCGAGAAGGAAGCGGACCATCATCCCTACACCAAGCCACGCGATGCTGCGACCTTGATCCTGGTCGACCGCAGCGGCGCGGTGCCGAAGGTGCTGGTCGGCAAGCGCCACGACAAGGTCGTGTTCATGCCGGGCAAGTTCGTCTTCCCCGGCGGCCGCGTCGACAAGACCGATCATCGCATTCCCGTGGCAGCGCCGATGCCGGCGGAGCTCGAAGCCAATCTGTTCAAGGGCAAGCCGCAGACGACGGCCTCGCGCGCGAAGTCGCTCGCCGTCGCCGCGATCCGCGAGGCCTGTGAGGAAACCGGTCTCTGTCTCGGACGCAAGGTCGGCGGCCCCGCGCCGAAACTGGACGGGCCATGGGCGCCGTTCGCCGACGCCGGCCTGCTGCCCGATCCGTCCGGCCTGTTCCTGATCGCCCGCGCCATCACCCCGCCCGGCCGCATCAAGCGCTTCGACACCCGCTTCTTCACCGCCGATGCCTCCGCCATCACCCATCGTGTCGAGGGCGTGATCCATGCCGATGCCGAGCTGGTCGAGCTGGTCTGGGTCGAGCTTGGCTCCAGGCCGCTCGCCGATCTGCATCCGATGACCAAGAACGTGCTCCACGAGCTCGACCGCCGCCTCGCCACCGGGCCGCTGCGCCACGACGCCGACGTGCCGTTCTTCCATTTCTACGGCGGCAAGATGCAGAAGGACGTGCTGGGCGGGTAGCCTATCGTCGTCATTGCGGGTGGCGCGAAGCGGTCAGCATGCATTCGCGAGCATGTCTACGTATGAGCGCTCTATCCACCGCTCATCCCACTTGCATTCCCGCAAACTGCGTTGTGCAGCAGACCTGGAACGACGCGGATAGAGGGAGCAGCCTCCGGAAGCAAGACTAAGCTGGCAAAGCATCACCGCAAGTTGCATAGAAAGAAACAGCACAATACTGTGTGCAATTGATACTATTGCTTTTTTGAGGGGCGGGTAAAGATGAGCGATGAGACACAGCCAATTTGCGGGATCGTCATGCCAATCTCTGCAATGGACAACTACTCCGCGTCACATTGGTCCGATGTTCTGGAAATATTATCGGAGGCACTGGAGGACGCTGGGTTTGAGGCTCGCATCGTAAGCGACGGGAGCGACGTCGGGGTCATTCATAAACGAATAGTACAGAACCTTTACGAGGATCCAATAGTCGTATGCGACGTGAGCGGAAAGAACCCAAATGTCATGTTTGAACTTGGGATGCGATTGGCGTTCGACAAGCCGACTATCATCGTGAAGGATAATGAAACGAAGTACTCCTTCGACACGGCATCGATCGAACATCTAGAATATCCAAGAGATCTTCGCTTCGGTCAAATTGTTGAGTTCAAAGAGAAGCTTGCCGAAAAAGTCCGCGCGACTTTAAAAGCGTCTGAAGATCCAGGATACACTACCTTCTTGAAGCACTTTGGCGAGTTTAAGGTTGCTGTTCTGGAACAGAAAGAAGTACCGGGACAAGAATACATAATTGAGGAGCTGAAAAATCTCCGCCAAGCAATCGAGACAACCCGACGAGCGCCGATTTCCAACAGGAGGATAAAGCGCGCGCCCCCAATTCTAAGGCCGGGCTCCATCAACGCTTGTATGCGAAATTTATCAGTTGAGGAAATTGAACAAGCTCGCCAGACGGCCCTACAATTCCCTGGTGTGAAAAGTGCGGAGGTGCTCGAGAGGAGCCCTGACCATTTTCATCTACTGATCAAAAGTGCAAAGGACGTTGATCTAACACCTTTGAAAGAAAGCATCTACTCCAACCTTAATTCTGAATAAGATGATCGTCAGGACTGATAGATGGCAGCGGATCCAATCCGCTCGCGTTGCGTAGGATCGGCATTACGCCTTCGCTAGTTCGAATCCTCTGGATTGCTTCGCTGGCTCGCAAAGACAGCGTTTGTTCTCTCAGTGCAGCCAAAATCGGCAAATCCTTCCGCACGTCGTGACTAGCGCCGTCGCCAGCAGTTCCCATCTGAATCAATCAGCGCAATCATCGCGGACGCCCCCTCATGGCCCCACGTCAACTCAAGCTCGGCGCCTTCATGCGCCCGGTCTCGATCCATACCGGCGCGTGGCGTTATCCCGGCGCCTGGCCGGACGCCAATTTCAACTTCGCGCATCTGAAGCAGCTGATCCGCAAGCTCGAGGCCGGGAAGTTCGACGCCTTCTTCATGGCCGATCATCTCGCCGTGCTGAACATGCCGATCAACGCGCTGAAGCGCAGCCACACCGTGACGTCGTTCGAGCCGTTCACCCTGTTGTCGGCGCTATCGGCGGTCACCGAGAACATCGGCCTGATCGCGACGGGATCGACCACCTTCGACGAGCCCTATCACGTCGCCCGCCGCTTCGCCTCGCTCGACCACATTTCCGGCGGGCGCGCCGGCTGGAATATCGTCACCACGTCGAACCCGGATGCCGCGCTGAATTTCGGCCTCGACGATCACATGGAGCACGCCGAGCGCTACAAGCGCGCCCGCGAGTTCTACGACGTCGTCACCGGCCTGTGGGATTCCTTCGCCGACGATGCCTTCGCGCGCGACGTCGAGAGCGGGCTGTTCTTCGATCCCGACAAGATGCATGTGCTCGATCACAAGGGCAAATATCTCAAAGTCCGCGGCCCGCTGAACATCGCCCGTCCCGTGCAGGGCTGGCCCGTCATCGTGCAAGCCGGCGCCTCGGAGGATGGCAAGCAGCTCGCGGCGGAGACGGCCGAGGCCGTGTTCACCGGCGGCGGCAGCCTCGCCGATGGAAAGACACTCTATGCCGACATCAAGGGCCGCATGGAAAAGGTCGGCCGCGATCCGGAGCATCTGAAGATCCTGCCCGGTGCCTTCGTCGTGGTCGGCGACAGCGTCGACGAGGCCAAGGAGAAGCGCGCGCTGCTCGACAGCAAGGTGCATGACGACAGCGCCATCGCCTCGCTCTCGGTCATCCTCGGCACCGACGCCTCCGGCTTCGATCCCGATGGCCCGCTGCCGCCGATTCCCGAGACCAACGCCTCCAAGAGCGGCCGCCAGCGCCTGGTCGATGTCGCCGCGCGCGACAAGCTCACGGTGCGGCAACTGGCGCAGCGGGTCGGCGGCTACGGCGGGCTGTCCTTCGTCGGCACGCCTGCGACGATCGCCGACCAGATGCAGGAGTGGCTGGAAAGCCGTGGGTCGGACGGCTTCAACATCATGTTCCCATTCCTGCCGGCGGGGCTCGACGATTTCGTCGACAAGGTGATTCCCGAGCTGCAGCGCCGCGGGATCTTCCGGACGGAGTATGAGGGGCCGACCTTGCGGGACAATCTCGGCCTGCCCCGCCCGAAAAACCGCTTCTTCGCGGCCTAGGGACCCCAGAATCTGGCCCTCAAACCTTGACTTTGGGGGCTGGCTGGGTAGGTTGCCGGCCAACGGCGCCCCCTCTTTGGCCGGTGCCCACCCTATCCCCGATTCCAGAGGTTCAAGACATGGCCAAGGCGGTCACCATCAAGGTCAAGCTCGTGTCGTCGGCCGACACCGGCTTCTATTACGTCGCCAAGAAGAACTCGCGCACCATGACCGACAAGATGGTCAAGAAGAAGTACGATCCGGTCGCGCGCAAGCACGTCGAATTCCGCGAAGCCAAGATCAAGTAAGATCGCGGGACTGCTTTCGACTTCAACGGGGCCGTTTCGGCCCCGTTTTTTATTGTGCGCGAGATGGCCGCTGCCGGCGTGCCGTCCCGCATCGCGGTCGAATGGGGTTCCCGATTTAAGGAGCCGTCAACCAAACCCATGCGATTTTCGGGTAGCGCCGCACCGAATTCCCCAGCGTCTCCCTCCCTATCTTACCGGCAGACCCGCGATGACCGATCTTCAGACCCTGCAATCCCGCCTCGATTTCATCGGCATCGACCATGCGACCCGGGAGGCGCTGCGGGAGCTGCGGCCGCTGATCGGCAAGGTGCTGCCCGGCCTGCTGGACCAGTTCTATGCCCATGTCGGCAAGGTCCCGCATCTCGCCAAGATGTTCTCCAGCCCGGCCACGATGCGGCACGCCAAGCAGGCCCAGCACGATCACTGGATGTCGCTGGCGACCGCGAAGTTCGACGATGCCTATGTGAAATCGGTGACCCGGATCGGCGAGGCCCACAACCGGATGGGGCTGGAGCCGCGCTGGTACATCGCCGGCTATTCGCTGATCGTGACCGGGCTGCAGAAGGCGATCGAGACGGAGATCGCGGACGGCTGGTTCGGCGGCCAGGCGGCGCGCGAGAAGAAGGCCGCGCTGCAGGCTGCGATCACCAAGGCGGCGATGATCGACATGGATCTCGCCATCTCGGTCTATCTCGATGCGGCCAAGACCGAGCAGCACGCCGCCATGCAGCGCATGGCCGACGAGTTCGAATCCACCGTCGGCCAGATCATCAACAAGGTCCATGCCGACGCGCGCACGCTCGAGGTCTCGGCCAACACGTTGACCAAGACCGCCGAGCAGACCCAGCATTTGTCGGCCAGCGCGGCCTCGGCCTCGGGCCAGGTCTCGACCAACGTGCAGTCGGTCGCCTCGGCCGCCGAGGAGATGACCTCCTCGGTGCATGAGATCGGGCGGCAGGTCAGGGAATCGACCACCATCGCCAAGGAGGCCGTTCGCCAGATCGAGCAGACCGATGTCGGCATCAGCGAGCTGTCGCGCACCGCCGAGCGCATCGGCGACGTGCTCAAGCTGATCACCTCGATCGCCGCCCAGACCAACCTGCTGGCGCTGAACGCCACCATCGAGGCGGCGCGCGCCGGCGACGCCGGCCGCGGCTTCGCGGTGGTCGCCTCCGAGGTCAAGGCGCTGGCGTCGCAGACCGCGAAAGCCACCGAGGAGATCGGCCAGCAGATCGAAGGCATCCAGAGCGCGACGCAGTCCTCGGTCGCCTCGATCAAGCAGATCGGCGGCACCATCCAGCAGATCTCGGAGATCGCCGCCGGCATCGCCGCGGCCGTCGAGCAGCAGGGCGCCGCCACAGGGCAGATCTCGCGCAACGTGCAGGAGGTCGCCGGCGGCACTGCGCGCGTCGTCGGCAACATCGGCGACGTCAGCAAGGGCGCCAGCGCCACCGGCACCGCGTCATCCCAGGTGCTGGCGTCGGCGCATTCGCTGTCGCGCGAGAGTGATCACCTCAAGGACGAGCTGGAGACATTCCTGCGCAAGGTGCGCGCGGCGTAGCCCGGTTCAGCCGACGCGCCGGGCGCGTCAGCGTGAGCATCACCCGCCATTCCTCCGCGTCGCAGGAACGGCGGACGACGTTGCACTGAACCGGGCCGACGCACCGGGCGTGCTACATCCCGTGGCTCTGGAACACCGCCGAGCAGCGCTTGCTCAGCTTGGTCCGGTTCTGCGTCAGACAGTTCTGGACTGCGAAGTCATCGCCGAGCTGACTGCGACAGAAGCGCTTGGCATCCGGCGCGCACGCCTTCTGCTCCTGCGGCGTCCCCATGTGGCCCTGGGCCATGGCGAATGACGGCAGAACGGACAGCGACACGGCAACCGCAAACATCAGCTTCTTCATTGGGCGCTCCTTCTTGGGCTGAAACAAACGTTTCCCGCCCAAGGGGGTTCCGACGGAACTGTGCGTCCGAAGACCGGATGGCGAGCGTCGCAGCCAATGCGGCCTGCACATCCCGCTGTGAACGATCAGCGCCTTGCCGCAATTCTCAGCCGGCGCCGGACATCGCCCGCGCCAGCGCAGCACGCGCGAGCAGACGCGTCGAATCCAACGTCGGCAGAGGCGAGTTGGCATCGTCGATGATCAGCGGAATCTCGGTGCAGCCGAGCGCGACGGCGTCGCAGCCATCACCTTTCAACCGTGCGATGATCTTCTGAAAGGTCGCGACGGAGGGCGGCTCGAACCGCCCGTAGACGAGCTCATCCATGATGATGCGGTTGGCTTCGACGCGATCTGCCTCTTTCGGACGCGCGAACGCCAATCCGTGTGCCATCAGGCTGTCCGGATAGACATTGCTGTCGACGAGCCATGTCGTGCCGGTGATGCCGATACGCCTGTAGCCTCTCCTGACCGCCTCCTTGGCCACCTCGTCGGCGATGTGCAGCCACGGCAGCGGTGAGCATGGCAGCACGAGCGGCAACGCCTGGTGGATGGTGTTGTCGGGGCAGATCAGGAAATCCGCGCCCGCTGCAGCGAGCTTGCGCGCCGAGGTCAGCATCAGCTCGGCGACGCCATCGAGATCGCCGCGATCGAGGCAAGTCACATAGTCGGCGAGCGATGGCGTGTGCATCGACACCTCGGGATGGGCATGCGGCCCGAGCAGGTCGGCCCCCTCCCTGCAGATCGTGCGATAGCAGAGCGCCGCGCCTTCGGCGGAGCAGCCGACGATGCCGATATGTCGTGTCATTCGTGGTCTCATCCCTGTGATGACGGCCGGTCATGATAGCGTGGAAGACGGACGGGCGTGAGCACGATCCGCCGTCGCGACTCCGCCTGGACACTGAGCGAGAGAAACACGACCTCTCCACCGTCATTGCGAGTGCAGGAACAGCAGCGAAGCAATCCAGAGTCCCTGCTGAGCCCTGGATTGCTTCGCTGCGCTCGCAATGACGCCGTGACAAACATATGGGCACGGCATCGCCAGGGCGGATCACGCCGATCCACCCTGTCGAACCATCTGTTAGCGTCGGTTGCCGCAGCTACATCACGCCGCGGGACATCATGACATTTGCCATGTCGTGCCTGAGGCGATCGAGCGCGCGGTGAGCCGCGATATGGTCGAGATCGCCTTGCGTCAGGCCAATATCCACCAGTTGCGCCTCGCTCAGGTCCCGCAGATGCAGTCTCATCATCCGGCGCCGGCGGCTCTCCTGGAACGCCAGCCAATAGCCTGCGAACAGGCCGAACAGTCCCGGAGCCGTGAGGCCCGGCGGCCCCACCGCATTCTTTTCCGACAATGCGTCGCGCAGCACCGTGACGGAAGCGTCTGGACGCGGCGCGGCTGGCGCCTGGTGCGCCGCGTTCTTCAGCAATGTGAGAGGACGATCGCGCGTGGCGGCATTGCGCGCGATCTCGGCAGTGAGGTGAGTCTGGGGTGGCATCGGGTGCTCCTGCTGCGTGGTGCCGGCAGGGAGCGTGGCCAAACAAAAGGCCCCGTCCGATGCCGGCGGGGCCTGGTGGAATGATCGTGTCGTCGAAAACCTAGCGCACGACTCCTCCAACGGCCCGACTGCGGCGGGTCGTATGTTTACGGTTGGAATTGCGCACGACGTTGATCATGATCTGCATGTACCATGGAGATTGCGCCGGATCAAGGCATGTAGTTCCTGCGCTCGCAGATGAGCACCTATGCGAGGCTTGTGTTCTGCCAAACTCCGCGCGCACGACGTTTCCGGCAGAATGGTGTCCGGAGAGAAGCGCGATCTCACCGCCGTCATTGCGAGCGCAGCGAAGCAATCCAGTGTCGTGTGCGGGACCCTGGATTGCTTCGCTGACGCTCGCAATGACGTCGCGGCGATCATCTTGTGCTCTTGGTCGACTGTCGCCGCGGTCGCCACGCCCGCGATCGACTACATTCCCCGACGCGAGACGCCGCCCGGATATGGATCATCCCTCAACCTGTCGAGCGTCTGCAGCGCGGCGATGTGCTCGATCTCGGCGCGCGTGATGCCGATATCGGTGAGCTCGCGTTCGCTCAGCTCGTAGAGGATTGCCCGCACGCGCTCGCGGCATTGCCATGCTTGAATGGCACGCCAGCATCGGCCGATCAGGCGGATGATCAGCCAGGTCGGCCTGACCGGCGGACCGGCCGCGTCCTTTTCCGACAACACGTCTCGCAAGGCTGCGATGGAGGTCATGGACTGCGTCGATGGCTGCACGCTGCTGATCGCGTCCTTGACTGAGGCGATCGAGAGATCGACGTTGCGCCCTGACACGTGCCCGGCGTCCATCGTCGAATTGGTCTGGTGGGGTGG
This sequence comes from Bradyrhizobium sp. HKCCYLRH2015, assembly GCF_051168215.1. Lineage (NCBI taxonomy): Bacteria > Pseudomonadati > Pseudomonadota > Alphaproteobacteria > Hyphomicrobiales > Nitrobacteraceae > Bradyrhizobium > Bradyrhizobium sp. HKCCYLRH2015. Next base: position 78,933 of record NZ_JBNPUO010000013.1, on the reverse strand, counting down.
CATCCTGCGCTCCTGCTGTTGTGCCGGCAGGGAGCGTGGCCAAACGAAAGGCCCCGTCCGATGCCGGCGGGGCCTGGTGAGAACATCGCGTCGTCAAACTCCTAGCGCGCGACTCCTTCCACGGCCCGGCCGAAGCGGGTCATGTGGCTGAAGTTGACGATGCGGATCGATGTGCTCATGGGAGCCGGATACCACCGATATCTGACAAAATCAAGAGATGTTTCGCACCATCGCGCATCTCTGACGCGAGTACTTCGAACTGATGAGTCTACGGCGTGTCGTTGGGCGGACAAGCGGCGGATTGCGCTGCGCTAATCCGCCCTATGCAGTCTATTAGCCCAGCCGACGTTCGGGCATCCGCTTGCAACCCATCCTGCGGCATCGCCCCAACCGATAACGAAGTCGTGGTGATTACAGCAGAGGAGGTAACTGGCGTCTTTGTCGGAGACGTAAAATTCCATTGGCGGGCACTCCTCAAGGACACGGAGCAGATCCGCTCCGTTACGGAATGTCCAACACGCGCTCGCCCCCGCAACAATCATCACGCATTCGCGCCTGCCGACATAGGTCGGGATCAATTGCCATCCGTCGGTCCTGTGCAGGCCCCGGGGCGCCTCGGAATTGTCCCAGGGCGCGTGCTCGAGAGAAATTACACCTAGACGATCGCGTAGCAGCAGAGCCATCGCACGCCGCTGCTCATCATCGAGCAAAACTGCGAGGACATGTGTTTTGCTGATTGCCTGAGAGATATGGTCAAGCATCGTAATGCTGTTCCTACTGGCCCGAATATCGCCTCGCAGGCGTTCCAGCGGATCACGCCGCGCCGATCAGCCCTACGGCACCGGCCGAGTGGCAATGAAACGATCCTCGATGAAGCCAGCCAACCATGCGGCAACACCTGCCAGGACTGCCATCACCGGGGCATTGGCCTCCACGCCGAACGCGTAGAGAAGCAGGAGTCCGCACACCATCAGTCCGCCCGTCAGAGCACCAATACGCAGCGGCTTCATTGGTTTCCCCTGAAGATCACAGATCCTCTTGCAAGTGCATGCTAGCACGAGGTCAGTGAAGTGCGTAGCACGATCAACCCCGGCGACATCTTCTGGGACGCGCCCTGGAGATCCGCGAAGAATGAACTCCGTCCGGCGTCCGTGGATTCGGGGAGCCGACGGCTCCGGAAAGCGAACTTCTCAAACGATCTCAACGAGATCGCCATCGTGGGCCGTCCAGATCGCAAATTTCCACTTTCTTTTTTTCGGAAATCATGCTACACACCGCTCATCCCACCTCGCCAAGAGGGGCGCATCGCGATCGTCACGAGCGTGAGGTGGGGTGCGGTGGGCGTGTCGGGGTGCAGCGTGGTTGATCCGCGCGGACGAACATCCCGGTGCGCACGGTGAAGCCGTGTGGTCCTGGCCTCCCGACGCTGAGGCCAAGTCGGCGCTTGCGACGAGCGCGCTGATGACGGGGGCAAGAACGCCGGTCCCCGGGGAGAGCGCGGAGTAAGCCGTAAAGCCATCGCGCAGGGAGGGCCGGATGTCCGGTCCGTACCTGTGGTTCTGCCGCGTGCTTTCTTTCTGCACGCGGACCATGGGTGCGACCAGCACCCGGCCTTCCCTGCGCCCTCTGTTCTCGAAGAGGGTCTTGACGGACATAGCTCGGGCGCGGAATGCGCGGCGAGGATGATGATTTATGTCTTGGAGTATGCTGCCGCACACTCGCTGTCATTCCGGGGCGCGACGCAGTCGCGAGCCCGGAAACCATACCCCGAGCCGTGGTCTGGCGAAGGCAGCCGCCACTGGCACCTCGCGAAACAGAGCCGTTCGTGGCTATGGATTCCGGGCTCGCGCTACGCGCGCCCCGGAATCACGTGTGGAGAGGGGTCGGCCGCTCGCGATCAACGCATTCGGAGTGATAAGGCGGCGCAGCGCCCCTGCCCTCTATCGGCCCCGGCCGGCGGCCTGCGGCAGGAATTGCGGCTGATGCACCGGCGCGATCGCCACCGCGCGGTTGCGCCCCTCGTTCTTGGCCCGATACAGCGCATTGTCGGCGCGCTTCATGACGTCGGCGATCGGCTCGCCCTTCTGCTCCAGGGTCGACAGCCCGATCGAGGTCGTGACCTCGATGCGCTTCTCGCCCTTGTGCACCGAGAACGGCTCGTTGGCGACCGAGCGCCGCAGCCGCTCGGCGACCATCCCGGCGACGTGCAGGTCGGTCTCGGGCATCACGATCACGAACTCCTCGCCGCCATAGCGGCAGGCGAGATCGATGCCGCGGATCGACTTGCGTACGCGCATCGCGAACTCGCGCAGCACGTCGTCGCCGGCGTCATGGCCGTAATTGTCGTTGATCGACTTGAAGTAGTCGATGTCGAGCATCATCAGCGCCAGCGGCTTGCCGCGGCTCGCGGCCTGGTCGGCCAGCGTCGACAGATGCGTCTCCATGTAGCGGCGATTGTGCAGGCCCGTCAGCGCGTCGGTGATCGCCATCTCGATCGAGTTCTGGACGTTGTCGCGCAGATGGTCGGTGTAGCGGCGCTTGCGGATCTGGGTGCGTGCGCGCGCCAGCAGCTCGTTCTTGTCGACGGGGCGCAGCAGATAGTCGTTGACGCCGATCTCCAGGCCGCGCAGCAGCCGCGAATTGTTTTCCGCATCGGCGATCGCCAGGATCGGCACGTGGCGCGTGCGCTCCAGCGAGCGCAACTGGCTGCACAGCCTGAGGCCGTCGAAATCGTTGAGGTCGAGCGAGACGATGACGAGGTCGTAATTGCCTTCGGCGGCGTTGAACACGGCCTCGGCGGGATTGGTCTCGACGTCGATGGAATGCTCGGTCGCCAGCATCGGCCCGAGCCGCTCGTAGGACGACGGCCGGTCGTCGACCAGCAGCACCCGCCCGCCCTTGCCGGCGTCGGCGACCGCGTTGCGCTCGGGCGCCTGCACGCCGATCTCGAGCGAGGTCAGCGCGCGCATGCGCAGCTCGTCGGTCATCATCTTCAGCCGCGTCAGCGAGCGCACGCGCGCGATCAGCACGACGTCGGAGACGGGCTTGGTGAGGAAGTCGTCGGCACCGGCCTCCAGGCCGCGCACGCGGTCGGACGGGCTGTCGAGCGCCGTCACCATGACGACCGGAATGAAATGCGTGGCCGGATTCGACTTCAGCCGGCGGCAGACCTCGAAGCCGTCCATGTCTGGCATCATGACGTCGAGCAGGATGATGTCGCATTCGGCGCGCTGGCAGATCTGCAGCGCCTCGGCGCCGTTCGCGGCGGTCAGCACGTCGAAATATTCGGCCGACAGCCGCGCCTCCAACAGCTTGACGTTGGCCGGGACGTCGTCGACGACGAGGATACGCGCGGACACTGCAGAAACTCCTTAGCCGATAAAGCGGCGTACCGTTTCAATGAATTTTCCGACCGAGATCGGCTTGGAAAGATAGGCTTCGCAGCCACCCTCGCGGATGCGCTCCTCGTCGCCCTTCATCGCAAAGGCCGTCACTGCCACCACCGGGATGGCACGCAAATCCGGATCGTCCTTGATCCATTTCGTCACTTCCAGGCCCGAGACCTGCGGCAGCTGGATGTCCATCAGGATCAGATCGGGGCGGGTCCGGCGCACGATGTCGAGCGCCTCCACGCCGCTGGACGTACCGGAGGTCTGGTACCCGTGGGCTTCCAACAGATCGCGGAAGAGCTTCATGTTGAGCTCATTGTCTTCCACGATCAGGACGGTCTTGCCCATCCGCCCCTCCGAATCACTGACACCGGCATGTCCTCTGGCGGACGACTGTCCACCGCTACTCATCTAATTCAAACTAGCCCCAGATTCGTTCAAACCCGTTAAGGTGGGATTCCATCTTTCCCCGAGATGGTTTCCACTTGCTTGAACCCATTCCGAAGACTCGGGCATGATGGGCGCAAAGTAGAGCCGACAAGTTAACGGAAAGGCAAATCCGCCGTTGAAAAAGCCCGTTCGAAATCCGCGCGAAGTCGCTGAAATCGTTGCAGTTCAGGCCCTCGGCTTCCTGGCCGGCGAACCGGAGCGGCTGGGCCGTTTCCTGGCCGAGACCGGGATCGGGCCGGAGACGCTGCGATCCTCGGCCGCCGACCCCAATTTCCTGGTCAGCGTGCTCGATTTCGTGCTGCGCGATGACGAGACGGTAAAGGCTTTTGCCGCCCACTCCAAGTTACATCCCACCAATATCATGGCAGCACGGCAGGTATTGGGCGACCGCCAGTGGGAGCGCGACGTGCCGTGACCGGCTCGGCGCCAGCGAGCGGGTCACGCGCGGTCAGCGGGCCGACCTGCTTCTGCCGAGACTGCCTGACGGACCTCGACGATGGCGCGCGCCGCTGTTCGGGCTGCGGCTCGCCGCGCCTCGTCCGCCATCGCGCCCTGCCCGCGCTGACCCTGGCCCATATCGACTGTGACGCGTTCTATGCAACCGTCGAGAAGCGCGACAATCCAGAGGTCGCCGACCGGCCCGTCATCATCGGGGGCGGCAAGCGCGGCGTGGTGTCGGCGGCCTGCTACATCGCCCGCACCTATGGCGTGCGCTCGGCGATGCCGATGTTCAAGGCGCTGGAGCTGTGTCCCTCGGCGGCCGTGATTCCCCCGGACATGGCGAAATATGTCCGCGTCGGGCGTGAGGTCCGGCAGGCGATGCAGGCGCTGACGCCGCTGGTCGAGCCGCTGTCGATCGACGAGGCGTTCCTCGACCTCTCCGGTACCGCGCGCGTCCACGGCATGATCCCGGCCAAGGTGCTGGCGCGCTTCGCCCGCGACGTCGAGCAGACCATCGGCATCACGGTGTCTGTCGGGCTGTCCTGCAACAAGTTCCTGGCCAAGATCGCCTCGGATCTCGACAAGCCGCGCGGCTTTGCCGCGCTCGACCAGGAGGAAGCACTGATGATGCTGGCCGACAAGCCGGTCGGCTTCATCTTCGGCGTCGGTCCGGCGACCCAGCAACGGCTGGCGAACCAGGGCTTCCGCACCATCGCCGACCTGCAGCGCGCCGACGAGATCGAGCTGATGAAGCAGTTCGGCGGCGACGGCCGCAGGCTGTGGCGGCTGGCGCGCGGCATCGACGACCGCAAGGTGGTGGCCGACCGCGGCGCCAAGACGATCTCGAGCGAAACCACCTTCGACACCGACATCCGCGACTACGTGACCCTGGAAAAGACCCTGTGGCGGCTGTCGGAGAAGGTGTCGGCACGGCTGAAGGCGAGCCAGCTCGCCGGGTCGACCATCACGCTGAAGCTGAAGACCGCGGACTTCCGTCAACGAACGCGCTCGCAATCGATCGCGGCGCCGACGCAGCTCGCCGGCAAGATCTTCGCAATCTGCAAGGAGATGCTGGCGCGCGAGACCGACGGCACGGCGTTCCGGCTGATGGGCACAGGCGTCAGCGCGTTGCGCCCGGGCTCGGAGGCCTCCGACACCGACATGCTCGACCGCCGCTCGGCCTCGGCCGAGCGCGCGATCGATGCGCTACGCAAGAAGTTCGGCCAGGCCGCGGTGATCCGCGGCATCGCCTATGACGGCCCGGAGCAGACCGAATGACGCCCCGGTCAATTGCTGCAGGGCTTGCCGTCCTTCACGTCCTTGACGTCGAACTTGCCGAGCGCGCCGGCGATGACGAAATCATTGTAGTCGAGCACGAGCGCGCGCGAGACGCCGTTCTCGTAGAGCTCGAACGACATCGCGTAGACCGGCGTCTGCTCGCCCTCGGCCCGCTTGGCGTCGCGGTCATAATAGCTGACCGTCACCGGCCACCGCGTCATCTTCTTCATCTCGTCATTGTCGGTCGAGGCGTCGGGCTTGGCGGCGGCCTTGTCGGCCGGCACGGGCGCACCGATCACGGTCAGCGTGTTGTAGACCTTCTCGCCATTGTCCGAGCCGTCATAGACCGTCAGCTCGAGCAGCGACTTGCCCTCGCGCGCGGCGGCGATGATGCGATGAATCTGCTCGGTCGGAAAAACGGTCGAGCCGTCGAGCGTGAAGGTCTTCGCCTCGGGCTGCTTGAGCTTGACGGTGATGTGATCGCCGGTGCGCTCGGCGATACCGTCGACCGGGCTGGAGGCCTGCTCGTTCATGCGCGAGTCGATCTTGAAGCGGTAGCTCTTCCCGGCGCCGTCCTCCCATGCGGTGGACCGCAGGTCGCTCAGGGTCACCTTGCCCTCCCCGAGATCGAGCTCCGAGACCTGGCGGAATTCCGAAGTGTAGCCGTCGCAGGCGTTGCCGGAGAAATTGTAGAGGATGCGGCCGCGCGCGCTATTGACCGGGCTCGAACCGCGCGACTTGACCAGGCTCAGGTCGTAGAGCGCCTGATGCGGCAGGAACGGCACCGCCGCCCCGGCCTGCGCCGGACCGAACGTGATCGCCGCGACGGCGAGCGCTCCCATCGACAGTCGAAACGAATGAGCCATGAGTTTTCCTCGGAGGACGTATCGCTAAACCGTCACATTAGAGACCGCTGCATTGCGTCGCAACTGCGGCTGTCTCACGGAAACGTGCGCTTAAAGCGCCGGAATCGCGTCGGTGCTGGCAGCTTGCATGTCACTGGCAACTGCGCCAAACAGGGCCGCGGTCCGGCACGGGACCGGCTTTCAGGCGACAGAACGGGGATTTGAGATGGCGGGTACGGTCGAACAGAACCTGGCGGCACAGGGCATCACACTGCCGGCACCAAAGGCACCGGTGGCCAATTACGTCCCGTTCGTGCGCACCGGCAATCTGCTGTTCGTGTCGGGCCAAGTCTGCCTCGGCGGCGACGGCAAGATGATCGCTTCCGGCAAGCTTGGCGGCGGCGTGTCGATCGAGGACGGCTATGCGGCCGCGAAGGGCTGCGGCGTCAACCTGCTGGCGCAGGTGAAGGCGGCGGTCGGCGATCTCGACAAGGTCGTGCGCGTGGTCCGGCTCGGCGGCTTCGTCAATTCGGCGCCGGATTTCCTCGACGGACCGAAGGTTCTCAACGGCGCCTCCGACCTGATGGTCGCCGCCTTCGGCGACAAGGGCCGCCACGCCCGCACCACCGTCGGCGTCTCGGCCTTGCCGTCCGATGCGGCGGTGGAAGTCGAAGGCGTGTTCGAGGTTGAGTGAGTTCGAAATTGAAGACAATGGACGGGGCGAATGCGCGCACCTGACTGGCTGACGGCCCGCCCCGTCGCCCATCGCGGCCTTCATGATGCTGTCAGCGGCATCATCGAGAACATGCCGGCCGCCGCACGCGGCGCCGTGGCCGGCAACTTCGCCATCGAATGCGACATCCAACTGTCGGCCGATGGCGAGGCCATGGTGCATCACGACTATGATCTCGGACGCCTCACCGAGGGCACCGGCCCGCTGATTGAGAAGACCGCGGCAGAGCTGAAAGCGATCAAGTTCAAGCAGACCGACGAGCAGATGATGACGCTCGGCGACCTCTGCAACCTGATCGCCGGACGCGTGCCGCTGGTCGTCGAGGTCAAGAGCACGTTCCAGGGCGATCGCCGTCTGGTCCGGCGCATGGCCGAGGTGCTGGCGTCCTACTCCGGGCCGGTGGTCGGGATGTCGTTCGATCCGGACCAGGTCCGTGCCTTGCGCGAGACCATGCCGAAGCTGACGCGCGGCATCGTCGCGCAGCGCAGCTACGAGGACGGCTATTGGGCCAAGCTGACCCAGGCGCAGCGCGACAGCATGCTGCATCTGAAGCACGGCTTCAGCAGCCAGCCGCATTTCGTCGCCTATTGGGTCGACCAGCTGCCTGCGCCGGCCCCCTGGATCGCGCGCAATGTGTTCGGCTGCCCGCTGCTGACCTGGACCGTCCGCACCCCCGAGCAGCGCGCCGCTGCGGCCCGCTACGCGGATCAGATGATCTTCGAAGGGTTTACGCCGGAGACGTGACGCCGGCCTTGAACTCGCTGCTGCGATGCACGATCTTCAGGGCGTGGCATCTGGAACGTCCCGGCCGGGGCGTCCCGTGCCGGCCGGTTTGACAAGGACTCGATGGCATCGCCTGAGATCACGCTCGAAGCCGTTCCCGGGATCAGCGAGATCCCGGCGGCCGCATGGGATGCCTGCGCCAATCCCGGCGGTCGCGTTGGTCCCGGCTCATCTCCCGCCTGCGGCCGCGGCTACAATCCGTTCATCTCACACGCGTTTTTCTCAGCACTCGAAGCCTCTGGCTCGGCCACCCTGCGCACCGGATGGGCGCCGCGCCATCTGGTGGCGAAGATCGGCGACGATATCCTCGGCGTCGTGCCGTGCTATCTGAAGTCCCATTCGCAGGGCGAATACGTCTTCGACCGCGGCTGGGCCGACGCCTATGAGCGCGCCGGCGGCCGCTATTATCCGAAGCTGCAGGTGTCGGTCCCGTTCACGCCGGCGACCGGGCCGCGGCTCTTGATCCGCGCCGACCAGGACCAGGAATTGATCGGTAATGCACTTGCGCAGGGGCTCAAGGCGCTGTGCGGGATCAGCGAGGCGTCGTCGGTCCACGTCACCTTCGCCCGGGAGTCGGAGTGGCAGCTGCTCGCCGCGCAGGGCTTCCTGCAGCGCACCGACCAGCAGTTCCACTGGCACAATCAGGGTTTTTCCAGCTTCGACGATTTCCTGGCGACGATGAATTCGCGCCACCGCAAGGCGATCAAGCGCGAGCGGCGCGACGCATTGGCCGCCGGCATCACCATCCACTGGCTGACCGGCAAGGACATCACCGAGGACGCCTGGGACGCGTTCTTCGCGTTCTACATGGAGACCGGCTCGCGGAAGTGGGGCCGGCCGTATCTGACCCGCAAGTTCTTCGCGCAGATCGGCGAGACCATGGCTGAGGACGTGCTGCTGGTGATGGCCAGGCGCGACGGCCGCTGGATCGCCGGTGCGATCAACTTCATCGGCTCGGATACGCTGTTCGGGCGCAACTGGGGCGCCATCGAGCACCACCCGTTCCTGCATTTCGAGGTCTGCTACTACCAGGCGATCGACTTTGCGATCCAGCACAAGCTTGCCGTGGTCGAGGCCGGCGCCCAGGGCGAGCACAAGATCGCGCGCGGCTACCTGCCGCAGACTACCTACTCCGCCCACTACATCGCCGACCGCGGCCTGCGCCACGCCATCGACGACTATCTCAAGCGCGAGCGCGCCTATGTCGAGCAGGCCGGCCGCGAGCTCGCCGAATCCGGACCGTTCCGGAAAGGCATGGACGAGCCGTCTTGACCGGCGACACCTGCCGGTGAGAGTAAGGCGCACCAAGAAGAACCGCTTAAGGGACTGCCCATGACCGCCTACGATCCCAACAATCCGTTCGCAAAGATCCTGCGCGGCGAATTCCCCTGCACCAAGGTCTACGAGAACGACCACGTGCTGGCGTTCCTCGACATCATGCCGCGCGTCCCCGGGCATACGCTGGTGATCCCGAAGGTGCCGGCCCGCAACATCCTTGATATCACCGAGGAGGACTACCTCCATGTCGGCCGTGCCGTGCGGACCATCGCGCGCGCGGCCAAGACCGCGTTCGCCGCCGACGGCATCACCGTGCAGCAGTTCAATGAGCATGCCGGCGGGCAGATGGTGTTCCACCTGCACGTCCACATCATGCCGCGCCACAATGGCGATTCCCTGCTGCCGCCCGCGAGCCGCAAGGAAGATCCGAAGGTGCTGGAGGAGAATGCGGCGAAGCTGATTGCGGCGCTGAAGGGCTGATCAGGCCTCGTCGAGCCCGATGTCCAGCGCGGCCGACGAATGCGTGATCCAGCCGACGGAGATCAGGTCGACGCCGGCCGCGGCGATCGCGGGCGCGGTCTCCACGGTGATCCGGCCCGAGGCTTCGGCGATGGCCTTGCCGCCGATCATGCCGACCGCGGTTTCGAGCTCCGCCGGCGTCATGTTGTCGAGCAGCACCGCGTCGACGCCGAGCGCCAGCGCCTGCTCGAGCTGCGCCAAAGTGTCGACCTCGACCTCGATCTTGACGAGATGGCCGGCATGGGCCTTCGCGCGCGTGATGGCAGCCTTGATGCCGCCGGCGATGGCGATGTGGTTGTCCTTGATCAGGACGGCATCGTCGAGCCCGAACCGATGATTGCCGCCGCCTCCGGCGCGCACCGCATATTTCTCCAGCGCGCGCAGGCCCGGCGTGGTCTTCCGGGTACAGACGATCTGCGCCTTGGTCCCTTTCACCGCCGCGACCAGCGACGCCGTCGCGCTGGCGACCCCGCTCAAGCGGCAGAGGAAGTTGAGCGCCACGCGCTCGCCGGTCAGCAGCGCCCGCGCCGGGCCGCTGATGGTTGCGATCGTGTCTCCCGGCGCCGCGGCGCTGCCATCAGGCCGCACGACCTCCAGGCGCACGTCCGGCGAGACGGTCTGGAACGCGCAGCGCGCCACATCGAGGCCCGCGATCACGCCGTGCTGGCGCGCCCGCAGCTTCAGCGATGCGCGCTGCTCGGCCGGCACGATGGCATCGGTGGTGATGTCGCCGGCCCGGCCGAGATCCTCAAGCAGCGCCATGCGCACCAGCGGCTCGTAGAGCAAGGGCGAGAGAGGATTGAGACTCATGGCACTGCACTCCTCAACGGCGTCTGCTCGGCCTCTCCGATGTCGCGCGCAACCGCAATCGCCTCGGGCAGAGTGAAGCTGGACGGCTGCGCGACGGTCCGCGTGTCCGGACGATCGCTGCGGAAATGCGCGCCGCGGCTCTCCTCACGGGCATGCGCCGCGACCGCGAGCATCAGGCCGACCAGCGCAGGATCAGCCGCGGGCCCGGCCTGCTCCGCCAGCGGAAGCAGGCTGCGGACGGCCGCCGCGATCGTGCGGCGCTCGCGCATCACGCCGAGCGCATGCGACAGCAATGGCCGTACGGCCGACGGATCGGACGCCGGCGGAATAGCCGCCACCGCGCATGGCTTGCCGGCACGCTGCGGCGCGCCGGCCACGCTTTCGGCCACCCATTGCGCGCAGACGATCGCTTCCATCAGCGAGTTGCTGGCGAGCCGGTTGGCACCGTGCAGGCCGGTGCTGCTGGCCTCGCCGCAGGCCCACAAGCCCGCGACCGTGCTGCGTCCCATCGCGTCAACGGCGATGCCGCCCATATGATAGTGCACGGCCGGCCGCACGGGGATCGGATCGTGCGCGGGATCGATGCCCGCCATGCGGCAGAAGGCGCTGATCACGGGATAGCGCGCGGCGAAATCCTTGCCCGGCTTGTCGCGCGCATCGAGGAACACGCGGTGCCCCTGCGCCCGGCGGCGCCATACCGCGCGCGCCACCACGTCGCGGGGCGCCAGCTCGGCCCCCGGCTCGTCGGCCATGAAGCGCGTGCCGGTCTCATCGATCAGCACCGCGCCGTCGCCGCGGATCGCCTCGGTGAGCAGCGGCAGCGGCCGCGAGGGCCCGTCAAACGCGGTGGGGTGAAACTGCACGAATTCGAGATCGGACAATACCGCGCCCGCCCGCGCCGCCAGCGCGAGCCCCTGGCCGAAGCAGCCGGAGGGATTGGTACTGTCGAGGAACAGCCCGCCGATGCCGCCGGTTGCGATCACGACGCGTGTCGTGGCGAGGATCAGAGCCGCATCGCCGCGCACCGCAACCACGCCCTGGATCGCGTTGTCGTCGACAATCAGCCGGCGCGCCTCGACGCCCTCGAGCAAGGTCACCGAAGCACAACGCCGCACAGCCGCGATCAGTGCGCGCATGATCTCGCGTCCCGTGCCGTCGCCGGTCGCATGCACGATCCGCTTGCGGCTGTGCGCGGCCTCCAGGCCCAGACGCCAGCGTCCGTCCGCATGCCGGTCGAACGCGACGCCGAGCTGGGCGAGGCGCTCGACCGCGGCCGGCGCAGCATCGATGATACGGCGCGCGGCGGACTCGTCGCACAATCCCGCTCCGGCAGCGAGCGTGTCCTTCAGATGCAGCGACGGATCATCGTCATCGCCAACCGCCACGGCCAGTCCGCCTTGCGCCCACATGCTCGATGCCTCCGCGCCGAGCGGCGACTTCGACAGCAGCACGACGGGCTCGGGCGCGAGCTGAAGCGCCGTCATCAGACCTGCGGCTCCGCCGCCGATGATCACGGGACGGCCAGCCAACTTCGAAACATCGATGCTCATGATGCCAGCATCCTTTCCACGGCGCGCCGCGCGCGCTCGGCCATCGCGGGATCGATCGTGACCTCGTGCGTATTGGTCTCGAGCGCATGGCGGATGTTCTTCAACGTGATCCGCTTCATGTGCGGGCACAGATTGCAGGGGCGGATGAACTCGATGTCGGGATGGAGCACGGCGACATTGTCGCTCATCGAGCATTCCGTGAGCAGCACCACCCGGACCGGCCGTCTTGCTCCGACGAAGTCCGACATCGCCGCGGTGGAGCCGGCGAAGTCGGCCTCCGCCACCACCTCCGGCGGACACTCCGGATGCGCGAGCACGGTGACCCCGGGATGGTTGTCGCGTAGCGTGCGGACGTCATCGGCGCTGAAGCGCTCATGGACCTCGCAATGCCCTTTCCAGGCCGTGATCCTGACCTTGGTCTGTGCGGCGACGTTGCGCGCGAGATATTCATCCGGCAGCATGATGACGTGATCGACACCGAAGGACTCGACGACGGCGCGCGCGTTGCCGGAGGTGCAGCAGACGTCGGACTCGGCCTTCACCTCCACCGACGTGTTGACATAGGCAACCACGGGCACGCCCGGGTGGCGCGCGCGCATCAGCCGCACGTCGTTAGCGGTGATCGACTCCGCCAATGAGCAGCCTGCCTCTACGTCAGGGATCAACACCGTCTTGTCGGGATTGAGCAGCTTGGCGGTCTCGGCCATGAAGTGGACGCCGGCGAGCACGATCACCTCGGCATCGACCTTGGTCGCTTCGCGCGCCAGCAGCAGGCTGTCGCCGACGATGTCGGCGACGCCGTGATAGATTTCGGGCGTCTGATAGTTGTGCGCCAGCACCACGGCATTGCGCCGGCGCTTCAGCGCCAGAATGGCTTCGACATCGTCCTCGAAGACGGCCCATTCCGGCGGCGGGATCACCCGCCTCAGACGCTCAGCAAGCGATGCATTCGGCCCAACGGCGGGCAGGACAAGATCAGCCATTTATACTCTCCATGAGCATAAGACGGCTTATACTTATCCTGAGCATAAGCCTTGTCAAGCGCGGCAGATCAAGACCGCGAGAGCGGCAGCTTGGTTCCTACCACCGCCCGCTCGGCCAGAACGCCCTGCCGGAAGCGAAAAAGCTTGGCCGGCCGACCGATCGTGTCGGCAGCGATTGCGCCTGTCTCTTCAACGAGTTCCTGCTGCTCGATGAGGCGGCGGAAGTTCTGCTTGTGGACGAGCCGGCCTGCCAAGGCCTCGACGCTGCGTTGCAGTTGCAGGAGTGTAAATTCTTCCGGCATCAACTCGAACACGACCGGCCGGTATTTGATCTTGGCGCGCAGCCGCGCGATGCCGGTGGCGAGAATGCGGCGGTGATCACCCGTCATGGCGCGGCCCGGCACGATCGGATCGCCTCCCTTTTCGCGCACGCTCTCGGGGATCAGCCCCGCCTCATACAGCAGCTCGTAGCGCTGCAGCGTCAGCTCCTCGTTCCACTCGCGGCCATCGAGGCCGAAGGTGATGGCGGCGCGCCGCCACCTGGTCTTCTGCAGCGTCGGCTCGTCGGCGGATCGGGCCCAGGCTTTCAGCTTCGGCGCGATGATCTTGGCCAGGATCGCCGGCGGCCCGTCGCGATGATCCTCCCACGGGAAGTAGTCGTACCAGGATGACCATTGCGCATCCGCGCCCTCGCGCCCCTCCTCCTCACGGGTCAGGCCGAGATAGCTGATGGAGATCCGGTGCGGCGCGTCGGGATCGCCGGTACGGCCACGGTCGGCGAAGGTGTAGAGCTGCTCGACATAGCCCAGGGGATGGCCGGTCTGGGCCTCGACCCAGGCGCGCAGGCCGGTCTGCAGCGAGCGGTGCCCGAACTGAAACGGTCCGCTCGGCAGCGCCGCAGCGTGCTCGATCGTCATGATCCTGGGCTGCCCGTCGGTCACCGCCACCAGCACGGCGACGAGGTCCGCCGTGATCGCATCCAGAGCCGTCACCGTCTTCTGCGGCCGCTTGTTCACCTTCGACATCCGGATCTGTCGGTCCTATTTGTCATCCTTGCCAGCCGCCGCCGGCGTGAACACGCAGTGATCCGGTTTCAGATCGATCAGCGGCGTCTCGTCGAGGCAGTCGAGACCGCGCACCAGAACGGTGCTGCCCTCCAGCGCGACGAAGCGGACTGTCGACACGCCGATCGGATTGGGACGCACCGGCGAGCGCAGCGCGAAGGTGCCCCGGGTCTCGCCATCATGATGGCGCGGGCTCTGCTTTACGAGATCACGGCGCGCCCGGTTGAGCCAGTACAGCACCTGGAGATGGCTGAAACTGTCGATGCCCTCTAGCGCCGGCACCCAGGGCTCGAAGATCTCGAGCCGGCACACCGGCCCCTCGAAGCTGCCCTGCCGCGGCGTCTCCAGCCGCGAGGTCCAGGGCGTGCGGATACGGCCGATGAAATACAGCGTGGCGTCGCGCGGCTGTGGCGCGTCGATGGCGACTTCGCCCGGGCGGAGATCGGTATCAGCAGTCATTGCGGAGTCCTCAGGTCTTCCCGGCAATCTATCCGAACCTCGGCTCACCGCAATTGCGGCCGCGCAAGATCGCGCAACTCATCCGAGCCACCATTTGCCGGCCAGCATCGCGGCCTCGCCGCAGACGACACCGGCGAAGATCGAGCGACGGGTCGCCATGAAGGCCGCAAGGCCGGCAACGACGGCACCGTAGCGCAGGCCCCACGGCACGCTGGCGAGCGCGCCCGGCGGCTGCACCAGGATCTGGGCGATGACCCCCGCCAAGATGGCGGTCGCGACCGCCTTGACCCACATCAGCAGGTCCGAGCCCTCGTCGAGCCCGCTGCCGAACCAAAGTCCGAGCAGGCGCCAGATCTGGTTGGGGATCACGCCTGCCACCAGCAGCACCACGAGCGCATGCCAATCGCCGATGAAGTCGCTCATGCCAGCCCCCGCCGCTCGCGCCATTTGTGCGCGCCGAACGCGAGCGTTCCGGCGACGACGCCGCTGACCAGGATGTCGACGCCGCTGTTGAGCTGGGCGGCCAGCGGATACAGCACGAGGCCGAGGCCCAGCGCGAGCACGTCGGCAAGCTCCCTGGCGTTGCGCAGGGTCGAGAACAGGAAGGCCAGCGGCGTCAGCAAGAGCACCGCGGCGCCGAAGGTCTGCGACAGATTGGCGGCGAGAAGATACCCGATGATGGTCGCGATCAGCGCAATCCCCATCAGGCCGGTGCCGAGGCCATGGACGAAGGCGATGCGGCGCTCGCGCGGCACATGCGGCAGGAAGCGATAGCATTCGACCCACAGGGTGACTGCGGTGAAATGCGCGATCAGCACCAGGTGCCGCCGCTTGGTCTGGGGCGAGCGGATCAGCGGCAGCACCGCCACCACCATTGGAAACAGCCGGATCGCGCTCATCGTCACCGCGATCGCCGATTGCAGAATGGTCTGGCCGGAGCCGAGCGTGGAGACCAGGATGATCTGCGCCGGACCGGCCCATACCAGCGCGGTAGAGAGGATCGCCCAGAGCATGCTGAAATGGGTGTCGTGGGCGAGCGCGCCGATGCCGATGAAGGTGACGAACAGCACCAGCGACAGGATGGTCGCCGACGTCGCGCGCAGCCCCCAGCCGAAGGCGCGCAGTGAACCATGCCATTGCGGCGAATCGAGCGGAGGAAGTGTCACGGGCGGCCCAGCGGAACGAACCGCGATAAGGCTGGCGAAAGCCGCGCGCGTCAACCGCCATCAGGCGCGCGCGGGTCTGCGTCCGGCGCAGCCATTCCCCCGCACGCCATGCTGCGGCAGCGCTATCCGGAGCGATTGCGCAACACGAAGCAGGCACCACCGGCTCCGCGGATCCGACTGCAGAGCGCGTCGGCCTCGGCCCGTGTCTCGGCGCCGATCCGCACCTGGTAGAAGGCGCGGTTGCCGCGCGAGCGCATTACCGACGACAGCAGGCTCGGGTCGCGGTCGCCGATGACCGGGCCGAGCCCCTTGATCGCCCGCGAATACATCGCGAGCGCCTTGTTGCGGTCGAAGCCTGCAGCCAGCTGGACGCCCCATGGTTTCGCGGCCGACAGCGCCACATGTTGCTCGAGCTCCGTGACGAACGGATTCGGCGCGCGCTTCAACATCGCCATCAGTTGATGACACGAGGTCGGCGGCGGGCTCGGCGGCATCTTGCCGCCGTTGCCGGCGGCCGCCCACTCATCGATCGTGGCTCCGGTGATGGCCGAGACGTAGTTGCGGGTCTCCCAGGGCATCTGCCCCTTGCCGGCGAGCCAGTCCTGCACCCGGCGCGGCCCCGCATTGTAGGCCGCCGCCGCGAGCCCGAGATTGCCGAACTGATCGCGCAGCTCGGCCAGAAACTGCGCCGACTTCGGCAGCGCCTGAACCGGATCGAACGGATCAAGCAATTGGCGCTCGTTCGCCGTGCCCGGCATGAACTGGGCGATTCCCTGCGCGCGCTGGCCGTTGCGCGTGACCGGCCCGACTGCATCGCTCTGAAAGCGGCTCTCCTGCCAGATCACGCGGGCGAAGAATTCGAGCGGCAGATCATTCGCCTTGGCTGCGGATTCGATCATCAGGCAGATCGCCTCGCGCGTGCCGCTCTCCTTGGACTCGTCGGTCTTGTTCTCCGGGCCCTCTGCTGCAGCGTCTGCCGGCTTCGCAGCCTCCTGCGGCGAATCCTGCCGCGCGCCATCCTTCGGATCAGCCGGCACGGCAACGTCGCGGTCGGAGGCCTGCTCCGCCGCCACGCCGGACAAGGGCATGGTCAGCATCAAGGCAAGGCCGAGACAGGCAATGCGAGCAACGGAAACCATGGAAAGCATCGTGGGCGCGGTGCAATGGTTGGAATTCTGCCGACAGACAAAGCCGAAGACCATGCGGGGTTCCACCGCGCGGCGCCTTGACACGGCGAACGAGCCGGCTAGCAATCCCCAAGTCCTGCAGGGAGCGCGACGGATGACCGCACCGACCGACGACAGACTCGGCTTCGCGCCCGACAGCGATGCGCCATTGTCCTATATGGCGCGCACGCGCGACTACTATCTGGCGATCGGCTATGACACGCCCTATCGCTGGGCCCACTACACGTCGGCGCCGTTTCAGCCGCTGCGCAAGCCGCTCGCGCAGTCGCGCGTCACCATCGTCACCACGGCCGCGCCTTTCGATCCCGCCAAAGGCGATCAAGGCCCCGGCGCGCCCTACAATGGCGGCGCCAAGTTCTACTCCGTCTATGACGGCGACACGTCGGCGCAGCACGACCTGCGCATTTCCCACATCGCCTATGATCGCGTGCACACCTCGGCCGAGGACTCCGGCACCTGGTTTCCGCTGCCACAGCTCCTAAGGCTGGCAGGTGAAGGCCGCATCGGCGCGGTCGGACCGCGCTTCTTCGGCGCCCCGACCAATCGCAGCCACCGCGTGACGATCGAGACCGATGCGCCGGAGATTCTCGCGCGCTGCCGCGCCGACGCGATCGACGCCGTCGTGCTGCTGCCGAACTGTCCGGTGTGCCACCAGACCGTAAGCCTTGTGGCACGGCATCTCGAAGCGAACGGCGTCGCGACCGTCGTCATGGGCTGCGCCAAGGACATCGTCGAGCACGCCGCCGCGCCGCGCTTCCTGTTCTCGGATTTTCCGCTCGGCAATTCCGCCGGCAAGCCGCACGACGCGGCCTCGCAGGCCTTCACGCTCGATTTGGCTTTACGTGTCCTCGAGAGTTCACCAGCCGCACGCACGACCGTGCAATCGCCTTTGCAGTGGAGCGAGGATCACGGCTGGAAGCGCGACTACAGCAATCCCGCCATGCTCGCGCCGCAGGAGCTGGCGCGGCGGCGCGCCGAGTTCGATGCGCAGAAGGCGATCGCGCGGCAGGTTCGTGGAAAGCAGGTGTGAAAGCCACACTCGGGCGAAACTCGCCCGGGAATTTCTTCGGATAATGCTGATTGCGCTTGCCGTCCCGCTCCAGTTGCGCTTGAGTTCCCCCGGGTTTCAAGGGGGCAGTACCAAATGAGAGTTGTAGCGTTGGTGGCGCTGTGCGCCGCGCTGGGAGGTTGCGCGTCCGTAACGCGGGGTACAACCGAGACGATCAGCGTCGCGTCGACGCCGTCCGGCGCCGAGGCCACGGTCGCCGGTCTCGAAGCGCCGATGACCTGCACGACGCCCTGTTCGTTCGTCGCCAAGCGCAATGCCGACATCTCCGTCACCATCGAAAAACCTGGCTACGAGACCCAGATCATCCCGTTGACCAAGGACATCCCGGCGACCGGCGCGGCCGGCTTCGCCGGCAACATCCTGGCGGGCGGCCTGATC
Organism: Bradyrhizobium sp. HKCCYLRH2015; assembly: GCF_051168215.1. Classification (NCBI taxonomy): domain Bacteria; kingdom Pseudomonadati; phylum Pseudomonadota; class Alphaproteobacteria; order Hyphomicrobiales; family Nitrobacteraceae; genus Bradyrhizobium; species Bradyrhizobium sp. HKCCYLRH2015. Next base: position 60,551 of record NZ_JBNPUO010000013.1, on the reverse strand, counting down.
GGCATGGGAGTGGACGCAGCGACGGGCGCGGCGACCGACCACAAGCCGAACCCGGTGATCGTCACCTTGCAGCCGCGCATGGCGGCGCCGGCAGGCCGTGCGCAGCGGCCGCCGCGGCGGCCGGCTCCGCCGCCGGCACAACCGGAGGCCGGGACCTAGCGCCGCCAAGGGTTGCCTGTCAGCCAGCCGCCGATTGTGCCTCGCTGGTCGCGACAGCATCGACCGGCAGCGCGAACTGCTCGACCCGGTTGAGCGGCTTCTTGTTGAGCAGCAGCCGGGTCACATCGGGGCGCGAATAGTGCCCCGCCGGATCGGCGGCATTCTTGGCGATGCCGATCATGCCCAAATCGATCTCGGCGATCAGCAGGCCTTCCTGCTCCGGCGGCAGCTTCTCGGCGAGCGAAGAGCCATCCGGACCAAAGATCGCGGCGTAGCCGCCGCCGACATGCAGCAGCGCGTGCTTGTCGGGCCGGTCACACAGCTCGTCGATCATCGCCTGCGAGACGGTGGCGCACGGCGCCAGCACGAAGCACGAGCCCTCGACCGCATAGACGCGCGAGGCGGCGTTGTTGACCTCGGCGCCGAGCGCCGGCGCGAACGGATCGTACAGCGAGAAGCTCGGCCACGCTGCGACATGGACCTGCTCGTTCTGCGCGTACATTGCGTATTTCGACAGCGGCTGTAGATGCTCCCAGCAGCACAGCGCACCGATCCGGCCGATATCGGGACGATCATGCACCGCAAGGTCACTGCCGTCGCCCTCACCGTAGACGGTGCGCTCGGCATGAGTCGGCCGCAGCTTGCGGCGCCGGGCGATGGTCTCGCCCTCGGGGCCGATCAGCCATTGCGCGATGTAGAGGCTGCCGCCGTCGCGCTCGGAGAGTCCCAGCACGGCGGTCAGCCTCGCCTTGCGCACGGCAGCCCGCAGCGCCTCGGCCTGCGGGCTGTCATAGGCCAGCGAGTTGTCGAAATAGCGCTGCACGAAGCCGCGGCCGATGCACCAGGCTGGCGAGTCCATCCAGATGTGCCAGGGGTAGCCGGGGATGAACACCTCCGGAAACGCGATCAGCTTGGCGCCCTTGTCGGCCGCCTCCTCGATCAGGGCGATGGTCTTCTTGATCGAGGCGTCCAGGTCGAGCCAGGCCGGTGCCGCCTGCACCACCGCCACCTTGTATTTCGGATGTGCCAGTCCCATCGCTGCTGCTCCCTGATGCCCGTGCGCGGCGGGTGGCGCCGCGACCGGGCCAACTATTGACGCCAGCCGGCTTTCGCGCTCGTCTCCCAGGGAACGAGCATTCGACTGCGGCCGGGACGAAGATCTCGCCGGCCCGGAATTTGCTGCATTGCCACAGATCAGACCGGCACAGGTGCAGGAGGAGACGGAGCGATGCCGATCCTGTTCACCACCGACGGAAGCCCGGGCCACCGCCGGCTGGCGCTGTGGCAGGACATCGTCTGCGACGTCTATGTCGGGCTCGATTGCACCTCCGATCTCGGCAGCGCGTTTCGCGGCTCGGTGACCCACACCGCGTTGGGACGGGCCGTGTGCTCCGAGGTCGCCTCGGACCGGCAGCGCGTGCACCGGACCTCGCAGCGGATCTCCCGGGCGGATGCCGACTTCATCCTCGTCGCGCTCGGGCGCGAGGGGATCGGCGGCGTCGTCCAGGATGGCCGCGACACCGTGATCAGGCCCGGGGAGTTCGCGATCTACGACACGACCCGTCCCTATGAGCTGCAGTTCGACGCCGCGTTCAAGCAGATCGTGTTCAAGCTCCCGCGCGAGATGCTGCAGCGCCGGATCGGTCCGACCGAGACCGTAACGGCGATCAGCTTCGGCTCCGACAGCCCGCTCCAGCCACTCGCCCACGACTTCATCGTCAGGCTCTGCGAGCGCGCCGAGCGCATCGGCCCCGAGCATGCCGAACGGCTGGCGGACCAGGCCGCCGACCTGCTCGCCATGACCCTGGCCGAGCGGCTGTGCACCCAGCCCCTGCCCGCCTCGAGCCACCGCGCAGCGCTGCTCTATCGGATCAAGGCGCACGTCCGCACCCGGCTGTCCGACGCCGACCTCTCACTGCCGGAGATCGCACGCGAGCTCGGACTCTCGGCGCGCTACGTCAACGATCTGTTCTCGGACGAGGAGACGTCGTTCCAGCGCTTCGTGCTGGCCGAGCGGCTCACGCAGTGCCGGCGCGATCTCGGCTCGCCGATGCTGGCTCATCGTCAGATCAGCGAGATCGCCTTTTCCTGGGGCTTCAATGACCTCTCGCATTTCGGCCGCGTGTTCCGCGAGCAGTTCGGCCTGTCGCCACGCGAGTGGCGGCGCAGCACCTTGAAGCGCTAAACTCCCCTCGAAACTCCCTTGCAACGCGCTGGCCGCATGCGCTGGTCGGCCGGGCCGGATCTGCGATGCGCCGTTTTGCCTTGAAGGCTCTGTTTACCCTGCTGACGTTGAACCGGGATGATGACGATCCTCCCCGTTGGGATCTGATCATCCTGATCGGCTCGACGATCGTGAGCATTGGCCTGATCGGGCTTTACGCCTATGGAAAGGCCACCGGCCGCTGGTAGGCCGGATAAGTCGGGTGAACGTGACATGATCATGCGAGCAGGGCTTGGGTTGGCTTTGACGTGCCTGCTCACAGGCCCAAGCCATGCGCTGGACAGCGAGCAGAAGCGTGGAAAAGCGCTCTTGCAAAGCCTTTGCAGCCGATGCCATGCCGTAGGTCTCACGGGCGCCAGCCCGCACCCCGACGCGCCCCCGTTCAGGACCTTCGGTGACAGCAAGCTCTACGACGAGGATTTCGCCCAGCGGCTGCAGGCCGGCCTGTCGACCATTCACAAGGACATGCCGAGCTTCCAGTTCGACCGGCCCGAGGCGGAAGCCGCGGCCAACTATCTCAAGGCGATTCAGGTCCGCCCCAAACGGCGGTGACGCGTCGGCGCGCTCCGCCGGCGTGGAACGGGATATGTACCGCCGTGTTGCCCGTTCCCGTCCATTGTCCGCGGCCCGGCAGCGGCCGGAGCCCGCATGATGACGCCGACGACCCCAGGTCTGCACGCCGACGGACTGCCGCTGCCGCAGCGCACCTGGGCGATCGTGACGATCGCGCTCGGCATCGTGCTGGCCGTGGTCGACGGCGCCATCGCCAATGTGGCGCTGCCGACGATCGCCCGCGACCTGAACGCCAGCCCGGCGTTCTCCATCTGGATCGTCAACGGCTACCAGCTCGCGGTCACGATCTCGCTGCTGCCGCTGGCCTCGCTTGGCGAGATCATCGGCTATCGGCGGGTCTATCTCACCGGCCTCGTGCTGTTCACGGCGGCCTCCGCCTTCTGCGCGCTCGCCGACAGCCTGCTGCTGCTGACGCTCGCGCGCATCCTGCAGGGCTTTGGCGCCGCCGGCATCCTCAGCGTCAACTCGGCGCTGGTGCGTTTCACCTATCCGCACGCTCTGCTCGGCCGCGGCATCGGCATCAATGCGATGGTGGTCGCGGTGTCCGCCGCCGTCGGTCCGACCATCGCCGCCGGCATTCTCGCCGTGGGCAGCTGGCCGTGGCTGTTCGCGATCAACGTGCCGCTCGGCATCGTCACCTTCGTCTTCGGCTTCCGCTTCCTGCCGCATACGCCGCGCGCGCCGCACATGTTCGACTGGCAGAGCGCGGCGCTGAGCGCGGTCGCGTTCGGCTTCCTGATCGCCGCCGTGGACAGCCTCGGCCATGGCGAGGCCCTGGTGACCTGCGCGATCGAGTTCGTCGTCGCCATCACGGCCGGCGTGTGGCTGGTCTGGCGCCAGACCCACATGGCCTCGCCGCTGCTGCCGCTCGACCTCTTGCGCATCCCGGTGTTCGCGCTGTCGATTGCGACCTCGATCTCGTCGTTCTGCGGCCAGATGCTCGCCTTCGTCGCCATCCCCTTCTATCTCGAAAGCCATTTCGGCTATTCGCCGGTGCAGATGGGTCTCCTGATCACGCCGTGGCCGATCGCGGTCGGCCTGACCGCGCCACTGGCGGGCCGGCTGGTCGAGCGCGTGCCGGCCGGCCTGCTTGGTGGGATCGGATTGGTGATCTTCGCCTGCGGGCTCGGTGCGCTCGGCCTGCTGCCGCGCGAGCCGTCGGCATGGGACGTCGTCTGGCGCATGGCGCTGGCGGGCTGCGGCTTCGGGCTGTTTCAGACGCCCAACAACCGCACGATGATCGCGGCCGCCCCGCGCGAGCGCGCGGGCGGCGCCAGCGGCATGCTCGGGACGGCGCGGCTGCTCGGCCAGACCACGGGCGCAGCCCTCGTCGCGATGTTCCTGGCGATCGACACGACCGACGGCACGCGGCTGTCGCTCTTGACCGGCGTCGGTTTCGCGCTGGTCGGCGCATTCCTGAGCATGCTCAGGCTGTCGCCGGCCGGCGCCCGCGGCGCCGAGCGCGTCCGCGTCCAGGACGGCCAGCGGCTGAAGGGCGAGTAGCGACAGCGATGACGGACTGGACGATGCTGGCCCTGCTCGCCCTCGCCGCCTTCGGCTCGGGTATCGTCAATGCGCTGGCCGGCGGCGGCGCGTTCCTGACCTTCCCGACGCTGCTTGCGGCCGGCATCCCGGCCATCGACGCCAACGCCTCCAGCACCGTCGCGCTGTGCCCCGGCCAGTTCGTCAGCGCCTGGGCCTCCCGTGAGATCTTGAACGACGCAAAGGCGCCGTGGCGTCACGACCTCGTGCGGCTGTCGATCATCAGCCTGCTCGGCGGCACGCTCGGCGCCGCGCTGCTCCTGGTCACACCGTCGGCCGCCTTCAGCCGGCTGGTGCCCTGGCTGTTGCTGTTCGCCACGATGGTGTTCGCATTCGGCATGCGCTTTACGCCAAAGGATGGCGCGCGCTGGTTCGGGCCGCGGACCATCCAGGCGGTGCAGTTCGTGATCGCGATCTATGGCGGCTATTTCGGCGGCGGCATCGGCATCCTGATGCTGGCCGCGCTGGTGTTCTATGGCCTGCGCGACATCCGCGCCATGAACGGCATGAAGGTGCTGCTCGCCGCGCTCATGAATATGACGGCCTCCGCCATCTTTGCGTTCTCGGGCCGCGTGCATTGGCTGGAGACGCTGACGATGATGGGCGCTGCCATGGTCGGCGGCTTCGTCGGCGCGCGGCTCAGCCAGATCATCCCGCCGGCCCATGTGCGCCGCTTCATCATCGCCGTCGGCTGCGGCCTGACGGTGTATTTCTTCGTCAAGCCGGCCTGAGCCGGACGTCGCATCAAAGCACCTCCCGTCAACGAAAAAGGCCGGCGCGACGGCCGGCCTTTCGTACTCATCTCGTCGCGTCAGGCTTACGCCTTGACCAGCGGTCCCTTCGGAGCCGGCCCCTTCGAGCCGCCGCCGGATTTCGGCTTGCGCTTGCGCGCCGCCGGAACTTCGGACTTCGGCGTGACCGGGCCCTCGACGAACTCGAAGCCGATCTTCTCCTCGACGCCGGACTCGTCCTTGACGAGCACGACGCGGACGTGGCCGCCGCCCTTCAGCTTGCCGAACAGCACCTCATCAGCCAGCGGCTTCTTGATGTGCTCCTGGATCACGCGGCCCATCGGGCGCGCGCCCATCTGCTCGTCATAGCCGTGCTGGATCAGCCAGCTCTTCGCCGGCTCCGACAGCTCGATCGTGACGTCGCGATCGGCGAGCTGGGCCTCGAGCTGCAGCACGAACTTCTCGACGACCATTCCGATCACCTCGACGTTGAGGTGCGCGAACGAGACGATGGAGTCGAGCCGGTTGCGGAATTCCGGCGCGAACTGCCGGTTGATCGCCTCGTGATCGTCACCTTCCCGCTTCGAGCGATGGAAGCCGAACGCCTGCTTGGCCATGTCGGCCGCGCCTGCATTCGTGGTCATGATCAGGATCACGTTGCGGAAGTTGACCTGCTTGCCGTTGTGGTCGGTGAGCCGGCCGTGATCCATGATCTGCAGCAGAACATTGTAAAGATCCGGATGCGCCTTCTCGATCTCGTCCAGCAGCACCACGCAATGCGGATGCTGGTCGACGCCGTCGGTCAGGAGGCCGCCCTGGTCGAAGCCGACATAGCCGGGAGGCGCGCCGATCAGGCGCGACACCGTGTGCCGCTCCATGTACTCCGACATGTCGAAGCGCAGCAGCTCGACGCCGAGGGTCGAGGCGAGCTGCTTGGCGACCTCGGTCTTGCCGACGCCGGTCGGGCCCGAGAACAGGTAGCAGCCGATCGGCTTCTCCGGCTCGCGCAGGCCGGCCCGCGCCAGCTTGATCGAGGCCGAAAGCGAGTCGATCGCCTTGTCCTGGCCGAACACCACGCGCTTGAGGGTCTGCTCGAGATGCTTGAGCACCTCGGCGTCGTCCTTCGACACGCTCTTCGGCGGGATCCGCGCCATCGTGGCGATCGTGGTCTCGATCTCCTTGATGCCGATCGTCTTCTTGCGCTTGTTCTCGGCCAGCAGCATCTGCGCCGCACCAGATTCGTCGATCACGTCGATCGCCTTGTCCGGCAGCTTGCGGTCATGGATGTAGCGCGACGACAGCTGCACGGCGGCCTCGATGGCCTCGTTGGTGTATTTCAGCCGGTGATAGTCCTCGAAGTACGGCTTCAGCCCCTTCAGGATCGCGATCGCATCCTCGACCGACGGCTCGTTGACGTCGATCTTCTGGAACCGGCGCACCAGCGCACGGTCCTTCTCGAAATGCTGGCGATATTCCTTGTAGGTCGTCGAGCCCATGCAGCGGATCGAGCCCGAGGCCAGCGCCGGCTTGAGCAGGTTGGACGCATCCATCGCGCCGCCCGACGTCGCACCGGCACCGATCACGGTGTGGATCTCGTCGATGAACAGGATCGCGTTCGGATGCGCCTCGAGCTCCTTCAGCACCTGCTTCAGGCGCTCCTCGAAGTCGCCGCGATAGCGCGTGCCCGCGAGCAAGGTGCCCATGTCGAGCGAGAACACGGTCGCGGCCGACAGCACCTCGGGAACTTCGCTGTCGACGATGCGCTTGGCGAGGCCCTCGGCGATCGCCGTCTTGCCGACGCCGGCTTCGCCGACGAACAGCGGGTTGTTCTTCTGGCGCCGGCACAGCACCTGGATGGCGCGGTTGATCTCGGAGTTGCGGCCGATCACCGGATCGATCTTGCCGTCACGCGCCTTCTTGTTGAGATTGACGCAATAGGTTTCCAGCGCCTCGCCCTTTTTCTTGGAGTCCTCGTTGCCCTTGGCTTCGGTCTCCTCGTCGACGCCACGAACCGGGCGCGCTTCGGAGACACCAGGACGCTTGGCGATGCCGTGGCTGATGTAGTTCACGGCATCGTAACGCGTCATGTCCTGCTCCTGCAGGAAGTACGCGGCGTGGCTCTCACGCTCGGCGAAGATCGCGATCAGCACGTTGGCGCCGGTGACCTCTTCGCGGCCCGACGACTGAACGTGAATCACGGCGCGCTGGATCACACGCTGGAAACCTGCGGTCGGCTTGGCGTCGTCGCTGCCGTCGGTGACCAGATTTTCGAACTCGGTTTCGAGGTAGTTCACGAGACTGCCGCGCAGCTTGTCGAGGTCGACGCTGCATGCGCGCATCACGGCCGCGGCATCGCTGTCATCGATCAAGGACAGAAGGAGATGTTCCAGTGTCGCGTATTGATGATGACGCTCGTTGGCGATCGCCAGCGCACGATGCAGGGATTGTTCAAGGCTTTGAGAAAAAGTCGGCATGCGCGTCCTCTGTGGCCCCTTGCCATCATGATCGCCGCCGCCCGGTCAGGCAACAACAACCTTCGTCAAATATAGTTATAACCGAGTGCGACAAAAGACCGGCCGAGCCGCTCGATTACGGGTTCACCGGATCGTCAATGCAAAACCCGTTCCCATTGCGGCAAATCGGGCTTGCGCCAACCGAACGGCGCAGGCCGCCGAGCGGGAAGAGATAAGGACCGGAGCGGCCGTAATTCTTCGGGCGAAACGTGAAACCTGCCGGATCGCGCTGACCTCGTCTGCAGCAATCTGCGGCCTTCGAGGATCCTTCGTCCGACGCCGATTCGCGGCGATCAGTCGGGCAGCCGCCCGAGCAGCCGGAGCCCCCGCCCCCCTGGCTCGCAGACGCGCGCGTCGGCGGCTCTCTTCGCGCAGGGAGCCGGCTATTTCTTCTCCATCACACACTGCAACGGATGCTGGTGCTTGCGGGCGAAGTCCATCACCTGCGTCACCTTGGTCTCGGCGATCTCGTAGGTGAAGACGCCGCACTCCCCGATGCCGTGATGGTGCACGTGGAGCATGATCTTGGTCGCGGCCTCGACGTCCTTGTTGAAGAACTTCTCCAGGACGTGAACGACGAATTCCATCGGCGTGTAATCGTCGTTCAGGATCAGGACGCGGTAGAGGTTGGGGCGCTTGGTCTTCGGCTTGACCTTGGTGATCACGGACGTGACCGGGCCACCGGTGCCACCGGACTTGTTGTCGTTATTGCTCATCCTGGGCGCGGATCGGTTCAATCTGGAAGTTGGCTGCGACATCTTGCACGCGTTAGATATGGCTGCGAGGCTCCCAATAAAGAGTTTCCCTCGGAGGGTTGCTCTCATAAGGGACGCCCCGACCTGTCCCCTGCCGGGCCGCTTTCCGCCACCCGGTCCTGCTTTCCAGATCGCCTGTCCCAGCCGACCGGTCCGGTCGGACCGACACCAGGAATATGGGTCAGCGACCGGTTTGCCGCAAGCGCAGGCCCAGGACGGACCGACGCTCCGGCAGGACCGATTCCCTGCCCCGGCGATGAGGCGCAAGGTTAATCAAACCGGTCGCATTTTACAAAGCCCATTCAGCGGGCATTGACAGGGAACCAGCTCGGTTGCGGGCGCGGCGCCAGGCTGCGGGCATTGGCCCGGTGTTTCGCGGTTTCGATTTACCCGGCCTTGACGAAGCTGAACCGAAAACACCTGCAGAAAACCATAATTGGTGAGCGACATGACCGATGTCTCCTTCATTCGTTTCTGCCGCCGCGCCGTCCGACGGTTCGCCTGCGACCGCGGTGGCAACATCTCCATGCTATTCGCCATCTCGCTCGTCCCCATCCTGGCCTTCGTCGGCGCAGGCGTCGACTACAGCCGGCTGAACGCCGCGCGGTCGTCGATGCAGGCTGCGCTCGACGCCACCTCGCTGATGCTGTCGCGCGACCTGGCGCAGGGCACCATCAGCGCAACCGACATCGGAACCAAGGCAAGCGCCTATTTCAAGGCGCTCTACACCAGCACGGACGCGCAGAACGTCACCGTGACGGCCAGCTATACCGCCTCGACCACAACGTCGGCCTCCAACATCCAATTGTCGGCCTCCGGCCAGATCGTCACCCAGTTCATGAGGATTGCCGGCTTTCCGACCATGGACTTCGGCGTCAAAACGACATCGACCTGGGGCGACGTGAAGATGCGAGTGGCGCTCGCGCTCGACAATACCGGCTCGATGGCGTCCAGCGGCAAGATGTCCGCGCTGCAGAACGCCGTGGCCGGCAGCGGCGGGCTGATCGACCAGCTCAGCGCGCTGGCCAAGACCCCGGGCGACGTCTACATCTCGGTCGTTCCATTCGCCAAGGTCGTCAACGTCGGCGCCAGCAATTACGCCAAGGACTGGATCGACTGGACCGACTGGCAGAATCCGCCCACGATCCAGCCTGCCAATGGTTCCTATCAGGCCGCAATCCCGAACGGCAGCTACACGCAATCGCAATGGGACATGGTGGGACCGGGATCCTCCTGTCCGTTCAAGTCCGGCAACGGCTTTCCCTACTTCTCCTGCACCAGCGACCCGGCGACCGGGAGTTCGAGCGCCTCGAGGATTCCGTCGAGCGGGAGCTACACCGGCTACGTCTGCCCGGGCTATGATTCAGCCTCGCACAGCTACTACAATGGCTGCTGGAACAGCGTTCAGACCAGCACGCGGGTGAACTGGTGCACCGGCAGCTATTGCAGCTGCCCGACCAGCGGCAGCAATCTTCCGAACAACACGTGCAGCTGCACGGGAAGCGGATCCAGCACGGTGTGCAAGGTCAACACCTTCACCCACACCTGGGTCGCCAACACCAAGAGCACCTGGACCGGATGCGTCGCCGACCGCACCCAGCCGAACGACGCGAATGCCGTGTCGCCGGCGACCTCCGACGTGACGACGCTGTTCCCGGCCAACCAGCACATGGAGAACAACATCCAGTACTGCAGCAGCACGGCCTCGACGAAACTCGCGGAGATCGTGCCGCTCAGCTACAGCTGGAGCTCGCTGAAGAGCGCCGTCAACGCCATGCAGCCGACCGGCGGCACCAACCAGGCGATCGGACTTGCCTGGGCCGTGCAGTCGCTGATTCCGAACGGCGTGCTGGGCGCGCCGGCGGAGGACGTCAACACCACCTATAATCGCGTCATCATCCTGCTGTCGGACGGCCTGAACACCGAGGACCGCTGGCCCGAATACGGCAACGGCTCGTCGCAAGCCTCGGGCAACCCGATCGACGCGCGCCAGGCCCTGCTCTGCTCGAACCTGAAGAACACCAAGGATTCGAAGGGCAACGCGATGTACACGATCTACACGATCCAGGTGAACACGAGCTCGCCCGCCGACCCGACCTCGACCGTGCTGCAGAACTGCGCCAGCAGTCCCGACAAATTCTACATGCTGACGAGTTCGAGCCAGATCGTGACCACGTTCAACTCGATCGGCACCGCATTGTCGAAGCTGCGGGTCGCCAAATAGCAGAAGCGCCGGGCCCCCGACAGCGCTCTGCCTTCAGCCAACAAAAAAGCCCGGCGCAAGCCGGGCTTTGTGCTCCCTGCGGGCGCGAACGGTCAGTGCGCGGCCGGCGGGGTGAACTTGGCGGCGATGCCTTCCAGCGGCTTGAACGCCTGCTTGGCGAGATCCGAATACAGCCCGGCGATCTTCTGCGAATCGGCGACGAAGGTCTCGTAGGCCGACTTGGCGAACTCGGTCTGCACCTCGAGCACCTTGTCGAGCGACTTCACGCCCTGGAGCTTCTCGACGAACGACTTGGTGTCCTCGAACGACTTCTTGGTGTAGTCGCCATAGGCGGTTGCGATGGCTTGGAGGCCGTTCTGCACGGTCGTCGCGGAGTTCACGACGGTCTCGAACTGCTCTTTGCCGTAGTTCTGAAAGTCTTCAACCTTAAACATGTGGCATTCCTTTCCCTGACTTTGAGCGCCCTCAGGGAAGCCCCGGCTCCCTGACGCGATCACAATATAGTGCAGCGCACAAAATCAATCAAGAATTTTGTGCAATGCACCATCATGGGCATTGCTGCCCGATCCACCGTTAGGCGCTCCAACCCGGGTCAGTTCGGCAGAAATACCGGCCATCGCCGCAAGGTTTCTTTAATCCTTTGGCAACTCGACCGTCCTAACCTCTCCGGTGGTCCCGGCCAGCGTCGGCCGAACCGTAAAGCTGTTCTAAAACAGCGTCTTAACAAAACCTCAGTTCGGGCCCTTCGATGCTAGGCAGCGTCACGGCACGATCGGGAGGTCCGACAGGCACGGTCAAAGGGGCGTTCGGCACAATTTCGCCTTACGAGCCGGTGATCACGTCAGAAATTGGACGGGGATTTCATGCTTCGCAAAAAAATGGCTTCCTCGCGCCTGTTGCGAGTTGGCGTCTACGGACTGATCACCCTCGCGACGGCAGCAGTGGTCACGGTCGACAGCGCAGAAGCGCGCCGGCGTCATCGGCACCACCACGCGCGTCACTCGCCCCATACCGACGAAGGCAGCTACAGCCCGGCCTTCGCCTCGATCATCGTCGACGGCAATTCGGGCGCGACCCTGACCGCGACCAACCCGGACGCATTGCGGCATCCCGCGTCGCTCACCAAGATCATGACTCTCTATCTGCTGTTCGAGCGCCTGGAGTCGGGCAAGATGAAGCTCGACACCGAGATGCCGGTGTCCGAGCACGCCTCCGAGCAGTCGCCGACCAAGCTCGGCCTGCGCCCCGGCCAGACCATCCGCGTCGAGGACGCGATCAAGGGCCTGGTGACGCGCTCGGCCAACGACGCTGCGGTGGTCATTGCCGAGGCGATCGGCGGCGACGAGGATGATTTCGCCAAGATGATGACGCGCAAGGCGCGCTCGCTCGGCATGAGCCGCACCACTTATGTCAACGCCTCGGGCCTGCCCGCCGACGAGCAGATCACGACGGCACGCGACCAGTCGATCCTCGGCCGCGCCATCCAGGACCGCTTCCCGCGCTACTATCGCTACTTTTCGACCGAGGTCTTCAATTATCGCGGCCAGTCGATCCGCAACCACAATCACCTGCTCGGCAGCGTCGAGGGCGTCGACGGCATCAAGACCGGGTACACGCGCGCGTCCGGATTCAATCTCGTGACCTCGCTGCGCCGCGGCAACCGCCATCTGATCGGCGTCGTGTTGGGCGGCCGCAGCGGCGGTTCGCGCGACGCGATCATGCGCAATTTGCTCGCCGAGAACCTCGAGAAGGGCGCGACCAAGCGCACCGTCGCGGCGATCGGCGAGCGCAGCGGCTCCGATGCCGGCGACGACCGGGGCACGGTCCAGCTCGCCTCGGCGGCGCCAGAGGCCCCGGCCCCGAGCCGCGCCGCCAAGCTGATCTCGACCCTGTCGGAAGCCACCGCGGCCCTGCCGCCGGCGGCACCGAAGGAAGCGAAGGTCGAGCCCGCGCCGATGACATCGGGTGTGATCCAGACCCAGCCGATGTCGATCGTTCCCGGTTCGACCGAGCCGATGAAGCCCGTCAAGGTCAGGACCGTTCAGGTCAAGGCCGGCGCGGTCAAGCTCGCCACGGCGGCCCCGCAGCCGGTGGCGCCACCGCCTGCCCCGATTGCACAGCGCATCGAAGCGATCGAGCCGGCGCCGCCGATGGTGCGCGCCGAAGCCGCCCGCCCCGAGATGCCGCCGCAGCCGCCGGGCCATGGCACCGGCAACGGCATTCTCGGCGTGCTGCCCGCCTCCAGCCTGCCGGCAGGCTCGTCGCAGGCCATGGCCTATGCCGCGCCTCCGGCCCAGCCGACGCAGATCGCCTCCGCGAGCGCTGCGCCGGAGCTCCCGAGCAAGTCGTCCGTCACGCGGAGCGGCTGGATCATTCAGGTCGGAGCGCTGGACAACGAGGCCGAGGCCCAGAAGCGGATCGAGGCGGCCCGCAGCTCGGCACAAGGTCTCCTCAGCAAGGCCGATCCCTTCACCGAGACGGTCGCGAAGGGCGACAAGACCCTCATCCGCGCCCGCTTCGCCGGCCTCGATCGTGATCAGGCCGAGGCCGTCTGCAAGAAGCTGAAGCGCGCCGACATCTCCTGCATGACCGTGCACAACTAACGCACCGACATCACGACATATGAGGCCCGCGCGACACACGCGCGGGCCTTTTTCTTTGCGCGCGTGCGACACCGCCGCGAACGCGCTCGCGCAAACCACTCGTCAAGGAATTGCCGCTAGAACTTTTTCACCATGTCGCACGATCGCGCCTGACAGAGCCGGGAGCCGCTGATGTCGACATGGCTGTGATGGAAGCAGTTTCGATCTGTGGCGTTGGTGGCGTTGCCGGAGTTAGCCGTGATGCGTACGAAGCAGAGTATCCTTGGCCTCGTTCACCCGGGCGGCGAGATACGTCGACCCCCCTTGGTCGGGATGCAGTTTCTTCATGAGCGCACGGTGGGCACGCCCGATCTCGTCTCGCCCCGCGCCCGGCTGCAGGCCAAGGATCTGATAGGCCTCCTCTTCCGTCATTTTGGAGCTCGACGCCGCGCGGCGCTGCCGCCCTGCCGCATCGCCTTGCGCGTGCTGACGCCAAGTGGGAAACCGGCGGTCCAGATAAGTTTCAAGTAGAGCGACGCTGTCGGCATCGAGGCTCGGTGCCATCGCCGCGAGCTGCGGCAGATCGAACTCGTCGAGCGACCGGCCGGCATGGATGCCGGCGACGAAGCGGCCCAGCATCTGGCCACTGTCGTGATCGAGCACCATCTCGATGAACTGCGAGCGCACCCGCGAGCTCTGACCGGACGAGCGCTGCCCACCCAGCCCGAACATGCTGCCGAGATTGCCGAGCCCGCCGGGTGACCAGCCGAGCAGCCCCGCCCCGAACAACCCGATCGGGATCGCCACCACCAGCTCGCCGCGAAGGCCGGTGAAAGCTGCCACCGCAAGGCAGCCGATGCCGCCGGCAACCTTGATCGCGCGCGCCAGCGCCGCCGGATTGGCGTTCCGGAACATCTGCAGCAACAGATAAAGGGTGATGACGGCGACGGCGCCAGCGATCAGTGTCATGGGCCGAATATAGAGCGTGTCGGCACAAAAAGCATGATCGGCTGCGTCCCCGACCGGCAGGCTCGAGCCGGTGCGCTTGATGTTGGCGGTGGCCGAAATCGATCTCTACTTCATCTGCCCGATCAGGCGTGCCGCGCCCGCTTCGGAGCCGGCGAGCCGGAGCAGCGCCGCGCGACCGCCCGCAGCGTAGGCCGCGGCGGCGCGCAGGAGCTCGCGCAACTGCGCGGAGGCGCCCGGATCGAACCTGCACCACGCTCCTCCCGAGAGCCGCGCCATCTCGCGAAACGCCTGCTCGGCCGCGGGCTCATGGCCCTCCTGGAACATGAACAGCGGGACCTTCAACAGCCCGAGCTCGCCGGCCTTCGCACAGAGCTCGTCGACATTCTCCTCCATCGCGTCGCCAACGAACACGACGGCGCGGATTCCGGACGCTGTCGCATGGCGCCGCGCCTCGGCAAGAACCTTGCCGATCTGGGTCTTGCCGCCGCGGCAATCGATCTTGCCCATCAGCCGGGCGAGCTCAGCGCTGTCGGAGATCCAGCCCGTGGCGCGACATTCGTTGAAGCCCCTGTAGTACACCAGCCGGATATCGAGGCTGCCGAGGGCTGCGGCCTCGCGAAACATGTCGGCCTGCAGGGCGCAGGCCATGTCCCAGGTCGGCTGGCGGCTCAGGGTCGCATCGAGCGCGAAGACGAGGCGGCCTCTGGTCCCCAGAGCCGCGGGAGCCATGGCCTTGGCCTGCGCGACGAATGCCGCAATCGCGTCTGCCGTGGAATGCTCATTGTCCGGCAAGCGCTGCTGACGCGAGCCATCGTCGGGCGAGGTGATCGGGGCAGAACCGGGCTTCGAACGATGATCGACCATGCACGCACCTTGCTCGGACGCGCATCATGTGGGCAGGCGGATGGACAGCTTCAATGACGGCAGTGACATCTGCCGGATACGCCGTTCGTTCCCGTCGCAAGGGCCGCAAGGATCAGGCGAGACCGGCGTGCACCCCGCCCCTGCCCCCTCAATGCGTCAGCGGCTTGGCCGGCGTCGCGGTCTTGCCGACCGGCGCATAAGGCGCGACGGGACCCGGATCGAGCAACGGGGTATTGGTCTTGACCGGCCCGATGTCGCTGGTGCTGCTGTCGCTGTCGGCGAGGAATTTGTCCAGCATGGCCTGGATCGACGACTTGGCGTCGTCAGGTCCGGTGTCGCGCATGTCGTTGTGCTGGAAGTCCGTCTTGACGACGGTGATGCCTTCCTTCTCGCAGATGTCGTCGCTCGGGATCACGCCGGGATCGGTCTTGAACTGCGGGTCCTTCGAGCGGAACGACAGGATCTTGAACCTGCCGTCGGTGACGAACGGGACGCGGAGGTTGTCGAGCGTGACCACCTTCCGGACGTCCTCGGGATACTGCTTGGCGAAATACATCGAGATGTCGCCGCCCATCGAATGACCAACAATCGTCAGATGATCATAGTCGGCATTCGGCTGCACCTGGTGCATCTGCTCGACGGCGAATCGGATGTTGGCGACGCCGCGCTGGATCTGCGGCAGCCGGCCGACATAGGGCTCGCCGATCTTCGTCACCATCGGCGCATCGGTCGGCAGGTCGTGCTGGATGCTGACCGCCATGTAGCCGCGCGCAGCAAATACGTTGGCCAGGAACGAGTACTCGGTGAACTTGACGGTGTTGCCGTGATTGAGGATCGCGACCGGCAGCTTGATCATGCCGGCTTCGGCCTGCATCTCCTTATCGCGGCGGACGGCGACGGCGACTTCGACCAGACGGTTGTCGCGCGAGGCGTCATAGAACCTGATGGTCTCGTGCCGGATCGCCCACTTGCTCGCGGTGAAGTAGCCGACGGCCGCCAGCACGCTGACAGACACAAGAACGGTTATTCCACGCTTCATGTTCGTCCCTCGGGAGCACAATCAAAGGTAGTTTTGAACCTGTAAGACTCTCGCGACCCGTTCTGTTTAATATATGTAACGGCGCTGTGACAGGAAGACTAAATGTTGTGTATCCGTCGCCCGTTCGTTGTGCGCCGCACCTAGTTGCTGTGCAGCAGAGCGGGTTCCACCGCCCTCTCTTGTGACTTGAGCCCTGAACGTCAGGTTCAAATCAGTCATGAATTTGACGGTAATCTAGCGAAATTGGCGGCTACGGCCTTGACCTGAGACAAATCTTCTTCCGTCCGGCCCAAACAGGCTGAACGCGCCGTTACTCGCCACCGCTGTCAGGAGATTGTTTAACCAGGCCGCGGGCACGTTCAACGCGCACAATGTCTCAGGCGAGGTCTCGCCTGACTGCGGACGGTATTCAGGCGCTGATGATGTCGTGCAGGTCGAGCGGCTTGTCGACCTGGGCGAACCATTCGGCGCGGTTCGCGGCGCGGCGGCGGCCGCGCTCATCCAGCGGCAGCTTGAGCTGACGCAGCAGGCTGGTGACCTCCTCCCGGGCCGTGACGTGGCCAAGATTGGGGCGAGTGCCCAGGGTCGCCTCGTCGATGTCGTCGAGCGCGGTCAGCCCGCGCGGGAAGAACTCGCGATAGACGACGCGTTCGGCAAAGCCGTCGATGGCGCGAAAGCCGAGCCGCAGCGACAGGTCCTTGAGGCCGTCGGCGACCAGTTGCTTGTTGCGCGAGCCGAGCATCGACAGCCGGTTGCGGACCACGATCCAGTCGGTCATCGCACCGTCCACCTGGCGGCGCTTGCGCCGGACGTCGCGCACCATCTCCGCATAATGGCTCTCGCCGGTCACGGCATAGGTCGCGGGATCGACCGTTCCCAGCACGTCGAAGTCGAGGAAGCTGTCGTTGATCGGCGTGACCAGCGTATCCGCCATCGAATGCGCCAGGCGCATCAGGTAGCTGTCATTGCCGGGCGTATCGATGACGATGAAGTCGAACGAGCGTTCGACCGCGCTCACGGCCTCCATGAACTGCTGGAACTCGGTGTTCTCGTTCTCGTCGATCTGCAACGTCCGGCCGAGCTGGATGCAGTAGTGCGTCGGCAGCTCGAGGCGCAGGCCGGTGCGGCGCGCCCAGGCGCTCCGGTTGTTGATGTAGTGGGTGAAGCTCTGCTGGCGGCAATCGAGATCGATCGTGGCGACACGCTGGCCAGCCTTCAGGAGCGCCACGGCAATATGCAGGGCGGTGGTCGACTTGCCCGACCCGCCCTTCTCGTTTCCAAGCACAACCACGTGGGCCGAGCCCGATTGTCCTTGGCTAGTCTGCACCAGCATGTTGTCGACCTCTTACGATCATCTTCGAGTCACGGTCGTCTGCGGTCAAGTGAAATGCATCGTCATCGTGAATCCCACGGGGGAGCATCCTCCGCTACTACTTGACGCGCGCGTTTACCAACTCCGCATCGGACGCGGAGACGTGCTAACAGGCGTATTCAAGTATGCTGAGCGGCGTGCCGCGTCCTTGTTAAGGGCGGTCGCCCGAGCGTCAAGGCCGAACAGAGCAACCGCAATTTTTCGCTGTGAGATCGAGCAAAAATGTCACGAAGCCCGCGCGTCGCCCGCACCGTTTCCGCCCTCCGCCGCGAGCTCGACAGCTTGCGCGCGAGAAAAGCCAGCATCGCGCTCGTGCCGACCATGGGCGCGCTGCATGAAGGGCACATCTCGCTGGTCCGGCAGGCGAAGCGCCGCGCCGACAAGGTGGTCGTCTCGATCTTCGTCAACCCGACTCAGTTCGCGCCGACGGAGGATTTCGGGTCCTACCCCCGGACCTGGAAGGAGGATGTTGCGAAACTTGCGGCCGAGCGCGTCGATCTGATCTGGCATCCCGACGCGAAGGCGATGTATCCGGACGGCTTCGCGACGCGGATCGTGCCGGAAGGCGCGGCGTTGGCCGGGCTGGAGGACCGCTTCCGTCCGCATTTCTTCGGCGGGGTGGTGACCGTGGTCGCCAAGCTGTTCACGCAATGTCGGCCGGACGTCGCGATCTTCGGCGAGAAGGACTATCAGCAGCTCCGCGTCGTCGCCCAGATGGCGCGCGACCTCGATCTCGGCGTCCGCGTCGTCGGATCGCGTACGGTGCGCGAACGCGACGGACTCGCGATGTCGTCGCGCAATGTCTACCTCTCGGCAGATGAGCGGCGGGCGGCGCCGACGCTGCACCGTGTCCTGAAGGAGCTGGCGGCCCGGCTGCGCGCCGGCGAAGACATGCAGGCGGCGGTTGATGATGGCGCCGCCGCAATCACCGAAGCCGGCTTCGCCTTGGACTATCTCGAGGTCCGCCACGCCGAGACGCTGGCGCCCATCGCCCCGAACGAGTCGGGACCCAAGCGCATCCTGGTCGCAGCAAAGATCGGAACCACGCGACTGATCGACAATATCGCGGCGTGAGGCGCCGGGAGACCGGCGGTCCGCCAAGACACCGTGAGCGGCTCCCTCGCCCGCAAGGCAGAGGCAACGGCAGCCGCCGCCGCCGCCTCGAACGTACGCCCTGCCCTTGCGAGCGAGGCTGAACTTCCGCCGCGCGTGAGATGCTCACGCGCAACACCACCGGCACGTCGAGGTGCTACAGCAACCCGAGATCGCGCAGCTCGCGGCGCAGCGGCTCGGGCATGGCTTCGACGCCCGCCGCACTGGCCTTGCCGAGATCGGCCGGCGCATCCTCGGCGGTCAGATAGCGCCACCCCTGGAACGGACGCATCGGCCGCGGCGACACCGCGATCACCTTCGGCTGCATGATGATGCGGCACCGCCCGATGCCGTCGCCGTCGCGGAACGGCTCGATGCCGACGATCTTCTCGCGCGCGGCGACCTCACCGCGAATCACCCAGTACAGCGAGCCGCCGGCGAGGATGTCCTCGACCCGTTTCGGCGTCATCCGCGTGACATGGACGTGCTGCTGCGGCAGGCCCTTCTTCTTGGCCGCGAGCATGCGCTCGGCGATCCACTCCTTCAGCTCTTTCACGGACTCGCAGCCGACGGCGAGCTTGATCAGGTGCAGAGGCATGATGGCGGTTCAACCAGCGGGATCTATTCGTTGTTGGCGGCCGGCTCGGCGGGCTCAGGCGCCGCTTGAGGCGCCGCAGCGGCCGGCTTCGGCTTCGGCGCGGCCCTCTTGGCCGCCGGCGCCTGGGCGTGGCTGGCAGCCACGCTCGGTGGGGCTGCGGGCGACGGCGTAAGCTGCGTCGGCGGTTTCGGCGCCGCGGCTGCCGGGGCGGCCGAGCGCGTCGAGGCCGTCGGCTCGGGATTCATGATGCTGACCGGCGGGGTGTTCGCCGAGCTGGGAAATTCCGCGGTCGTCGGCTTGCCGCTCGGCGCCGACGGCGCCACCCCTGGAGGCGCCAATCCCGCAAAGGTTCCAGCGACGGGCTGGCCCGGCGCCGCATTCCACTGCGAGGCGTAGCGCGTCACCAGGCCCTCATAGGTCCGCCCTTCCATGTTGTTCATCAGTTGCTGGCGATCGCCCACGGCACGGAACATCACGCAATCGCTCGGCGTGCAGCGGTCGCGTGTCAGCAGCACATAGGCCATCAGGCCATAGCGATCGCGCTCGACGGCACGGCGCAGCGCCAGCAGCTCCGCGGTCATCACCTTGTTGGCGCTGGCGACGTCGCCCACCTGGGACAGCCGGCTCAGCATGCCCGCCGCATAGCTGACGGCAGCGGCCGTCATCTCGGCCGATCCGAACAGGCTCTTCTCGCAATTCGCGAGCACCAGATCGCCGGCGAGATCATCCACGCAGGCCAGCGCGGGCGGCGAGAGGCCGACGGAGGCGGTCACAGCAGGATCGCCATTGGCGCCACGCGGGGTCGCATCCTGGCTCCGCATCATCGACGCCACCGCAATCCCGACCGCCAGCAGCGTGATCACCGTCAGCGCGCCGTTGGCGACCGATTTCTCGGCCCTGAGCAGCGTCGTCAGGACGACCAGCGCAAAGAAACCCGCCGCGGCAACGGTGAGCCACATCGGGAACGCCGGTGAGTTCAAGAGCTGATCCAACGAGGAAGGCCAGGTCGAGTTCATGCGCGCTTGTTCCTGACGTGGGCCAGCGAAAGCGGCCCCGATGGCGTCCCTACATGGGACGGCCGTGAAACGATCATCAAATTCAAATGATCACCCGATCGATTGCGGCCCCACCAAGACAATAAGACGATTCCATGCGCCTGCGGGCGCCGGATGGTGTGGAGCTACCCGCTATCCCCAAAAGGGATCGCGCAGCAATCGTCATCGTCTCGTGCCACGGCTCCCGAACGCGTGGCAACTCTCCCTCTCGCTTCGGCTACGTCTCCGGCGGCCGCGTCCGCCGACGCGGCACGTGGTTCTCAAGACAAGGCCAATTGGCTCTCTCTGGCAACCCGCTCAAAGGCTTCCGTCGAGCTTTTGATCCGATACTGGCAGTCGTCGTCTTCCGTCGGAAGCTGGCGGATGATCTCGTAGGTGCCTGTGGCCGCCGGACGCGAGACGTTGCTCGCGGTGAAATAGACGGTCGCCCCAATGGGGAACTTGTGTTTCAACGCCCTCTCCTGCTCGCATGCCGGCAAGAGCCCCTGGTCCCGCTGCCCGAGCCGGCGTGTCTTTATAAATATCGCGCTTATATCACGCCGCCGCCCGCCCTGACCAGCGACCTCACGACGTGGCAAACGCGGAGATTGCGAGATTCTTCAACGGGATGGGTCCGCAAACGGTATTCCTGGACGAGCGGCTCGGGGCGCGCTCGTCCACCACGGACCAAATCGCGAACAGACGAGACCGTTCAGACGTTCTCGACCCGCTCGATGACCCAGTCCTCCGCGAGGCCGTCCTTCACCCAGGCCGCGAAGGCCGGCATCGCCATCATCATGTCCATGTAGGCGCGGGTCTCAGCGGCGACCGGAATGGCGAAGCTGTGGAAGCGCGTGACCACCGGGGCGAACATGGCGTCGGCGGCACCGAAGCGGCCGAACAGGAACGGCCCGCCATGGCCGTAGCGGGCACGGCAGTCGCGCCAGATGTCCTCGATCCGCGCGATGTTGGCCTTGGCATCGGCTGACAGTTCCACCGGCCGCACCGGCCGGTGGAGATTCATCGGGCATTCGTTGCGCAAGGCCGGAAAGCCGGAGTGCATCTCGGCGCAGACCGATCGCGCATGGGCGCGGGCAGCGGCATCGGCGGGCCACAGCCCCGCCTGCGGGAAGCGCTCGGCGAGATATTCGATGATCGCGAGCGAATCCCACACGCTGATCGCGCCATCGATCAGGATCGGCACCTTGCCGGCCGGGGAATGTTTGAGGATGCGCGCCTTGTCGGCGGGATCGTCGGTGTAGAGCGGGATCACGATCTCATCGAAGGCGATGTCGCAGCCGCGCAGCGCCAGCCAGGGCCGCATCGACCATGAGGAATAGTTCTTGTTGCCGATCACCAGCTTCAGCGTCATGTCGCACCGTCTCCGTGTTGGGCGTGGACGGCCCGCGCAGCCGCGCCGTCGACGCTCATGCTATCGGCGACGCATACAGGATGATCGGCCGTTGCGTCGACACACAAGCGCCCGACCACGCGCCCGCCTTCATGCGTCGCCGGCCGCAGATCAGCGGGCGAAATCTTGCGGCGTGAACGACATCTCGATCACCTTCCACTCGTCGTAGCGATCGGGAGGCAACATCGCGTAGGGCTGGCAGGCATTCAACGCCTGGACCGCGCTCTCCTTGAGCTGGATCGCCTTGGAGGCCGCGACGACCTCTATCACCTCCGGCTCTGTCGCCAGCCGTCCATCGGGTGTCATGCCGAAGCGCAGCCTGATGAGCACGTTGTCCGACAGCGACAGCGAGGCCGGCAGCCGCGCGCAGCTCCTGACCTTCTGCCGCAGAGCCGCTTCCAGATTGGCGGCGAGGTTCGTCGTCGCGGTCGGCCCGGCGTCCTTGCCGTCCTCCGGGCCGCCGGGACGCGGTAACGGAGACAATGGCTCGGGCAGACCGAGCATGACCCCATACTTCACCGTGAGATCCGGTTCGGGAGGCACATAGGTCGGCGCGGGTGCCGGCACGGGTGGCGGCGCCGGCTTGACGGCGGATCTGCTCTCCGCCTTTGCGGCCGTCTTCACCGCTTTGGGCGATGCTGCCGGCGCCGGCTGTTTCGCCGCCGGCGCGGCCGGCATCGGAGGATTGGGGGTCTCCTTGGCGTCCTGCGGCGGACTGGGCGGTGGCGGTGCGGCGGCCGCCGGCGAGGCGTTCGGGTCCGGCTGCGGCAGCACCAGATCCGGCGTCGGGGATGGCGATGGCGTGGCGACGGGCTCGGGCGTCTTCTGCGGCTCGTCGGCGTCGACGATGTTGACCTCGATCTCGTCGCTCTTGGGCAGCTCATAAGGCCGGACCGTGGTCGAGACCATGACCCCGCCGGCGATCAGGAGATGCGCGAGCACGGACGCGGCGATGCCCCAACGGATGAACTGCCAACGTTCCATGCTGCTTCACTACGCCCGCGCATGAGCGAAGGTGCGCGTCGCGCCATCGCTCCGATCATCGGCAGGGAATACGGCAACCGCCGTCGTGCGGCCCGCCGGCCGCGCCCTGTCATGTCAGGCTTTAGCATAAATGCGCGGGCGCCGCCCTCAATCCCATTTCGGCGCAAAGGCGAAGTTGGTCATCCGCCCCTCGGGGCTGCCCATCGCGAAGATGTCGGCCATGTCCTGCTCGGACAGCTCGAAATCGAACACGTCGAGGTTCTCGGACAGCCGTTCGATCTTGGAGGTGCGCGGGATCGCCACGACGCTCTGCTGCGCCAGCCAGCGCAGGCAGATCTGCGCCGGGCTCTTGCCATGGGCGCGGCCGATCCGCGTCAAGGTCGGATCGTTCTTGATCTTGCCCTTGGCGATCGGGCTGTAGGCGACGAGCGCGATGCCGTGGCGCGCGCAGGCGTCGCGAACCTTGGTCTGATCGAGATAGGGATGATACTCGACCTGGTTGCACACCAGCGGCTCCGGCGATGCCGCCACTGCCTCGTCGAGCAGACCGACCGTGAAATTGGACACGCCGATGTGGCGTGCGAGCCCGAGCGTCTTGGCATGCGCGAGCGCCCCAAGCGTCTCCGCCAGCGGCACGTGCGGATTGGGCCAGTGCAGCAGCAACAGGTCGACCTCGGAGACGCGCAGCCGGACCAGGCTCTCCTTGGCCGAGCGCTCGAGATCGTGCGGCGCGAAATGCGTGGTCCACACCTTGGTGGTCAGGAACACCTCGTTGCGCCGGACGCGGGACGCACGCAGGCCCTCGCCGACCTCTTGCTCGTTCTCATAGACTTGCGCGGTGTCGATGTGCCGGTAGCCGAGGGTGAGCGCCTGCTCGACGATGCGGCTGCAGGCGCGCCCGCGCAGCTCCCAGGTTCCGAGACCCAAAGCGGGAATCCTGGCACCGTTGGCCTCGATCATCAGCATGGCCGTGCACTCCAGAGCGCGTGCAACATTATGTAGGCACACGCCGGGCGTTGCCAACGCACGACCCGTGGTTGGCTTAAGTCTTGGCTAAGGCGGCAAACACCGTCTCGGGCGCATGCGCGATGACGGTGAGCAGCGCGCGCGCCGGGCCGCGCGGCATGCGCTTGCCCTGCTCCCAATTGCGGATGGTCTCGACGGGCACACCGAGCTTGGCGGCGAATTCCTGCTGGGTCAGATGCACCCGCCGCCTGAGATCGCGCACTTCGAGCGGAGCCGCGGGCGCCAGCGGAATCTCCTCGCCGTCGCGCAGCTCCACGATCCGTCCATCTGCCTTCAGCCGCAAGCGTTGCATCGTCCGACTCCGTGTCGAGCGACAGTCTCGCCGAACCGCGTTAAGGCCGGATTAACGATATAAGTCGTTCAGGCGCAGCGGTTATTTCAGGCCGAACCAGAGCGTGGCGATGCCCAGAAACGAGAAGAAGCCGACCACGTCGGTCACCGTCGTGACGAAGGTTCCGGAGGCCACCGCCGGGTCGGCGCGGACCCGTTCGAGCACCATCGGGATCAGGATGCCGCCCAGCGCACCCGCGACGAGATTCGAGATCATCGCAAGCCCGATCACGATGCCGAGCCCGGGCATCTTGAACCACGCCACGGCGGCGATGCCGGTGACGAGCGCGAAGGCCAGGCCATTGACGAGCCCGACCAGCCCCTCGCGCATCACCACCCGCATCGCATTGTTCGGCCCGAGTTCGCGCGTCGCCAGCGCGCGCACTGCGACCGTCATGGTCTGGGTCGCGGCGTTGCCGCCCTGGCTGGCGACGATCGGCGCCAGCACGGCGAGCGCGACCATCTGCTGCAACTGGCCCTCGAACAGGCCGAGCACCGAGGACGCCAGGAACGCGGTGGCAAGATTGATCAGCAGCCAGTTGAAGCGGCCCTTGGCGATGGTCCAGACGCTGTCGGACAGCTCCTCGTCGCCGGACACGCCGCCGAGCGCCTTGAAATCCTCGTCGGCCTCCTCCTCGATGACGTCGACCACGTCGTCGATGGTGATGACGCCGGCCAGCCGGTTCTCGGCATCGACCACGGGGGCTGCGACCAGATTGTACTTGCCGAACAGCCGCGCCACCTCGGCGAGATCGTCGGTGACGGTGACGCGACGGCGGTCCTCGTCGATCAGATCGGCCAGCGGAACCGGACGGCGGGCGCGCAGCAGCGCATCGAGCGACACCGCGCCCTGCCAATGCCGTGCGTCGTCGACCGCATAGATCTCGTAGAACCGCTCGGGCAGATCCCGCGTCTCGCGCATGTAGTCGATGGCTTCGCCGACCGTCCAGCCCAAGGGAACCGCGATGAACTCGCGCTGCATGCGGCGGCCGGCCGAGCCCTCGGGATAATCGAGGCTGCGCGCGAGCGCGTCGCGCTCGGACGGCGGCAGGCGTTCGAGGATCTCCTCCTTGTCCTCCTCGTCGAGGCTTTCCAAGAGCTCGACGGCGTCGTCGGATTCGAGCTCGCGCACGCCCTCCGCGACGGTCTCGGGCTCGAGTTCCTCGAGGATCTCCTCGCGGACCGCGTCGTCGACCTCGTTCAGCGCGGAGAAGTCGAAATCGGTGCCGGTCAGCTCGACCAGCCGGACACGGTCGTCCGGCGCGAGCGCCGCGATCAGGTCGCCGAGATCGGCCTCGTGCAGCTCGGCGACCTCGGCGCGCAGGAACGCCTCGTCCTCGGCGGCGATGGCCGCCGCGATGGCGGCGATGAATTCGGCGCTAATCTCGCCGGATTCGGTGCGCATCGGCGCGCGATCGCGTAGAGTTGCATCAGCATGGGCAACGTCCGATGTCTCGTTCATGACGTGCCTCACGCGCTTGATTTCAGAGCAAATGGTCTGATTTGTGCTTCACGCATTACATAATCGGCAACAGCGAGCGCAACGGGAAAAGATGCGGCCTTGGCGATCGATGACGGGATGGGTAAACGCGGCCGGCGTCGTGGCGGCGCTGCTCGCGGCTGACGTCGCCGCGGCCGCGCCTGCCGCATGCCCGCGCGAAGGTACGCTCGGCACGTCGCGCATTCTCACCGTCGACGCCGCGACACATCCGCGCGTCGGCCTGAAGAGCTTCCCGGACACGCTGCCGCTGCATGACGGCGAGGTGGTGCTGACCTTCGACGACGGCCCGTCGCCGCCGATGACCGACAAGGTGCTCGCCGCGCTCGCCAGGGAATGCGTGCGCGCGACCTTCTTCCTGGTCGGCCAGCCCGCGTCGGGCCGCGCCGCGCTGGTGCGGAAGATCGCGGCCGAAGGCCACACCGTCGGTCATCACACCTTCACGCATGCGCATCTCGCGCACATCACGCCGGAACAGGCCGTCGATGAGATCGATCGCGGCATCGCCGCCGACGAGAAGGCGCTCAACGGCGTCGAGACGACTACGCCGTCGACGCCATTCTTTCGCTTCCCCTATTTCGAATCGACACCGGCGACGCTCGACCTGCTGCAGTCACGCGGCATCGTCGTGTTCGGCGCCGACTTCTGGGCCGGCGACTGGAACCCGCTGTCGCCGCAGCAGACTCTCCATCGGCTGACCAGCCGGCTGAACCAGGCGCGCAAAGGCATCATCCTGCTGCACGACCCGCAGCCGCGCACGGTGGCCATGCTGCCGGCGTTCCTGCGCTACCTGAAGACACACGGCTATCGCGTGGTCCATGTGGTGCCGAAGCCGCCGGAGGATTTGCATCACGAGGAGCGTAGCGAACGCCCTTCAGCCGCGCCGACGCTGCCGCACGAAGGTGGTTAATCCGCCGTTCAGGACCGCCGTCTACGCTCGACTGCCGTGATTGCGGCGATTTCTGCCGCTTGCAATCCGGCAACAGCCGCGGGCAAACCGGAACCCGGAACGATGTCATCTCGCGACAGCCGCACATCCCTGCTATGTCTTGGCGGTCGCTTGCCCGTTCCGCGCGGCTGCGACACATCATCGATCGTGGAAGACCCTGGCCGAAGGAGCCGGGACGGTGAAGGGAATGTGAGCAGCGTGATGCGTGATCGTCGGTGGGCTTGCGTCGGACGGCCAACATGGCTCGCAGTGCTGTTGGGCACCGTCGCCTGCATCGCCTCCAGTGTCGGATCGTCGGCCGCACCGGTGGCCGATTGTCCCGGGCATCCGAACGCGCTCGGCACGTCACGCGTCCTGGTGGTTGATCCGCGCGAGCATCCGCGCATCGGCGCGATGCAGTACAAGGAGACGCTGCCGCTTCGGGATCACGAGGTCGTCATCACCTTCGATGACGGCCCGCTGCCCAAGTACAGCAATCAGGTGCTGCAGATCCTCGCCGACCAGTGCGTCAAGGCGACGTTCTTCACCATTGGCCGCCAGGCCAAGGCCGATCCCGAGGGCGTGCGGAAGCTTGCGGCCGCCGGCCACACCATCGGCACCCACAGCCAGAACCATCCGCTGAGCTTCAACAAGATGACGCTCGACCAGGTCAAGCCCGAGGTCGACCAGGGCATCGCCTGGACGACGGCGGCGCTGACCGATCCGTCGGCGCTGTCGCCGTTCTTCCGCGTGCCCGGCCTGCTGCGCGGCGACGCCGTGGAGAGCTACGCCGCCTCGCTCGGCCTGCAGCTCTGGAGCGCCGACTTCCTCGCCGACGACTGGCGCAACATCTCCGGCGCCAAGGTCTACGAGCTCGCGATGAAGCGGCTGGAGGCGCGCGGCAAGGGCATCCTGCTGCTGCACGACATCCATGCGCGCACCGTGACGGCGCTGCCGAAGATCCTCGCCGAGCTCAAGGCCAAGAACTACCGCGTCGTCCACGTCGTGGCGGCGACGCCGGACCTTCCGGCGACGCCGACCGAGCCCGAGGATTGGCTGGTGCACCGCCCGTCGGACGAGACCCCGGTGGCGCATTGGCCGAGGATCGCGCCCGTCGATCTCGCTGGCGCCGATACGGGGGCCCGCGCCAGGCTGGATGATTTCGGCATTCTCGACGTGCCGGCGGCCGTCGGACGTGTCGCGCAGAAGCCGGCATGGCCGCGTCCGCCGCTCGCGCGGCGGCTTGCGGCGCCGGCCTTGGCAGCGCCGGCGTCCGATCTGTTCGCATGGCCGCCTGTCGCGCCGCTGTCGGCGCAGCGGCGCCAGCTGGCCCGGCTCGAAAGCCCGGCCCCGAAGGCTGTGGCCGCCAAGCCGGCGCCGCGCCCGGTGCGCCTCGCCAGCCTCAGGCGGCGCTGAACATTCGCAGATGTTGCAGGTGAGGACGCTAAGACGATTCGCCCGCGCCGCGCGCGATCAGTTCGAGACCAGCTTGCTGACGCAGAGGATGACGGCGGCCGCCAGGAAGAACAGGTCCATGTAGGACTTCTTCTCGCCGTCCTTGCGCAGCGATCCGACGTCGGACACCACCTGCCTGCTGACCACCTGCCCGACCGGCCCGTCGCCGAGCATGCCGGCCAGACGGCGAACGTCCGACTCCATCTTCTCGATCCGTCCGAAGAAGTGGAAGGTGCGCACCACCGTGACGGCGCGCATGCCGGCATAGATCAGCACCACCAGCGCCAGCACGGCGCGGTTCTGGTACTTCTCGACGTAGTTCAGGCTGAGATAGACGGCCGCGAGAAATACGAAATTCGAGACGAAGCGGTACACGAGGCCCGTGAAGTTCATCTGCTCCCCCACATGATGTTCGGATCACTGGCCGACGACAGAACTCACGAAACGCGTTTCGCCCCCGCGTCCTGGTCCAACCGGCGTCACCCTAGGAGAGCGGGCTTGCGAATTCGTGAAGTGGAGATTTTGCAGCGCCAGAACAGGCCCGCTTGGTAAACAAGGGACTGCCCGGCGGGCGCCGCTGCAGCCTGCAATTGCAGGGCTGCAGCGGCTCCCGCACTATGCGCCGAACCGGGCCGGCGCGCAGGCGGCGACGTCGACGCTCGGCGCCTCGCCGCTCATCAGCTCGGCGAGGATGCGGCCGGTCGCAGGCCCCAGCGTGAAGCCCTGGTGGCCGTGGCCGAAATGCAGCCACAGGCCCTTGTGACGCGCCGCCTGGCCGACCACCGGCAGCATGTCGGGCATGCACGGCCGCGTGCCGATCCACGGCTCGGGCTCGACCGGCTTGCCGAGATCGATGAGCTGGCGCGCGGCAGCCTCGGCCTTGCCGAGCTGAACCGGGGTCGATTTCGCATTCGGCGATGACAGCTCGGCGCCGGTCGTGATGCGCACGCCGAGCGCCATCGGGTTCATCAGATAGCCGCGCGCCGCATCGCGCAGCGGCAGATCGAGCGGCGCGCCGCCGGTGTAGTGACGGTGATAGCCGCGCTTGCGCACCATCGGGATGTCGTAGCCGAACCTCGTCAGGAACTCCGGCGACCACGGCCCGAGCGCGACCACCACGGCCTCGGCCTCGATGCGTCCCTCCGCGGTGGTGACGGCCCAGCCGCTGCCCGCCTGCGCGAGCGTGGTCGCGTCGCCACGCAGCAGCTTGCCGCCACGACGCGTGAACAGCTCGGCATAGGAGGCGACGAGGCTGCCGGGATCGGACACGGTCCACGGCTCCTGCCAGTGCAGGCCGCCGATGCCGCTGTCGATCAGCCCGGGCTCGGCCTGCTTGAGCTGCTGCGCGCTCAAGAGCTTGAACTTGACGCCGAACGCCTTGCCGACCGCCTCGGCCTCCCTGGCCTCCTTGTCGAACTGCGCCTGCGTCCGGTGCAGCACGCGGAAGCCGTCGCGGCGCACGAGGTTGCCGGCGCCGGCCGCGAGGATCAGCGGCTCGTGCTCGGGCGCGGCGCGCGCGATCAGTTGCGCATAGGTGCGCGTCAGCACCTCGTGGCGCGCGGGGAACGAATTCCACCAATATTGCAGCAGCGGCCGGACGTGATAGGGCAGCGCCGCGAGGCTGTAATGCACGTCGTTGGTGCGCGCCAGCGCGATGTCGAGCACGCCGGCGAGATCATAGGGCATCGCGTAGGGCCGGACGGCCTCGCTCTGGATGATGCCGGCATTGCCATAGCTGGTCTCGCGGCCCGGCTCCCTGCGGTCGACCAGCGCCACTGACCAGCCGCGGCTCTGCAGATGCAGCGCCGTGCCGACGCCAACCATGCCGCCACCGAGAACGATCGCGCTTCGCATCGTCATCACTCCTACCTCAGGTCCGCGCCGCGGCGACGACGGTGACCTCGATCTTCACATCCGCGATCATCTGCGCCTGCACCGTGGTACGGACCGGCAGCGGATCCTTGAAGTGCCTGCGATAGGCTTCGTTGTAGGCGGCGAAATCCGCCTTGTCGGCGAGGTGCACCATGCAGGACACGATGTCGTCGAGCGTCAGGCCTTCGCCGGCCAGCGTTTCCGCGATGTGCTTGAAGACGAGGTCGGTCTGCGCCGCGATCCCTTCGGGAATGCTGCCGTCATCGGCGACCGGCACTTCGCCGGACAGGAACACCAGGCCGCCGGCGCGGCGCACCAGCGAGAACGGCCATGAGGGGGCGTCGGACATCGTTAGTCGCTCCAGGATGTAGTGATCATGAGGGCCGCCTCAATCCCACGCCATGAAGCCCGGCGTCTGCGCCAGCGGCGGCAGCGACGCGAGCCTTGCGAGATCCGGCCGCGGACGGCGAAGCTCGGCGTCATCGGCGAAGGCGGCTTCCAGCGCCGCGGCCACGCCGAGCACCAGCGCATCGCCGCCGCGCGGGCCGACGATCTGCAGGCCGAACGGCAGGCCGTTGTCGTCGAGGCCGAGCGGCAGGCTGAGCGCGGGATGCCCGGCCAGGGTCACCGCATAGGCGAGCGCCAGCCAGTGGAAGTAGGACCGCGTCGGCACGCCGTCGATCTCGGCCGGATAGAGCTCCGCCCAGGGCCGCGGGCTCAAGGTGATGGTCGGGCTGATCAGCACGTCGTGGCTGGCGAAGAAGCTCTGATAGGCGCGATAGATCCGGGTCTGGTTGGCGCTCGCGCGCGAGAAATCCTCGAGGCTGTAGCCGAGCCCCTCCTCGACATTGGCGCGCACGTTCGGCCCGAGCATGTCGGGCCTTTCGCGAAAATTCCTGCCGTGCTGGGTGAGGAACAGCGAGGCGCGCAGCACCGCAAAGGTCTCGTCGGCCCCGCTGCAATCCGGCGCGCCCTCGTGCGTCTCGGCAAACAGCGGCGCGATGCGCGACACGCGCGCACGGAAGGCGCGGCGGATCAGTTGTTCGGTCGGTGCGAAGCCGAAATCCTCGGTGAAGGCGAGCCTGAGCTTGTTCAGTTCCACCGCTGGCGGCACCGCCCAGCGCGCTGGCGCGCCGCGCACGGCCTCGCCGGGCAAGGTGTAGGCGAGCGGATCGCGCGCATCGTCGCTTGCCATCACCGACAGCATCAGCGCGGTGTCGGCGACGTCGCGCGCCATCGGCCCGTCGGTCGACAGGCACGACCAGCCATGGGCGCGCTTCTCGCTGGCGACGAGGCCGTAGGACGGCCGCATCCCAACAATGCCAGAGAAGCCGGCCGGATTGCGCAAGGACCCGCCGGTGTCGGAGCCGGAGGCCAGCGGGGCCATGCCGCAGGCGAGCGCGACCGCCGAACCGCCGGAGGAGCCGGCGGCCGAGCGCGTGGGATCGAACGGGTTGCCGGTGGCGCCGAACACGGGATTGCGGGTGTTGCCGCCCGCCGCCCATTCCGGCGTGTTGGTCTTGCCGAAGACGATCGCGCCGGCCGCGCGCAGCCGGCCCACCGAGGCCTGGTCGACGGCCGGGACATTGTCGGCCAGGATCGGGCTGCCATAGGTCGAGCGCATCCCGGCGGTGTCCTGGGTGTCCTTGATCAGCACGGGCAGGCCGTGCAGCGGCCCCCTGTCCTCGCCCCTGACGATCTCGGCCTCGGCGCGCTTGGCGGCCGCCCGGGCGCCAGATTCATCCAGGGTCACCACCGCGTTGACCGCCGGGTTCACCGCCGCGATCCGTTCCAGACACGAGTCGAGCAGCGCAACCGGGGAGATCGCCTTTGTTTTCAGCAGCTTGACCAGCTCGACGGCGGTCTTGTCGCAAATCGATTCCACAGGGCTTCTCTTTTCCGTTTCGGAAAACTATTTAGCATATAAGAAATCGAATGCACGACCTGAAAACGCATTGTTCCACCGCTGTCCACGCATGACCTTCGGACGTCGGAGCACACAATTGAATTTCCTGCGCTTTGGGGCGAGATTGCCCGAACTGCCCCGGCCATCGGCACGCCTGATCCGCTAACGGATTTTCCGGAGATCGCTTTGACAGACACTGCCATCAGCGTTTCAGCCGAAGGCCCGCACTCCCAGCTCGGCCAGTGCCTGAAGGCGGCCCGGCAGGCGCGCGGCCTGACCCTGAAGCAGGTCGCGGAGAAAACGGGGATGGCGCTGTCGACGCTGTCCAAGGTCGAGAACGGCCTGATGTCGCTGACCTATGACAAGCTGCTGCAGCTCACCTCGGGCTTGCAGATGGACATCGCCGAGCTGTTCAGCCCTGCTTCGCCGCGCCCCGAGCCGGGCCGCCCGGTGACCGCCCGCCGCAGCGTCAGCCGCGCCGGCCAGGGCCAGATCGTCAACACCCGATTCTACACCTACACCTATCAGTGCACCGACCTGATCGGAAAGCGCATGGTGCCGATGATCGCCGAGGTGCGCGCCCGCACGCTCGAGGAGTTCGGCCCCCTGCTCCGCCACAGCGGCGAGGAGTACTTCCTCGTCACCCGCGGCACCATCGCCGTGCACACCGAGTTCTACGCGCCGGAGATCCTGCACGAGGGCGACGGCATGTATCTCGACAGCACCATGGGCCACGCCTACCTCAACGCGGGCGAAGCGGCGTCGGCGCAGGGCGTGTGCCTGTGTACGAGCGAGCAGTCGGATCTGTTCGAGCAACTGCACAGGATCGCTAAGAAAGATGCGGTGGAGTGAGGGCGGAGCGGTCTGCTGCTCCGTTGATATCCGTGTGGTGAAGTGCTACGTTGAACAATAGCAGCTTTTGTCTAACATGATCGAAGCGTCCATGACCAAATCCCCCGCCGGCAAATCACCAACCCGCCGAGATAAGGGCGCGGCAGGCAGCAGTTCGCGGATTCACCGCGAAGCGGCAACTGGCCAGTTCGCCGGGAGCGAGACGCGGTTCGAGGCGGTGATGCGGGCAGCCGAGCGGTCGGGTCTGCTGAAAGACAAACAAGGTCGTATCGGCGGCCGGGTGAGTTCTGCACTTGTCCGCCAAGCGAAGCGGCAAACGGGCATCGAGACGGATACGGACTTGATCGAATTTGCCCTCGCAACGGTCGCGCTTGAGGACAACTTCGCAGATGTGTTCAAACGGTCGCGTGGTACGGCGGATCCGAAGCTGAAGCTCGGTTTTTGACGTGGCGGCGTTCGATTTCGATGCCGCACGACGATGGGCGCGGTTCGACCCGTGGAAAACGCTGCCCCGAAGAAGTGATGACCAACTACCATTTGTTGACGCGACCCTGATCGCTGGACAGGGGCTTTTGCTCGACACCTGCGTCTACATCGACCAGATGCAGGATCGATCACCTCCGATTCTCGACGATCTGATCGCACATCGGCAAGTGAATCACTCAACAGTTGCGATTCAGGAGTTGATGCACACGGTCGGCGTATTGAACCCCTCTGATCCGCGCACAGCCCCGGTCATCGATGTGGTCGGAAAGCACATCAAAGCGATGCCACCCCATCGCACCTTTGCACCTGATGGCGACACGCTCGGGCGCGCAGCACTCCTTTCGGGTATCCTTTGCCGTCTTCAGAGTTACGAACGAGACGGTAAGCTGCGCGCACTTCAGGACAGTGTGCTGTTTCTTCAGGCCCAGAAGCTCGGTTTGGTCGTCCTTACCGCGAACGTCGCGGATTACGACCTTCTGCTGCAACTCGTCCCCGCGGGTCGAGCGCTGCTTTACAGACGGCGTGAACCATAGTGGAGGCCTTCAGGACATCGCGCCAGTAGCCGGCCTTCATGGCTGAAAGGTTGCGCACGACCAGCGGCAGAGCTTCCGCGCCAGGCGGGCGCAGACTGGATGACCAGTCGATAACCTGGCCAGGCGCGATCAGCAGAGCAACAAAGAGTGCGACCTGCGCCGCGATGAGCAGGACAAGCATGAGACACTGGGCGCGTGTCAGCGGCGCCGCAAACAATGCGGTGATCACGGTCGCTCCTTTCGCGAGTGAATGGTTCAGGTGATGGGCACGAGTGCCGCCCTCACCGCATCATCGAGGGGCGTATGCGACTCGCGCCGAGCAGGCTGGCCAGCCTGCCATTGTCCAGCGCGAGGCTCTGCTTCCACAGCCAGCGCATTTCGATCGCCTCGCGCATGAAGCGCACGAACGGCGCCGCGAACCAGAGCGTGATCCACGGGAACGGCTTCACCGGCAGGTCGGGACGGCCGACGACGCGGCGGACGGCGTCGATCATCTCGCGGCCGGTCGCATCGTAATTAGACGGAAGCCCGGCTGGTTTCGCGGTGGGGGTCGCCTGCGCCGAAATTCTCTTTTCATCCGCCGGCTCAATCACATCACCCCTGTCCAGTCCCCGCGCGAAAAATATTCCTCTTTCGCTTTATCGGAAATCATGATTGTATCTCCCCATCCCGCCTCGGCACGAGGGGCGTATCGCGATCGTCACGGCACGCGGGGTGGGATGCGGTGGGCGCAGCGGCTCGCAGCGTGACGAAGGTCATGCGGACGAACGAAGCCGTTGCGCCGGCGAAATCGTAGGGTCCTGGCCTCCCGGTGCTGAGGCCAAGCGCGCGACAACGCGTTCGCGTTGCGCGGGCGACGGGGGCAAGACAGCCGGTCCCCGGGGAGAGGACGTATAAGCCGTCAAAACCATCGCGCGGGGAATGCCGGGATGCCTCGGCTGAACCTGTGGTTCCTGCCGCCTGCATTCTTGTTCGCAGGCGGGCCATGGGTGCGGCCAGCACCCGGCATTCCCCGCGCCCTCGGCTTTCGAGGGCGAAACGACCGGCACAGCTCGGACGCATCGCGCGCCGCGAGGCGGAGACGACTTGCCCGGACGGCGCCGACGATCGGACGAATGATGGATCGCTCCCCGCATGATCGCCGCGGGCTCAGATCGCCTTCCGGCCGGCCAGGGCCGACACGATCGCTTCCGACAATTGGCCGAGCCGGAACGGCTTGGCGAGCAGCGCGGTCGTCGCCCGGAGTTCCTCCGGCACCAGCGAGGGATCGGCGAAGCCGGACATGAAGACGATCGGCAGCTCCGGCCATCTGCGGCGCACCTCGCGCGCCAGGTCGATGCCGGTCATGGCGTCCGGCAGCAGAATGTCGGTCAGCAGCAGCGCGAACGGATCCGACCGCTCCAGCGCGGCGATCGCGGCCGTCGCATGGGTGACGACAACCGGGCCGTAGCCCATCGAGGTCAGCATGGTCGATGCCATCGCGCCGACCAGCGGATTGTCCTCGACCACGAGGATCCGTTCGCCGGTCTGCGGCCGCGCCAGCCGCGCCGCACCGGCCCGCGCGCGACTGCCGACGCCCGGCCCCGCGCTCGGCAGATACAGCGTGACGCAGGTGCCTTCCGCCACCCGGCTGTCGATCAGCACCGTGCCGCCCGATTGCCGCGCAAAGCCATAGACCATGCTGAGGCCGAGGCCGCTGCCCTTGCCGAACTCCTTGGTGGTGAAGAACGGCTCGAAGGCGCGGCGCGCGATCTCGGGCGGCATGCCGGCTCCCATGTCCGACACCGCGATCGTCACGTAGTCGCCGGGCATGATGCGCTCGTCGCCGTCGTCGAGCGGCTGGTCGAGCACGGCATTCGTCGTCGTGATCGTCAGGCGCCCGCCGCCGTCCATCGCATCCCGCGCATTGAGCGCCAGATTGAGCAGCGCGTTCTGCAATTGGGTCGGGTCGATCAGGCAGTGCCACAGCATCGGGTCCTGCGCCAATGCGATCTCGATGTTCTCGCCGAGCGTCCGCTGCAGGATGGTCGTCATCCCGCGGACGAGCTGGTTCACGTCGGTGACCTGCGGCTGCAGCGCCTGCTTGCGGGCGAAGGCCAGCAGGCGGCGGTTGAGATCGGCGACCCGCTCCGCCGCCTCGATCGCCCGCTCGACCATGCTGCGGCGGGAGCTCTCGCCGGGCGGGAGCGCGTCGAGCAGCAGATCGAGATTGCCGAGCGTCGCCGCCAGCATGTTGTTGGAGTCGTGCGCGATGCCGCCCGCCAATTGGCCGATGGCCTCCATCTTCTGCGCCTGCCGCAGCTCGTCCTCGATGCGCTTGCGCTCGGTGATGTCGACCGACAGCACGAAATAGCCGCGCACCGTGCCGTCCTGGCTGCGATCCGGCACCCGGATGGTCTCGCACCAGCGTTCGCGGCCGTCGGGAAACGCGATCTTCTCCTCGCCGCCCGCGGTCCGGCCGGCCAGCGCGGCCTCGATCTTCGGCCTCACCTCGCCGCGCCGGGCCGGATCGATGTAGTCGTCGATCCGGCGGCTGCGGCCGATCCCGCTGGGCGGCTGCGCATACCATTCGCGCGCGACGCGGTTGGCATAGCGGATGTCACCATCGGCGCCGACCTGGACGATCAGCGCGGGCACGTTCTCCGTGACCAGCAGATGCTGCTCGAAATTGTCGCGCAGCGCCTGCTCGGACGCCGCGCGCAGCCGCCATTGCCGCGCCAGGACGAGGCCGAATCCCGCGATCAGCAGATTGAGGCCGGCGGCGATGGCGCTGTAGTACAGCGCATTGTTCTTCCAGCCGGCCAGATATTCGATCGGGTCGCGCGCCACGGTCACCACGAGCGGCAGGCCGGCGACGCGCCGATAGCTGATGCTCCGCGACGTGCCGTCCGTCATGCCGCTGCCCTCGAAGCTGCCGTGAGGCGCCCGCGGCAGATAGAGACTGAACAGGCGATTGGACCGGACGTTGCGGCCGGCGAAATCGTCGGCATGCGGCGTGCGCAGCAGGATCGTGCCGTCGTCGCGATAGAGCGTCACCGTTCCGCGCTGCCCGACGTTCAGCGACAGGAAGAACTGCCGCAGATTCTCGTAGTCCACAGCCACGACGATCACGCCGGCAAATCGTCCGTCCGGCATCATCAAGGCGCGGCTGACCGCGATGAACCGACCCCTGTTCACGCGCGAGGCCACCGGCACGTCGATGAACAGACCGCTGCCGGGGTCATCGCGCTGGACCTTGTAATAGGCCCGATCGGCGAAATTGTTCTCGCGGCCGGGAACTCCGTTGCCGGCGCTGTCGCCGAGCAGATTGCCGTCCGCATCCAGCACGACGATGCCGCCCGCGGCGGGGTACGGCACCACCCTGCGCTTCAACTCGTTGATCAGGGCCGGATTGCCGGCGGTGAGCAGCGATGGGTCCTGCTTGAGACTGTCGATCGTCGTGTTCAAGAGCACGTCGACGCCCTGGATGTTGCGCAACATGTATTCTTCGAGCGCGCGGGCGAGATCGCCGTTGGCGGCCTCGGTCGTCCGATAGGTCTCCCGATAGTTGACGGAAAGCATGTGCGCCACGAAGGCATCACACAGCAGCGCCAGCACGAGGCCACTCAGCACGATGATCCAGGGAGTCCAGCGCCGGTCCATCCAGGAGCCGGACGCGAACCTCGTCCAGGCGTCGACGATGCCTGCCTGCCGCGGACCGCGCCGATGGTCGGCTCTCGCTTTGATCTGGTCCGGCATGGCGTCGCATTCAGGAGGTCGTCGGGCGGTTTGATTGAGAATCGATCGGCGCGTCAAGCATCGGCGAAGGTCCGGATTGTGCCGAATTCCGCGTCTCCAGGCGCGTCGCGATCCATATCGCGGGCGCTCGATAGCACGGTTTGCCAGGGCGTGTCATCGGCACCCGCCAGGGGCTGCGGCGGTCGCGGAGAGGCTCGACGCGTCAAGACACGATCAAAGCTGGAGCTCGAACGCCTCGCGCTCGGCGCGGCTCAGATGCAGGCCATGCTTGGTACGCCGGTCCAGGATGTCGGCGGCCGTGACGGCCCACTCCTGCTCGCGCAGGAAAACGAGCTCGCGCTCATAGAAGGAGGCACCGAAATGGCGGCCGAGATCGCCGACGTTGCGGGAC
Organism: Bradyrhizobium sp. HKCCYLRH2015; assembly: GCF_051168215.1. Lineage (NCBI taxonomy): Bacteria > Pseudomonadati > Pseudomonadota > Alphaproteobacteria > Hyphomicrobiales > Nitrobacteraceae > Bradyrhizobium > Bradyrhizobium sp. HKCCYLRH2015. The sequence goes on along the minus strand of NZ_JBNPUO010000013.1, from coordinate 22,870 downwards.
GCTCCGAGCAGATCGCGCGCACGGGTGCCGTAGAGCCGCGCATAATGTGCTACCACATCGCGCGGCAATCCCGGATACGCGCCGGCGAGATCGGCAAGGAACCGATCGAACGGCGCGCCGAGATCGCCGCCCGGAAGCCGCGCGCCCGCCGTCCATGCCGGCGCCATCTGCGGAAACCACGGCGCGAGGCGTTCCATCGCCTGCTCGGCGAGCCGGCGAAACGTCGTGATCTTGCCGCCGAAGATCGACAGCAGCGGCGGCTGCCCGGGTGCACCGTGCACCTCGAACACGTAGTCGCGCGTCACTGCCGACGGATTGTCGGCGTTGTCATCGTAGAGCGGCCGCACCCCGGAGAAGGCGTGAATGATATCACCCTTGCCCGGCGCGGCCCGGAAATAGCGATCGAGCACCGCGAGCAGATAGTCGATCTCAGCACCATCGACAGCGACGTCGTCTGCGCGGCCATCATGCACGATGTCGGTGGTCCCAATCAGCGCCAGATCGGTCTCATAGGGATTGACGAAGATGACGCGGCGGTCGGTGTTCTGCAGCAGATAGGCCTGCGATCCGCTCCAGAATTTTGGCACCACGAGATGACTGCCTTTGACGAGCCGCACATTGTGCGCGGAGTTGAGCCCGGCGACACCCTGCACTACATCCTGCACCCATGGCCCCGCGGCGTTGACCAGCGCCCGCGCGCGGACGATCTGCACCTCGCCATTCTCGGAGCGCATCTCCAGCCGCCAGGCATCGCCCTCACGCCGCGCGCTCACGGCGCGGGTGCGCGGCAGGATGATGGCGCCCTTGCGCGCAGCATCGACGAGATTGAGGATCACCAGCCGGGCATCGTCGACCCAGCAATCCGAATATTCAAAACCGCGCCGGAACTCGGGGCGCAGCGGCGCACCCTCAGGCTCATGCGCGAGATCGAGGTTGCGGCTGGCCGGCAGCTGCTTGCGGCCGCCGAGATGGTCATAGAGGAACAGCCCGGTGCGCACCAGCCAGGCGGGACGCTGCTCCGGCGAGTGCGGCAGCACGAAGCGCATCGGCCAGATGATGTGCGGCGCCGAGGCCAGCAGCACCTCGCGCTCGATCAGCGCTTCGCGCACCAGGCGGAATTCGTAGTACTCAAGATAGCGCAGACCACCATGGATCAGCTTGCCCGAACGGGACGAGGTGCCCTGGGCAAAATCGTCCTTCTCGCACAGCAGCACCTTCAGGCCGCGGCCGGCGGCATCACGGGCGATACCAGCGCCATTGATGCCGCCGCCGATCACGGCGAGGTCAAACTGACCGTGATCGGATCCGCTGCGTGAGCCCGTCGCATTCATCGCTTGCTGCTGCGCTTCTTCTCTGGCTTGTTGCGCGCGGCCGCGCGCGCCTTCGTCGCGGTCTTGGCCGGCTTCGCCGCTTTCGCCTTGGGCTCCTGCAGGCCATAGGTGGAAAAGCCCTGCGCTGTCTCGGCGATCTCCGCGTCGCCGAGGATGTGCGGCTGGCCGAGCGCGAGCGACAGATAGTACTGCTTCGCGATGGTCTCGAGCTCGACCGCAAGCCACATCGCCTTGTCGAGATTGGCGCCGACCGCGATCATGCCGTGATTGGCCAGCAGGCAGCCGTTGCGGCCTTCCAGCGCCTCCAGCGCAAGCTCGGACAATTCGGCCGTGCCGAACCGCGCATAGCCGGCGCAGCGAATGTCGGTGCCGCCGAACGCGGCCATCATGTAGTGGCAGGCCGGGATCGGCTTGCGCGCGATGGCGAGCACGGTGGCGTAGGTCGAATGGGTGTGCACCACGCCGCCGACATCCGGACGGCCGCGCATGATGTCGAGATGAAAGCGCCATTCCGTCGAGGGCTTCAACGGCCCCTCCCAGGAACCGTAGTCACCCTCGAGCGGCATCGCCGCGATCATCTCCGGCTTCATCGAGTCGTAGGGCGTCGCCGATGGCGTGATCAGCATGCGGTCCTTGTAGCGGGCGGAAATGTTACCCGAAGTGCCCTGGTTCAGCCCCGACGCATTCATCCATCGGCATTTGGCGATGATGGTCTCGCGGATCAGCCGTTCCTCGCGATTCATGTCGAAACCCTTTCGTCGTCAGCAGGGATTGAGCGGCGGCTCGCCGGCCAGATAGCGGCGAACCTCTTCGGCCGCCTGGTCGGCGGCAAAGGTGACGGTGCGCACGGAGGCGCCGGCGATGTGCGGCGTCAGCGTGACGTTGGGGAGCTGCAGCAGCGGCCAGTCCGGCGGCACCGGCTCGACGGCGAAGGTGTCGAGCATCGCCCCCGCAAGCCGCTGCGAGCTGAGCGCGTCATGGAGCGCGTGATAGTCGACCAGCGGCCCCCGCGCCGTGTTGATCAGGATCGCGCCCGGCTTGATCCGCGCCAGCGCATCGCGATCGATGAAGCCGGTGGTTTCCGCGGTCACGCGGGCATGCAGGCTGATGACGTCGGCGCGCGACAGCAGCTCGGCAAGCGCGACGTGCTCGACGCCGTCGTTGCGGTCCTGGGCGCTGAGCTGGACGTAAGGGTCGGTCACCAGGATCTTGCAGCCGAACGCCTTCAACAGCTTCACCACGCGGGTGCCGATCGCGCCATAGCCGACGATGCCGACTGTCATCTCGCCGAGCTCGCGTCCCGTGCGATCCGCACGGTAGAGATCGCCGCGCCACTCACCGCCCCGCATCGACTCGTGGCCGCTGCGGATCAGCCGGGTCTCCGCGAGCATCGCGCCGATGGTGAATTCCGCCACCGCGCTGGCGTTGCGTCCGGGCGTATTGACGACGAGCACGCCGTGATCGCGCGCCGCCTGCATGTCGATATTGACCGGACCGCCGCGCGACACCGCGATGAATTTCAGGCTCGGCAGCCGCTGCAGCATCGCGCGCGAGATCGGCGCGAGATGCGTCACCAGCAGGGGTGCCTCGCCGATGAACTCAGCGAGCTCGTCAGGATCGCCCATGAACTCCTTGAGCCCGTCGAGCTTCGAGCCGGCATAGCCGTGCTCCATCGGCTCATCCGGCCAGGGCTGCTCAAGCATGCGGATGTCGATGCCATCGCCGCAGATTGCCGTGATGCGCTCGGCGAACACCGAGGGCAGCATGAAGCGGTCGCCGATGATGGCGATGGAGCTAGACATGATCGGCACCCGTGCGCTGCGCGGCGAGCTGCTTCCAGACCGGCCGTGCCGCAAGACGGGCGTCGACATAGGCCGGGAACAATTGCGCATAACGTTCCGCCAGCGCCGCATCCGGCGCTTGCGGCTCATCCAGATACGGTCTCACCCATTCCTCCGCGCAGATCATCATGTCCGGGTAGAGCCCGGTCGCAACCGCCGCGATCATCGCCGCGCCCGATGCGCCGGCCTCCTCGCGACGGCAGACTCGAATCGTGCTGCCAAGTGCCGCACCAAGAATGGCGCCGAGCGCGCGGCTGCGCGCCGCGCCCCCGGTCAGGCGAATTTCCCTCGGCAGCGGTCCCATCGCCGCGTAGCAGTCGCGTGCGGCGAAGGCCAGTCCCTCCATCACGGCGCGCATCAGATCCCAGTAGCCGTGGCGGATGCGCAGGCCGACCAGTTGGGCGGACGCCTCGTGGGACACGAAGGGGCCGCGTTCGCCGGCGTCAGAGATGAACGGATGATACAGCAGCTCGCCCACCTTCGCCGCGAGCACATGCTCGTCGAGGCGCCGGATCAGATCATTGCGCGACCTCGCGATGCCTTCCATGGCGAGCACGCCGCGCGCGACATCGAGCAGCCAGTCGATGTTCAAGGTCGCAGCCATGGTCGACTGCATCTGCGCATAGTGACCGGGCACCGGGAACGGCATCGTATAGCCGGTCGCCTCGGCATTCAGCTTGACCGCGTCGGCGCCGTTCACCAGCCGCATGTGCATGCCGGTCGAGCCGATGATGGTGCAGCCGACGTCGGGTGCGGGATCATACAGCCCACCACCGAGCGCATTGCAGATGACATCGACATAGCCGAGCGACACCGGCACGCCATCGGGCAAGCCCGTTTCGGCCGCGGCCGCCGCGGTCAAGCCATGCGTCGTCGTGACACCATCGACGACATCCGGAAACAGGCGCGCGGAATCGGCGATCCCGACAAGACGCGCGGCTTCGCCGTCGAAACCACGCCGGCGAAAGTCGCCGCAGGAGAACGTCGCCTCGGACGGATCGGTGGTCCGCTCGCCTGTCAGCTTGAAGTAGAGCCAATCCTTGCAATGGAACGCCGTACCCGCGCGTTCGAGCATCTCTGCGTCATGCGCCTGCAGCCAGGCCAGCTGCGCCCCCTGCTGGCAGGCGTTGAGCCCCGATCCGGTGCGCTGATAATGCGCGGCGTTGCGCTCGCCGCCTCGGAAGGTCTCAACGAAGCCTGCCGCGCGCGAGTCGAGCCACAGCAGCGCGGGCGCGACTGGACGGCCGTCCGCGTCGATCAGCCAGGTGCCGTCGCCCTGCCCGGTCACGGCGATCGCGGCGGCGCGACGGGACAGGTCCGGCAGCGCGCCGCCCAGGCCGCGCAACGCGGCGACAGTGTCGGCCCACGTCCGCTCCATGTCCTGCTCGACACGACCACCGGGCAAGGTGGTGTAGCTGTTCGGAATCGCGAACTCGCCGAGCTGGCGGCCATCCCGCGCAAACGCGACCGCCTTGATCACCGAGGTCCCGGCGTCGATGCCGATGATCACGTCGCGGGTCGCAGCCGAGGTCATGGTCAGCGCGCCTCCGCGTGGCGGACGCAGATGCCGTCGGCGCCGAAAATGTGGAGATGGCGTGACTCCAGCGCGCAGGGCACGACATCGCCCGGCCGCGCCGCGATCTTGCTCGATGTCACCGCGACCAGCAGATGACCGGCGCATTCGCCCGCAATGTGCGACTGATCGCCGAGCCACTGGTTGGAGACCACGCGCAGCCGCGCCTCGCCGCTGCCGATCGCGATCCGCTGCGGCCGGATGCCGACCTTGATCCGATCGGCCTGCGCCAGTGCCTGTTGTCCCGTCACGTCCAGCGTCTGCCGGGGAATTTCAAACGCCATCTCGGAGCCCACCGCCAGGCGAAACCTCGCTTCGTCCTGCGTGACCACAGTCTCCAGCAGATTCATCGGCGGCTCGCCGATGAAGCTCGCGACGAACAGATTGGCCGGACGGTTCTTCAGCTCGCGTTCCCCAGCGAACTGCTGCAGCACGCCATCCTCCATGACGGCGATGCGATCGGAGAGCGCGCTCGCCTCGGTCTGGTCATGGGTCACGAAGATCGCGGTCATGCCGCGCTCGGCGAGCAGGCCCTTGATGCGGCCGCGCAGCACCGCGCGCAATTGCGGCTCCAACTGGCCCATCGGCTCGTCGAGCAGATAAAGGTCGGCATCGCGCACCAGCGCCCGCGCCAGCGACACCCGCTGCTGCTGGCCGCCGGAGAGCGCGCGCGGATGATGATCGAGAATGTCCTCGATCTCGACCAGGCGGGCGATGCTGTCGACGCGGTGGGCGATCTCGACGCGCGACAACTGCTGCGCCTTCAGGGCGAAGGCGATATTCTCGCGCACCGTCAGCGGCGGATACAGCGAATAGCCTTCGAACGCCATCGCGACCCTGCGCTTCGCCGGCGCCAGATCATGGATCGGCCGCTGCGCCAGCGCGATCGATCCAGAGCTCACACTCTCGAAGCCGGCGATCATGCGCAAGGTCGAGGTCTTGCCGCAGCCGGACGAGCCGAGCAGCGCGACGATCTCGCCGGCCTTCACCTCCATGTCGAGCGCGCGCACCGCGTGAACCGGCGCCTTGCCTCGGCTGTGATAGACCTTGTCGACGTTGCGGATCTCGAGCATGCCCATCTCACATCCTCACGCCGCCTGCCGACGCGGCAAGACACCAATACGGTCTCCCGTCGCGTGGTCGAACAGCAGCACCGCTTCAGGCACGAACCGCACGAACACGTCCTCGTCGGCGCCGGCTTCCAGCGCCTCGGGCGCCAGCGCCGCCAGCCACTCGGATCCGTCAGCAAAGCGCAGCAGCACCACGGCACGCTCATGAATCGGGGTGACGGCGACGGTGCGTGCGGGGATCGCGCCTTCACCGCCATGGCGCGTCACCGCGACATCGTCCGGCCGCACGCCCAGCCAGCAGCGCTCCCGCGCATCCGCCGGCAGATCATCGACGTCGAGCCGGACCTGCGTCCCGGCGATAGCCGCTATCAACCGGCCCTGCTCCACCACCGGCACGACCTCCGAGAGATTGATGCTGGGATCGCCGAACAGCCGCGCCACCGCAACCGACGCCGGCCGCGCATAGATCTCCTCCGGACGCGCCACCTGCACCAGGCGGCCATTGATCAGCACGGCAATGCGATCGGCGATCGCCATCGCCTCGCGATAATCCTGCGTCACATAAAGCACCGCCGCAGAGCTCCGGCGCAGCAGGCTCGGCAGCTCCAGCCGCATCTCGTAGCGCAGCTTGGCATCGACGTTGCGCAAGGGATCGTCGAGCAGCAGCACCTCAGGATTGCCGATCAGAGCGCGCGCCAGCGCGGTGCGCTGCTTCTGGCCGTTCGACAGTTCACGAGGCTTGTGGCCGAGCACGTGCTCGATCTTCAACAGCCGGCTCATCGCCGCAACCTTCGCCGCGACATCGGCTGCGCCCGTCGCCCGCAGGCCGCTGGCGATGTTGTCTCGCGCGCTCATATGCGGAAACAGCGCAAAGTTCTGGAACGCCATGCCGATGCCGCGCTGCTCCGGCGCCGCATCGACGATCGAACGGCCCCCGACCAGGATGTCGCCCGCATCAGGCTCGAACATGCCGGCGATCATGCGCAGCAGCACGGTCTTGCCGCTCCCGGACGGGCCGAACACCGCGACGATCTCGCCGGGCTCGACCGCGAGCGACACGCCCTTGGCGCAGCTTGCGGCGCCGAAGCTCTTGTCGACCGATTGGAGTTCGAGACGCGCCATGTATCCTCAACCCTTCACTGCACCGAGCGAGAGACCTTCGACCAGATAGCGCTGCGCATAGAGCGCGAGCAGCAAGGTCGGCGTCACCGACAGCACGATTGCGGCTGCGATCTGGCCATATTGGATGCCGGACGCCGTCACGAAGGCGAGCGCCCCGACCGTCACCGGCTGCTTGTCGGCGGAGGCCAGGATCAGCGCGAACACGAAATTGTTCCAGCAGAAGATGAAGGACAGCAAGCCCGCCGCCGCGATCCCGGGTCCCGCCAACGGAACGGCAATGCGCGTGAAGGCCTCGCGCCAGGAATGCCCGGCCAGCCGGTAGGCATGCTCGATGTCGGGGCTGATGTCCTCGAAATAGCCGCGCACGATCCACAGGATCAGCGGCAGCGCGATCAGCTGGTAGACCCAGACGATGCCGAAATACGTGTCGTTCAAGCCGAGCTGCTGGTAGTACAGCGACAGCGGCAGCAGCACCAGGAGCGGCGGCGCGAAGCGGAACGACAGCAGCGTGAACGCGATGGTCTCGCCGAGCTTGAACTTGAACCGCGCGAACGCATAGGCCGCGGGCACGCCGAGCAGCAGTGCCAGGACCACCGAGGCGCTTGACAGGATGAAGCTGTTCATGAGGTTACGCATGAACGAGATCTGCAGATTGCCGGCGGCCGTACGCAACTGGCCGGAGATCAGCGCCTCGTAATTGGCGAGCGTCGGCTCGAAGAATATGCGCGGCGGGATACGCAGGATCTGCTCGTTGCTCTGGAACGACATCATGAGGATCCAGACGATCGGGAACATGAAGAAGACGAGCACCAGCGAGAGCGCAATGCCGCGGAAGATGCGCCCGGCGAGACTGGAATGATCCATCGGCGGCCTCCTCAGGCGTGACCGTGGGCGCGTTCGCGCAGCCGCAGCCAGTTCTTGATGAAGATGTTCGACAGGATGTTGGTGATCAGCCACAGGATCATCAAAAGCGCCGCCGAGCGTCCGACATTGGTGTACTGGAAAAATTCCAGATAGGCCTGCACCTGGAACACCATCAGCCGGTCGCCGGGGCCGCCCTGCGTCATCGCATAGACGATGTCGAACTGCTGGATGGAGTCGAGCAGCCGGAACAGCGACGCCGTGATGATGTAGGGCGCGAGCATGGGCAGGGTGATGCGGAAGAACACGAAGCTCGCCGGCACGCCGTCGAGCGCCGCCGCCTCGAACGGCTGCCGCGGCAGCGAGCGCAGGCCGGCCAAGAGCAGGATCATGATAAAGGGCGTGTAGACCCAGACGTCGACCAGCACGACGGTGAACAGCGCGGTCGACGGATCGGACGCCCACTTGAAATCGTGCGCGCCGAACAGGCCGACAAGATAGGACAGGATGCCGAAGCTCGGATTGGTCATCAGCTTCCACATCAGCGCGGCGATCGCCGGCGCCGTCATCAGCGGCAGCAGCAGCATGATCGAGACGGCGTTGTGGAAGCGCGTCGGCCGCCGCAGCAGGAGCGCGATGCCGAGGCCGAGCAGCAGTTCGGCGATCACGGTCACCGCGGTGTAGACGAGCGAGATCCGCAGCGTGTTCCAGAACGCAGGATCGGACAGGAAGTCGATGTAGTTGTCGACACCGATGAAGCCGCGCAAGTAAGGCAGGTTGAGCCGGTAGCGCTGCAGCGAATAGATCGCCGCGGTCACGAATGGCACCAGGATGGCGATGCAGACCAGCAGCGCCGGCAGGCTCAGCAGATATGGCAGCAGCCGTCCGCGCCATCTCTTCGCGCGGCGCGGCGCCGCGTTGGTTTCGACAAGTTCAGCCATGCTCATGACAGGCGTGATCACACATTCGCGGTGATGGGCCGGTCCGGACGCCCGTGGGGGAGCGGCCGGACCGGCGGGTGGTCGTGGAGAGTCCGCGTCCAGCCTCAGCCGAGGCCGGCCTGCTTCAACTGACGGTTGATGCTCTCGGCCAGCTTGTCGAGGCCCTCGTCGACGCTGATCTCCTTGGCCACCATCTTCTGCAGCGAGGCCGCCCACTCCGTCGTGAGGTCGAAGAACAGCGGCTGCGCCGTGAAGTAGATCTTCGCTCCCGGTGCCGAGAGGTCATGCTGCTCGAGATAGCCGGGATAGGACTTGGCGATGCGGTCGCGGAATTCGCTGTCCTTCCACACAGAGGCGCGGACCGGATTGACGAAGTCCATCTTGCGGGCGCCGAACAGATCATGCTCGACGGAGGCCGCCCACTGCATGAACGTCCAGGCCGCATCCTTCTGCTTGGAGAAGCTCGACATCGCCAGCGACCAGATCCAGACGTTCGGCGTCGGCGCCTTGGCGGCCGGATTGGCTGCAAACGGCGCGTAGCCGAGATTGCCGCGCTCCTTGTTCTCGCCGCCGTTCATGAAGTAGCCGAGAATGTCGGCGTCGAAGATCATGCCGGAGGCGCCGGCGCCCAGATCAGTGCCGACCTGGTACCAGGTGTAGGTCGACCAGTTCTTGGGGCCCGAGCCCTGGATCATCCTGACCCACTTCTCGTGGAAGTCCTTCGAGGCCTTGGTGTTCATCGCGGCCTTGAGCTTGCCGCCCTCCATCACGAAATCCTTCTGGCCGAAATTGGCGTAGGCCGATAGGAAGCCCGGATGGATGGTGGCCCAGGAGCGCGAGCCGCGCACACCGACGCCGTAGGGACCGCCGGCATCCTTGGTGATCTTGGCCGCGACGTCGAGCATCTCGTCGAGGTTCTTCGGCGGCTTGACGCCGACCTTGTCGAATATCTTGCGGTTATAGGTGATGTTGTTGAGCTCGTAGCCCCACGGAATGCACCACTGCTTGGCCTTGCCGGAGCCGAGCTCGGAGCCGGCGACGCCATCCCAGGCCGTCGACGACCGCAGGCCGGGCAGCACGTCGTCCCAGGCGAAGGCCGGATTGGTCTTGGCGGGATCCTTGATGTAGGTGTTGAGGTCCTCGATCCAGCCGGCCGGACCATAGGTCCAAGTCATGTAGGCGCCGGTCATGAAGGCGTCGTACTGGTCGGACTTCGACGACAGCGCCGCCGTCACCTTGTCGAAATAGACGTCCTCCGGGAAGATGTCGTAGGTGACGTTCATGCCGGTGAGGCTCTTGAACGCCTCGATGTCGCCGATCATCGCATCGACGTAAGGATGCTTGTTCAAGAGCAGCTTGACGGTCTTGCCGCTATGCGCCTTCCAATTGAAGTCAGCGGCCATCGCCTTCGACATCGCGGACGCAAAGGCGGCATTGGCGGCGACACCGGCAATGCCGAGCTTGGCGGCACCGTCGAGCAGATCACGCCGGCTGATGCGCTTGCCGGCATAGGACGCAAAGAGATTCTTCTCACGATCGTACATTCAACCCTCCCTTTGTTTCTTGTAGAGACGTGTTCGCGTTACCTGCCCTTCCGACTCTTGTTCTTGGAGTTGCCAGATGTCTTCTCCGGCTTGTCAGTCGCCAATGCCTGAGCGGTCGCCTCGTCGATGATGAGGCCATTCAGGAAGCCGCTGCGCAGCACAGCGCGCAGGGCCGTGATCTTCGCCTCGCCGCCGCCGATGGCGACGATGCGGTGTTTCTTCAGATCGGCAGCGGCCATCGAGGTGGCCCGCGCCGAAAGATCGAGATCGAGCAGCTCGCCCTGGGCGTTGAAGAAATGCCCGAGCAGGTCGGCGCAGGCGCCGGCGCGCTTCAGCTCGACGACCTCGTCCGGCTTGATCATGCCGCTCGACACCAGGAAGCCGTCGGCATGGATCTGGCCGATGCCGACGAACAGCAGCGAAGCCTTCTGCGCGAGAGCAAACACGTCGGCAATGCCGAACTGCTGCATCAGCACGCGGCGGTCGGCGACGGAGTTGGCGAACACGGGCACCGGCAGCAGATAGGCTTCGGCGCCGGTGCGCTCGGCCAGGCGATGGATCACGTCGAACGGATTGGCGGCGAATTTGCGCGTCAGGCCACCGAGCAGCGACACGAACTGCACGTCGCGCGCCGGCGTCTGCGGCAGTTGCGCCACCACGGCCGCGAGCGTGCGGCCGTGGCCGACACCGATGATCTTGTCGTCGCCGCGCTCCAGCACCTGGCGCAGGAAGCTCGCGCCCTCCAGCGCCAGCGCCTTCAGCGGCAGGTCGCCCTCGCCGAGATCCGGCGCGACACGGCAGAAGTCGAGCCCGTAGCGTTCGGCCAGCGCGTTCTCAAGTGCGACGCATTCGGCGACGGGACCCTCGACGAAGACACGGATCATGCCCTCGCGGCTGGCGCGCGCGATCAGGCGATGCGCCTTCGTGCTCTGGATGTTGAGCCGATCGGCGACCTCCGACTGCGTCAGCCCGGCCGCGAAATACAGCCATGCGGCGCGCGTCGCCAGCGAAGCCTCGCCGTCCACCATCGACGCCCTGTCGGAAGCTGTCGTCACGCTTGAATGCCTGCTTGCAAATTTCTTCACACCTTGCAAAAAATTGCAGACGGCGATCCGGCCGTCAATCCCCCAAACGTGCTGCAGCGCGTCAGGGATGACGCGCCGGGCAAGCACAGACATGCTCGCCGGCGCACAACGGGATGAGGTCGCATGACGGAGTTGTTTGTCGGCATCGACGTGGGCACGAGCGGTGTGCGCGCCTGCGCCGTCGACGCGCGCGGCGAGATCAAGGGCGCAGCCGCCGTTCCGCTCGCCGCGCCGCGCCAGGACGGCAACGCCGTCGACCAGGATCCCGAGCTGTGGTGGCAGGCGACGGTCGCGGCGCTCGACAAGCTCGGCAGGATCGTCGATCCCGGCGCCATCGCGCGCATCGCGGTCGACGGCACCTCGGGCACCTTGCTGCTGATCGACGCCGACGGACGGCCCCGCTCGCACGGACTGATGTACAACGATGCGCGCGCGGTCGACGAAGCCAGGCGGATCGCCGCGGTGGCGCCGCCCGAGAGCGGCGCGCATGGCACGAGCAGCCCGCTCGCCAAGCTGCTGCATCTGCTCGCCTCCACCAGCGGCGCGCGGCACGCCGTGCATCAGGCCGACTGGATCGCCGGACGCCTCGCCGGCCGCCACGGCGTCAGCGACGAGAACAACGCGCTGAAGCTCGGCTATGATCCCGTCAGGCGCGAATGGCCGCGCTGGATCGATCAGCTCGGCGTTCCCCGCGACGTGCTGCCGAGCATTCTGGTGCCGGGCACGCCATTCGCCGATATCGATCCGTCGATCGCGCGCGCGCTCGGTCTGTCGCCGTCGGCGCGCATCGTCGCCGGCACCACCGACGGCGTCGCCGCCTTCATCGCCACCGGCGCCGATACGCCAGGCGATGCGGTGACCTCGCTCGGCACCACGCTGGTGGTGAAGCTGGTCGCGACGCAGCCGATCTTCGCCGCCGATCAGGGTGTCTACTCGCACCGCCTCGGTGACAAATGGCTCGCCGGGGGTGCATCGAACTCCGGTGGCGCCGCGCTGCTCGCGCATTTCACCGCCGCCGACATGGCCTGCATGACCCCGCTGCTGCGCCCGGACGAGCCCACCGGGCTCGACTACTATCCGCTGCCCAAACCCGGCGAGCGCTTCCCCATCGCCGACCCCGCCCTCGCACCAAAGATCACGCCGCGCCCGGCCGAGGATCACCGCTTCTTCCAGGCGCTGCTCGAAGGCATCGCGAGCGTCGAGGCGCTCGCCTATCAGCGCCTGCACGCGCTCGGCGCACCGGCGCTGCGGCGGGTGATCAGCATTGGCGGCGGCGCCCGGAACGACGCCTGGACCGATATCCGCCGGCGCATCGTCGGCGTGCCCGTCAGCGTTGCCGCGCAGACCGAAGCGAGCTACGGCGCGGCGCTGCTGGCGCTGCAGGGACCGCCGCAATGACGGCGGCAGCGTGCGAGATCAGCGGCCTGTCCGCCATCGCCGAGCGGTTCGATCACGTCCTGCTCGATCAATGGGGCACGTTGCATGACGGCAGGACCGTGCTTCCGGCGGCTCACGACTGCGTCCTGCGGCTGCGCGAGGCCGGCAAGCAGATCCTGGTGCTGTCGAACTCCGGCAAGCGCGCGAGCGCCAATGCCGAGCGCCTCGCCCGGCTCGGCCTGCCGCGCTCGGCCTATGACGGCATTCTCACCTCGGGCGAGGTGACCTGGAGCGGACTACGCGACCGGACGCGCGCGCCGTTCACCGATTGCGGCAGCGCCTGCTTCCTGATCACCAGGGGCGGCGACTGCTCGCTGATCGACGGGCTCGATCTCGTCCTCGTGACGGATATGCGGGACGCCGACTTCATCCTGCTCGGCGGCCTCGATGATGACCTCGCCGAGCCGGACCTCTGGCGCGATCGCTTCACCGGAGCGGCGGCGCGCGGCGTGCCGATGATCTGCGCCAATCCCGACCTGATGATGTTCGGTGCGGCCGCCCTCGTGCCGGCACCCGGCACGCTGGCCCGCGCCTATGAGTGGCTCGGCGGCCCGGTGAGCTTCGTCGGCAAGCCGTATCAGCCGATCTTCGCGGCCGCGCTGGAGCAGCTCGGCGATCCGGATCCGCACCGCGTGCTGATGATCGGCGACTCGCTCGACCATGACGTCGCCGGCGCCCGCGCCGCAGGCCTGCAGAGCCTGCTGCTCGGCGATGGCGTGCATCGCACGACCTTGGCCGGCGCGCCCGACCTCGCTGCGGCGACGCGCAAGCTCGCGGCTTCGCCCGGCCGCATGCCGAACTGGACGATGCAGCACCTGTCGTGGTGAGAAGGAGACGCGAGATGCGCCAGCCTGCCGAGCTTCATGAGTTGCGCCGGATGTCGGCGCGGGTCGGCCGCAACATCGAGCTGGTGCAAGGCGCCGGCGGCAACTCCTCGCTCAAGCGGGATGACGTGCTGTGGGTGAAGGCGTCCGGCACCTGGCTTGCCGACGCCGACGCCGACGCGAAGGACATCTTCGTGCCTGTTCTGCTGCCTGCGGCGCGCGATGCGCTCGCCGCTGACGACGAGCGCATTCCGCTGGCCGCTCCCGGCCACTTGCGCGCCTCGATCGAGACGGCGCTGCACGCGCTGCTGCCGCACCGGGTCGTGCTGCACGTCCATGCCGTCAACACCATCGCCTGGGCGGCGCGGCGCGATGCGCGCGATGATTTTGCGGCCCGGCTGGACGGGCTCGCCTGGCGCCATCTCGACTACTTTCATCCCGGGCTGCCGCTGGCGCGCGCGGTGAGCGCCGTCGTCGCGCGCGAGCGCATCGACGTGCTGATCCTCGGCAATCACGGCCTCGTCGTCGGTGCCGAAAGCTGCGATGAGGCCGAGGCGCTGGTCCATGACGTGGAGCGCCGGCTGGCGCTGCCGGTGCGCCCGGCGCCTCCCGCCGACGAAGCGGCCTTGCGCCGTCTGTGCGACGGCACCGCCTATCGCCCGCCGCATGACGCTGCCAGCCACGGCATCGCGACCGATCCGTTCAGCCGTGCCATCGCGACCGGCGGCTCATTGTATCCGGACCACGTCGTGTTTCTCGGCCCGGGCCTGCCGACGATCGAGGACGCCGGCGGCCTCGCCACGCTGCTCGCGCGCGCGGACGCGAACCGCCTGCCCGCGCCCGTCGCAGCGCTCGCGCCGGGTCTCGGTGCCATCATCCGCAGCGACGCCAGCCCGGGCGCCGAGGCCATGCTGAGCTGCCTCGCGCTCGTGACCAGCCGCCTGCCGCTATCGGCCGATATCGGCTATCTCTCGTCGCAGCACGAGCAGTTGCTGCTCAACTGGGACGCCGAACGTTACCGCCAGCAACTGACGGCAAGCCGCCAGTCGTCGAATTGAAGCGGCGGAGGACCACGCGATCATCGCTAGAGACCGGCGGGGACGACGCCCTCGCCACGATCCGTTCACGAAGCGCATCTCCGACCTGATCGATGACCTCGCGCCAATCGCGCCTTTCGCGCTGACGGAACAGGCGCATGCGCGGGTACCAGACGCTGTCGTCACGATCGAGCAGCCAGCGATAGTCCGGCGTGTACGACAGGAGCGTCCAGGTCGGACAGCCAAGCGCGCCGGCGAGATGAGCGACACTGGTATCGACCGTGATCACGAGATCCAGACATGAGATCAGCGCGGCGGTATCGGCGAAATCGGCAAGTAGACCCGACAGGTCCACGATCCCGCTCGCCTCCTGGAGCACGGCCTTGTCTTCGGCCTTCGGCTCCTTCTGCAGGCTGATGAACGCCGCATCCTCGCGGAGCAGGCTGGAAAACATGCGCAATGGGATGGAACGATTGTGGTCGTCGAGGTGGTTGGGATTGCCTGACCAGACCAGGCCGATCCGCAATTTCTCCGGGGTGCCAAGGCGCTCCTGCCAGAGTTGGATCCGATCCGGATCAGGCGCCGGCAAATAGGACACCGGCGCTGGAATCGTGGCCAGTGTCGTCCGAAAGGCAAGCGGCAGGCTCATGATCGGACACTGGACATCCACTCCCGCAAGTTCGCTGGCCTCCGCGACAGGAACACACTGCGAAATGCCTGGCATGTTCGACAACAGCGGAAGCAACGACTCTTGAACGGCGAGGATCACGCGCGCGCCCAGCGCTGCGACCATCGGCACGTAGCGGACGAACTGGATCGTATCACCCAGTCCTTCATCGGCGGCGATGATGATGGTTTGTCCCGCGAAGGCCGGATGGCCGTCCGGTCGTTCATGATTGGACGCCTCCGGCCGGCTATTTTGCCCGATTGAACTGGTAGGAGCCCTGGAGGAAGACGCCATAGCGCTCCGTCGTATATCTCAGGACCTGATTGAACGAATCGACGGCATTGGTGCTGAGATGCCACCAGCGCCCACCGATGCCGATGCGGAAATTGTCGGTCAACTGGTAGTTCAGCACGGTCTCGGCCTGGAAGCCGCTTCCTTGCCCTGAGGCGGGATCGCGCCCGAACGTGAAATAGTGCGTGTCGATCGCATTCTGCGTGGTCCAGACATAGGCGGCCTCCGCCTGCCAGCTCAGCCGGTCTGACAGCCGCGTGTCGAGGGAGACACCGGCCCGTCCGCTATGCCAGCGATCCTGCTCGGTCACCACCTTCACGCCCGGCCCCAGCGCAGGAGCGCAGATCGTCGGATTGCCGCCCACCTGGGTGCAGCCCCGCGCGTCCACCGTCTCCGTCCAATATTGATAGCCGACGAAGGCGCCGAGCCGGAAGCGTTCGGTCTCCAGCAGGTTGAAACCGACATCGAGATTTGCATATTGCAGCCCCCCGCCCACGCTGCTGACGGTCTTGGACGACGGATTGACGAACGGAGCGAAGTCCTCGTCGACGAGCGTGCCCGAGCTGATCTTGCCCGCCCCTATATAGCCCTTCAGAAACATGTTGGTGAACGGACCGTCGAGCGCATCGATCCTGAAGAACATCTCGCCGCTGTGCCCGGTCATGCCGCCATAGGCGAGCCGGGAGACCTGAAGCGTCGCAGCCTGATCGGCGAAATAGCGGTAGCGATTCTGCCCGGAGCTGAACCAGTAGCGCACACCGGTCTCCAGCATGTAGGACGGCAGGATCGACGCGCGCGATTGCAGCGGCATGTCGCCCGAGCCTGCCCCCTGCCCGCCCTGCAACGCTGCAGGCCTGGCCCAGGCGCAACTGACGACCGAGGCGTTGCACTTGGTGACACCGTCGGCGTTGAAATCGCGCCGCAACGTGACCGTCGCGAACAGGTCCTTGGTCGTCGTCTTGACGTTGGCGAGCGTGCTGTCGACGAACCGATAGCCGATCTCCGTTTCCAGGCTGATCTCCTTCGACCAGAGATAGCTGACCAGCAGCGACGGCAGAACCGTGTACTCCTTCAGGTCGGTCCGGGTCCCGGACCTGTACCCCGCCCGCAGCCGCGGGCTGATGGCGAGATCGGGCGTGATCGGATAGCGCGTGGCAAGATCGAGAACGTAGAACTTGGAGTCCGCCAGGCTCGCGTAGCGCAGCGCACCCATGAACAGATCGCCCGGCTTGATGATGCCGTTCCCGGTCAGCTGGGCCGACAGATAATATTCGAGGCCGCTCGCCGGCGTGCCGTCGACGCCGCCGGACGGCAGCGTGCCGGTGAGATTGGTCACCGTGGCATCGGCAGCAACCTGCCAAGTCTCATTCAATGGCCGCGAGTAGCTCACCATCGCCGACTGGAACGTCGGCGTACGGTCGATCGCGAGCTGCCTGATCTCGCCCGCGGTATTGAACTTCATCATGTCGTAGAGGGTGAGGAAGGGCTGCCCCTGCAGCGCATTCCAGGTCGAGAGAAATGGCACTCTTCGATAGTCGAACGAGGCGTTGATGACCGACTTGTCCTCGAACGTATACGTTCCCGAGAACACGGCGGCGTTGAGCGCGCGGAAATGCGTGTCGTAGTCGATCAGGCCGAGCAGCGACTTGTTGGCGTCGAAATAGCGGAATTCGGCGCCGATGGCCTGGCGGTCGACGATGTTGCGGTCGTATTGCGTGATCAGGTAGACCGTGGTCTCGAGGCCACCCAGGATCTTGCCGAAGTCGATGCTTGCGCCATAGAGCGTCTTGCCATCCTTGAACGGTGCGTCGAAACGGCTCCAGTTCGGCGAGCCCGCGAGCACGTTCAAGCGCAGCCCCGGGCTCTTCTGCCAGCTCAGCACCGCGCCGTCGAAGCGGCCGATCACGCCGCCGGTGTTGCGGGATTGCCGTCCGACGCGCAGCGTCACGTCCGCCTCCTTCAGCGTGTAATCGACCTGCGCGGTCGAGACGCCGTATTTGTCGTTCCCGGTATCGAACTGGCGCTCATGGGTGAACGCCAGCCTGAACTTGGTCCTGATGCGATCGTTATCGGCGGTGCCGAGAAAGTCGAAATTGGTCAGCAGCGTGTTCTGATGCACGCGGTGCGCGTCGGGATCCGCATTCGGATTCGGCGCAATCGCTCTGTCCTTGACGGCGCTGGTCGTGTCGTTGGTGATGAAGGTGGTCGAGAGGCTGCCCGACATCGACCAGCGGGTGTCGCCGTTCGGCCCTGCCGCCTTGGTCGGCATGCCTGCCCCCATGTCTCCGCCGTCGGGCGTGACGGAAGGCATGTCGCGCGGCCGCGCCGGCGCGCTGCTGGTTGCGGTGAGAAGCGCGGCGAGTCGCTGCCTCACCCGCTCGGCGCCCTCGCCAGTCGGATAGCGGCGCAGATAGTCTTCATACTCCGCCTGCGCGGCAGCGGTCTGGCCAGCCTTCTGCCGCGCCACGCCGAGCAGCTCCTGCGCCTCGGCGCTCGAGCCGTTCTCGGGGAGTTTCAGCACCTTCCTCAGGAGCTCGATCGCGGCGCTGAAATTGCCTTTCTTGATCGACGCGCGAGCCTCGTCCATCGACGCCTCCGCAAACCGGATGTCCGCGGCGGAGGCCCGCTGCATCGTGCGATTGTCGTTGCGGACCGACGCCGCCGCACCGGGGACCGCAACCGGTTTCGGCGCATCCGGGGCGGCTACGCTCGGCACCAGGGCCTTCACCTTGCACGCCGACACCGGACCCTTTCGGGCCACCACGATCGCCACCTGCTCGAAGCTGCCGGATTGGACGATCTGATAGGTGAACTCGCCGGCAAACTGGACGACGAGGATCGGTCCCCTGTTCTGATCGAGCGTCAGATAGACGTCCTGGATGCCGGAGCCCTGGGCATTGTCGACACGCACGCCTTCGCGCCTGACCAGGCGCCGCGCCATGATGGCGTCCCGGTCGACCAATTGCAGCGAGACGCTGAGCTGGCTGCCTTGGTCGAGCGGGAAATGCCCGGTGTAGCGAACACGAACGTGAAAATTGACCCGCAGAAGGCTGCAGTTTCCGATCGTCGTGGCATTTGCATTGGCGACGAACTGATCGATGACCGGCTGGGCCGGTGCAACGCCAAAGACCCCGTCGAGCAGGATTGCGAGCAAGCCGGCCAGCAGACCGATCAGCCATCCCGCCGACCTCGCTGCCGCGGCTTGTCTGAAGCAGCCGCGCATCACCAGCCACCTCCATTGACCCGGTGCTGCCGCTGGCGGCGGGTGACGATGGTGGTCTGCGACTTGTCAGCATAGATATGGCATGCGCCTGTGCAGTCCTTGAGCTCGGCGACGGTGTAATCCATCGGCGCCGGCTTCATGAGCTTGGCGTGCTGCTGCGGGCGGAAATCACCGGCGTGGCAGGCGGCGCAGTCGGGCTTGTAGGCCGCGAACTTGAACAGAACGGCCTGCGAGTTGCCGCTGTGGCAGGCGGTGCAGCCGATGGCCGCGCTATGGTTCGGATAGCTCGCCGACATATGCCGGTAATTGACCGAGCTCCAGCTCACCGTCCGGTGGCAGCTCTCGCAGGGGACGTTGGTCACGAAGTGCTTCGGCGACTTTCCGGTGGCGTTGGAGCCGTTGTGACAGCTGGCGCACGGCGCCGTCAGGCTGGTGTGATCCATCCGCGCGCCCGAGAACGACACGGTGTTCTTGTGGCAGGTTTCGCATGGCGCGCTGGTGACCACGTGCTTCTGGGGCTTGCCGCTCGCGGCCATGCCGTTGTGGCAGCTCGCACAGGCCACCATCGTGCCGGTGTGGCTGAAGCGGGCGCCGCTGAACGTCGCCGTGCTCTTGTGGCAGGTCTCGCACGGCGCATTCGTCGTGACGTGCTTCTGCGGCTTGCCCGTCGCGGCCATGCCGTTGTGACAGCTCGCGCAGGCCGCCATCGTGCCGGTGTGGCTGAAGCGGGCGCCGCTGAACGTCGTCGTGCTCTTGTGGCAGGTCTCACAGGGCGCGCTGGTGACCACGTGCTTCTGCGGCTTGCCGCTCGCGGCCATGCCGTTGTGACAGCTCGCGCAGGCCGCCATCGTGCCGGTGTGGCTGAAGCGGGCACCGCTGAACGTCGTCGTGCTCTTGTGGCAGGTCTCACACGGCGCAGTGGTCGCGACATGCTTCGGCGGCTTGCCGGTCGCGGCCATGCCGTTGTGACAGCTCGCGCAGGCCGCCGTCGTTCCAGTATGGCTGAACCGGGCGCCGCTGAACGTCGTCGTGCTCTTGTGACAGGTCTCACACGGCGCAGCGGTTGCGACGTGCTTCGGCGGCTTGCCAGGCGCGGTCATTCCGTTATGGCAGGATGCGCATGGCCCTTGCGCCGTCATGTGATTGAATCTGGAATCGGCCTCCGTGGTGCTCGATCCGGCAAGCCCTGCCCTCGGATTGAACGTCGGCAGCAGCGACGGAAGCCGACCGGCATTCTTCGCTTCCGGCGAGTCGCTGCCCGTATCGGTTGGAGGCAAGAGCCTACCGCGGGGATCATTCGGCGAGAGCGGTGATGTCGCGGATGTCATTCGGGGCGGCGTCCCCGACGGCTGCGGCACGGACGCCGCCGCGCCGCCAGCTTTGGCCGAACTGTCGGGATTGGAGGAACTGGACGAACTGGCGGAGGCCCCTGCTTCGGATCCCGCTGTCGGGGCCGTCGACGTCGCAGCCGTGTTCGCCAGCGGCTTGCTGCTGAACAGGAGCGTCGAACTGGATGGCGCCGCAGGCTTGGCGGCAGCGCCGGCCTGAGATGCAGCCGGTGCAGCGTTCGTACCGGGTGCTGCATCGGGATTCGTTGCTGCCGTCATCGTCCGGTTGGCGGTCGAGGCCGGCGTCACCGCCTTGACGGCCGGGGCCTGAGCAGGAACCACCGACCGCGCCGTCGTGGAGCAGCCCGCTGCCGGCTTCTGCGGGTCGTCGTCCCAGGTGGAAAAGTTGGCGGCGGCGCGCACGTGGCAGCAGCCGCAATCCTGCGACTTCGCGCTATGATCCGGCCCCTGCGCACCCCTGCGGCCCTGGCTGCGATACGAGCCGTTGTGACAGCTGTCGCAGCGCGTGGCATGCACGGCAGCATGGCTCATGGTGTAGGTGGCGAAGCTCGCCGCGGTGTTGCTGTGGCAGTTCGAGCACTGCACGCCCGTCACCGGAATATGCGGCGGGGTGGTCAGGCCTTTCGCGCTCGAACCATTGTGGCAGGCTGAGCAATTGGTGTTGGCCGCGGAGTGGGTGAACGCCGCGCCGCCCCAGCTCACATATCCGCCGCTGGCGGCCTTGCTGTGACAACTGACGCAATCGGCTCCGCCGGTCGCGACGTGGTTCGGGAACGACGCGGTGCCGAGCGCACCCTTGGTGCCCTGGCCGGTGAAGCTGCCGTTGTGACAACTGTCGCAGCGCGCCGTCGCCACCGCGGCGTGGTTCATGGTGTAGGTGGCAAAGCTCGCCGCGGTGCTGCTGTGGCAGTTCGAGCACTGCAGCGTGCCGGTCGGAATGTGCGGCGGCGTGGTCAGGCCCTGCGCCGTCTTGCCGTTGTGGCAGGTGGCGCAGCTGGTGTCAGTCGCGGCATGCTTGAACGCGGCGCCGCCCCAGCTGGTGAAGCCGCCGCTCGCGGCCTTGGCGTGACAGCTGACGCAGTCGGCGCCGCCGGTGGCGACGTGGTTCGGATACGACGCCGTGCCGAGTGCGCCCTTGGTGCCCTGGCCGGTGTAGCTGCCATTGTGACAGCTGTCGCAGCGTGCCGTCGCCACTGCGGCGTGGTTCATGGTGTAGGTCGTGAAGCTCGCCGCGGTGTTGCTGTGGCAGTTCGAGCACTGCAGCGTCCCGGTCGGGATATGTGGCGGCGTGGTCATGCCCAACGCCGTCTTGCCGTTGTGGCAGGTCGCGCAGTTGGTGTCGGTCGCGGCATGCTTGAAGGCCGCGCCGCCCCAGCTGGTGAAGCCGCCGCTCGCCGCCTTGGCATGACAACTGACGCAGTCGGCTCCGCCGGTCGCGACGTGGTTCGGGTACGAAGCGGTGCCAAGCGCACCCTTGGTGCCTTGGCCGGTGTAGGAGCCGTTGTGGCAGCTATCGCAGCGCGCCGTCGCCACCGCCGCGTGGTTCATGGTGTAGGTGGCAAAGCTCGCCGCGGTGTTGCTGTGGCAGTTCGAGCACTGCAGCGTCCCGGTCGGGATATGTGGCGGCGTGGTCATGCCCAACGCCGTCTTGCCGTTGTGGCAGGTGGAGCAATTGGTGTCGGTGGCCTTGTGAGCAAACGCCGCGCCGCCCCAGCTGGTGAAGCCGCCGCTCGCCGCCTTGGCATGACAACTGACGCAGTCGGCTCCGCCGGTAGCGACGTGGTTCGGATACGATGCCGTGCCCATGGCCCCCTTGGTGCCTTGGCCGGTGTAGTTGCCGTTGTGACAGCTGTCGCAGCGCGCCGTCGCCACCGCCGCGTGGTTCATGGTGTAGGTGGCAAAGCTCGCCGCGGTGTTGGTGTGGCAGTTCGAGCACTGCAGCGTCCCGGTCGGGATATGTGGCGGCGTGGTCATGCCCAACGCCGTCTTGCCGTTGTGGCAGGTGGAGCAATTGGTGTCGGTGGCCTTGTGAGCAAACGCCGCGCCGCCCCAGCTGGTGAAGCCGCCCGAGGCCGCCTTGGCGTGACAGCTGACGCAGTCGGCGCCGCCGGTAGCGACGTGGTTCGGATACGACGCGGTGCCGAGCGCCCCCTTGGTGCCCTGGCCGGTGTAGTTGCCGTTGTGGCAGCTGTCGCAGCGCGCCGTCGCCACCGCCGCGTGGTTCATGGTGTAGGTAGCAAAGCTCGCCGCGGTGTTGCTGTGGCAGTTCGAGCACTGCAGCGTGCCGGTCGGAATGTGCGGCGGCGTGGTCATGCCCTGCGCCGTCTTGCCGTTGTGGCAGGTCGCGCAGTTGGTGTCGGTCGCGGCATGCTTGAACGCGGCGCCGCCCCAGCTGTTGAAGCCGCCCGAGGCGGCCTTGGCATGACAACTGACGCAGTCGGCTCCGCCGGTCGCGACGTGGTTCGGGTACGAAGCGGTGCCAAGCGCCCCCTTGGTGCCTTGGCCGGTGTAGGAGCCGTTATGGCAGCTATCGCAGCGCGCGGTCGCCACCGCGGCGTGGTTCATGGTGTAGGTGGCAAAGCTCGCCGCGGTGTTGCTGTGGCAGTTCGAGCACTGCAGCGTCCCGGTCGGGATATGTGGCGGCGTGGTCATGCCCAACGCCGTCTTGCCGTTG